>VGCZ01000049.1 GCA_016869975.1 Alphaproteobacteria bacterium
GGCTGGTCGTGATCGGCCACCGGCTTGTGCTCGACGGACGGGTCCGCGACGCAGATGTCACCGCGGTCGAAGCGCCCGTGGCCATCGCTGAAGCCGCCGGCAAGGACCAGCGTGTACTCGCTACCGGTATGGCGGTGGGCAGGCAGGCCATGGCCGGCCGCCATGCGTATGACAGTCGCACGGTAACTATTGTCGCCAAGCGGCAGCTCAATCTCCTCGAAGCCACCCAACGCCGCTTGCCAGTGCGCGCCCTCCGGCAGGTAGCGGCGAAGAGGCGCCGGGATCGCGGTACCGACGACGCGCATGGCGTCGTCCTTGGGCCGGATCGGCGGCGGCGGCGCCGGCTCCGCGTCGATACGCGCCAAGGCGCGGGCCAGGGCGTCGTCGGGTAGCGCCTCAGCCGGCATCGAGGCCAACATGTCGCCGGCGACCGCCTCGAGCGCGGCGACATCCGCGCGCGCCTCTTCGCTGTAGGCGAGATGGCTGGCGACCAGCAGCGCCGGGCCCTCGGCCAGGGTACCGCTGGTATAGTCGAGCAGCAGCTCAGACGGTGCGGGGTTGCGTATCATGGGGCTTCACTCTGCATCGCCTCGCGCAGGCGCGACAGCGCCAGGCGAATACGCGACTTCACGGTACCGAGAGGGAGCTTCATTTCTTTGGCAATCACGGAATGTGACTTTTCCTGGAAGAAGGCCATGCGCAGCACATCGATCTGATCCGGCGTCAGCTGCTGCATCGCGACGCCGACGCGCTCGCGCACCTCGCGGCCGATCGCGGCGCTGTCGGCACTCT
Source organism: Alphaproteobacteria bacterium (assembly GCA_016869975.1). Classification (GTDB taxonomy): domain Bacteria; phylum Pseudomonadota; class Alphaproteobacteria; order Reyranellales; family Reyranellaceae; genus JAFAZJ01. Next base: position 793 of record VGCZ01000049.1, read on the forward strand.
CCGGCGCTTCGGTCGAGAACAGCACGTAGTCCTCGGGGTCGAAGTCAGCGTGAGTGGCTCTGCGCAGGAGGTCGATGCGTTTGTTCCGCGCCATGGTGAAGATCCAGGTGGCCGCCCCGCCACGGCTCCGGTCGAACGTTTCCGCCCGACGCCAGACCAGCACCATCGTCTCCTGCGCAACCTCCTGAGCCATGTCGGGATCAGCACCGGAACGCATCACGAACGCCTTTACCCTGGGCGCGAAACGCCGGAACAACTCGGCAAAAGCGGCGCGATCCCGGCGCCGCGCCACCGCCTCGATCAGCTCGGCGGAGTCGTCCACGCCCGGCTTGACGACGGAAGCGGCGACCGGCGCGGTGTCGCTCACGGCCGGCCCCGCTCTGCCCCAGACGTGGGGCAAAAGTATCGCTGGAACTCGGGGGGCGACAGCAAGCATGCCTCACTTACGGGGCGTCGCGCCGATCGGATCATACCCGCTACGCACATATCAGCGCGGCCTCCCCTGCTCGCCGAGATCCCAGAACAGCCCGGTCATCAGCCGCAGGCCCTCGCGGGCCACCGGCGCCAGCATATGCTCGTTGGGCGCGTGCTGGCTGCATGATGCGTAGGAATGCGGCACCCAGACCGTGGGCATGCCGAGGATATCGACGAAGACCTCGTTGGGTAGCGAGCCGCCCAGATTGGGGATCACGTCGGGCTTCTTGCCCGTCGTGCGCTCGATCGAGGCCACCGCCATCTTGGCCCAGGGGCTGTCGGGATCGAGCCGCGTGGCGTTCATCAGCACCTCGCGCATCGAGGCGATCTCGATCGCCTGGAAGCCGTGCTTGTCGAGATGGCGGCGCAGCGCCGGCAGGATGTCGTTCGGATCAGTGCCGACGACAAAGCGCAGCTGGCACCAGGCGGTGGCGCTGGGCGGGATGGCGTTGACCACGCGGTCGGGATTGCCGGTCTTGAAGGCCAGCACCTCGAAGCTGTTCCAGCCGAACACCCGCTCCGGCGGCGTCAGCGACTCCTCGCCCCAGTCGCGGTCGATCTGCGGGCCGTCGGGGCCGCCGTCGATCTCCAACCCGGCGAGCGCCATGCGCACCGAATTGGTGAGCGTCTTGGGCCGCCATTCCGGCACCTTGATCTGGCCGCGGCCGTCGGCGATGCAGGATAGAGCATGCGCCATGATCAGGCCGGGATTGGCCAGCAGGCCGCCCCAATTGCCGGAGTGATGGCCGCCCTCGCGCATGTCGAGCTTCATGATGAAGTTCAAGGTGCCGCGCGTGCCGCCGAAGATCGCCGGCTTGTGCGGCTGCAGGCGCGGGCCATCCGAGCCGATCAGCGCGTCGGCCTTCAGCAGATTCTTGTGCGCACGGCAGAAATCGGCGAGGCCGGGCGAACCGGTCTCCTCGCCTGTTTCGATCAGGATGGTCGAGTTGAAACCCAGCGCGCCGCGCTCCTCAAGGACCGCCTGCAGGGCGGCGATGTTGATGGTGTGCTGGCCCTTGTTGTCGGCCGTGCCGCGGCCGTAGATGCGGTCACCCTCGACGACGATGGTCCACGGAGACAGGCCTTGGCGCCACTGATCGTCGAGGCCGCGGATCACGTCGCCATGGCCATAGGTCAGCACCGTCGGCTTGGACGGATCCTCGATGCGCCGTGCGACCATGAAGGGGCCGAACTTCGGTACCGGATTGTCGATGACCTGGAAGTCGTAGCCAAGCTTGCTCAGGCTGGGGCCCATCTCCTCGGTGAGATAGGCGCGCAGAGCCGGGCCGCTGTCGGTCTCCTGGCTGGTCGTGGGAATCGCGACGCGCCGTTGCAGCTCGGCGAGGAAACCACCGTCATCAAAATATTTCTCGATGCGCGCAATTGCGCCGTCACGCGTGCCGGTCATTGTGCCTTCCGATGAGCTTACGTGGATCACTCTGGAATAGACGCACTGGCGGTTCAAGCGCTCGGCGCTAGCTGTCGGTGCGGCCCTTGCGCCGGGCGACCACCTCAGACAACAGGCAGAGGATCTCCCACATCATGGTGGCGCCGACGAGCGCTGTGTTGCCGGACGGGTCGAAGGGCGGCGAGACCTCGACCACGTCGCCGCCGACCAGGTCGAGCCCGCGCAGGCCACGCAGCATGCGTTGCGCCTCGTGCGTGCTGAAGCCGCCGACCTCTGGCGTGCCGGTGCCGGGGGCGTAGACCGGGTCGAGGCCATCGACATCGAAGCTGACATAGGTCGGCTTGTCGCCGACCACCCGACGGGCCTCGGCGATCACCTTCTCGACGCCGAGCTCGTAGTACTCCTCGATGCCGATGACCCGGATACCCTGATCGTAGGCCCAGCGCATGTCGTCGGCGTTGTACAGCGAGCCGCGGATACCGATCTGCACGACGCGCTTGGAATCGAGCAGGCCTTCCTCGATGGCCCGGCGGAACGGCGTGCCGTGCGTATACTTGTAGCCGCCGAAGTAGGTATCCCAGGTGTCGCTGTGGGCGTCAAAATGCACCATGCCCAGCGGACCCCCGGTGGCGATGGCGCGCAAAATCGGCAGGGTGATCAGGTGATCGCCGCCGGCCGACAGCGGCACGGTGCCGGCGGCATGCACCTTGTCGAAGAACGCCTTGATGCGCACCAGGCTGTCGTCGAGGTCGGCGGGATTGACCGGGGTGTCGCCGAGATCGCCGCAGCGCGCCAGCCGATACGGCGCCACGCCGGTGACATGGTGCACGCGCCGCATCAGCGTGGATTGGTCGCGCATCTGGCGCGGCCCGTGGCGCGCGCCGGGACGATTGGTAGTGCCGCCGTCCCACGGTACGCCGATCAGGCCGATCTCGACCGCGGCCGGGTCGCGAAACAGCGGCAGCCGCATGAAGGTCGCGATGTCGCCGAAGCGCGGTACGACCATGCCGGACAGTGGTTGCGGGAACTTCTCGGACTCGGTCATGCCGTCCTCTTCCGGGGACGCCGGCGTCCCACTAACGCCTCTTGTAGATGCTGTAACGCTCGACATCCATCAGGTGCTGATAGCGTTCGAAGGCCTCGGCGAAGCGGGGGTTGCGCTGGAAGTACTCGAGATAGGCGAACTCGCGGCCCTGGCAGCGCGGGATGCCGGGCACACGATCGACGATCAGCAGATCGGGCTTCTCGCGGTCGAAGTCTTCCGACACAGACTCGTAGAGGAAGCGCTCGGCGTCCTGCATGTCCTCGGGCGCGGTGTAGAGCGTGGCGAACTCCTCGCAGTCCGCGTAGATGCCCTGCAGCACCCACATGGTCTGGAAGCGCATCGCCATGCGGGCGTGCGCGTAGTTGATCATCGGGTAATGCGGGTAGATGCCGGGTGACAGGACGAGCACCTTCCGGTTGGGCGCGTTGCGCTCGACGACATGCAGCAGCACGCCGGTGGGGCTGTCCTGGAAATCGCGCTGCTTGTGGAATGGCGTCATCGACAGCGCCGCCTGGAAATACAGCAGGATCAGGAAGGTGGCGCCGATCGCCGCCACCGGCCGGCGATGCGCCTCGCGGCTGAGCGGCAGATACCGGTCGACCATCTGCGAGAGCGTCACGGAGGCCAGCAGGATCGCCGAGCCGTGCGCCGGCATGACGTGGTAGGGCCAGCCTTTGGCCTGCGCCGCCGCCGCCAGCGCCGCGCCTACGCCGTAGGCCACGATGACGCGCGCCGCCACGGTGCGCGACAGGAAGATCGCCAGCGCGCCCAGCGTCAGCAGCGCCAGCAAGGTTGGCAGCACCGAGGCGCCCAGCAACACCTGCCGCCAGCTCGTGCCGCCCATCACGGCGTAGGAGTCGAGCATGATCGGCAGCACGAAGCGCAAGTAGTTCGGCGTCAGCAGGACGATATAGGCGAGATGAGCCACGGTGATGCCGCCGATGAGCCACGGCACCGGATCGCGCAGCATGGGCCTGATGCCGCGATGCGCCAGCACATAGGCCTCGACCGCCAGCGGGATCAGCATGAAATGCGGCTTCTGCGCCAACACGACGCCGGCCGAGATCGCCACGCTCCAGATGAAGAGCCGCGACAGCCGGCCGTCCGCCCCTTCGGCGCGCGCGCTGGCGAGCAGCACGTAGGGCGCCATGGCGATCATCAGCAGATGCTCGCGCTGCCCGAAATTCTCGTTGGGCAGCACGATGAACAGGAACAGCAGGGTCGGCGGCACCACCGCCTCGGTCAGCGGATGCGCCAGCGAGGGCACGACATGCACCAGCCGGCGCGAGGCGAAGAACGAGGCGGCGATGGCGACGAAGAAGCAGATCGTCAGCCACGTCATCGCCGTCCATCCGAGGAACGGCGTGGCGCGCGACAGCAGCTCGGGGATGGCGTGCAGCGCGAAAACCAGCGGCAGGTTCACGTCGATGATGTCGACATAGAGCCGCTCGCCGTTGACCCAGCGATGGGCGATCTCCAGCAGGCAGCCGACGTCGTGGTTGATCGGCGGATAGAGGTAGCCGACCGCCCAGCCTGACGGCACCAGGATCAGCAGCAGCTTGATCAGCCGCGCGGTGGTGTCCGACAGCGCGTCGCTGCGGCGCGGTCGAGGCACCCGCCAGCGCGCCAGGCGCGGGCGCGCCGCCTCGACCTCGCGCCGCCGCTCGGCAGGGGCCGGCGGCTTGGGCGGATCGGGATCGGGCGGGTGGCTGTCCACGAGGGGAGGCGGATTATCTGATGGAGCCGCAGGGTACCAGAGGCCATCCGGCGCTGCCATCGTGGCCGGACCGTGGCATGGTGGATGGATGGAGCGCCGCGAGTACGAGCTGATGGCCGCCGTCGAGGACCGCCTGTGGTGGTATCGCGGCCTGCGCGCGCTCGCCGCCGAGCTTTTCGCGCGCCACGCCTCGGCGGCGCGACAGCCGATCCTCGATGCCGGCTGCGGAACAGGCGGGCTGTTGGCTCGGCTTGCCGCGGCCGGGCTGCGACCCGCGCCGCTCGGCCTGGAATACGATCGGACGGCCGCCGGCATCGCCGCCGCCAAGAGCGGCCGGCCGGTGGCGGTGGGATCGGTCAACGCGCTGCCCTTCGCCGATCGGGCGCTGGCGGGCATGTTCAGCCTCGACGTGCTCTGCCATCGCATGGTCGAGCCGGACCGCGCGCTGGCCGAGGCGCATCGCTGCCTCGAAACCGGCGGAATTCTGCTGCTTAACCTGCCGGCCTATCGCTGGCTGGCTTCGGCGCACGATGCGCGTGTGCACAACGCGCGCCGTTTCGGGCGGCGCGAGGCTGTCGGTCTGCTGGAGGCCGCCGGCTTCCGCGTCAGGCGCGCGACGCACTGGAACAGCTTCCTGTTTCCGCTCATGGTGCTGCGTCGCCTGCTGTCGCGGGAGCACGGCGACAGCGACGTGCGGCCCTTTCCGGCGCCGCTCAACGCCTTGTTCGGCGCCGTCGTGGCGGTCGAACGGCGACTGATTGGTTGGGGCCTCGACCTGCCGTTCGGCGGGTCGATCATGCTGGTGGCGGAGAAGAGATGAACGCGCCCTTCGCGCTCAGTGTCGTGATCCCGGTCTACAAGGGCGCCGCCAGCATCGGCGAGCTGGTCGAGGCGCTGCGCGCGCTCGACATCGCGGGCGGCCCCGATGGGCGCGGACTCGAGATCGTGCTGGTGGTCGACGGCAGCCCGGACAACAGCTTCCAAGTCTGCCGCGAGCTGATGTGCCAGCCGGGCGCGCCGATCACGCTCGTCAACCTCAACCGCAATTTCGGCGAGCACAACGCGGTCATGGCGGGACTGGCGCATGCGCGTGGCGCCTACACCATCACCATGGACGACGACCTGCAGAACCCGCCGGAGGAAGTGAAGCGCCTGTTCGAGCACACGCGCGACGGCGGCTACGACCTTGTCTACACCTTTTACGCCAGCAAGCAGCACGCGGCCTGGCGCAATCTCGGCAGCGCCTTCACCAACTGGTGCGCCGACCGGCTGATCGACAAGCCTAAGGGCCTGTACCTCTCGAGCTTCCGCTGCATGAACGCCTTCGTGCGCGAGCAGATCGTGCCCTACAAGGGCCCCTACCCCTATGTCGACGGCCTGTTGATGCAGGTGACGCAGAACATCGGCCGCCTGCAGGTCAAGCATCTGCCGCGTGCGGCGGGGCGCACCAACTACACGCTGCGCCGGCTGGTACGGCTGTGGTTGTCGATGTTCCTGAACTTCTCCGTGATGCCTCTGCGCCTGGCCAGCCTCACCGGCATCGGGCTGTCGGCGCTGGGCTTCCTCGGCTTCGTCTTCATCCTGGCCGAGGCGCTGATCAACCGCGACCTGCCGACTGGCTGGGCCTCGACCATGTCGGCCGTCGTGCTGCTGGCCGGCGTGCAGCTGCTGATCCTGGGCGTCATGGGCGAGTATCTCGGCCGGATGTTCCTGAGCGCAAACCAGAAGCCGCAATACGTCGTGCGCGAGGTGCTGCGAGCGGAGAGCGCCAGCCAGAGCGAATCCGACGCGCCCCGTACTTCACCCAACCTGACAGCGGTGCGCTGACCATGTGGCCCTACTACGCCGCGCTCGCCGGCGGCATCATCACCGGTATCGGCGGCCAGATGCTGCTGAAGGTCGGTGCCAGCGCCGAAAACCTGCTCGCCCAGCTGCTGCGGCCCTCGACGATCGTCGGGCTATTCCTCTATGGCGTGGCGGCCTTCCTCTACATCATCGCGCTGCGCAAGCTGCCGGTCTCGGTGGCGTTTCCCAGCGTCTCGCTGAGCTACGCCATCGTCGCCGTCATGGGCCACTGGCTGTTCAACGAGCCCTTCGGCTGGCAGCAGATCGCCGGCATCGCGCTGATCATGGGCGGCGTGTTCTTGGTCAACCAGCACTGAGCTTCCGGGCCTCGGGGGTTTCGCGCTACGGACCGTCGGTCTTCCGCCTCCACCGCCGTCGCGCTAAGCGTGACGCGTGGAATTCGGCGGAGGACGGCCATGGACTACGAGCAGATCCAGTACGCGGTGAAGGACAACATCCTCACCCTGACGCTGAACCGTCCCGACAAGCTCAACGCCTTCACCGGCCGCATGCTCTCGGAGCTGCTCGACGCGCTCGATCGCGCCGATCGCGACGACGACGTGCGCGCCATCGTCTTCACCGGCGCCGGCCGCGGCTTCTGCGCCGGCGCCGACCTCTCGGGCGGCGCCAATACCTTCAACGCCGAGAATCGCGGCCCGGTCGATCCCGGCCTCGACGGCCATCGCGACGGTGGCGGGCTGCTGACCTTGCGCCTTTACGAGAGCCTGAAGCCGACCATCGCCGCCTGCAACGGCCCGGCGGTGGGCGTGGGCATCACCATGCAGCTCGCCATGGACGTGCGCATGGCCTCGGAGGCGGCGCGCTATGGCTTCGTCTTCACGCGCCGCGCCATCGTCATGGAGGCCTGCTCGAGCTGGTTCCTGCCGCGCCTCGTCGGCCCGCAGCAGGCGCTGGAATGGGTGATGACCGGCCGCGTCTTCTCCGCCGAGGAGGCGCTGAACGGCCGCCTGGTGCGCTCGATCCACAAACCCGACGCGCTGCTGCCGGCGGCCTACGCGCTGGCGCGCGAGATCGCCGACAACACCGCGCCGGTCTCGGTGGCGCTCAATCGACAGATGATCTGGAAGATGCTGGGCGCCGACCATCCCATGGAGGCGCACAAGGTCGACTCCAAAGGCATCTACGCCCGCGGCAAGTCGGCCGACGTCAAGGAAGGCGTGGTCGCCTTCCTCGAAAAGCGCCCGGCGCGCTTCCCGATGAAGGTCACCGATGGCATGCCGAGCTACTTCCCGTGGTGGAAGGAGCGGACTTTCAGCTGATCAGCGCCCGGTGAACTTCGGCGCGCGTTTCTCGACGTAGTGGGCGACGCCTTCCTTGAAGTCGTCGGCGGCGAAGCTCAGCTCCATCTCGTGGTTGGCCTTCACCGTCGCCTCGGCCAAGGTCTGGAACTGCGCCTCCCAGATCTGGCGCTTCATCACCGCCAGCGAGCGCGGCGAGACCGTCTCGGCCAGCAGCTTGGCGTAGGTCTTGGTCTCTTTCAGCAGATCGGCGTCGGGCAGCACGCGGTTGACCATGCCCAGCGCCAGCGCTTCCGGCGCGCGGAACTTCCTGGCCGAGAGCAGCAGGTCCATCGCCGCCGGCAGGCCGACGAAATGCGGCAGCAGCCACGACACGCCGTGCTCGGCGATCAGGCCGCGCGCGGCGAAGGCCGTCGTGAAGACCGCGTTCTCGGCGGCGTAGCGCATGTCGCAATAGAGCGAGATCACCAGGCCCAGCCCGGCGCAGGGGCCGTTGATCGCCGCGATGATCGGCTTGGGGATCGACGGGAAGTAAGAATAGTTCATGCGGAAATCGGCGATGGCGCTACCGCCCGCCGGCACGTCCTGGGCCTTGCTCGCGCGCTCGGTCACCGCGCCCGCGGCGCCGATCTGCTGCAGCCCACCCATGTCGGCGCCGGCGCAGAAGCCGCGGCCCGCGCCGGTGAGGATGATCACCCGCACCTCGGGATCGGCGCCCGCCTCGTGCATGGCCCGCTTGAGCTCGTTGTGCATCGTGGCGGTCCAGGCGTTGAGCCGGTCGGGCCGGTTGAGCGTGATGGTGCGCACGCGGTCGGCGGTCTCGACGAGAATCTGCTCGTAGGCCATGGACGTTCCCTCCGGAATGGGCGCGTTGCGCCGATGTCTGTTGATTCGGGACGCCGTCCATTGTGAGGTGGGCCAAAGCGGCGAACAAGCCGCGCCGACCGCCATACGGGACGCCGTGACAGATCAGACGCGCCTGGCCGCCGACCCATTCCGCACCCATGGTCTTTATCGACGGCATGAGCCGGTTTCGTTTGCACGACCGGCGGTTCGGCGTTACGCCGGACCTTGAGCGATTGCTGAGCAGAGGGAGGACAGAATGGCGAAGCGTACGGTGGACAGCCCGCAGGCGATGAAGGCGCTGGTCGGGCAGGAGCTGGGCGTCAGCGACTGGCTGGAGATCACCCAGGAGCGCGTCAACATGTTCGCCGACGCCACCGGCGACCATCAGTGGATCCATGTCGACGTCGAGCGCTGCAAGAAGGACATGCCCGACGGCAAGCCGATCGCGCACGGCTATCTCACCTTGTCGCTGATCCCCTGGTTCAGCCACAACGTCCTGCACGTCAACAACGTGCGCAACGGCATCAACTACGGCTCCAACAAGGTGCGCTTCACCAACCCGGTGCAGGTCGGCGCGCGGGTGCGCGGCCGGCAGAAGCTGGTGGCCGCCGAAGACATGGCCAACAACGGCGTGCGCATGACCTACGAATGGACGATCGAGATCGAGGGCAAGGATCGTCCGGCCTGCGTCGCGGAAACCATGGGCATCGCCTACGGCAAGGCATGAGCGCCAGGACGTGAACGATCACGATCCGTTGTCGAACGACAAGCCCACGATCTGGGGCAAGACGGGCCAGCCGCTGGTCCGCGAGGAGCTGACGGCGGAACGCATCGATCAGCTGGCCGAGGAGGCGCGCAAGCTCGGCTTCGACTACTTCCTGCCGCGCGAGGACCGCGACCAGCGGCTCACCGACTGCCTGGCGAACTGGACCGAAGGCACCGACGCCTGGGTTTTCGGCTACGGCTCGCTGATGTGGAATCCGGCGTTCGACTTTGTCGAGCGTCGGCCGGCGCGGCTCGAGGGCTGGCGTCGCTCCTTCTGCTTCTGGACGCCCTTGGGTCGCGGCACGCCGGAACGGCCCGGCCTGATGCTGGGCGTCGAGAAGGGCGGCGCCTGCGACGGCGTCGCCTATCGCATCACCGCCTCGCAGGTCGAGACCGAGATCTCGATCCTGTTCAACCGCGAGATGCTGAGCGGCATCTACGACGCGCTGTGGGTGGACTGCACCGACGAGGCGGGCGGCGGGCTGCGGGCGCTGACCTTCGTGATCAATCCCGAACATCCCCAGTATTGCGGCGGCATGAGCGTGGCCAAGAAAGCCGAAAGCATGGCCTTCGCCGAAGGGCGCCGCGGCACCTGCCGGTCGTACCTGTTCGAATGCGCCGACCAGCTGCGCGCCATCGGCGTCGTCGATCCCTATCTGGAGTCGCTGGAGAACGAGGTGCTGCGCCTGCGCGGCGGCCAGCGATGAAGGCGCTCAGGACGTGGTGGGCGGCGCAGCCCGGCAATCTGCGGGGCATCATCCTGGTCGGCATTTCGGGCGTGCTGTTCTCGGCGCTGAACATCGCCACCTACTATCCGGCGCAGGAGCTCAACTCCTACATGATGGCGTTCTGCCGCTACCTGTTCGGCGCGGTGTTCCTGCTGCATGTCTTCTACCGCCACGGCCTGATCCGGCCGTTTCATACCCACAAGATCGGCACGCACGCCCTGCGCGGCGCCTTCCACAGCGCCGGCATGCAGCTGTGGTTCGTCGCCCTGCCGCTGATCACCCTGGCGGATCTGACGGCGCTGGGCTTCACCGGCCCGATTTTCGTCACCATCGGCGCGGCGCTGTTCCTCCGCGAGGACGTGCGCCTGCGGCGCTGGGCGGCGGTCGTCGTCGGCTTCATCGGCGCCATGATCATCATCCGGCCGGGCTTTGAGGTGATCACCTTGGGCGCCATCTGCGCGCTGGCATCGACGCCGCTGTTCTCGGCCTCGAACCTGATGGCCAAGTCGCTATCGACCACCGACCGCGCCGATACGATCGTGATCTACCAGTCGGCGTTCATCGTGCTGTTCGCCGCGCCCTTCGCGATCCTGCACTGGCAGCCGCTGACCTGGACGCATGTCGGCTGGTTCCTGCTGGCCGGCTTCTTCGGCACCGCCGGCCACTTGATCATGCAGCGCGGCTACCAGGTCGCCGAGATCTCGGCCCTGCAGCCGATCGGCTTCCTGTCGCTGATCTGGAACACGCTGTTCGGCTTCCTGCTGTTTGCGCAGAAGCCCGGCGTCTGGACCTTCGTCGGCGCCGCCGTGATCTTCGCCAGCGCGCTCTACATCTCGCACCGCGAGGCGGTGCGCCGCGCCCAGGTGCGCAGCGCCGACGCCAAGGGGCCGCCAGCACCGTGACGCCCTTCTCCCCGGCCTCGCGGGCAGAAGGCTTGGTTCGCATGGCAGGGTTCCGCACCCGCCGGTAGTGCGCGTGGTGCGCGGCCGACTATAGTCCGCCGCGTGTCAAAGGCTCTGCCCGCCGCGCTGCGCGGCATGCTGTGGATGGCCGCCAGCGGCGCGCTGTTCGCGGCGCTCAACACCCTCATGAAGTGGCTGGCGCACGACCTCGATCCGTGGGTCGTCGGCTTCCTGCGCTATTTCTTCGGTTTCGTTGTGCTGCTGCCGATCGCGTTGCGGCTGGGCTGGGGCCGCATGCGTACCGGCGCGCCTGGCCTGCAGGTGCTGCGCGCGCTGTTCCATCTCGGCGGCCTGCTGCTGTGGTTCCTCGCCCTGCCGATGGTCAGCATGGCCGAGATGACGGCGCTCGGCTTCACCGGGCCGATCTTCATGTGCCTGGGAGCCGTGCTGGTACTGGGCGAGAAGATGAGCGCGACGCGCTGGGCGGCGGTGTTCGTGGGCTTTATCGGCGCGCTGATCGTCGTGCACCCGTGGACCGCGCCGGGCTTTAGCGGCGTAACCTGGGGCAATGCGCTGCTGCTGCTCGCCGCGCCGACCTTCGCCGCCTCCTTCATCGTCGCCAAGCTGCTGACGCGCCACGATACCTCCGAGGCCATCGTCATCTGGCAGCACGGTCTGGTGGCGCTCTTCGCCGTGCCCTTCGCCCTATGGGACTGGACGACGCCGTCGACCTGGCAATGGGGCTGGTTCGTACTCTGCGGCTTGCTCGGCGCCGGCGGCCACTACTGCGTCAACCAGGCGCTGCGCGTCGCCGACGTCTCGGCCACCCAGCCGGTCCGCTTTCTCGACCTGCTGTGGGCCTCGCTCGGCGGCTTCATCGCCTTCTCCGCCGTGCCCGAGAGCTGGACCGTCGCAGGCGGCGTGGTGATCTTCAGCGCCACGCTGTGGCTGGCCCGCCACGAGGCGCGCATCGCCCGGGCGGCCAAGGCGGGCGCGGCCGCGCCGCGACCGGCGCCGGCCGAATAGCGTGTCCGCCGCCGACCGCCTGCCCGATCTGCTCGAGCGGCTGATCCCCTCGCGTGCCGCGCGCGCCTTCTCCTTCGCAATCCTCGCCGGCATCTTCTTCCAGGGGCTAAACGCCACAGTGCGCCACCTCACGCTCGAGCTGCCGCCGCTGGAGGTGTCGTGGGGCCGCTGGATCGCCGGCCTGCTGTTCACCGCGCCGTTCCTGGTCAAGGGCGGGCTCGCCTCGCTGCGCACGACGCAGCTGCCGCGTCACCTGCTGCGCTCCGTCTTCCACACCGCCGGCTACGGCCTGTGGTACTGGGCGATCGCGGCGATCCCGCTGGCGCAGGCGGCGGCGCTGGGCTTCACCGGGCCGATCTTCGTCACGTTGGGCGCCGCCCTCTTCCTCGGCGAGCGCGTGCGCTGGCGGCGTTGGCTCGCGGTGCTGCTGGGCTTCGCCGGCGTGCTGGTGATCGTGCGGCCATGGAACGCCGGCCTCAATCCTTTCGCGCTGGTGATGCTCGCGGCGGTGCCGCTGACAGCGGCGTCGAACCTCGTCGCCAAGGTGATCTCCGCGCACGAGAAGCCGGAGGTCGTGGTCTTCTGGCAAAGCGCGCTGGCCGTAGTCTTCTTCGCGCCGCTGGCGCTGTGGGATTTCCGTATGCCCACGCCCGAGCAGCTCGGCTGGTTCGCCGTCGCGGGCATCACCGGCACGATGGGCTATTTCTTGATGACCTGGGCGTTCCGGCTCGCCGACATCTCCTCGGTGCAGACCGTGGGCTTCCTCGGCATCGTCTGGGCGACCTTGCTCGACTTGACGGTGTTCGGCCATACCGCCGATCTGTGGACCTTCGTCGGCGCCGCCGTGATCGTCGCCGCCACCAGCTATATCGCACATCGGGAAAGCGTCGCGGCGCGCTCTGGCGCGAGCCGCGCCAGTACCGTTTAATCGCCCGGCGAAAGGTTCAGGGAGCGCCCACCATGTCACGCACTGTTTGGATAGTCCTCGGCCTCATCGTCATCGCCGGGCTCGGCTGGTACGCTTCGCGTTCTGGGGGCGTGTCCGAGGCCCAGTACGCAAGGAACTTCACCGAAGCCTGCGAGGAGTCCGCGCGCAAGGCGATGATGAACGCCGGCAGGTCGGCGCAGGTCGCGGAGACGCAAGCCAAATCCTATTGTGCCTGCGCGCTCGGAATCATCGCGCCGCTGCCGATGTCCGAAAAGCGCGAGCTGGACAAGGGCGGCCCGCGCGCGCAGCAGCTTGCCGGCGAAATGCAGAGAAAGTGCGCGAAATGATCGGGAAGGTCGGGGTATGGCGGGACGTCTGAACGGCAAGGTGGCGCTGATCACCGGCGGTGCCTCGGGGCTGGGCGAATGCGCCGGCCAGTTGATGGCGCGCGAGGGCGCCAAGGTGATGATCGCCGACATCGCCGAGGAACGCGGCCGCGCCGTCGCGGCGAAGATCGGCGCGGCGGCCGACTTCGTGAAGCTCGACGTCACCAGCGAAGATCAGTGGAAGGCGGCGATCGCTGCCACGGTGGCGAAGTTCGGCGCCCTGCACGTGCTCCTGAACTCCGCCGGCATCGGGCTCAGCAAGACGGTCGAGGACATCGAGCTGGAGGAATGGCGCAAGGTGCACGCCATCGACCTCGACGGCGTCTTCCTCGGCTGCAAGCACGGCGTGAAGGAGATCAAGAAGCACACCGGTACGCTGGGCGGCTCGATCATCAACATCTCCTCGATCTCCGGGATCATCGCCGGCGCCAACATGGCGGCCTACAACTCGGCCAAGGCCGGCGTGCGCCTGCTCAGCAAGTCCGTGGCGCTGCACTGCGCCAAGTCCGGCTACAACATCCGCTGCAACTCGGTGCATCCGACCTTCATCGACACGCCGATCCTCGACAAGTACCGCGACCGCTTCGGCAACGAGCTGATGCAGCAGAAGCTCGGCCGCCAGGTGCCGATCGGTCGGCTGGGCAAGCCGGAGGAAGTCGGCTGGGCGCTGGTCTTCCTGGCGTCGGATGAATCGGCCTTCATGACCGGCTCCGAGGTTGTGATCGATGGCGGCATCAGCGCGATGTGACCGGCGCAAAGCGCCCGTCATCTTGAGCGAAGCGAAGGATCTCCTGGGGAGGAAACGATGATCTTGAACATCGATAACCGCCGCATCTACTACGATCTGTCCGGTGATCCGGGCGCGCCTACCCTCACCATCACGCACTCGCTATCCTCCGACGGCGGCATGTGGGCCGAGCAGATGCCGGCGCTGCTGGCGGCGGGCTTCCGTGTGCTGCGGCTGGACATGCGCGGCCATGGCGGCAGCGATCCGGTCGCCGGCGACTACACCATGGCGATCCTGGCGCAGGACGTGATCAAGGCGCTCGACGCGCTGGGCATCGCCCGGACTCACTATATGGGTCTGTCGATCGGCGGCATGATCGGCCAGGCGCTGCTGCTCGATCACGGTGCGCGCCTGCAATCGGCGATCCTCTGCGACACCCTGCCCAGCACGCCGGCCGGCTCGGCCGCATCATGGGACGAGCGCAAGGCGGCGGTACGCGCCAACAATGGCCTGGCGACCCTGGCCGACAGCTCGATGGACCGCTGGTTCACGCCCTCGTTCAAGACGGCCAACCCGGCGCGCTACAAGCAGATCCATGCCACGATCGTGGGCACCACGGCGCAGGGCTTCCTCGGCTGCGCCTCGGCGATCCAGAACTTCAACTTCGAGGACCGCCTGCACACCATCAAGACGCCGACTCTGGTGATCTGCGGCGACGAGGATCCCGGCACGCCGCCGGATCGCAACCAGTTCATCGCCGCCAAGATCCCTGGCAGCCGCTATGTCGGCATCGCGAACTCACGCCACCTGCCCAACGTCGAGCGGCCCGAGCCCTTCAACAAGGCGATGATGTCGTTCCTCTGGGCGCAACGCTGATTTCGGTTTTCCTCCCTCTCCCCGCAAGCGGGGAGAGGGTCGGGGTGAGGGGCCGCCGCAAGTGGCGCACCACCGCCCTGCGCAACTTGAGCCTACCCCTTACCCCAACCCTTTCCCCGCAGGTGGGCAGAGGGCGTGAAGCCGGAGAGTTCCGATGGATTTCGCCTTCACCGACGATCAGCTCGCAATCCGCGACAGCGTCGAGAAATTGTGCGCGCGCTTCGATGACGCCTACTGGCTGAAGAAGGACAAGGAAGGCGGCTTTCCCAACGACTTCTATGCCGCGATGGCCGATTCCGGCTGGCTCGGCATCGCCATGCCCGAGGAATACGGCGGCGCGGGCCTGGGCATCACCGAGGCGGCGCTCTTGATGCAGACCGTGGCCGGCTCGGGCGCCGGCTTCAGCGGCGCCTCGGCGATCCACCTCAACATCTTCGGGCCCAACCCGATCGTGGTGTTCGGCACCAAGGAGCAGAAGCAGCGCATCCTGCCCGACATCATCAAGGGCAAGGTCAAGGGCTGCTTCGCCGTCACAGAGCCCAACGCCGGGCTCAACACCACGGCGCTCGAGACCAAGGCGGAGCGCGACGGCAATCAGTACGTTGTGCATGGCAAGAAGGTGTGGACCACCACGGCGCAGGTCGCCGACAAGATGCTGCTGATCGCCCGCACCACGCCGCGCGATCAATGCCGCAAGGCGACCGACGGCTTGTCGCTGTTCTACACCGACTTCGATCGCGGCAAGATCGAGGTGCGCGAGATCGAAAAGATGGGCCGCAAGGCGATCGACACCAACCAGGTGTTCATCGACGGCCTGAAGGTGCCGCTCGAGGATCGCATCGGCGAGGAAGGCAGGGGCTTCCACTATCTGCTGCACGGGCTGAACCCCGAGCGCGTGCTGATCGCCGCCGAAGCGATTGGGCTGGGCCGCCTGGCGCTGAAGAAGGCCACGCAATACGCCAAGGAGCGCGTCGTCTTCGGCCGGCCGATCGGCCAGAATCAGGCGATCCAGCACCCGCTGGCCAAGAACTGGATGGAGCTCGAGGCCGCCGACCTGCTGACCTTCAAAGCCGCCTCGCTCTACGACACTGGCAAGGAATGCGGCGCCGAGGCCAACGCGGCGAAGTATATGGCGGCCGAGGCGGCTTTCCATGCCTGCGAGCGCGCAGTGCTGACCCACGGCGGCTACGGCTATGCCAAGGAGTTCCATGTCGAGCGCTACATGCGCGAGATCATGATCGCGCGCATCGCGCCGGTCAGCGCCGAGCTGGTGCTGTGCTACATCGCCGAACGCGCGCTGGGGCTGCCGAAGTCATACTGACGCCTTCCTTCTCCCCGCGCAGGCGGGGAGAAGGAAGAACAAAGATCAGATGATATTGCGCTCGATGACCGGGCGGTTCGCGGCGATTCGATCGAAGCCGAACGGCGCGAGGTCGAGACTGACGTAGCGGCCGTGCGCGATCAGCTCGGCGACGGCGCGGCCGGTCGCCGGCGATTGCTGAATGCCGTGGCCGCTGAAGCCTGTCGCGAAGATCAGGTTGGCGATCGTCGGATGGGGTCCGACGATGCCATTGTGATCGAAGGTGTTGTACTCGTAGTAGCCGGCCCAGGCGCTCACCACCTTCACCGACTCGAAGGCCGGCACGCGCGCCGCAAGCGGCGGCCAGACCAGCTCGTCCCATTCGCTGTGGTCGACCTCGAGCGGCAGGCCGTCGACGTCGTTCTCTGGCTTCGGCGGCGCGCCCGCCAGCCAGTAGCGGCCCTCGGGGCGAAACCAGATGCCTGACGAATCGATGGTCAGCGGCGCGCCCTCGAAGCGCTCGCGGCAGTCGAAAACGAAGACGCAGCGTCGCCGCGCCTCGACCGGCAGCTTCACGCCAGCCATCGCCGCAACCGACGCCGACCATGGGCCGCCGGCGTTGACGACGACGCCCGCCGATACCGACTCGCCGGAACGTAGACGCAGGGTGCTCACGCGGCTCGCCGACACATCGATGCCGACCACCTCGTCATGCAGGTAGACCGCGCCCTGCGACCGCGCCTTGCGGCGGAAGGCCTGCATCAGCGCCGGGCCATCGAACCAGCCCTCGTTGGCGGTACCGAGTGAGGCCTGCACGACACCGTCGAGATTCATCCAGGGATAGCGCGCGACGACGGCGGCGGGGTCGAGCAGCGCCACGGCACAGTTCTCCGCGCGCTGGATGGCGTGGTTGTCACGCAGCACGCGCTCGCCGGCGGCCGTCGCCAGGAACAGGTAGCCCGGCTCGCGCAGGCCGAGCACGACGGGCGGCTCGCCTTCGACGCCGAGATACGCGTTGACGTCGCGCAGGAAGCCGATGCCGAAGCGCGACAGCGCGATGTTGAGCGGCGTGGAGAATTGCTGGCGGATCGAGGAGGCGCTGAGCGCCGAGGAGGCGCGGGCGTAGGTCGGATCGCGCTCGATCACCGCGACGCGCCCGGCCCAAGCGGGATCGCGCGTCAGCCAATAGGCGATCGAGCTGCCGACGGCGCCGCCGCCCACGATCGCCACGTCGTAGGTCGCGCTCATGACAGGACACGCGGCAGCCACAAGGCGATGTCGGGGAACACGGTGATCAGCATGGTGAACAGCACCATAATGATCAGGTAGGGCAAGGTGACGCGCGCGATGTAGCCCAGGCCGTCCTGCGTCAACCCCTGGATCACGAACAGGTTGAAGCCCACGGGCGGCGTGATCTGCGCCATCTCGACTACCAGCACCAGGAAGATGCCGAACCAGATCTCGTCGAAGCCGGCCGCCTTCACGATCGGCAGCACGATCGGCAGGGTCATGACGATCATGCTGAAGCCGTCGAGGAAGCATCCCAGCAAGATGTAGAAGGCCATCAGCGCGACGATCAGCATGAACGAGGACAGGCCGAGACTCTTCACGAAACCCGCGATGGCGGCGGGGATGCCGAGAAACGCCGCGGCGTTGCCGAGGATCGAGGCGCCCAGCACGATCATCGCGATCATGCTGCAGGTCAGCACCGAGCCGATCGCCACCTCGCGCAGCGCCCGCCAAGTGAGCCCGCCCTGGGCGCGAGCCACGAGCACGGCGCCCAGCACGCCGACCGCCGCAGCCTGCGAGGGCGTCGCCAGGCCGCCATACATCGAGCCCAGCACGCAGAGGATCAGGAAGATCGCCGGCGCGAGATCGCGCAGCGACGCGAAACGTTGCGACCACGGCATGTGCCGCATCGCGTGCTCGCCGGCCGGCACAAGCGATGGCTTGACCGTGGTGTGGATCATCACCCAGGCCATGAAGCACATCGCCAGCAGCACGCCCGGGATGAACCCGGCGGTGAACAGCTTCAGCACCGAGACATCGCCCAGCACGCCGTAGATGATCATGATGTTCGAGGGCGGAATCAGGAATCCCAAGGTGCCCGCGCCGGCGAGGCTGCCGACGGCGATGTCCTTGGAGTAGCCGCGCCGCGTCAGTTCCTCGAGCGAGATGCGGCCGACGACCTGGGTCGTCGCCGCCGAAGATCCCGAGATCGCCGCGAAGATCGAGCAGCCGACGACGTTGACGTGCACCAGGCGTCCGGGCAGCAACGCCGCCCACGGCGCGAGGCCGGCGAACAGCTTGCGCGAGAGCTGGGTGCGGAATAGCAATTCGCCCATGACGATGAACAGCGGCAGCGCCAGCAGCTCCTGCGTCGTCAGGATGTTCCAGGTGTATTGCGGCAGCAGGCGTTCGAGCGGGATGTCGCGAAAGACGAAGAGCAGGACGACGCCGGTCAGGCCCAGGGTCAGGCCGATCCAGATGCCGCCGGCAAGCGCGCTGAACAGCACCGCAAACATGGTCGAGACGGCGGAGAACATCGCCTATTCCGCCACGCTGGCGACGCGCAGCCGCGGATCCTCGAGCGGCAGGCCGCAAACCGCTTGCAGGAACCGCGCGACGAACTGCAACGCGAGCAGCGTGATACCGAAGGTGATCAAAGCCTGCGGTATCCACACCGGCGTGTCGCTGTTGATCGACGTGGCGCCGCGCACATAGGAGCCCCAGCTGAACATCACCATCGAGTAGGCGAGGAAGCCCGACATCAGCAGCCCGGCGAGCGCGGCGACGATCTCGAACAGGCGTCGCCGTCCCGGCGACAGCCGCGCCAGCAGCAAGGTGACTCGGATATGGCCGCCAGCGCGCAAGGTCATGGCCGCGCCGAAGGTGAAGCTCGCGGCCATCAGGTAGGAGCTGTATTCCCAGGCGTTGGGTACGCTCGCCGGCATGTCGGCCGGCAGCCAGGCGACGCCCTTGGCGCGCAGCCAGTAGACGCTGTTGGCGACGGCGCTGACCACCACCTCGGTGATCATCAGCATCGTCAGCAGAATCAGGCAACCGCCGGCGATCCAGCCATCGAGCCGGCCAAGCCGGTCGATGGCGTC
Source organism: Alphaproteobacteria bacterium (assembly GCA_016869975.1). Taxonomy (GTDB): domain Bacteria; phylum Pseudomonadota; class Alphaproteobacteria; order Reyranellales; family Reyranellaceae; genus JAFAZJ01. Next base: position 20,135 of record VGCZ01000049.1, read on the forward strand.
GAGCACCGGACGCAGGATCGCGGGCGCGCCCTCGTTGAGGCTCGGCCCGCGAGCCTCGGCGCTATCGGTCACCGGCCGCAACTCCGCCGGATCAGGCGCGCTTGATCTCGGCGAGATATGCCTTGATCGGCTTCTCCGAGGCGCCGACGCGCTTCATGTAGGCGTCGAGCAGGCTCGCGGTGCGGCCGCGCAGATCGGTCATCATGGCGGCCGACGGCACGACCAATTGCATGCCGCCCTCGGTCAGCCGCTTGGCACTGTCGGTGTCGGCCTTCTGGCTGGTCGCCCAGAACTGCGGCTCCATCTTCGCCGCCAGCTCGACCACCGCCTTCTGGTGCGCCGTCGACAGCTTCTTCCAGGCGTCGTTGTTGACCGTGACGATCTGCGAGGACCACTGGTGGTTGGTCTGGTGGAAGAACTTCAGGAACTCCCAGAACTTGCCGTCGACGCCCGACACCGACGAGGTCGACACGCCGGCGACCGCGCCCGAGGCCAGCGCCGGGATGGTCTCGCCCCACGGGATCAGCGCCGGCGCCATGCCGATCGCCGCCGTCAGGTCCTGCGAATTCTTGTCCGGCACGCGGATCTTGATGCCCTTCAGCGCGTCGACCGTCTCGGCCTTGATCTTGAGGTGCAGGTACTGCGTCGGCCACGGCACCATGTAGAGGATCGTCTGGTTGTTGCGCGCGGCGACCTTCTCGTACTCGGGCCTGATGTGCTTGTGCAGCGCCTTGAGTTCGTCGGCGTTGCCGACCAGGAACGGCACGCCCTCGGTGCCCAGCAGCGGCTCGTCGCCGACCTGCTGCACGTTGAGGATGTCGGCCATCGGCACCAGCCCGTCGCGCACCGCGCGCAGATGCTCGGGCCCCTTGAAGCCAAGCTGGCCGCCGGCCTTCACCGTGATCTCAAGGGCGCCGCCGGTAACCTTCTTCACCTCCTCGGCGAAGAGCTTGCAATTCTGGGTGTGGAAGTTGCTGTCCGGCCACACCGTCGACAGATCCCACTTCACCGTCGACTGCGCGCGCGCCACCCACGGCATCGCCAAAGTCATGGTCGCCGCGCCAGCGCCGATCCGGAAAACCCGCCTGCGTGAAACGCTCATCGTCCACCCCCTGTTGTTGGTCATTCCGCCGCTTTCAGCGGCAGCCCGTAGACACGCTGGGCCGTCTCGCGCGAGACCAGCCCTTCCTCGACATCATGTGCAACCGCTTGCGGATCGCGCGACCTGGGATCGCCGATCCCGGCGCCGCCCGGCGTCATCACCACGAGCCGCTCGCCCGGCGCGATCTGCTGGAAGCCCTTGCCCTTGAGCTTCTGACCCGTCGTCAAGCCGACATAGCCCGCCGCGCCATCGACGCCGCCGTCGCGGCCGCGCGGCGGATAGTCGATGCGATCGTAGGCGGCCAGCAGGTCGAACGGCAGGTCGATGCCCGAGGATATCTCGATGATCTGGCCCATGCCGCCGCGCGTGCGGCCGGCGCCGCCGCTTTCGGGCCGCAGCTCCTTCTTCCAGAAGATCAGCGGCGTGATCGACTCGGCGATCTCCACCGGCGTACCGCGCACGCCGGAGGGATAGGCCGTCGCCGACAGGCCGTCGGCCGCCGGCCGCGCGCCGGTGCCGCCGTTGCTGGTGATGGCGACGGAGAACCCGTAATTGCCACCGTCGCCGTCCTTCACCCTGCCGCGCACGTTGATGTTCCACAGGCACGACGTACCCTCGGCCGGCACACGATCGGGAATCGCCTGGCGCATGCAGCCGAACACCATGTCCGGCAGCATCTGGCCGATGATATGGCGCGACAGCACAGGCGCGGGCTTCTGCGCGTTGAGGATCGTGCCTTTGGGCGCCGACACGGTAAGCGGCTCGAGCGAACCGGCGTTGTTGGGAATGCGCGCGCTGACGATGCAGCCCAGGCCGAAGACGGTGTAGGCCGTGGTGTAGGCGTGCGGCACGTTGATGCCGCCCCTGGCCTGCGGATCGGTGCCGGTGTAGTCGACGTGGATCCCGGTGTCGCTCACGGTGGTCGTCGCCACCAGCTTGATCGGCGCGTCGTAACCGTCGATCGTCATCTCGTTGCGCCAGCTGCCCTTGGGCAGCTTGGCGATCTCGGCCAGCACCGCGGCGCGGCTGTTGTCGATGACGAAGGTCGCGAGCTCGTCGAGATCGTCGAGCTTGAACTCCTCCATCATCTCGACGAGGCGGCGGCAGCCGACGTCATTGCAGCCGGCCAAGGAGTAGACGTCGCCTTCGGTGTCGACCGGCGTGCGCGTATTGGCGCGGATCATCGCCATCAGGGTCTCGTTCATCTTGCCTTGCTCGGCGAGCTTGAGCATGGGGATGTAGAGACCCTCCATGAACACGTCGGTGGCGTCGGGCCCGAAGCCGATGCCGCCGATATCCATGATGTGGCTGGTGCACGAGAACAGCGCCACCAGCCGGCCGTTCTTGAAGCACGGCGTGGTCAGCACGAAGTCGTTGGTGTGGCCGGTGCCCATCCACGGGTCGTTGGTGATGTAGATGTCGCCGGCCTTCATGGTCTCGACCGGGAAGTGGCGAATGAAATGCTTCACCGACTCGGCCATCGAGTTGACGTGGCCCGGCGTGCCGGTGACCGCCTGCGCCAGCATGCGGCCTTTCAGATCGAAGACCCCGGCCGACAAGTCGCCGGCCTCGCGCACGATCGAGCTGAAAGCCGTGCGCATCAGGGTCTGGGCCTGCTCTTCGACCACCGCGATCAGGCGGTTCCACATGATCTGCAGGTCGATTTGGCCAAGGCTGTTGGACGCCATAGTCTGGTGACTCTCCTGGACGTGGAGCGACGCAAACTCCGTGCCGCGGACCTTAGGGGTTTGCGGCGCGCGCCGCCAGTGCGGTCGTGCGAATGGCGGCAAGGAAGGCGCCGACCGCCAGGGCGGCGGCGACGCCGAAGACAACCATGACGGCTGAAATCATGTCGTCCTGGCTCGCCGCGCGGGTGAAGCCGGCGAGATTGGCGACCAGGCCGGTGACGGCGCCGCCCACGGCGTAACCCGCTGATTGCACCGTGGGCAGCAGGCCGGAAGCGCGGTCGCGCTCGCCGTCGCCGGCCGCCTCCATGACGGTCTGGTTCAGGAAGCCCCAGGTGACGCCGAAGCCCGCGCCGACCGCGACCTGGGCCACGACCAGCAGCGCCACCATTTCGTAGCGGAACGCCAGCAGGGTGCCGACGAACCCAAGCGCCAGCAGGACCGGGCCGGCGCACACTGCGAGGCGCCGGCGGCCTGCGCTCAAGATGTTGGCGATCGGGATGGCCGCGCCGCTCCACGACAGCGCCATGATCGCGCCGATGGCGCCGGCCAGCGTCGGCGTGAAGCCCCAGAGCTTCTGCAACAGCAGCACGAGGTAGACGGTGGAAGCCGACTGCGCCATCGGCATCAACAGCACGACCCACAGGCCATTGCCGACGATGGTGCGCAAAGAAAAGGCGTCGCGCGGCATCAGCCGCGTGCCGCCACGACGATCGAGCAGCACGGCCGAGGTCAGCAGGATCGCGGCCGCCACCAGCAATGCGGCCGAGACCTGGACATCGCGCGCGATGCTGGCCAGCGAGACCAGCATGATGCCGACGCCGATGATCGCGAGCCTGGTCATCGGCAACGAGAAGCGGCCGGGCTCCGGCGCGGCGCGCGGCACGACCCAAAGCACAAGGGCGATGAAGATCGCCGCCAGGGGCACGTTGACGAGAAAGGCGGCGCGCCAGGAGATGTATTGCGTGAGCGCGCCGGCGAGCAGCGGCCCGCCGAAACCGGCGATCGCCCAGACCACCGCTTCGACGCCGAACACCTTGGGCACGAGCTTGAGCGGATAGAGCTCGATGGTCAGCACCGAGACCAGGCCGGCAACGATGCCTTGACCCACGCCCTGCAGGGCGCGGCCGACCAGTACTTCGGGCATGGTCGAGGCGACGCTGGCGACGACCGAGCCGAGCATGAACACCATCGCGGCCGCCGCCAGCGCGAGCCGCGCGCTGAAGCGGCGCTTGAGCAGCGCCGAGGACGCGCCGCTCATGATGGCGAAGACCAGATAGACCGTGAGCGACCAGGAGATCAGCGCCAGGCCGTCGAGCTCCTGCACCGCGGTCGGCAGCGCCGTGGCCACCAGGAAGGTGTTGAAGGCGTATAGCGCCACGCCCAGGCACAACGTCGCCGTCGTCGCCAGATAGGTCGGACGAAATACCTCGCCCCAGCCACCGCGTTCTTCCGCCATGCCGCCGCGCCTATCGCATCAGGCTTCGACCTCACCCTGAGGAGCGTCACGAAGGGTGGGCAACCTGCTCGATTTCTGTGGCCCATGCTTCAAGACGGCCGCGAAGCGGCCTCCTCAGCATGCGGTCGTGGTAAACCTCGTCACGCCCGCCGCCGCTCCAGCGTGATGCCGCCGGCGTTGTCGAGCCAGGCGTCGAACAGCGCCGAGACGAAGGTCGAGGTCTCGTCCTCGGCGATGATCGCCGGGCCTGGCACGACGCCGCCGGGCTTCATATCGCCGCGCCAATACACCGGCACGTCGACGCGCTTCGACAGGCGCGCGTCGTAGAAGGCGCGGCTGCCGATCGGCTTGGGTCCCGCGCCGCGTGACGGGTCGGCGACGGCATCAGGCCGCGTCGCCTCGGTCGAGACCGTCACCGACCAGCTCAGTACCTCGATGACGGCGTTGGGGATGAAGCGCTCGAAGAGCTGCGCGTATTCCTTCTCGTAGGCGCTGCGCATCGTGGCGGCGTCGGCACCGGTCAACGGCCGCGCCGGCAGCGGCACGACGATCTCGTGGCCCTGGCCGAGATAGCGCATGTAGGCGACGCGGGTCTCGAACACCGGCCGGCCGGCGGCGCCGGGCGCCACCAGCGCCTGCGCCTCCGCGCTCATCGCCTCGATCACGGCGTTGGCCGCGGCGGCGTCGAAGCGGTCGAGCCGCATGTAGCGGCTGCGCACCAGTTCGTAGGCCACCGGCGCGCGCAGGAAGCCCACCGCCGAGCCGACGCCGGCATTGGCCGGCACGACGATGCGGGCGATGCCGAGCTTCTCGGCCAGGCGCGAGGCGTGCAGCGGTGCCGCGCCACCGAAGGCGATCAAGGTGTGCTCGCCGATCACCGCGCCGCGCTCGACGGCATGCACGCGCGCGGCGTTGGCCATGTTCTCGTCGACGATCTCGCCCACGCCGTACGCGGCCGTCTCGCTGCCCAGCGACAGAGGCTGACCGACCGCGCGATCGACGGCGCCGCGCGCCGCCTCGACGTCGAGCGCGATGGTGCCGCCGGCGAAGCGCGCCGGATCGATCTTGCCCAGCACGACGTCGGAATCGGTCACCGTTGGCAGCATGCCGCCGCGGCCATAGCTCGCCGGGCCGGGCTCGGAGCCGGCGCTGTCGGGTCCGACGGTGATGCGGCGCAGCTCGTCGACGCGCGCGATCGAGCCGCCGCCGGCGCCGATCTCGACCATCTCGATCACCGGCACGCGCACCGGCAGGCCGCTGCCCTTGAGGAACCGCGCGGCGCGATCGACCTCGAAGGCGCGCGACTTGAACGGCGTGTACTCCTGGATCAGGCAGATCTTCGCCGTCGTGCCGCCCATGTCGAAGGACAGCACCTTGCGCTCGCCGCGCTCGGCGGCGACGTTGGCGGCGAGGATCGCGCCGCCGGCGGGTCCGGACTCGACAAGACGGATGGGAAAGCGCCGCGCCGTCTCCAGCGCCGTGAGACCGCCGCCCGAGGTCATCAGGTAGACCATGCCCTTGAAGCCTTCGGCGGCGAAGCCGTCGCGCAGCCGCGCCAGGTAGCCCGCCATCAGCGGCTGGATGTAGGCGTTGGCGATGGTCGTCGAGGTGCGGTCGTACTCGCGCACCTCCGGACAGACTTCGCAGCTCAGGGTCAGCGACAGCGACGGCAGCATCTCGCGCAGAATCTCGCCCGTCCGCCGCTCGTGCGCCTCGTTGGCGTAGGAATGCAGATAGGTGATCGCGACCGACTCGACGCCGGCTTCGGTGAGCTTCGGCACCAGCGCGCGCACGGCGGACTCGTCGAGCCCCAGGCGCACGGCGCCGTGCACGTCGACGCGCTCGGGCACGGTGAAGCGCAGCGCGCGCGGCACCAGCTGGCGCGGCTTCTCGATGAATACGTCGTACTGGTCGTAGCGGCTCTCGTAGGCGATCTCGATCGTGTCGCGAAAGCCATCGGTGGCGATCAGCGCCGTCTTGGCCCCCTTGCGCTCGATGATGGCGTTGGTCGCCAACGTCGTGCCGTGGACGAAGACGTCGATGTCGGCGAAGCCGACTCCGGCGTCGGCGAGGATAGCGCGCGTGCCGTCGAGCACGCCTTGCTCCGGCGCGCGCGGCGTCGTCAGCACCTTGCGCGTCAAGCGCCTGCCGTCCCGCCCCGCCTCGCCGATTTCCAGCACTATGTCGGTAAACGTGCCGCCGATATCGACGGCCAGACGCGTGGATGACGCCACCCCGGACCCCTTTTTTCATCACGACTTCGTGTCAGCGCGGCGACACTAGTGGCCCAGGCGAGGCGCGGCAACCCGCCGCGCACGCTCCCGTCATCGTGAGGGAGATTGAGTGGCCGGCGACGCCATGTGCGCGGAGAGTGGAGGCCACGACAAACCCAGGGGTGACCGCCATGGTCCGTGTCCTGCTCATCGCCATCGTCTCGCTCGCCGCGCTCGGTGCCTGCTCGCAAACCACCGACACCGGGTCGACCAATCGGCACGCCGGCAGCGGCCCGCCCTTCTCCTCGCGCATCCTGCCGTAGGGCGGCCGAGACGCGCCGTTACACATTGCCGTCGATCGACCCTGATTTGGTCCCGCGAAGGACTTGATCCGCCGCCACCTTCGGAGCGTCGGACGCGCTTGGCGCGCGCCGCCACGTCGAAGGAGGACGCCATGTTCCGTGCTGTTGTGATCGCCGCTGGCGCCGCGACCGTGCTCGGCGCGTGCACTGTCATCAACGAGCCCTATGACGGTCGCGGCACCTACTACAACCCGCCGGGCTGGGTCGACCGCGACCGCGATGGCCGTGACGACCGCGTCGAACGGCGCGAGCGCTATCAGGGTGGCTACTATGACCGCTGGGGCAACTGGCACCGCTATCGCTAGGGCTCGCCGAAGCCGGGACGGGCGCCGCCGACGCGGCGCCCTTCTCCTTTCTCAGGTCAGCGCATCCTCGTAAGCGCGCAGTGACGGCACCGCCGAGCACAGGATGGTCGCGAGCTGGATACTGAACCCCGCCGTGGCGGCCCAGATCGCGGCTTCGACGCCATAGGCACTGCCGATCAGGCCACCGGCCAGCGCGCCAATGAAGCGCGAGCCGTACTGGATGAGGAACTGGATCGCGATCACCTGGCCCAGGATCCACGGCGGTGTCACGGTCTGGCGCAGCGTCGTCTGGCCGACCGTCCAGTACATCGGGCCCAGCCCGAGCAGGAACATCGCCACCGCCGCCTGGACGACGCCGCCGCCGACCAGCGGCGACACCATCAGCACACCTGCCACCGAGATCGCCGGACCGCTGGCGATAAACAGGCCCGCGGGCATGCGGCGGCCGACATGGCCCGCCGTCAGCGCCGCGACGATCATGCCGGCGCCGTTGGCGGCCAGCATGACGCCGATCGCCGCCGCCGACAGGCCGAGCGTGCGGCCGGCGTAGAGCACCAGCACCGTCACCAGGATCGACCAGCTGATCGCCCAGCCCATCGCCGTGATCGCGATCGGCCTGAGGTGACGATCGCGGGCGACGAAGGACAGGCCCGCGCCCAGCTCGCGCCAGCGCGGCAGCCGCTTGCCGCCGGCCGCGACGGCGACGCGCGCCTGGCGCACCAGCTTCGCCGCCGCCGCCGACAGCACGCCCGAGATCAGCAGTGCCGCCACGGGCGTGACGATCGACAGCAACAAGCCGGCCAACGCCGGGCCAGCCGCTGTGGCGCCGGCGCGCGCCAGCTCCATGCGCGCGTTGGCGGCGGCCAGGGCCTCGCGCGGAACCAGGGACGGGACATGCGCTTGCGCGCCCACGCTGAAGACGCAGGTGGTGGCGGCGAGCGCGAAACCCAGCGCGCCGAGCAATGGCAGGCTCAACCAGCCCGCCCAGGCGAAGCCGGCGCCCAGCGCCAGCAACGCGGCGCGCGCCGCCTCCGACGCCGCCATCACCTTGGCGCGGTCGAGACGATCGACCAGCACGCCCACCGGCAGCGCCAGCAGCAGCCAGGGCAGGGTCTGCAGCATGTTCAGCGCACCCATGTCGGCGGCGTCGGCGCCGAGCAGCAGCACGGCGACCAGCGGGATCGCCGCGAAGGCGATCTGGTCGGCGCCATGCGCCAGGGCGGCCGAGATCCATAGCGGCGCGAATGGCGCGGCTGGACGGGAAGTGGAGGCAACGCTTGTGTCGCTCATGGCCACGACATAAGGCCGTCGCCCGCATCGCGGCCATCCGCGATCCGGCGGTGAACTGCTTAACGGTGACGCCTTGCGTAGCGTGCCAGGAGCACCATGGCGATCAGGCAGCCCACCGCCATCGCCAGCCCGGCCCAGGTCATCACATCAGGCCCCTGGCGCTGCAGCAGCGCCGCGAAGACGACCGGCGAGGCGGCGAAGATCAGGTTCTGCGGTGTCGTCAGCCGGCCGGTCCAGGTGCCGTATTCGCCGCGCCCGAACAGCGCCAGCGGGATGGTGGCGCGCGCCAGGGTCATCAGGCCGTTGCTGACGCCGTAGCACGCCACGAACATCGCCGCCGCCCAGACCGAGCCGCCGCCGATCAGCATGGCGACGAAGCCCAGCGGCATCACCGCCGCTGACACGAGCGCGGTGATCGTCGCCGGATAGCGGCCGCCAAACATGAACTCGACGATGCGCGCCGCCGCCTGGATGGGCGCGGCGAGCGTGGCGATGAACACCGCGGTCGTCGGCGACAGGCCGCTGGCCTTCAGCAGCTCGATGATGTTGAGCGCCACGCCCCAGGAGATCATGCCGGCGAAGGCGAGCACCGTGGCCAGCAGCCAGAAGGCGCCGCGTCGGGCGCGCGGCGGCAGTCCCTCTTCCATCGCCGTGCCGTCGGCCGACAGGCGCACGGGAATCCGGCGACGAAGCACCGCGAGGTGGATCGGCACGCAGATCAGGAGGTGCATGGCCGCGAACAGCAGCGTGGTATGGCGCCAGCCGATCATCGGCTCGAGCCAGCTGGCCAGCGGCCAGAAGAAGAACGACGGCAAGCCGGTGAAGAACAGCAGCACGGACACCGCGCGGCGTGCGCTCGGTCCGGCGACCTGCACCAGCGAGGCCTGCGTACCGGCGCCCAGGGTCATCGGCGTGGCCAGCCCGATCAGCGCCCAGCCGATGAAGTAGAGGATCGGCCCGTGCGCCAGCGCGATCAGGACCAGCGCCACGGCCAGCAGCACGGAGCCGGCGACCATGATGGCGCGCCCGCCCATGCGGTCGATGCGCCGGCCGACGCGCGGCGCCACCAGGGCGCTGGCCAGGAGCTGCATCGAGATGCCGCCGAACAGCACCTCCATCGAAACGCCGATCGACGGCGCCATCACCGAGCCGAGTACCGCCGGCAGGTGGAACGTCGTGCCCCAACCGATGATCTGCGTCACCGCCAGCCCGGCGACGGCGCGGCGCGACACGCCGTCGAGACGCCGCGGATCCGATCCCTCGTTCATTGCCGCGCAGCCTAGAGCAATGTCCGGGCGAGTTGAATCACCTCCGTCATCGCGAGCGCGGCGAGGGATCTCTTCGGAAGCGCCGGCGCGCCTGGGAAGACACCCTTGGACCCCTCGGCGGGCTCGGGATGACAGCAAGCGCAGAGCTGGTGTCGGGCTTGCGTTATCGCGTTGTACGACGAGAGGAAGTCGAGCTTCCCCCTCGCCGCTACCGCAGCAGCGCCCAGGTCAGCTCGTGCTTGTTGTGGTGCAGGTGGAACAGCCGGCTCCCTGCAATCGCGGCGAAGGCGGCGGCGGTGTCGTGGTCGGTCTCGCCCTGGAACTTGATGGTGCAGACGAAGTTGCGCACGCGACCCTGCTCCATCCAGCGCCGCACCAGCGCCAGGAGCCGCGCCGGATAGCAGATGATGTCGCTGAACAGCCAGTCGACCGGACCGACGCTCGCCGGGTCGAGCGCGAACGCACTCTCGCCGCGCCAATCGACGCCCGGCATCGCCGCGACCTTGGGATCGAGCGGCGCCTTGTCGATCGCCAGCACCGCCGCGCCCAGCGACGCCAGAACCCAGGTCCAACCGCCCGGCGTGGCGCCGAGATCGAGGCAGCGCGCGCCGGGTCCCGGTCGCACGCCCAGCCGCGTCAACGCTTCCCAGAGCTTCAGATAGGCGCGGCTCGGCGGACCCTCGCGGTCCTCGACGAAGGCGACTTCACCGTTGGGAAACGGCGACGCGCAGCGCGCCGCGCACAGCAGGCGATCCGGCGCCAGCAACGTCCACGATCCCAGCGGCGCGGTCGGCGCCTCGGCGGGAAACACCAAGGGCTTGGCGGAGACGTGGGGCAGCCGCTCCTGGATCAGCGCCGCGCGCCGCACGTGGACAGGCGCGTACATCGCCCAGTTGCGCTGGATGGCACGCAGCTTCGACGCGGCGTCACCGATGGAGGCGATGGCGATCTCCTCGGCGTCGAGCCAGCTGTTCGCGGCCCAGGCCGGCATCGCCGCGGCGTCCTCGCACACGAACAGCCGGCCATGCTCGGCGCGCACCGCGACACCAAGACGGCGCAGCTCCTCGCGAAGCTGCGCCTCGAAGCCTTCGGCGGCGAGATGGGCGCTCGTCATCGCCGCCGGTGTGGCGGCGATGACGAGATTCGTCCAGTGCGTTCTTTGTTCTTCTCCCCGCCTTCGCGGGGAGAAGGATTCTGCTCTTACGCGGCCCGGGCCACCGCGCGTGCCCGGTCGAACAGCGCGCGGTTGTGCGGGCTGCTCGGCTTGACCTCGCGGCGTTCCGCCGTGAGCGCACGGGCCAGCGCGGTGTCGCCGCCGCGCTGCGCCGCCTCGATCATCGTCAGGTCGAGCAGGTCGCGCTGGGCGTGGCTACCGCCGAAACGGCTGGCGACGCCGATCACCGGCCGCAGCAGGCAGACGACGCGCTTGTGGTCGCCGTCGCCGAAGGCCTTGAGCGCCAGCGACAGCGGCCGGCCGACGTCGCGCGTGAACATCGCGTTGTCGTCGTCGCGCGCCATCGCCCTCTCCTGCGCCTCCAGCACCTCGACCATCTGCGCCGTGCGGCCGGTGGCGACGAAGGCCATCATGGCGTGCGCGTCGTTGAAGGCGTAGTTGCCGGCCGAGGCGAAGGCCGCCCACTGGTCCGCCAGCGGCCGCCAACGATCGCCGACATCGACGCCGCGCAGCATCAGCCGCCACAGCATCGCCGAATGGTCGATCAGCTCGAGCGCCACCGCCGAGCGGCCGCCATTGATCGGCCCGTCGTAGAGCTTCAGCACCTCGTCGATCTCGCCGAGATCGAGGTGATAGAGCGCCAGATGCCACCAATTGTGCACGGCGAAGAAGCTGTCGCGCGTCCAGTCGTCGGGCGCGGCGCGCATCCAGGCGATACCGTCGGCCTGGCGGCCCTGCATCTCCAGGACATGCGCCACCGCGTGCTGCGCCCAGGAATCGCGCGCGTCGAGCTCGACGGCGCGCCTGCCCTGGCGCTCGGCCCGGGCGTAGTCGCCGCACTCCTCCAGCCCGAAGGCGTGCATGCCGAGCAGCGCGTGGTAGCCCGGCATGCCGGGGCTCCACTCCGGCAGAGCGCGCGCGATGCGGTCGCGCAGCAAGCGCGCGTTGCCGGTGAAGAAGTCGACCTGGTGGCCGACCTGCAGCGCCAGCGCGTCGTGCGGATTGTCGATGGCGACCTGGGCCAGGGTGCGCGACGCGTCCCACCAGCGATTCTCGATCACCTGGCCGATTGCCGCGACATGGCCCTGCTCGCGCGCCGTGGCCGCCGCCGCCTTGGCCGCGGCGTGGGCGGCGCGCGCCGGCTCGAAGCCGCCCGGCTCGGTGCCGAGCAGAAACAGCCAGGCCTTCAGCGCATGCGCCATGGCGAAGCCGGGACTGTCGGCGATCGCGGCGTCCGCCTTGGCCAGCGGGTCGTTGCGGTAGACGCGCAGCAAGTCCAGCGCCGCCTCGTAGTGCTCGCGCGCCGCGGCCGAGGCGCCGGTCAACGCATTTCCGTGGGTATCTCTGATCAACATAGTCATCTCCAGACGGTTGCGCGGCGACGACATGCCCGGGAGCAGATCGTCACCACTTCGATGACGAACGACCTACCTCAATCCACCACGCGCCTCTGTTCCCGAGGGCACTAAAATTGTCCCTCTCCTCCGGATGACAGGAAGTGCACGCTATCTCCACCGTAACGGCAAGCAAAAGGCCTGTGCCATCGGCATCGGAGGCCTCCATTCGACGCTCGTAGAAGCGGAATACGGGGTGTTTTCCGAAGTGGGCGTATTCTGCTCGGCATGAGCGACCAAAACACACCCCTCCCGCCTCTTTCACCCCGTCACGAGCGCTTCGTCCTGGAGTACCTGCGCGACGGCAACGCCACACAGGCCTATATCCGCGCCGGATACTCCCGACGCGGCGCCCAGCCCAGCGCGTCGCGGTTGCTGCGCCAACCGCATATCGAGGCCGCCATCTCAGCCGGCCAACAGCGCATCGCCGCCGCGCTGGAGATCTCCGTCGAGCGCCTCGGGCGCGAATACGCCAAGATCGCCTTCGCCAATATCGACGACTTCGTGCGCGTCGAGGCCGATGGCCGCCTGCGCGTCGATCTGGACAAAGCCAGCCAGGCGCAGCGCGCCGGCATCGTCGAGCTGAAGATCGCCAACCATAGCAAACCAGAGCAAACCGTGACCCTGAAGCTGGGCAAGCTGAAGGCGCTGGAGA
>VGCZ01000050.1 GCA_016869975.1 Alphaproteobacteria bacterium
GGTCCCGTCTTGCGGTTGCCCTTGGCCGCCACGTTGGGCGCGACCAGCGCGCGCTCGATCCTGGAGTCGCCGCAGATCGGGCATTCCAGCAACCGACGCTTCTCCTGCCTCTCGTAGGTGGCGCTGTCGCGGAACCAGCTGTCGAACTTGTGATTTTTCGAGCAACGCAGCGTGTACTTGATCATTCCGAACCGTGAAATGCGAAGACGCTTGGCACTCGTAGCGCCTGCGTGCAAGAGATGTGGGCTATCCATGGTAATTTGGCAAGTCGGCGTCGCGGGCGGTCCAATTCGGTACCAATCGGGGGATGCGATGGCGGCTGGTGGCTTAGACCCCTCGATGACGGTGATGGGGAGAGAGGGACGTGGGCAAGACATACGTGTTCGGGTTCGAGGGAACCGGGATGGGTATCATCTCGACCGAGAACTGGCGTCTCAATGCGACCCTGCGCAAGCAGTCCTTTGTCTCGCAGTGCTTCGATCGGGCGGTCGGCGGCGCCGTCAAACATTACGGCCTCAGCCCGGACGTGGGGGGGTTTTCTTGTGACGACATCCTGCGCGAGGCGATCCGCGTCTTCGAAGCGAACTGTCCGGGAATCACCCGGCGCGTCGAATACGAAGCGCCCGAAGCGATGCCGCGCACAGGCAGAGGCGGCGCGCGCGTCGAGCGGTGGACCTATACGCCAGGCCCCGAAGGGCCGCCCGTGGTGTTCGTGTTCGGCTACAGCCGCGGTGGCTTCATCGCGATGTGCTTCTGCGAGTATCTGCGGAGGCTCGGCATCCAGGTCCGCTACCTCGGCCTATTCGACGCCGTCGATCGCGATATTAGCATGGACGCTCGCTACAACGTCTCGGACATTCCACCCAACGTCCTGACCTGCCGCCATGCGATCCGCGATCCAAAGATCGGCTCGCGTCCGTTGTTCGGTAACACCGGTACTTGGATGGACCCGGCGCGCGATCATAAACTCAAAGATTTCCCGGGGACCCATTCCGCAATGGGCGGCTTTCCGCTCGACACGCCGGAGCTGGACCCGGCGCTATCGTCGCGCATCGCAGCGGGGGGGGGCCTCCTGTATGTCGACCCCAACCAGGAGACGGCTGCGGCGCGCGACGTCGCCAGCTTTGTCGGCGGCCCCGCCGTACAGCTTGGCGGCCTCGCGTCGGCGCTGGTCGCGATCCCACCGTCTCGGGCGCTGGTCGACCGCGCCAACCGGCTGCTGCAGGAACGCGACGCGCGCCAGCGGGCGCTGCGCGACGCGGCCGTGCGTGATCCCCTCCCCCCCGCCTACGCCTGGCGGCGGCCGCTATACTGAGCGCGGCATGGGGCCCTCGCCGTGGATCGCGCGCTGGGCGCCGTTGGTGTCGAACGGCGCGGTCGTGCTCGACGTCGCCGCTGGCGGAGGCCGGCATTGCCGGCTGTTCGCCGCTCGCGGCCACCGTGTGGTCGCGGTCGATCGCGACGTGTCGGCGCTCGCCGGCGCCGACGCGGCCGAGATCGTGCCCGCAGACCTGGAGGACGGCTCGCCCTGGCCCCTGGCGGGCCGACGCTTCGGCGCCGTGGTCGTGGCCAACTACCTGCACCGGCCCCTCTGGCTCGCGTTGCTGGCGGCGCTCGAGCCCGGCGGCGTGCTGCTCTATGAGACGTTCATGGTCGGCAACGAGCGCTTCGGCAAGCCGAGCAACCCGGCCTTCCTGCTGCGCGACGGCGAGCTGCTCGACGTCGCGCGCGATGGCGGCCTGTCGGTGATCACCTACGAGGCCTTGATGGTAAGCGATCCCCGCCCGGCGATGGTCCAGCGAATCGCCGCGCGTCGGCCCTGACCTACTCCGCCGCCTTGGGCAGCGCGCACGTACGCACGGTCGGGCCGCTATAGCTTCGGTCGTGGGTCAGCGACGGTACGGCCTGGCGGGCCTCGGCGACCTTGGCCATGTCGATCCTCGCGGTGACGAAACCCGGGCCGGTGTCACCGGCGTCGGCGATCACCTCGCCCCAAGGCGCCACCACGACCGAGTGCCCATAGGTCTTGCGGTTGCCGGCGTGGCTGCCGACCTGCGCTGGCGCGAAGATGTAGCAGCCGGTCTCGATGGCACGCGCGCGCATCAGGGTGTGCCAGTGGGCGCGGCCTGTGGGCACGGTGAACGACGACGGAATCGACAGCATCTCCGCCCCGCCATGCGCCAGCGTGCGATAGAGGGAGGGGAAGCGCAGGTCGTAGCAGATGGTCATGCCGAGCTTGCCCCATGGTGTCTCGGCGATCACCGCTTTGTCACCCGGGCGGAAGGTCGAGGACTCGCGATAGGTCTCGCCGCCAGTGAGCTGCACGTCGAACATGTGGATCTTGTCGTAGCTCGCGACGATGCCGCCATCGGGCGCTACGAGGTAGGAGCGGTTGGCGTTGCGCTCGGCCTCGACTTTCACGTGGATCGAGCCGACCAGGAACCACACGCCGCATTCGCGCGCGATCGCCTGCGCCGAGGCAAGACCGGGATGCTCGGCCTCGGGCAGCGCCTTGGCCAAGGTCTCGCCGCGGTTGGCGCCGATCAGGGTCGAATTCTCGGGCGTCATCACGAAGTCCGCGCCGGCGTCGCGCGCGCGACGCGTCTGCTCCTCGATGAAGGCGATATTGGGCGCCAGCTCGTTGGTGGCGTTGACCTGGATCAGGCCGGCGATGAACGTCGCGGACATCGAAACACTCCCCCGTTCAGGTCGCGAGCAGCGCGTCGAGCTTGCCCGCCGCCTCGAGCGCGGCCATGTCGTCGCTGCCGCCGATATGCCTGCCATCGATGAAGATCTGCGGCACCGAGGTGCGCCCGCCCGAGCGCGCCCGCGCTTCCTCGCGCTTGCCGGACTCCTCCTCGACGTCGTACTCGGTGAAGGCGACGCCCTTGCGTTGCAGCAGTCCCCGCGCGCGGGCGCAGTAGCCGCACCACTGGGTCGTATACATCTCAACCTTGGCCATCGGGGCCTCGTCGCTGGGTTCGTTGTCGGACCAGACTATAGACGCCTCAATCGCGGGCGGCGAGCCACTCGGCCAAGGTCCGCTCGTCACCGCTCTCCAGCGCATCGGCCACGCGCCGCCCGACCGCCGTGCCGAACTTGTAGCCGTGGCCGGAGCAGGCCGAAATGATCCAGGTGGCACCACGGCGTTCACCGTGAAAATGCTCGTCATTTGTGAAGGTGTAGACACACTTGCGTGTGTCCGTGACGCGGTATTGGCCGATCCGCGCGAACAGCGGCGCAAAGACGTCGCGTACGCCCAGCGCCGTGGCGCGATCGACCTCGAAGGCCTCGTCGGGATTCCACGGCGTACGCGTGAAGCTGGCACCGAACTTTAGCTGCGTGCCGTTCACCGGCGGCAGGACATAGCCATCGACGCCGAGGCCAGCCATCGACGGCGCGGTCGACCACGCCGCCTTCAGGTCGGCGGGCGGCTCCAGGTAGATGACGCAGGTGCGATGGGAAACCAGCTTGGGCGCAAGGTCGGGAAACAGCGTACCGACCCAGGCGCCGGCCGCGACGACGACGGCATCGCCACTCAATTTCTCGCCCGTGCGCAGCGTGACGACGGCCGCTTCGGTGTCGACACCCTCGACGATCGCGTGCGTGCGGATAGTGCCATTCTTGGCCTGCAGCCACGCCGCCATATCGGAGGCGATTCGCTGGCAGAGCAGCGCACCGCCTTCGCGCGAATGGTAGACCTCGCGCACGTGCTCGGCATTAAGGAACGGGTAGCGCTTGACCGCCGCCTCGGTCTTCAGGGTCTCGAACGAGAAACCGTCGCGCGCCATGCCCTCGGCGAAGATCTGACCGTGATCGCCCTGCTTGAGCGAGACGCTACTCACGCCGACCCGGGCCATGTGCTCGCGGCCGAGATCGGCCCACAGCTCGTTCCAGGCGGCGAAGGACTCGGTCATGCGCGTGGCGTAGCCATGCATCTCGCCATAGGCGCGCCGGGTGATACGGTGCTGGTCGCCCGAGGCCGCCAGCGGGTTGGGCAGCACGTCGCGCTCCAGCAAGGTCACCTTGTGGCCGCGCTTGGTCATCGCCCAGGCGGTGCTCAGCCCGGAAATCCCCGCACCCACGACAATCACATGCATGTCGACACTCTCCTGCCACGGCGAGTGTAGAGGGACGGGCTCAGGATCGAAACTCCGGCCGAACGACGCGGGCGAGCGTCAGTACGTCGACGCGCTCGGCGCCGGCCAGCCGCAGGACGCGGGTGCAGGCCTCGATGGTGGCGCCGGTGGTCAGCACGTCGTCGACCAGCACGACGCGCCGGCCGCGGATGAAGGGCCGGTAGCGCTCGTTGAGCGCGAAGGCGCCGGCGACGTTGCGGCGACGCTCGCGCGCGTCGCGGTCGGCCTGCGAGGGCGTGTTGCGGCGGCGGATCAGCAGGTCGGGCAGCACGGTACGGCCCGAGACCTTGCCGGTCGCGTGCGCCAGCAACGCCGCCTGGTTGTAGCGACGCCAGAACAGCCGCCAGCGGTGCAGCGGCACCGGCGCGAGGAAATCGGCGTCGGCCAGCAGCTCGGCGCCAGCCCGCGCCAGCCAACGGCCATAGGCCGGCGCCGCGTCCGTGCGGTCGCCGTGCTTGAAGGCCAGCACCAGGCCGCGCGAACCGTCCTCGTAGCGGAAGGCGGCGCGGGCCCGATCGTAGCGCGGCGGGCGCGTCAGGCAGGCGCCGCACAGCGTGTCGGCTCCAGCGTCGACTTCGAAGGGAAAACCGCAGCGCGCGCAAAGCGGCGGCGCGAGGAAGGAGACCTTGGGCCAGCACGCGGCGCAGAGCGCGCCCGGTTCGCTCACCAAGGCCGAGCACGACAGACACAGGGGCGGCAGCAGCGTATCGAGCGCGCCACGCGCGAGGCCACGCGCGCGACCGACCAGGGAGGTCGGCGGCGCGGCGGGGATCAAGCGTTTGCGCAGGGCGTCGAACAACATCGCGGTACGGACTCCAACCGCCGAATCCGACGATTCGATGACGCTCAGTACTCGACCTTGAAGGCGCGCTTGATCTCCGCGATCCGCTCGGCATCCAGCCCGCGCGGCGGATGGGCGCGCAGCATCAGCCAGAGCTTGGCGGTCTCCTCGAGCTCCTCCAGCGCGAAGCAGGCGTTGGAAACAGAGTCATTCCAGACCACCGGTCCCAGCCGTTCGAGCAACACCGCGCGTACCTTGGACGCGTGCGCCAGCACCAGATCGATGACCTCGGGATCGCCCGGCCGGCGATAGGGGATCATCGGCACGTGACCGACCTTCATCACATGATAGGGCGTGATCGGTGGCAGTACGTCGGCGCGGTCGACATCGGGCAGCATCGTCAGCGCGACGAGGTTGGTGGAATGGGTGTGCACCACGCCACCGGCATCGGGGCGCGCGCCATAGATCGCGCGGTGCAGCAGGATGGTCTTCGAGGCGCGATCGCCGCCGACCTGCTCGCCCTTGGCATCGAGCTTGGCCAGCCGCGACGCCTCGAGGAAACCGAGGCAAGCGTCGGTCGGCGTGATCAGGAAGCCGTCGTCCAGCCGCGCGCTGATATTGCCGGCGGTGCCGACGGTATAGCCACGCCGGTACAGGCTCTCGCCGATGCGGCAAATCTCCTCGCGGACACGCGCCTCGTCGGCCATGCGATCCCCTTCCTTCTCCCCCTCCCGTGAGGGGAGAGGGGACATGAGTGTTCAGGCCATCCTAACGTCGAATCATGCTACACGCGCGCATGAGCATGCTCGACCCGATGCTGGTGTTCGACCGCGCGGTGGTACGCCAGCGGCGCGAGCGGGCGGCGCGCGGCTGGGACGGCGCGGCCTTCCTCAAGCGCGAGATCGCGACGCGGCTGGTCGATCGGCTCGACGACATCAAGCGGACCTTCCCTGTCGCGCTCGACCTTGGTTGCCATGCCGGCGAGGTCGGTGCCGCGTTGGCGCTACCCGACGGCACGCGGCGTGGCGGCGTCGGGACCCTGTTCCAGATGGACCTCGCAGGTGGCTTCGCACATCGCGCCAGGGCGCACGGCCCGGTTTTAGTCGGCGACGAGGAGTTGCCGCCAATCGCGCCGGGGAGCATCGATCTGGCGCTGAGCGCCATGAGCCTGCACTGGGTCAACGATCTGCCGGGCACCCTTCTGCGCATCCGCGAGAGCTTGAAGCCCGACGGGCTCTTCCTCGGCGCGCTGCTGGGCGGCGAGACGCTGTGGCAACTGCGCCAGGCGCTGGCCCAGGCCGAGAGCGACGTCGAGGGCGGCTTGAGCCCGCGCGTCTCGCCCTTCGCCGATCTGCGCGACGCCACCGGGCTACTGCAACGCGCCGGTTTCGCCCTGCCGGTGGGCGACGCCGAGCGGATCGAGGTCAGCTACCCCGACGCGCTGGCGTTGCTGCGCGAACTGCGCGCCATGGGCGAAAGCAACGCCGTGCGTGGCCGCCGTTCGACGCTGACACGCCGCGAGACGCTGCTGCGCGCGCTGTCCATCTACGAACGGCGCCACGGCGGCCCCGAGCAGCGGATTCCCGCGACGTTCGAAGTGATCCATCTGCACGGCTGGGCGCCGCACGCCTCGCAACAGAAACCGCTGGCGCCGGGCACCGCCAAGGGTCGGCTGGCCGACGCGCTGGGGACGATCGAGCGGCCCGCCGGCGAAAAAGCAGGAAGCTGACGCGACACTGGCATGGCGCGCGTTCGCCCGCCATATTGGGGCGGCATGAGTTCGCCGCCGCCACTGCATTTCCCCGACGTCATGACGCAGACCTTCCGGCTCTGCTTCAGCAATGTCAGGGCCTTGTTCGACCTCGCGCTGATCCCGACCATCATCTCCGTCGCGTTGATGCTGGGGCTGCGGCTGGTGTCGGATGGCCCCGCCTCGCCGAGGCTATTGGGCCTGGTGAAGCTGCTCGACCTGATCCCGACGGCGATGTTCGCAGTCGGCTGGTATCGCTGGCTGCTGCTGGGTCCGCCACAGGCTTCGGTGGTCGCTGGGCTAGGTTGGTCATCGCGCGAGACAGGCTTCCTGCGCGAGTTCCTTGTGATCTTCGGCGTGCCGATCGTGATCATGGGCATCTTCCTGCTGCAGTTGCCCGACGACCGGATGGTGCTGACACCCAACGACGTGCGCGGCCTGCCGCCCGAGGTCCGTGCGCTGGGCATTCTTGTGCCCTTCGCCTTCGTCGGCGCCTTGGTCGGCATGCGGCTGAGCTTCGGCCTCGCTGCGCCGGCCGTCGACGAGACCTGGCGCGCGTCGATGGCCTGGCGCTACAGCAAAGGCAACGCGATGGTCGCCATGGGCACGGTGTTCGTGGTCTCCGTGATCGGCATGATCGGCGAGCTGATCCTGGCCGGCCTGGCGATGGCCATCGTGCGCACGCTCCTCGGACCAGGCGCGGGCCTCGGCGCCGCGCTGATCCTGGGCCTGATCCTGGCCACGATCTCCTACGTCAAGCTCGGCCTGGTCGCGGCCACCCAGGCGGTGATCTTCCGCCACCTCACCGGCTGGCGTCCGGGCGAGGCGCTGAGGCCACCGCCGGCGTAGCGCGTCGCTACAGCAGGTCGCGCAGCTGGGCGATCAGCGGGATGTCAGCGGGCGGCATCGGGTGCTCGGCGAGCGCCCGCACCTCGACCCATTTCAGGGTCTGGCCCTCGCGCGGCCGGGGCGCGCCGTGCCATTTGCGGCAGGCGTAAAGCGGCATCAGCAGGTGGAAGTTCTCGTAGCCGTGCGAGGCGAAGGCGATCGGCGCGAGGCAGCTGCCCGTCGTCTCGACGCCCAGCTCCTCGCGCAGTTCGCGTACGAGGGCTTCCTCCGGCGTCTCGCCGGGATCGACCTTGCCGCCGGGGAATTCCCAAAGCCCGGCCATCGACTTGCCTTCCGGCCGCTGGGCGATCAGCACACGGCCGTCGATGTCGATCATGGCGACCGCGGCGACCAGCACGAGCTTGCGGCCCGCCAACGGCGGCTGCCCGCCGGGACAGGGTTCGAACGCGTCCATGCGGATCGCGATCGGCTGTCATCCCGAGCGCGGCGAGGGATCCAGGATCGCCCTAGATCCCTCGCCGCGCTCGGGATGACAGGTGGGGCTGAACACGCGCCGACGATCAGCTGCGGTAGCTGCCGTTGATGTCGATGTAGCGATGGGTGAGATCGCAGGTCCACACCGTCGAGCGACCACGACCGAGACCGAGCTCGATGTCGATCACCACGTCGGAGCCCTTGATGTGCTTCACGACGGGCGTCTCATCGTAGTTGGGCACCACCTGACCATTGTCGGTGATGCGCACGCCGCCCATGGAGATGCGCAGCTTGTCGCGGTCGGCCTTCTCGCCGGCCTTGCCGACGGCCATCACCACGCGGCCCCAATTGGCGTCCTCGCCGGCGATAGCGGTCTTGACCAGCGGCGAGTTCGCCACCGCCAGGCCGATCTTGCGCGCGGCGCCGTTGCTGGTGGCGCCGGTGACGTTGATGGTGATGAACTTCGAGGCGCCCTCGCCGTCCTTGGCCACCAGCTGCGCCAGCTCGATCATCAGCTCGTCGAGCGCGCGGCGGAAATCGGCCAGCAGCGGATCGTCGGCCTCCTCGACACGGGGATGGCGCGCCGCGGCCGTCGAGGCCAGCAGGAAGGTGTCGCTGGTCGAGGTGTCGCCGTCGACCGTCACGCAATTGAAGGACTTGTCCGTCGAGTCGGTCAGCAGCTTCTGCAGTACGCCGGCCGGCAGCTTGGCGTCGGTGAAGGCGAAGCCCAGCATCGTCGCCATGTCGGGGGCGATCATGCCCGAGCCCTTGGCGAAGCCGTTGATCGTCACCGTGCCGTCGCCAATGCGCGCCGTGCGCGTCGCGACCTTGGGAAACGTGTCGGTGGTCATGATCGCCGCCGCCGCGTCCGCCCAACCATCCTCGCGCGCGCCCTTGAGCAGAGCCGGCGTCGCCTTGACGATCGGCGTCGGATCCATCGGCTGGCCGATGACGCCGGTCGACGCCATGAAAACCTCGTTGCGCGCGCAGCCCAGCGCCTGGGCTACGGCGCGCGTCGCCTCCTCGACCGACTTCTCGCCGTGCTTGCCGGTGAAGGCGTTGGCGTTGCCGGCGTTGACGAGGATGGCGCGCGCCTTGCCGCGCGCCAGGTTCTTGCGGCACCAATCGACCGGCGCAGAGGCGGTCTTCGAGCGCGTGAGCACGCCGGCGATAACGGCGCCCGCCGGCAGCACGGCGACCATAAGATCGCGGCGGCCCTTGTAGCGGATGCCGGCCTCGACCGCGCCGAGCTTGATGCCGGCGATGCGCGGCAGGCTGGGCACCGTCTTGGGGGCCAGCGGTGAAACCGGATTTGGTGCGCTCATCGTCGCCTCTCGGGCGGCAGCGGTGGAAAGTCGGGACACAAGCGGATCGGCGCGCCCGTGAGGACGCGCCGGTACAGGAAGACGGAGGTTACACCATCCTCGCCACCGATTCACAGTGGCGAGGTGGTGTTTGGCCGGATCCCGACTACTTCTTCTCGGGCGGCTTGGCGGCCGGCGGCGCGCCCGGCGGCACCGGCGCCTCGGTGATGCGCGAGCCGTCCATGTTGAACTTCTCGATCTTGGACGCCTTGCGCAGGCCTTCGATCATCGTCGCGAAGGCCTCGCGGGTCAGCTCGCTCTTGATCTCGTCCTCGATCTCGGCGATCGGCGGCGGGCCGGCCTTGCGGCGGTCCTCCAGGCGGATGATGTGGAAGCCGAATTGCGTCTTCACCGGCGCCGTCGTGGTCTTGCCCTTCTCGAGCGCGAAGGCGGCCTCGGCGAATTCCTTCACCATGTCGCCCTTCTTGAACCAGCCGAGGTCGCCGCCCTGGGCGCCGGAGGCCTTGTCGGTCGACTTCTCCTTGGCGATCTTGGCGAAATCACCGCCCTTGCCGAGCTCCTCGATGATCTTCTTGGCGTCATCCTCGCTGGCGACGAGGATGTGCTTGGCCGAAACCTCGTCTTCCGGCGGCAGGTCCTTTACCTTCTTCTCGTAGCGCGCCTTGATCTTGTCGGCGGTGATCTGGCGCTCGATCTCGCGGGTCAGCCATACATCCTGCGCCAGGCGCTCTTCGAGATCGGCCATGCGACGTTTGTAATCGTCGGTGTTCTGGATCTCGGCCTTGCGCGCCTCCGAGATCATCAGGCGGCGGTCGACTATCTGATCGAGCAGCGCCGGGAAAATCATCTGCAGGGGCAGCGCGCGATACTGCTCGGGCAAGGTCGCCTGCTGGCGCTGGACCTCGGACAGCCGGATGGGCTGGCCATTGACCGTGGCCACGACAGGGTCGGCGGCGGGGGCCGGGGCGGGAGCGGGCGCCGGTGGCGTCTGGGCGACGGCGCTGGCGGCCAGCGCGCAGCTGCCGGCGAGGCCGAGCAGCAAGGCGGCGGCGAGGCCGCGCGGGCAGCGGAACATGATGTGAAGGCTCCGTTTCGAGGGGATTTGGCGCTCGGCGTCCCAGGACGACCGGCGAATGGGCGCAGCATTAACCATAGGCCCAAGGCGGCCGCAAGTTGCGCCGGGCCACGACGGCGTGATCGGCCGTCGGGCGGCGTGCGTTGACACTCCCCGACAGCGTCTCTATGTCTCAGCGGCTGGTCGCGGGCACTGCCCGCGACCTACTGATTTTTCGAGGTTTTTCAATGCTCGGCGCCCTCGCGCGACAGATCTTCGGGACCTCCAACGACCGCATCGTCAAGGGCCTCGGCAAGCCGGTGACGCGCATCAACGCGCTGGAACCAGACGTCAAATCGCTGACCGACGAGCAATTGAGCGCCCGGACCACGGCCTTCCGGGAGCGTCTGGCGAAGGGCGAGACGCTGGACGACCTGCTCGTTGAAGCCTTCGCCACGGTGCGCGAGGCGGCCATCCGCGCCCTCGGCCAGCGGCATTTCGACGTCCAGCTCAAGGGCGGGATGGTGCTGCACCAGGGCAAGATCGCCGAAATGAAGACCGGCGAGGGCAAGACCCTGGTCGCCACCCTGGCCGTCTACCTCAACGCGCTCGCCAGCAAGGGCGTGCACGTCGTCACCGTGAACGACTACCTCGCCCGCCGCGACTCGGAGTGGATGGGCCAGATCTACCGCTTCCTCGGGCTGACCGTCGGCTGCATCGTGCACGACCTCAGCGACGAGGAGCGCCGCGCGGCCTATGCCTGCGACGTCACCTACGGCACCAACAACGAAATCGGCTTCGACTATCTGCGCGACAACATGAAGTTCAATCGCGACATGATGGTGCAGCGGCCGTTCAACTTCGCCATCGTCGACGAGGTCGATTCGATCCTGATCGACGAGGCGCGCACGCCGTTGATCATCTCCGGTCCTGCCGAGGACTCCTCCGAGCTCTATCGCAACGTTGATCAGCTGATCCCGCTGCTGGCGGCCGAGCATTTCGAGAAGGACGAGAAGCAGCGCACCGTGTCCTTCACCGAGGTCGGCGCCGAGCGCATCGAGGAGCTGATGAAGGAGAAGGGCCTGCTCGAGGCCGACTCCAACCTCTACGCCGTGCACAACGTCTCGCTGGTGCACCACGCGACGCAGGCGCTGCGCGCCCACAAGCTGTTCACCCGCGACGTCGACTACATCGTCAAGGACAACCAGGTCATCATCATCGACGAGTTCACCGGCCGCATGATGACCGGCCGGCGCTACTCCGAAGGCCTGCACCAGGCGCTGGAGGCCAAGGAGCAGGTCGAGATCCAACGCGAGAACCAGACGCTGGCCTCGATCACCTTCCAGAACCTGTTCCGCATGTACCCCAAGCTGTCGGGCATGACCGGCACGGCGATGACCGAGGCGGCGGAGTTCCAGGAGATCTACGGCCTGGAAGTGGTCGAGATCCCGACCAACGTCACCGTGGCGCGCAAGGACCACGACGACGAGGTGTATCGCACCGCCAAGGAAAAGCAGACCGCGATCATCGCCGAGATCGAGGCGGCGCGGAAACGCGAGCAGCCGGTGCTGGTCGGCACAGTGTCGATCGAGAAATCCGAAGAGCTCTCGGCGGCGCTGAACGCCAAGGGCATCAAGCACCAGGTGCTGAACGCGCGCTTCCACGAGCAGGAGGCGACAATCATCGCCCAGGCCGGCCGGCCGGGCGAGGTCACCATCGCCACCAACATGGCCGGCCGCGGCACTGACATCCAGCTCGGCGGCAATCTCGAGATGCGCCTGCGCGCCGAGCTGCCGGGCCTGCCCGACGACGCCCAGCGCGACGCGCGCAAGGCGGAGATCGAAAGCGAGATCGCGCAATCGCGCGATCGGGTGCGCAAGGCCGGCGGCCTGTTCGTGATCGGCACCGAGCGGCACGAGAGCCGGCGCATCGACAACCAGCTGCGCGGTCGCTCGGGCCGCCAGGGCGATCCCGGCGCCTCGAAATTCTTCCTGTCGCTCGACGACGATCTGATGCGCATCTTCGGCACCAACCGCATGGAAGGCGTGCTGCAGAAGCTCGGGCTGCAGGAGGGCGAGGCCATCGTCCACCGCTGGATCAACAAGGCGCTAGAGCGCGCCCAGCAGAAGGTCGAGGCGCGCAACTTCGAGATCCGCAAGAACCTGCTGCGCTACGACGACGTGATGAACGCGCAGCGCAAGGTGGTCTATGCCGAGCGCATCGAGATGATGGGCGAGGACGACCTGTCGACCACCGTCTCGGGCATGCGCCAGCAGGTCATCGAGGGCATGGTCAGCCGCGCCATCCCCGAGGGCAGCTACGCCGAGCAGTGGGACATCGCCGGGCTCAAGGAGCACGTGCAGCGCGTCTTCGGGCTCGACCTGCCGGTCACCGACTGGGCCAAGGAAGAGGGCATCGCCGACGACGAGATCCGCGAGCGCCTGCTCAACGAGGCCAACAGCCTGATGGCCGGCAAGGCCGCGAACTACGGGCCCGACGTGATGCGCCAGGTCGAGAAGAGCGTCGTGCTACAGGTCTTCGACCAGTCCTGGAAGGAGCACCTGCTGCATCTCGACCAGCTGCGCCAGGGCATCGGCCTGCGCGCCTATGGCCAGAAGGATCCGCTCAACGAGTATAAGCGCGAGGCCTTCAACCTGTTCGACGACATGCTCGCCAACATGCGCGAGGAAGTGACGCGCGTGCTGGCCTATGTCCAGATCCGCTTCGAGGAACCGCCGCAGATGCCGGCCGGTCCCGACCCGTCGACGATGCAGGCCATGCACGAGAGCCCGGCCATGGCTGGCGCCGACGCGCTGTACGCCGACGCCTCCTCGGGCGCGTTGCCGCCGGGTGGCCTGGATCCCGACCCGGCCACCGACAACATGGCAGGACGGCCGCAGCCGGTGCGCAACGCGCGCGCGGCGACCAAGATCGACCCGAACGACCCCGGCACATGGGGCAAGGTCTCGCGCAACGCCATCTGCCCCTGCGGCTCGGGCAAGAAGTACAAGCACTGCCACGGCCGCTTCGCCTGAGCCGCGACGGGCCATGGTGGCGCAATCGCGGAGTATCGCCGAGCTCGACGCCCGGGCGGACGCCGCCGTCAGGCGCTATGACCGCGCGACCTGGATCCGCTTCACCATCACCTTCCTGCCGGTGCCGCTGATCGTGGTCATCCTGCGGCTACAGGCGGACGCATGGGTCTACTACGTCTACGGCGTGGCCGTCGTAGTGCTGACACTGTCGATGTTTCTGCTCGACGGCGCCGCCCGAGATCGCCGTGACGCGGCGATCCGCGCCGCCGAGCAGGCGCGCCTGATGGCCGCGTCTCAGGACTGAGCACGTTCGAGCCAGAAACCGGGGCCGGCGTACCAGAGCCTGTCGCCGACATCCGCCGCCGGATCGCCGCGATGTAAGGCGCGGATCGGCACATGGCGCGGTTGCGCGCCTTCCAACGCCTTTTGCAGCCGCTCGCCCGCCGCCTCGTCCCGGCCGCCGACGCAGGGGAAGATTCCGACACCGCCGATCGAGCGCGTATTGAACGAATCGCCCTGCCGTTCCGCGCGCAGGATGAAGCCCCACCAATTGGCGCCGGTGAGCGGCATCATCAGCCGGCCCCCTTCCTTGAGGCGATCGAGCCACGGCGGCGCCGGATGCGTCGAGCCGGCGAAAACCACGACGGCGTCGACGGGACCCGGATCGTGCGTGCGACCGTCGCCGGCGACGACCTCGACCTGCGACCAGGCCGCGAGATTGGCCCTCGCGCTCGCCGCCAGATCGGCATCGTACTCGACCGCCACGACGCTACCGTGGCGACCGACGATCTCCGCCAGGACGGCGCTGTAGTAGCCGGTGCCAGCGCCCACCTGCAGCACGCGCTCGCCGCGCTGGAGATCGAGATGGTCGAAATTGTGCGCCCAGAAGCTCGGCATGCCGTTGTTCAGTTTGCGCTCCAGGTCAATGGAGACGAGCACGTCGTGATAGAGCCAGTGCGGCTCGGCGTCTGGCGTCGTGAACACGTCGTCGGGACCGACATCCGGCCGGATCGTCCAGGGACCAGGCCCGAGAAAGCGCTCGCGTGGCACGGCGGCATACGCGTCGATGACGCTCATGTTGCGCCGCACGGGCGCACGCAATCGCAGATCCTCGGCATACCAACGGCGAATCGCGGCGCTATCGTCGGTCATCGTCTCTCCCCTGGTGAACTGCTGACGGGAGGGCGCTTGGCCGGGCGCCGCGCGGACAGGAAAGAAAAACTTCGTCCCTGTGTCCGCGAGCGCCCTCGCCGAGCGCATACTGGTCAGGACATGCAAAGCGCCGAACGCAATCGCCCGCATTTCATCCCCGCCGGCACCGCCGATGCCGTGGCAGGCGATGTCGGCCGCGCCTTGCGCACCCTGTCGGATACCGACCTGGTGCGCCTGAAAGCGCTGGCGCGGCTTTGGAGCCGCGGCCTGCCCGGCGGTCTCGGCTGGGCCGACGTACTGAACGAGGCCATCGTGCGCAGCCTCGGCGGCTCGCGCCGCTGGCCCCCTGATGTGCCGCTGCTGGCCTTCCTGTCGGGCGTGATGCGCAGCATCCGTGACGAGCACTGGCGCCGCGCGCGCCGCGACCACGCCCTGCTGGTCGCCGCGCCCGCCGCGCGCGGCTCGATCATCGCCCCCGACGATCCCGAGCGCGTACTGGCCGCCGCCCAGGCGCTGGGCGCGATCAACGGCCTGTTCGCCGACGACCCGGCCGCCCTGAAGATTCTCGCCGGGCTGGCCGAAGGCATGACGGCCAACGACATCCGCCTGCACTACGACATGTCCGAGCGCGACTACGACTCCACCCGCAAGCGCATGCGCCGCGCCCTGCTGCGCCGCGGCCTGGCCTAGAGACGCGCGATGAGGAACTGGCAGCCCGACATCGACCTCGACCGCCTGCTCGCCGCGCTAGGTGAGGAGATTATCGACGCCCCGGGCGAAGACATCCGCACGCTCTGCGGTCAAGTCGGATCGCCACTCTCAGGCATCGCCCGCGACATGCGCGCGCGGATCGCCGCGGTCGTCGACTGCGAGACAGAGCCAGCGCCGGCGTTCGGCGACATCATTTTCCGGCGCGAACTGTCGGTCCGCTCACACTAGAGCACCGGGCGATTGGTCAGACACATCTGTCATCCCGAGCGCAGCGAGGGATCTAAGCTACTTCCCTAGATCCCTCGCTGCGCTCGGGATGACAGGGTAGTTCCAATTCTGGGCGCGCCGCGCTAACCCCGCGCCTTCAGCAGCACGCCCGGGTTCATCACGCCCCTGGGGTCGACCGCGTTCTTCGCGCCCTGCAGCGCGGCGGCGAACAGCTCCGGTCGTTGCTTCTCGTACCAGGGCATGTGGTCGCGGCCGACCGCGTGGTGGTGGGTGATCGTGCCCTTGAGCCGGCTGAGCGCATCGGAGCAGGCGCGCTTGATCGCCCACCATTGCTGCTCCATGCCGCCCTTCTTGCCCTTGCCGTAGAAGCTGAAGTACGGCGCCGGGCCATCGGGATAGACATGGGTGAAGCGGCAAGAGGCGCTGGCACCCGGCCCGCACTCGCGCTTCAGCACGTCGTGCAGCGTGTCCATCACCGTCTGGTGGAAATCGCCGAAGCGGTCCCAGGTCGTCGAGGTCTCGAACGTGTCGTACAGCACGTTGAGCGGCGTCATGATCTCGCGGAAGAACGGCGCGCGGATGAAGGCGTTGCGCCAGGCGCCCGAGCTGCCCTCGCGGTGGCCGCCCTTCGACTCGAGCTGGTCCATGTCGGGCTGGCCGCGATGGTCGCGAGCGCATTCCAGCGCGCGTTTCATCCAGGGCCCGACATCGTGGTCCGCCGATTCGAAGGCCAGCACCATGACATCGACGCTGCCGTCGCCCGCGCCGGTGGCCTGGGCCTCGACGCGGTCGAGCAGGCGCACGTTGGAGGGATAGAGGCCGGCCTGGCCGATGGCGCGCACCGCGCCCCAGGCATCCTCGAACTTGCTGAACGCCACCGAGGTGCCGGCACGGAAGCGCGGGCGGTCCTGCAGACGCATCCAGGCCTCGGTGATGATGCCCAGCGAGCCTTCCGAGCCGATGGCGATGCGGTCGGGGCTGGGGCCGGCGCCCGAACCCGGCAGGCGGAAGCTCTCCCACGCGCCCTTGGGCGTGATCATCCGCGCGCTTTCGACGAAATCGTCGATGTGTGTGTAGAGCGTGGCGAAGTGGCCGCCCGAGCGCGTCGCGATCCAGCCGCCGAGGGTCGAGTACTCGTAACTCTGCGGGAAGTGCCGCAGGGTGACGTCGTGCGGCTTGAGTTGGGCCTCGAGGTACGGACCCAGCACGCCGCCCTGGATACGCGCGGCGCGGCTCTTGCGGTCGACCTCCAGCACCTTGTCCAGCCGCTGCAGGTTGATCGACACCACGCCCTTGAAGGCGCCGCCGACCACCGGCTCGATGCCGCCGACGACCGAGGAGCCGGCGCCGAATGGGATCACCGCGATGTCGTTGGCGCTGGCCCAATCAAGCAGAGCGGCGACATCGGCCTCGTCACGCGGATAGGCCACGACGTCGGGCGGGTTGGGCACCCTGCGCTCGAAGATGCGCACCGCGTCGATGAACGACTTGCCGTAGGCGTGCACCAGCCGGTCGATGCGCTCGGTCGAGCAGATCGCCGCGAGGCTGGCCGGCGGCTGAACGCGCGGCGGGCGCAGCGTGTACTCCTCCTCGCGCGGCGGCGTGTCGTTGAAGTCGGTGACGCCGTAGCGCTTGGCGGCGTTGGCATGGACATAGGCGCGCTCCTGCGGCGTGGCGCCCTCGCCCTCGAAGCCCCAGCCCCAGAACTTCATGCGGCGCGGCAGGAAACCCGACATCACGTACCCTCCGATTCTCGTCGGTCCGATCTTGCCCATGCGCGCGCCGCGAAGGCAATCTGCGCGGCCACGACCGACACCCCCGCCCGCTACGTCACGCCCGAGCCGTTCACGATCGACGTGCCCGAGCGCGCGCTGGCCGATCTCGACGAACGCCTGCGCAAATGGCGACGCCCGGTCTTCGTCGCCGCTGGCGCCTGGGACTACGGCACCGAAGAGCGGTTCCTCAAGGAGCTCATTGACTATTGGCAGCACGGCTACGACTGGCGGCGCTGCGAGGCGAAGATCAACGCCTTCCCCAACTACCTCGTCGATATCGGCGAGCAGCGCCTGCATTTCATCCGCGAGCCCGGCACGCCGGTCCAGGACGCACCGGCGCCGCTGCCGCTGGTCCTCACCCATGGCTGGCCCGGCTCGATCGTCGAGTTCCTCGACATCATCGACAAGCTCGCCCATCCCGAGCGCCATGGCGGCGACGCGCTCGATTCCTTCGACGTCATCGTGCCGTCGCTGCCCGGCTACGGCTGGTCCGGTCCGCCGATACGCGAGGGCGGCGCGGGCCCGATCGGGCCGCGCGCCATCGGCCGGCTATGGCATCGCCTGCTCACCGAGTCGCTGAACTATCGCCGGCCCTATGTCGCGCAGGGCGGCGACTGGGGCGCGGCGGTCTCGACCTGGCTGGCGCACGACCATCCCGTGATCGAGACGGATGGCGCGAAGATCGGCTGCCAGGCGCTGCACCTCAACATGATGGTGTTCCGGCCGGGTCTCGACGAGAAGACGACGCTGACGCCGGAAGAGACCGCCTGGATGAACATCGTGCGCGCCGGTCGCGACGCCAAGACCGCCTACCAGCGCATCCAGGACACCAAGCCGCAGTCGCTGGGCGTCGCGCTCACCGACTCGCCGGTCGGGCTGGCGGCGTGGATCGTCGAGAAGTTCCAGGGCTGGAGCGATTGCGGCGGCGACCCGCGCCGGCGCTTCTCCTGGGACACGCTGATCGACAACATCATGGTCTATTGGCTGAACGCCAACATGGCGAGCGCCGCCTGGCTCTATCGCGGCGTGCGCGAGGAAGGCGCGCGGCTGGCCAAGGGCGAGACGGTGAACACGCCGACCGCGTTCATGGCCTTCCCCGCCGACCTCGCGCCGCCGCCGCCGCGCGCTTGGGTCGAGCGCGCCTATGGCGATCTCAGGCGCTACAGCGCCATGCCCAGCGGCGGCCACTTCGCGGCGCTGGAGGAGCCGGATCTGCTGGTCGAGGACATCCGCGCCTTCTGCCGGCCGTTCCGCTTCGGCGCGGCCAACGATTGACCATGGCCGTGGTCATCCGCGCCGCGCGGCGACACGAACTGCGCGCGCTGGAGGATATCGAGAACGTCTCGGACGAGATCTTCCGACGCGTCAGCATGCCCTGGGTCCTGACGATGACGCCGGCCGATCTCGACCTGCTGGAACGGGCGCGACGCGCCGGCTGCCTGTGGGTCGCGGCCAGCGCAGCCAATCGACCGGTCGGTTTCGCCCTGCTGCGCACGCTCGACGGCCTGGCCTGGCTGCATCAGCTCTCGGTGCTGCCGCGCTACAGCGGTCGCGGCATCGGCGGCGCGTTGTTGGAACAGGCCTGCGCGAAGGCGCGGCAGGAGCGACACGACGGCGTCTTCCTGTCGACCTATCTCGGCGTGCGGTGGAATGCGCCCTTCTATGCTCGGCGCGGTTTCCACATCGTGCCGCTGGCGCGCTACTCGGCGGCGATGCGTCTGGAGCGCGCGCACGAGCGACAACTTGGCCATCCGATCTGGCGGCGCTGCATCATGCGGCGCGACCTAGGGCCTGGTCCCATTCCGTAGATCGATCTGTATAGTGCCGGGTGTCTCCAGAGGAATCGCCGCATGACGGGTGGCCGACCACCGAAGATCGCCAAGCTCGATGTCGTCGAGCTGTTTCCCACGCCGCTATGGATCATCGACCTGGCGCCGGAGGAGCACGTCCCGCTCAACACCGCCTTGCGCGGCGAGATCGAGCGCATGCTGACGCCCCGGCCGAAGATCCCGAAGGGCGCCAACTGGCAGACCGACCAGAACCTGCACACGCTTCAGGCCTTCCAGCCGATCTGCGACATCGGCCACATGGCGGCCAAGGGCGCGATGCGCTGGCTGGGGCTGGAAGACCACAAACTGGTGATCACCGGCTGCTGGGCCAACATCAACCCGCCCGGCTCGCATCACCCCAGGCACACGCACCCCAACAACTATCTCAGCGCCACCTATTACGTGCAGGCAGGCCCCGACACGGCGGAGATCGTGTTCTCCGATCCCAGGCCGCAATCCTTCGTCATCATGCCCAAGCCCAAGCAGTTCACCGAACGCACCGCCAACAGCCGCTCGGTACCGGCGCGCGACGGACGCATGGTGATCTTCCCCTCGTGGCTGCACCACCACGTGGTCAGCAACCAGAGCGAGGCCGAGCGTATCAGCCTCGCGTTCAACTTCATGATCCCGCAATACACCGAAACCCTCGCCGCCCCGATGTGGCAGGGCAATGTGCGGAGCAAGGGGTGAGCGTCTTGCTCCCTCTCCCAGCTTGCGGGGAGAGGGAGGTCATTCCGCGAAATGCGGGCTCTGCTTCAGCGTTGAATAGGCCTGGTTGATCTGCTTGATGCGTTCCTCGGCCTCGCGATCGCCGCCGGTGGCGTCGGGGTGGTAGCGCTTGGCCAGCTCTTTGTAGCGCGCCTTCACACCCTGGCGGGTCTGCGGCCAGGTCAGGTCGAGGATGGTGAGCGCCTGCTGCTCGGCGACCGGCAGGTCGTTGGGCTGCGCCCGCGGCCGTTGCTGGCGGGCGCGGGCGCCGGCATCGGCCAGGATGTCGTAGGGATCGAGCAGCAGCTCGAGCGGGTCGGCGGCCATCTTGGCCCGCGCCTGGCCGCTCATCTTCCAGGTCGGTCGCCGCCAGGTCTGATCGGCGCGGATCTGGCGCTCGATCTCCTCCTCCGACATGCCGGCGTAGAAATCCCACTTGGCATTGTATTCGCGCACATGCTCGAGGCAGAACCAGCGGTACTGGCTGAGGTTTTCGCGCGAGCGCGGGGCGCGGAACTCGCCGGCCTCGGTGCAGCCGGGATGCTCGCAAACGCGCAAATTCGCGGAGGGCCTCTCCGTCGTACGAACCGATTTGCGCGCGCCTCGGACCATCCTACATTTATGAGCGTGCCGAGGGCACGCCTCAAGGAAGTTTCGTTCTTGACTTGGAGACAGGCATGGGCGCCATGGCCGCCGCCATCGACCGCAAGCTGAGCGCCGCGCTGGCGCCCGCGCGGCTCGTGATCATCGACGATTCCGCCAAGCACGCCGGCCACGCCGGGGCGCGCGAGGGCGGCGAGAGCCACTTCACCGTCGACATCGTGTCGGCCGCCTTCGCCGGCAAGAGCCGCGTGGCGCGACAGCGCATGGTCTATGGCCTGCTCAAGGAGGAGTTCGACGCCGGCCTGCACGCCCTGGCGCTGATCACCCGCACGCCCGACGAAGCCGGCTAACGCTCA
This sequence comes from Alphaproteobacteria bacterium, assembly GCA_016869975.1. Taxonomy (GTDB): domain Bacteria; phylum Pseudomonadota; class Alphaproteobacteria; order Reyranellales; family Reyranellaceae; genus JAFAZJ01. The sequence goes on from VGCZ01000050.1 coordinate 20,770, forward strand.
GGCCGCCTGGGCCCAGCGATAGCGCCTGGCCTCGCGCAGCAGCGCCTTGCAGGCCGGCAGCTTCGCCGCCTCGCGCGTCGTGACCAGCGTCACCTGCCGGCTGATCGGCGGGTCGATCAGCGGTCGCGCCGGCAGCCCGGGCACCACTACCGAGAATTCCGGCAAGAAGGCGAAGCCCATGCGGGCCATGACCAATCCCTGGATCCAATCCTCGCGCGCGCTGCGATACGTCGCGTAGAGCCTGATATCGGCTGCCTGACAGGCCGCCAGCACCTTGTCGCGCATCTCGCAGGACAGACGATCGACATAGGCTTCGTCCGAGACATCGGCCAGGCGCACGCCGTTGAAGGACTCGAAGCGGTGCCCGGGCGGGAAGGCGACGACGTAACGCTCGCGATAGAGCGGCAGGCTCGTGAAGTGGTCGGGAATACCGGCGCCATCGCTCACCACGGCCATCTGCACGGCACCCTCGTCGAGCCCTTCCAGCACGCCGGCCGCACTGCCGCCGCTGACCGCAATCTCGATGCCGGGATGCGATTCGCGCAAATGGGCGAGGAAGCTGCCGATGCGGCCGACGCCCACCGTCTCCATCACGCCCAGCGCGACCGGGGCGCGGCTCAGCCTGCGGTAGCTGTGGGCCAGCTCGCGCGCCGCCTCGGCCTGCTCGGCCATGACGCGCAGCCGGGGATGCACCATCTGGCCGAACTCTGTCAGCGCCAGGCCGCCGGTGCGGCGCTCGAACAGCGCCTCGCCGAGCTCGCGCTCCAGCTTGCGGATCGCCACGGTCAGCGCCGGCTGCGAGACGTTGCAAAAGGCGGCCGCGCGCGTGAAGTTCAGTGTCCGCGCCGAGGCCAGGAAATACCTGATCTGGTGCATCTCCATCGGCGTCTCCCTCGCCATAAACGCCGTCTATGGCAGCATAATCAATCGGTCGTTCCAAGCGCGGCGGCGAAGGCGGAGTGTGCGCCGGTCACCCGACCGGGAGGATCCGATGTCATCCGAACACATGCTTCTGGCGCTGAGCGCCGCGCTCTGCCTCGCCCTCGCCCTGCCCTACACCACCGCCCTCGTCCTCAGGCTCGGCTTGCCGACCATGGCCGGCAACCGGGAGAACTTCCCCGCGATCGAGGGCTGGATCGGCCGCGCCAAGCGCGCCCACCTGAACATGGTCGAGAATCTCGTGCCCTTCGCCGCGCTGCTGCTGGCGGCCGGCGTGCTGAACAAGCTGGGGCCGCTCACCGTGCTGGGCGCGCAGCTGTTCTTCTGGGGGCGCGTGGCGCACGCCGTGGTCTACATCGCCGGCATCGCCTACGCGCGCACAGCGGCCTTTCTCGCGGCCTATATCGGCATGGCGCTGATCTTCGTCGCCATCGTGCGGTGAGGTCCTATTCGCGCAGCGCGACGATGCCGGCGATCACGACCAGCGCCGCGCCGGCCACCGTCCACAGATCGGGGAGCTGGCCGAAGATCAGCCAGCCCCAGCCGATGGCGAAAACCAGGTTGAGATAGCCGAAGGGCTGCAGGGTCGCCGCCGGCGCCAGGCGGAAGGCGTAGGAATAGAGCACGTGGCCCAAGGTGCCGCAGACCGCGAGCCCCGCCAGCATCAGCCAGCCGGTCGCGTCCGGCCAGGCCCAGAAGAACGGCCCGACGAGGCTGAGCGACGCCGCGCCCGCCGCCGCCGTCCACAGCGCGGTGGTCGCGGGCGGGTCGTGGCGGCCGACGATGCGCAGCATGATCTGATACAGCGCCCATAGCGCGGCGCCGATCAACACCAGCGCGTAGCCGAGGTTGAACTCGCGTAAGCCCGGCCGCACCACGATCAGCACGCCGACGAAACCCAGCCCGACGGCGATCCAGGCCCGACGCGCCACCGGCTCGCCCAGCGCCGGCGCCGACAGCGCCAGCACGAAGAGCGGCGAGGCGGCGGCCACGGCCTGCATGTCGGCGAGCTGGATGTAGCGCAGGCTGGCGGCGAACAGGCCGGTCTCGACCACCAGTACCAGCGCGCGGACGACCTGCAGCCCCGGCCGCGCCGAGCGCCAGGCGCCGCGCTCGCCGCGCCTCCACACCGCCAGCGCCATCACGGCGGCGAATGCGAGGTAGTAGACCCACAGGCGCTGCACCAGCGGCAGCGTCTCCGACATGCTCTTGTTGAGCGCGTCGAACATCGAGAACACCGCCGCGCCCGCCGCGAGGCAGAGGATCCCGGTGCGTACCGGAGTTGTCGTCGAGGGGGACGCCGACATCGGCGCGCCTTGTATCACACCAGTTGCGCGGACAAAGCCCCGGCGCGAGACTTCACCTTGTGACAGCGAGGAGGATTTAGCGATGCAGATCGAATTGCTGCTGCTGGCCTTGAGCGCAGCGCTCTGCCTTGTGCTCACCGTACCCTACACCGTCGCGCTGGTGCTGAAGCTCGGCCTGCCGGTCATGGTCGGCAACCGCGAGGACTTCCCGGCGCTCGAGGGCTGGGTCGGCCGCGCCCGGCGCGCGCACGCCAACATGGTCGAGAACCTCGTGCCCTTCGCCGCGCTGGTCGCCGTCGCCGTGGCGACCAACAAGCTGGGCCAAGGCACCGCGATCGGCGCGCAGCTTTTCTTCTGGGGCCGCGTCGCGCATGCCGGCGCCTATATCGGCGGCATCCCCTGGCTGCGCACCGGCGCCTTCCTGACTTCCTATGTCGGCATGATCCTGATCTTCGTCGCGCTGGTGCGTTGAGGCAGCGGCTTGATAGGCTCGGGAGGGGGCACGAGTGGGGTGACACCGTTGGAGGCAGGATACCGATGTCAACCTTGGCGCGTTGGACGATAGCGACGCTGGCGGCGTTGATCGCGGTCGTGGCTCTGATGGCGCCCGCCGCCGCGCGGGTCGACTGCGGCAACGGCAAATACTGCCCGCCGGGCAACGCCTGCCTGAAGGGCGATCTGTGCGGCGAGATCGTCGAGGCGCCGCCGGGCAGCGTCCGGACCCAATCCGGCACCTGGTGCGAGCCCGGCTTCCGCGAACACCGATACAAGCCGGGTGCCTGCGTGCCGATCGCCTACTCGGACTGCCGCGACGGCACGATCTGTCCGGAGGGCAGGCGATGCAACGACGCCACCAATAGCTGCGACGGCGGCAGCGCGCCGACGGGGCCGATGTGCGGCAACTTCCGCTGCGAGGAGGGCCGCATCTGCAGCAGCGCCGGCCGCTGCATGAACACCACCTACTTCCAGGATTGCGGCGGCGGCGCCATCTGCTCGAAGAACAAGGCCTGCGCCCAGGACGGCGGCTGCGCCATCGTCGGCATCGGCCGCACGCAGCAAGTCCCGCTCGCCATCGACAACAAGCAACAAAATATCCTCAGGCAGTAACCAACGGAGGAAACGGTGCGGAACACGGCCAGGACTATTCTGGTAGCCGGCTTGCTGGCGGCGGCGCCGCTGGCGCAGGCGGTCGCGGAAACGCTGCTGCCCGGCGCGGCCAAGCCGGAAGACGTCGGCCTGTCGAGCGAGCAGCTCGCGCGGCTCGAGGCGGCGACGCGCGCCAACATGGATGCCGGGCTGCTGTCGGGCGCGATCATGGTCGTGGTCAAGGACGGCAAGATCGGCTGGCAACGCGTGATGGGCCAGCGCGACAAGGCGAAGAACCTGCCGATGCAGCCGGACTCGCTATTTCGCATCTACTCCATGACCAAGCCGATCGTAAGCGTCGCCATCATGATGCTGGTCGAGCAGGGCAAGATGCAGATCGACGATCCGGTGTCGCGCTACCTGCCGGAATTCGCCGACATGAAGGTCGGCGTCGAGAAGAAGGACGCCGACGGCAAGGCGACCCTGGAGCTGGCGGCGCCGGCGCGCGCCATGACCATCCAGGATCTGCTGCGCCACACCTCGGGCCTGATCTACGGCACGCGCGGCGACTCGCTGGTCAACAAGGCCTATGTCGAGGCCAAGATCGGCGACCGAACGGTGAACAACGAGGAGTTCGCCAGACGCGTGGCCAAGCTGCCGCTGCGCTTCTCGCCCGGCACGCGTTGGGAGTACGGCGTCTCAACCGACATCCTCGGCCGCATCGTCGAGGTAGCCACGGGCAAGAGCCTGGGCGTCGCGCTCGACGAGATGATCTTCAGGCCGCTGGGCATGGTCGACACCGCTTTCGTGCTGCCGCCGGAGAAAGTCGATCGCGCGGCGCAGCCCTCCATCAGCCACAAGGACCGACCGATGACGCCGCGCTTCGATGTCGGCGTGAAGGCGGCCTTCGAATCGGGTGGCGGTGGCCTCGTCGGCTCGACCGACGACTACCTGCGCTTCATGGTGATGCTGGCCAATGGCGGCACGTTCAACGGCAAGCGCCTGCTGGGCGCGCAGACGGTGGCCTTCATGGCCGCCGACCATACCGGCGCCGCGCCGGGCCGGCCGCCGGGGCTGGGCTTCGGCCTGGGCTTCGAGGTGCGCAAGAGCACCGGCATGGCGGTGCTGCCCGGCTCCGAGGGCGAGTATGGCTGGGCCGGCAACGCCGGCACGCTGTTCTGGATCGACCCGGCGCGTAAGCTGATGGCGCTCTACATGGTGCAGGTCAACGACTACGACCGCGTGTTCCTGCGCAACCAGTTCCGCACCATGGTTCAGGCCGCGATCATCAAATGACCGACTCGATCATGTACCACGCGGGCAACCGCGAACTTCAGGACCGCTTCGACAGCCGGCGCATCGCCGACCGCCTCGAGGAGAAGCTGACGCGCGTGGCGTTCAGCGAGTCCGACCGCGCCTTTATCGGCGAGTCGATCTACTTCTTCCTCGCCACCGCCGACGCCGAGGGCCGGCCGGACTGCTCCTTCAAGGGCGGCCCGCCGGGCTTCGTACGCATCACCGCCGACGACGAGCTGGCCTTTCCCGACTACGACGGCAACGGCCAGTTCAAGAGCCTGGGCAATCTGCTGGTCAACGCCAGCGTCGGCCTGCTGTTCATCGACCTGCACAACAGGCCGCGCCGGCTGCGCGTCAACGGCACCGCGCGCATCGACCGCGAGGATCCGCTGCTCGCCGAATGTGTCGGCGCGCAGATGATCGTGCGGGTGAAGGTACGTGCCATCTTTCCCAATTGCCCGCGCTACATCCCCAAGCTGGCGATGGCGGAGCCGTCGATCTACATCCCGGCCGAAGGCCAGGCGCCGGTCGAGCCGGCGTGGAAAGGCTTCGCCGACTTCAAGGACCACGTCCCTCCGCGCCAGCCGACGGCGGGCGTGCCGCCGGCGGGAAAGGTCGACTCATAGAGCTGGGCATCTCATGCCTGTCATCGCGAGCGCAGCGAGGGATCGTTCAGCGGCGCACGGACCCCTCGCTCCGCTCGGGACGACAGAGTCCGGCGTGACGTGAGAATGGCGCGCCGCGATCAGTTGCGCGGGATGCCGGCGTCCTTGATCACCTGCGCCCATTTCGGGATGTCGCGCTCGATCTGCGCCTTGGTCTCGGCGCCGGTGCTGCCGACGGGGTCGAGGCCCAGCGCCTGCAGCTTCGCCAGCAGCTCCTTGTCCTCGAGCGCCTTCAGCGAGGCTTCGCGCACGCGATCGAGGATCGACTGCGGCGTGCCGGCGGGCGCCAGCAGCGCGAACCACGACGCCGCCTCGAAGCCGGGATAGCCCTGCTCCGCCACCGTCGGCAGGTCTGGCGCGGCGGCGCTGCGCTTGAGCGAGGTGATGGCGAGCCCGCGCAGGCGACCGTCGCGTATCAGCGGCATCGAAGCGCCGGCGTTCTGGATCGCGACAGGCACGACGCCGCTCATTGTGTCGGCCATCTGCGCGCCGCGATACGGCACGTGTTCCATCTTGACGCCGGCGATCTTCGACAGCAGCTCGCCGGCGATGTGCTGCGGCGTGCCGACACCGGGGCTGCCATAGCTCAGCTTGCCGGGATTGGCCTTGGCGTGCGCCATCAGCTCGGCCAGCGTCTTCACCGGTAGGTCGTTGTTGACCATGATCACCGAGCCGGTGATCAAGGTCGTCGAGATGTGCGCGAAATCCTTGACCGGATCGAACGGCAAGGTCTGGAGGCTGGGTAGGATGGTGATCGCCGCGTTGCCCGACCACATCAAGGTGTAGCCGTCGGGCGCCGCCTTGGCGACGCGATCGACGCCGATCGCGCCGGAATTGCCGGCGACGTTCTCGACGATGACCGGCTGGCCCCAGTACTCGTGGAACTTCTGCGCAAAGAGCCGGCCCGAGACATCGGTGGCGCTGCCGGCGGTGAAACCGACCACGAGCTTCACCGGCTTATCCGGCCATCTGCCCTGCGCCGCCGCGCCGCCCGCAGCCATCGCGCCCAGCGTCGACGCCAGCAGCGTCCGGCGGTGCAGTGTCATGGCGTTCCTCTCCCTCGGCTATCGAGGAGAGAGTACACCGCTATGCCTCCGGCGGAAGCCCCGCCTTGACCCGCGCCTCGGCCTCGGCGCGAACGCTCTCGCGCTCCGGACCGCTGTAGAACAACGGCGCCCAGCGGCGGATCACCTGGCCGTCCTCGGCCCAG
>VGCZ01000051.1 GCA_016869975.1 Alphaproteobacteria bacterium
CTCGATCGAGCCGCGCCGGGCGGCGGCGATCAGGGCGGTCACGCCCTGACGGTCCTGCAGGTTGACTCGGGGATTGCGCGCCAGGAGCAGCTGAGCCGCATCGATGTCGTCGCGCTCGGCGGCCCACATCAGCGCCGTGCGCTGATCGGCGTCGACGTCGTCGACGGCCGCCCCGGCCTTCAGCAGCATGTCGACGATCGGGAGATGACCCCGGGACACGGCGCTGATCAGCAGGGGCGTGCGCCGCTCGTCGACCTGGTTGGGATTCTCGCCCTTGAGCAGGTCGCGCCGAACCGCTTCGACCGCGCCGCGCGCGACGTCGTGGATGATCTTCTTGTCGAACAGCCCTTGGGCCTGCGCGGTCGCGGCCATCCCCAAGGCGCCGACGACCACCCCCACCAGGCCTCGCCGAGGCATCAGCCGCGTTCTCATTCCCCTCCGTCCGGGCGTTCTGAGCCGCTCCAGTCACGCTAGATTGCCCGGGAACGCGGCGATATCAGGGCCGATGCGGCTCAGCCGCCCCGCCGCCGGGCCTCGACCGCGTCCCAGATCCGCGCCTCCAGGCAGACCCCGTCGAAGCGGTTGATCTGCTGCAGACCGGTCGGCGACGTGACGTTGATCTCGGTCAGGAAGTCGCCGATCACGTCGATGCCCACGAACACCATGCCGCGTTCCCTGAGCGCGGGGCCGATGGTGTCGCAGATCTGCTTGTCGCGTGCCGTCATGGTCGACTTGGTCGCCATGCCGCCGACATGCATGTTGGAGCGCGCTTCGCCCTCGGCGGGTACGCGGTTGATCACGCCCACCGCCTCACCGTCGATCAGGATGATGCGCTTGTCGCCCTTGCGGACCTCCGGCACGTAGCGCTGCGCGATGATCGGCTCGCGCGACATCTTGGTGAACATCTCCAGCAGCGAGGCGAGGTTCTCGTCGTCCGGCCGGACGCGGAAGACACCGGCGCCGCCATTGCCATAGAGCGGCTTGATGATGATGTCCTTGTACGCCGCGCGGAAGGCGCGGACCTGCGCCATGTCGCTGGAGATCAGGGTCGGCGGCATCACGTTCTCGAAGGTCGTAACGAACAGCTTCTCCGGCGCGTTACGCACCTCGCGCGGATCGTTGACCACAAGGGTCGCCGGATGGATGCGCTCCAGCAGGTGCGTCGTCGTGATGTAGGCCATGTCGAAGGGCGGATCCTGGCGCAGCCACACCACGTCGAAGCTCGCCAGATCGATGATCTCGTGCGGCCCCAACGTGTGGTGGTTGCCCTTCTCGCGGCGCACCGACATGGTCTGCGCCCGCGCCTTGACCTTGCCGTCGAGGAAAAACAGGTCGGCCGGCGTGTAGTGGTAGACCACATGCCCGCGCTTCTGCGCCTCGAGCGCCAGCACGAACGTCGAATCGCCGTCGATATCGACGCTCGATACGTGATCCATCTGGAACGCGACACGCAAAGCCATTGCGCTTCCCCCTCTTGATCCTTCTCCCTACCACAGGGGCCGCGGACGGCCCCGACGCGGGGAGAGGGACGCTCAGTTAAGGCGCCGGCGCAAATCCCGCAAGTGATCGCCGGCCTGCCGGCGCGCCCGCTCATGCAGCGCGGCGCGCTCGGGGTCGGGGTGCGGCGTGTCGGTGAGCGCGAGGAAACGATCGTAGGCGCGGATCGCCGCGCCGACGCTCTCGGCGCGTTCGGCGATGGTGCCCATCTCGTACCAGAGCTCGGCGCGATTTGGCGCGATCGCCGTCATGCGTTCCATCACCGCCAGCGCGCCCGCGACATCGGCGGCGCGCAGCAAGCGGCCCTTGCTGTTGTTCTCCAGGCGCAACAACACGTCGCGATCGTCGACCTCGGCGACATGGTCGGGCGTCAGCTCGGCGTCCTGCCCGGCGGCCGACTTCAAGAGCGCGCGCAGTTCCGGCGCCGAGCGAGAGGCGCCCTCGTCGAAGGGATCGACGATCTCCGCGCCGGCGCCGGCGTCGATGCGCAGCAGGAAATGGCCGGGGAACGACAGGCCGGCGGCGCGCCATCCCTGGGCGCGCGCGACATGCATCCAGATCACGCTCAGCGCCACCGGCAGCCCCTTGCGCCGGTCGATGACGCGCGCGAGATCGGCGTTCTGCAGATCGTCGTAGGTCTCGCGATCGCCGCGGTAGCCATAGCTCGCGGCGAGGATCTGGCGCATCGCCTCGAGCGGCGCGCGGCGGCGGCGCACCAGATCGGCGACCTCGGCGACCAGCGTGGCGAGATGCTGGCGGTAGGGATCGAGATCGAGGGCCGGCTGCCGCGCCGCCGACAGCAGCAAAGCCGCCTCGGCGATGTCGACGGGGGAGTCCCGGGCGCAGATCGCGCGCAAGCGGTCGAGCGTCTGCGTGCGGGCTTCGGTCATTCCCTCATCCATTCGTCGGCCGCCAGACGTCGGTCATGTGCCTGGGCCAACCGCGCGGCGTCACCAGCATGGCGTCGAAACGCCAGGCGCAGTCGTGTAGCGCGGGATGGCGCGCGGCGAACGCCTCGGCCGCGCGAGCGATGCGCCGAAGCTGGGATTCTGTCAAGGCGAAGGCCGCCTGATCGTGTGTCGCGCGCGCCTTGACCTCGACGAAAGCAACGACGCCGCCGCGGCGGGCGACGATGTCGATCTCGCCCGCCGGCGAACGGAAGCGCCGCGCCAGCACGCGATAGCCAGCAAGCCGCAATCGCCAGACGCAGCGCATCTCGGCCCAGCGGCCGAAGCGGTCGGCGGCAACGCGTCGTGATTGCGCCGATGGCTTCATGGTCTTCGGGCCGCGCCGCTCCAGCGGCGCTGTTCGAGGTATCGCTCCATGACCGCCGCTGGAGCGGCGCGGCCCGAACGGCGCATCATCCCGCTTCCGTCCGCTTCAGCTCGAGCGCGCGCGCATAGACCGCGCGGCGCGGCCGGCCGAAACGTGCGGCGATCTCGGCCGCCGCCTCCTTGACGCTGGCGCCGGCCATCGCGGCGCGCAGCGCCGTGTCGATGTCCTGGTCGCTGACGGTGGCGGCACTCGCGTCGGGCGGCGCGACCACGATCACGATCTCGCCGCGCGGCGGGCCTTCGGCGCGGTAGTGGGCGGCCAGTTCGTCGAGCGGGCCGCGCCGCGCTTCCTCGAAGCGCTTGGTGAGCTCGCGCGTGACCGCGGCCGGTCGGGCGCCCAGCAACGCCGCGAGGTCCTCGAGCGACTCGACCAGGCGATGCGGCGCCTCGAACAGCAGCAACGTCGCGTCGATGGCGGCCAGGGTCGAGATCGCGCGCCGGCGTTCGGTGGCTTTGGCGGGCAGGAAGCCGGCGAACAGAAACCGGTCGCTGGGCAGGCCGGACAGCGCCAGGGCCGCCAGCGGCGCCGACGGGCCGGGCACGATCGTGACGGGATGGCCGGCGTCGATGGCCGCGCGCACGACGCGGTGGCCGGGATCGGAAACCATCGGCATGCCGGCGTCGGAGATCAGCGCCACAACCTTGCCGTCTTCCAGCGCCGCAATGATGGTGCGCGCCGCCTCGGCCTCGTTGTGATCGTGGCAGGCGAGCAGCGAGGCGGCGACGCCGAAGCCGCGCAGGAACGGGCGCGATACGCGGGTGTCCTCGCACGCGATCAAGTCGGCGCCGCGCAGCGTGTCGAGCGCGCGCAACGTGATGTCGCGGGCGTTGCCGATCGGCGTGCCGACGACGTAAAGACCGGGCTGCGGTTTACTTGGCGAGGCCGCGTCGGTAGCGTCTGATACCGTCGTCGGCTGCATCGAGGAGGCCTTTCATGTCGCATTCGGTCGGGACGGCGCCGCGCCGAGGAGTCGTCACCCTGCTGACCTGCGCGGCTTTGGCGATGATCGCCCTGGCCGGCTGCGAGACCAAGCCGAAACCGACCGTCCAGGCGCCTCCGCCGCGGCCGGTCGTGGCGGCGCCGCCACCTGAGCCGATCGCGCCCGCGCCGGTGGCACCCATGGTGACGCCGAGCGGCAAGCCCAAGATCGCCCTGCTGCTGCCGCTGACGGGCCGCATGCGCGAGATCGGTCAGGCGTTGCAGGACGCCGCCGAGCTGGCGCTGTTCGACGGCGCCGGCAAGGACATCGCGCTGGTGCCCATCGACACCGGCGACACGCCCGATGGCGCCGTCGCGGCCACCGAGCGCGCCATTCGCGAAGGCGCCAATCTGATCCTCGGACCGCTGTTCAGCGCTTCCGCCGCCGTCGCCGGTCCGGTCGCCAAGCAGGCGAATCTGGAGATGATCAGCTTCTCCAACGACGAAGGCACGGCGCAGCCCGGGCTCTATGTCATGGGGCTGGCGGTCGACGCGCAGGTCCGTCGCGTCGTCGATTACGCGCAACGCAAGGGCGTGAAACGCGTCGTGGCTTTGGCGCCGGCCACCGCCTATGGCGGCCAGGCGATGCAGTCGCTGCGCGACGCGGCCCAACGCGCGAACATCAACGTCGGTCCGAGCGAGACCGTGCCGGCGGCCGGCGATCCCGACGCGCCCGTCAAACGCGCGCTGGCGGCGGTCGGCGCGGATGGCTCGACCACGGCGCTGTTCGTTCCCATCGGCGCCCCGCGCGTGAGCGCGGTGGCGTCGTCGCTGAGCGAAGCCGATGTCGCCGCGCGCAAGGTTCGGTTGCTCGGCACCGGCGTATGGGACGTGACCGGTATCGGCGGCGAGAAGGCGCTGGTCGGCGCCTGGTTCGCCGGCCCCGATCCGGCGCGTCGCGCCGCGTTCGAACGCAAGTTCCAGGGCGTGCACGGCAAGGCGCCGCCGCGCACTGCCACCTTGGCCTACGACGCGGTGATGCTGGCGGCGCAACTCGCGCGGCTGAAGGCTGGCGGCGATTTTTCGGCCGGCGCGATCACCGATGGCGGGGGCTACAACGGCCTCGACGGCCGGTTCCGCTTCCGCACCGATGGCCGCGTCGAACGCTCGCTGTCGATCCTCGAGATCGAAGGCGACCGCCTGAAGGTGATCGACCCGGCGCCGGGCACCTTCACCTCGGTGGTCAACTGAGGCGGCGATGTTCGATCCACATCTGCTGTGGCTCTATGTCGGCGCCGCCGCGCTGCTGATCCTGACGCCCGGCCCCGACACCTTCCTGGTCGCGGCCACCAGCGCCGCCGACGGCGCGCGCGCCGGCGTGCTGGCCTCACTGGGCGTCTTCGTCGGATGCCTGGTCCACATCCTGCTGGTGGCGATCGGCGTTTCGGCGCTGATCGCCGCCACGCCCTGGGCCTTCGACGCCATCAAGATCGCCGGCGCGGCCTATCTCGTGTGGATCGGCCTGCAGGCGCTGCGCGCGGCCTGGCGCGGGCATGACGGCGAGGCGACCGATGTCGCGCCACGCGACCGCGCCGGCGGCGCGGCCCTGTTCCTGCGCGGCGCACTCACCAACGCGCTCAACCCCAAGGTGGCGGTGTTCTTCATCGCCTTCCTGCCTCAGTTCGTCGATCCGGCCCGTGGCCACGTCGCGGCCCAGTTCATCGTGCTGGGGCTGATCTTCAACGTGCCGGGCACGCTCTACCTGATGGCGGTGGCGATGGTCAGCGGCCGGGCGACCTCGGCGCTGCGCCGCCAGCCGTGGATGCGCCGTTCCCTGGATGCGCTCACCGGCCTGTTCTTTATTGGCCTGGCGGCTCATCTCCTCCGAGCTCAAGCGAAGAATTAATAGCTATTTCAATTGGTTAAGAAGCATCCTCACTCTATCATGTCGACAAATCGTTGATACCGTCATGACGACCGCGGTTTCTTGGGTCCATCGGACGTTCTCCTTCGTCCACTGGTCGGCTCGCCGGCCGCGATCCTCCGATCGGCCGGGCAGGAACATCGCTGTCGCGCCCGCGGCACCGTCGCCGCGTCGGGAGCCCCGATCCCGATCTCACCGCCACGGCCAGTATCGCCGTCGAAAAGATGCGCGGGCTTGGTATCGTGCCGCCCGAGCAGCTGATCCGCCAGGCGCGCGGCGGCTGACGCGCCGACCTCAGCGGCGCCGCTGGAGGCCGGTGATGATCTACGATCGCAACAACATCTTCGCGCGGATCCTGCGCGGCGAATTGCCGTGCAAGAAGGTCTACGAGGACGAATTCGCGCTGGCCTTCCACGACATCAACCCGCTGGCGCCGGTGCATGTGCTGGTGATCCCCAAGGGCGACTATGTGTCGAACGTCGATTTCGCCGCCTCGGCGCCGGACGCGATGGTGGTCGGCTTCTGGCGCGCCGTCGGCGCCACGGCGCGCGAACTGGAGCTCGATCCGCTCGGCTACCGCATCGTCGCCAATCACGGCCCCAATGGCGGCCAAATCGTCTTTCATTTTCATGTCCACATCTTCGGCGGTCGCCAGATGAGCCACCGTATGGGCAACATGCCGCGACCGAACGAAAGCTAGTTCGCGACCCACCGTCTTCACGCCTTCGGAGATCGCCATGCGCCTTTTCACCCGCCTCGCTTCAGCCGCCGCCCTTGCGCTCGTCGCCTCGGTGGCCTCGGCGCAGGTGCCGCTGCCATCCCCGACGGTCGACTTTCTGGTCGAAGCACGCATTGTCGCCGCGCAAGCCGGTCCGGCGCAGGGCATGACCATGATCGTGCGCCACAAGGTCGGCAAGATACGCACCGATTTGGATAACATGGGCATGAAGGGCTTCATGCTGATGGAGCGTGGCAACAACACCGCGACCATGGTGATGGAGCCATCACCCGGCATGAAGATGGCCATGGAACTCGATCTCACCCAGGCCGCGGCCGCGAATGCCGGCCCGGTGGACATATGGAACATGAAGGGCGAGCGCGTCGGTACCGACCGTATCCTGGGCGAGTCCTGCGACTGGTGGCAGGCCGAATACAGCGGCAGGAAGTCCAAGGCCTGCATGACACCCGACGGCATCCCCATGAAGGCCGTCGACCCCCAGACCAATCAGGCTTTGTGGGAGGTCGTGCGCGTCGAGCGGCGCACGCAGGACGCGGCTCTGTTCGTCGTGCCCGCCGATGCCCAGCGCATGCAGGTGCCGAACATGCCGGGCATGCCGCGCCGGCAGTAATCGATATCGTCGCAAAGCGCGGATAGCGCCGCTGGCGGCGGTGTCCTAATTCTGGAGCATGAGCGACACCGCCCCCATGGCCCAGGCCATCGCCACCCCGCGCCAGTCGACCGTTCCGGTGTTGGCGTTTCCCGCCATCAAGCCTGGCATGCCCGACGCCGAGACGGCGTGGCGCGCCGTGCAGGCGCGCGATCGCGCCTACAACGGTCGCTTTTTCTATTCGGTGAAGTCGACCGGCGTCTATTGCCTGCCGTCCTGCGCCGCGCGCTCGCCGCTGCGCAAGAACGTCGATTTCCACGTGACGTGCGAAGCGGCCGAGGCGGCCGGCTTCCGCGCCTGCAAGCGCTGCCGGCCGCGCGATTGGCAGCAGGAGGCGGGGCTGAGCCGCGCCGTCGCCCAGGCCTGCACGCTGCTCGACGCCGAGACCGAGGAGCGGCCGTCGCTGGAGCGCATCGCGCGTCAGGTCGGGCTGACCGGCTCGACATTGACGCGCCGCTTCCAGCGCGAGTTGGGCGTGGCGCCGCGCGATTGGCTCGCGGCCCGCAAGACCAGCCGTTTCAAGGCGGCGCTCAAGGCCGGCGACAATGTGACGGCGGCGCTCTACGGCGCGGGTTATGGCTCGTCCAGCCGGGTCTACGAGAAATCCGATCAGGTGCTGGGCATGACGCCCGCGACTTACCGCAGGGGCGGCGCCGGCGCGCGCATCGCCTGGACCGCGGTCGATAGCGACTATGGCCGCGTGCTGGTCGCCGCCACCGCCAAGGGCATCGCCGCGGTGCGCCTGGGTGACAACGATCAGGCGCTGCTCGCCGATTTGCGCGGCGATTTCCCGGCGGCCGAGATCGTCGCCGACAGCGGCGCGCTCGCGCCTCGGGTCAAGGCCGTGCTGGCTCGCCTCGACGGCCGCAAGCCGACGGCGATCGACGCCGCCGACGTGCCACTCGACATCGTCGGCACCGCCTTCCAGTGGCGCGTGTGGAAGGCGCTGACCGAGATCCCCGAAGGCGCGACGGCGACCTATGGCGAGATCGCCCGGCGCATCGGCGAGCCCGGCGCGGCGCGCGCCGTGGGCCGCGCCTGCGCCACCAACCCGGTCGCGCTGGTCGTGCCCTGCCACCGCGCCGTGGGATCGAGCGGCGCGCTCACCGGCTATCGCTGGGGCGTCGAGCGCAAGAAGCGCATCCTGGCGGCCGAGAAGCGGCGCGCCGCCGGCTGAGTTCAGCGCGGCTTGCGCAGCAGCACGTAGAACGCGCCGCCGCCGCCGTGACGCGGGCTGGCGGGGCGCACGCCGATCACCCGACCGCGATTCTCCGATCGGTTCAGCCAGTGCGGGAATTCTGCGTGGATGCGGCCGCCGACCGGGCGATTGGTGTCGTCCTGGCGCGCCGGCTTGCCGGTGACCACCAGCGCCACGCGTGCGCCGCTCGCCTGGGCCCGCTCGAGGAAGCGCGCCAGCGCCCGCTCGGCCTCGGCCAGGGTATGGCCGTGCAGGTCGATCGAGGCGTCGGGGCTGAGCTTGCCGCGCCGCAGGCTCTCCTCCGTGGCACGGTCCAGGCCGGTGGCGGTGCGCGGGTCGAGGTCGGGCAGGGTCGACGACGCCGGCGGCGCCGGGGCCACGCGCGGCGCGGTAGCGGGCGGTTTGGCGGCTGGCTTGGCCGGCGATGGCGCGGTGGTCCGGCGACCGCGCAGGGGCCGCGCGTCCTTCATCGCGCGGTGGAAAAGATCGTCGTCAGGCATGCCGACGAGGATATCACAGCGCGCAAGACGGTCTCTGAAGGGGCTGAGTGGCCAGGCTCGACAGAAACACGAAAACACCGCCTGCCAGAGCAGCTGAAAAGGTTACTAAGTTATTGTAAAATAATGATATTCCTGTCCTTCGGCGTTTCCGGCTGGCCTCTGAACCACGTTCGCTGAACCTTCTCAAACCTTATCATTTTCGCCGTCGCGCCGAGGCCAGCCGGCGCGTTGCCGGTCGGGTCCCCGTGGGCTACAACCCGCGCGCATTCGCGCCACCACACACGAGTCCGCAATGGCCGCGCCGCCCGTGCCTGCCCGCGATCCCGCCGCCGAGGCCGCCTTGCGTCAAGGGATCGATCTTCTGCAGCTGGGTCGCGCCAGCGAGGCGGAAACGCCGCTGCGCATGGCCTACGCCACCATCGGCGACCGGCCTGACATGCTGCACTTCCTCGCCGTCTCGGCCATGCAGCGCAACGATGCGCGCGAGGCCGAACAGCTGTGGAAGCGCGCCATCGGCCGCGATCCCAAGGAGCCGATGCTGCGTTACAATTACGGCATCGCGCTGCAGGGCCTGGGCCGCCTCGACGACGCGATCCGCGAATGGCGCCACGCGCTGCGCCTGCATCCCGACAACATCGACGCGCGGCTGCGTGTCGCCGCCGCGCTCAGCGAAAACGACCGGCTGGCAGCGGCCGAGCGCGAATACGCCGATCTGATCCAGATCTGCGACCGGCCGGAAACGGCGCAACGCATCCTGCCGGAGGCGCTGCGCCAGGCGCGCGTCATGGCGCGATCGGCGCTGGGCTATCTGCTCTATCGGCTGGGCCGCAACGACGACGCCCTCGTCGTGCTCGACGCCGCGCTGACCGATCTGCCCGACAATGATCCGATGCGCCCGCCGGTGCTGGGCGATCGCGCGCTGACGCTCGACATGGTCGGCCGCACCGACGAGGCGATCGCCGGTTTCGAGGGCGCGGTGCAACTGGCGCCGGGCAATGCCAAGCTGCACAACGGCATGGGCCACGTGCTGCTGCGCGCCGGTCGCGCCGCCGAGGCCGAGGCGGCGTTCCGTCGCGCGATCGAGATCGAGCCCGGCTTCGCCGAGGCGACGCGCAACCTGGCCCGCGCGCGCGGCGAACAAGGCGACACCGCCGGCGCGCTGGACCATCTGGCGCTGGCGCATGAGACGGCGCCCGAGGACACCGACACGCTCTACGACATGACTACCTTGGCGCTCGAGCTGGGCGAGCCGCAGCGCGCCCAGGCGGCGCTCGAGCCCTTCCTGCAGCGCCATCCCGACGACGCGCGCGCGCTCAACAATCTCGGTATCGCCTATCTCATGATGGACCGCGCCGGCGAGGCGCACGCGACCATGCGCAAGGCCTACAAGCTGGCGCCCGACGAGCCGCTGGTGCTGACCAATCTCGGCCGCGCGCTGGTGGCGCTGGGCCGCGCGCAGGAAGCCGAGCCGTTGCATCGCAAGGCGCTCAAGCTGCAGCCGGGCGATCCGCGCCTGCTCGGCCATTTCGGCACCTGCCAGCTCGCGCTGGGCAATATCGAGCAGGCGCGCGAGCTCTATGCCGCGGCGCAGACCGGCCATCCTGACAATGTCGATGCGCGCCGGGGCCTGGAGCACATCGAGGCGATGCGGGCGATGAGCGGCGAGAACCCGGCATGAGCGCCGCGCTGGCCGAGGTCCGGGCCCGCATTGCCGCTGCGGCGCGCGCCGCCGCGCGCGATCCCGCGGCCGTGACCCTGGTCGCGGTGTCCAAGACTCACGGTGCCGAACGCGTCGAGGAGTTGCTGCAAGCGGGTCAGCGTGTGTTCGGCGAGAACCGTGTGCAAGAAGCGCAGGCGAAGTTCCCCGGGCTCAAGACGCGCTATCCCGATCTCGAGCTGCATCTCATCGGCCCGCTGCAGACCAACAAGGCGCGCGACGCGGTGGCCCTGTTCGACGTCATCGAGAGCGTCGACCGGCCCAAGCTGGCCGCCGAGCTGGCGCGCGAGATGGTCAGGCAGGGAAGGCGGCCGGCCTGCTTCGTGCAGATCAACACCGGCGAGGAAGAGCAGAAGGCCGGCGTCGCGCCGGGCGAGGCCGACGCCTTCATCCGCGCCTGCATCGAGGAGCACAAGCTGCCGGTGGTGGGCGTGATGTGCATCCCGCCGGCCGACGAGGAGCCGGCGCTGCATTTCGCGTTGCTGGCCAAGATCGCCGCGCGCAACGGGCTCAAGCAGGTCAGCATGGGCATGAGCGCCGACTACGAGACGGCGGTGCGCTTCGGCGCCACCCATGTGCGCGTCGGCAGCGCCCTGTTCGGCGCGCGCGGCCCGGTGCCGGCCTGACGTACACGCCGGCGTCATGACCGGCACACGCCGCACGCCCCGCGACAAGGTCGATGGCTGGCTGAACCTCGACAAGCCCGTGGGCCTGGGTTCGACCCCGGCCGTCGGCAAGGTGCGCCGCCTGTTCAACGCCCTGAAGGTCGGCCATGGCGGCACGCTCGACCCGCTGGCCAGCGGCGTGCTGCCGATCGCGCTGGGCGAGGCGACCAAGACCGTCCAGTGGGTGATGGACGGGCGCAAGGTCTACCGCTTCGCCATCGCCTTCGGCCAAGCCACAACGACCGACGACCTGGAGGGTACGGTGGTCGAGGAGGCGGCCGCCCGTCCGTCCGACGCCGCCCTGCGCGCCGCGCTCGACGATTTCACTGGAGAGATCGATCAGGTGCCGCCGGCGTTCTCTGCCCTGAAGATCGAGGGCGCGCGGGCTTATGATCTTGCCCGGCGGGGCGAGGCGGTTGAATTGGCCAGCCGGCGGGTCCGGGTGGATCGGCTGGTGCTGCTGGACCGTCCCTCGGCCGATCGGGCGGAGTTGGAGGTCGAATGCGGCAAAGGCACCTATGTCCGCTCGCTGGCGCGCGACATCGCCCGGGCGGTGGGCACGGTGGGCCATGTCGCCGCCCTGCGCCGGACTGTCTGTGGCCCATTTTGCATCGATGACGCAGTAACCCTGGCCGCGCTCGAGGCGGCGGCGGCGAATTCGCTTTCCAATCCGGGGGCTTTCGGGCATAAGCCCGCGCTTCTCGGGCATTTGCGGCCCGTCGTGACCGCGCTGGACGACATCCCGGCGCTGGCCTTGACGGACCGGCAGGCCGATCGCCTCTCCGGAGGCGTCGCCTTGCCGATGGCCGAGATTGCCGGCGCCAAGTCGCCGACGATCGGGACGATGTCGCCCGCCGAGGGATCGGCCGAGCCTGCGCATATCGTGCGGGCGATGGCCGGGGCGCGGTTGGTGGCGATCGCCCGTATCGACGGTGATCTGCTGCGGCCGGTACGCGTCCTCAACCTCTGATTACGGGAGTTCCCGATGTCGGTCACGGCCGAGCGCAAAGCAGAGATCCTCAAGACCTTCGCCATCAAGGAAAACGACACCGGTTCGCCGGAGGTCCAGGTCGCGTTGCTCAGCGAGCGCATCAACAATCTCACCGAGCACTTCAAGGGCCACGTGAAGGATCATCATTCGCGTCGCGGCCTCTTGAAGATGGTGAGCCAGCGCCGACGGCTGCTCGACTATCTCAAGGATCGCGACACCAAGCGCTATGACGCTCTGATCGAGCGCCTGGGTCTGCGTCGCTAGTTGGTACCGGCCCCGTCATTGTGGCGGGGCCGTTTCGCGTCGAGGCACCGGTTACCCGTGCGGTAACGCGACCGGCGGCCCGACATTCGCAGGATAACCGCCGGACCAGGGGCGAGAGCAAACGGTCCAGCGGTCCCGTCATCGCATAGGGCGATCGGCGGGCGGCGCGCGTCACGGGGCGTGGCGTCGATTGGAAAGGACTAACCGATATGTTCGACGTATTCCGAAAAGAGATCGAGTGGGCCGGCCGCAAGCTGGTGTTCGAAACGGGCAAGATCGCCCGCCAGGCCGACGGTGCCGTGATGTGCACCTATGGCGGCACCACCGTGCTGGCCGCCGTGGTCGGCGAGAAGCAGCCCAAGCCGGGCCTCGACTTCTTCCCGCTCACCGTCAACTACCAGGAGAAGGCCTTCGCCGCCGGCAAGATCCCGGGCGGCTTCTTCAAGCGTGAGGGGCGGCCGAGCGAGAAGGAGACGCTGACCTCGCGCCTGATCGACCGGCCGATCCGGCCGCTGTTCCACGAGAGCTATCGCAACGAGACGCTGGTCGTCATCACGACGCTCGCCCATGACATGGAGAACGATCCCGACATCGTCGCCATGGTCGCCACCTCGGCGGCGCTGACCATCAGCGGCATCCCGTTCCTGGGTCCGATCGGCGGCGCGCGCGTCGGCTACATCAATGGCCAGTACGTCATCAACCCGACCCTGGAGCAGCTCGAGAAGAGCGATCTCGACCTCGTCGTCGCGGGCACGCAGGAAGGCGTGCTGATGGTCGAGTCCGAGGCCAAGGAGCTGTCCGAGGACGTGATGCTGGGCGCGGTGATGGCCGGCCACAAGTCGATGCAGGCGGTGATCCAGGCGATCATCCAGCTGGCCGAGCATTGCGCCAAGGAGCCGTGGCCGCTGACCGAAAAGTCGGCCGCCGCCGTCGCCGTCAAGGCCAAGCTCGACGCGGAGATCCGCGCGCCGCTGATCGCCGCCTATGGCGAGGTCGCCAAGCAGGCGCGTCAGGAGAAGATCAACGCCGTGCGCACCAGCGCCAAGGCGTTGCTCGGTGACGATGCCGCCGCGCAGGCCGCGTTGAAGGAGCAGTTCCACGACCTCGAGGCCGACGTCGTGCGCAAGGCCATCCTCGACACCGGCAAGCGCATCGACGGCCGCGACACCAAGACCGTGCGGCCGATCGTGGCCGAGGTCGGCGTGCTGCCGCGCGCCCACGGCTCGGCCCTGTTCACCCGCGGCGAAACCCAGGCGCTCGTCGTCGCCACCCTTGGCACAGGCCAGGACGAGCAGATCATCGACGCGCTCGAGGGCGAGTACCGCGAGCACTTCATGCTGCACTACAATTTCCCGCCCTACTCGACGGGCGAGGTGAAGCGCATGGGCTCGCCGGGCCGTCGCGAGATCGGTCACGGCAAGCTGGCGTGGCGCGCGCTGCGCCCGGTGCTGCCCTCCAAGGAGAAGTTCCCCTACACGGTCCGGGTCGTGTCGGAGATCACCGAGAGCAACGGCTCGTCGTCGATGGCCTCGGTGTGCGGCGGCGCGCTGTCGCTGATGGACGCCGGTGTGCCGCTGGCGCGGCCGGTGGCGGGCATCGCCATGGGCCTGATCAAGGAAGGCGAGCGCTTCGCCGTGCTGTCCGACATTCTCGGCGACGAGGATCATCTCGGCGACATGGACTTCAAGGTCGCCGGCTCGGAGAAGGGCGTCACCTCGCTGCAGATGGACCTCAAGATCACCTCGATCACCGAGGAGATCATGAAGGTGGCGCTGGCGCAGGCCAAGGACGGGCGCATGCACATCCTGGGCGAGATGGCCAAGGGTCTGGGTGGCGCGCGCGAGTCGGTGAGCCAGAACGCGCCGCGCATCACCGTGATCAACATCCCCAAGGACAAGATCCGCGAAGTGATCGGCACGGGCGGCAAGGTGATTCGCGAGATCACCGAGCAGACCGGCGCCAAGATCGACATCGAGGACGACGGCACGGTCAAGGTCGCCGCCGTCGACAACAAGTCGGCGCAGGCCGCGCTCGACTGGATCAAGGGCATCGTCGCCGAGCCGGAAGTCGGCGTGATCTACAACGGCAAGGTCGTGAAGGTCGTCGAGTTCGGCGCCTTCGTGAACTTCCTCGGCGCCCGCGACGGCCTGGTGCACATCTCCGAGCTGGCGCCGCGGCGCGTCGCCAAGGTCGGCGACGTGGTCAAGGAAGGCGACCAGGTGAAGGTCAAGGTGCTGGGCGTCGATGACCGCGGCAAGGTCAAGCTCAGCATGAAGGTCGTCGACCAGGCGACCGGCGAGGACATCTCCGAGAAGCTGCGCGCCGAACGTGACCAGCGCGACGCCGAGCGCTCGCAGCGCCGCGCCGATCCGGCCGACGCGCCGCAGCCCTGATTTTCGCGACACATCGGCGAATCGAACGGCGGCCTGCGGGCCGCCGTTTTCTTTTCAGCTCCTGCCTTCCCCCGCCAGCGGGGGAAGGTATTCTGCGATCAAACGGAGGGCATCAAGATGACCACATCCGAGTTCCGCGGCCGGATCTACGACAGCATCGTCGACACCATCGGCGCGACGCCTTTGGTGCGGCTGTCCAAGCTGGCGGCCAAGCGCGGCGTGAAGGCCGACATCATCGGCAAGCTGGAGTTCTTCAACCCGTTGAGCTCGGTGAAGGATCGCATCGGCTTCGCGATGATCGACGCCGCCGAGAAGGCTGGCCGCATCACGCCGGGCAAGTCGACCCTGATCGAGCCGACCTCGGGCAATACCGGCATCGGACTGGCCTTCGTCGCCGCGGCGCGGGGTTATCGGCTGATCCTGACCATGCCGGAATCGATGTCGATCGAGCGCCGCAAGATGCTCAAGTTTCTCGGCGCCGAGCTCGACCTGACGCCGCGCGAGAAGGGCATGAAAGGCGCCATCGCGCGCGCCGAGGAACTGGCGAAGACGATTCCCAACAGCTTCATCCCGCAGCAATTCCAGAACCCGTCCAACCCGGCGATCCATCGCAAGACCACAGCCGAGGAGATCTGGAAGGACACCGGCGGTCAGCTCGACATCTTCGTCTCGGGCGTGGGCACCGGCGGCACGATCACCGGCGTCGGCGAGGTGCTCAAGCCGCGCCTGCCCAACCTCAAGGTCTACGCCGTCGAACCCGAGGACAGCGCAGTGATCTCAGGCGGCCCGCCCGGCCCGCATCCTATCCAGGGCATCGGCGCCGGCTTCATCCCCGACATCCTCAACAAGGGCGTGATCGACGGCGTGATCCGCATCGCCAACGCCAACGCCTTCGCCACCTCGCGCGAGGTCGCCGCGGTCGAGGGCCTGCCGGTGGGCATCTCCTCTGGCGCCGCCATCGCCGCCGCGCTCGAGCTCGGCGCCAAGAAGGAGAACGAGGGCAAGCGCATCGTCGTGATCGTGCCCTCCTTCGCCGAACGCTACCTCTCGACCGCGCTGTTCGATGGGTATTGAGGTCTTTCTCCCTCTCCCCGCGAGCGGGGAGAGGGTGTTGCTGCTAGGCTCCGTTCTGTTCAACGCCTCCAGGAGGAAACGCCGTGATCTTCGACATGCGCACCTATGTCTGCCGCCCGGGCACCATCAACGCCCAGCTCAAGCTCTACGAGGAGTTCGGCAAGGCGCCGCAGACCAAGCATCTGGGCCAGCCGGTGTTCTACGCGGTCACCGAGACCGGGCTGGTCAACAGCTTCGTGCACATCTGGGCCTATGACGACGCCGGCGACCGCGCCAAGAAGCGCGCGGCGATGATGGCCGATCCCGACTGGCAGGTTTACCTGAAGAAGAGCAGCGAGCTGGGCGCGCTGATCCAGCAGAACAACTCGATCATGAACGAGGTGCCGTTCTTCAAGGTCAAGCGCTGAGCCCGGCGACGGGGTGTGGCGTGCTATAAGCGCCGGCATGGACTTCACCGAAGCCCAGCTTCAGCGCTACGCGCGCCACATCATCCTGCCGGAGATCGGCGGCATCGGTCAGGCCAAGCTGCGCCAGGCCCGTGTGCTGGTGGTCGGCGCCGGCGGCTTGGGCGCGCCTTTGTTGCAATACCTCGCCGCCGCCGGCATCGGCACTCTGGGCGTGGTCGACCACGACACGGTCAGCCTGTCGAACCTGCAGCGCCAGGTGATCCATCGCACCGCCGATCTCGGCGTGCGCAAGGTCGACAGCGCGCGCCGCGCGCTCCTCGAGATCAATCCCGAGTGCGAGGTCATCACCATCGCCGAGCGGATGACTGCCGCCAACGCGATGGCTATCGTCAGCGACTACGACATCGTCGCCGACGGCTCGGACAATTTCGCTACCCGCTATCTGCTGACCGACGCCTGCTTCCTCGCGCGCCGCACCCTCGTGGCGGCGGCGATTCTGCGCTTCGAGGCGCAGCTCTCCACCTGGAAGGCGCATCTCGGCGCGCCGCACCCCTGCTATCGCTGCCTGTTTCCCGAACCACCACCGCCCGACTCGGTGCCGAGCTGCGCCGCCGCCGGGGTGCTGGGCGCGATGGCCGGCATGATCGGCGCCTGGCAGGCGACCGAAGTGGTGAAGGAGATCCTCGGCGTCGGCGAGTCGCTGTCCGGCACCCTGTTGCTCTACGACGCGCTCGGCGCGCAGGTCGAACGGCTGGAGATCCAGAAGCGCGACGATTGCCCGCTGTGCGGCGCGCATCCGCAAATCACATCGCTCGACGCACCGCTCGCCCGTGCCAGCTACGACGAGGTCTATTGTGGCTGATACCCAACCGGCGCTGTCGATCATCGCGCTCTCGGGCGACTACGAGCGCGTGCACTACGCGCTGGCGATGGCGGCGGCGGCGCGCGCGGTGGGTCGGCCGACCACGCTGTTCTTCACCCAGAAGGCGATCGCGGCGCTGACCCATGCGAAGTCCGGTGAGCCGTTGTGGCACCGCCTGCCGGCCGAAGCCGGCGCGTCGTCGGATGGCCGCGCCGGCTTCGCCGACGCGCTCGACGCCGGTATCACCCGCGACAACGCCTACAAGGCGCGCGGCGTGGGCGACTTCGAGACCTTGCTGTCCGCCTGCGTCGAGATGGGCGTGCGCGTCATCGTCTGCGAGATGGGCTTGCGCGCGCAGAACATCGATCGCGCCAGCCTGCGCGAGGACGTGCCGCACGAGATCGCCGGCATCGTCACCCTGCTCGAGGCGACGCCGGCGGGCGGTCAGCTTGTGACGCTGTAGGTCTTTGGGACAGCCGGCGTCCCGCCGGCTCTTCTCATGATGCCGGCGGTCCCGGTTTACGCGTTCGCCGTCACGCCCGTGCCGATCGGGCACGACACGCCGGTGCCGCCCAGGCCGCAATAGCCGTTGGGGACCTTCGCCAGATACTGCTGGTGGTAGTCCTCGGCGTAGTAGAACTCCGGCACGTCGAGAATCTCGGTTGTGATCGGGCCGAAGCCGCGCTGGCCGAGCGCCGCCTGGAACAGCGTTTTCGATGCTTCCGCCGCCGCGCGTTGCGCGGCGTTCGCGACGTAGATGCCGGAGCGATACTGCGTGCCGACGTCGTTGCCCTGGCGCATGCCCTGGGTCGGGTCGTGGTTCTCCCAGAACACCTTCAGCATCGCCTCGAAGCTGGTCTTCTTCGGATCCCACCAGACCTTCACCACCTCGTTGTGGCCGGTCTGGCCGGAGCAGACCTCCTCGTAGGTCGGATGCGGCGTGTAGCCGGCGGCGTAGCCCACGGCGGTGCTGTAGACGTCGGAGGCCTGCCAGAACTTGCGCTCCGCGCCCCAGAAGCAACCCATGCCGAACACCGCCGATTCGAGCCCGGCGGGGAAGGGCGGCACGATGCGGTTGCCGTTGACGAAATGGATATCGGGAATCTCAAAGACATAGCCGGCGCGGCCGCGCAGCGCCTGGTCGGGCGCCGGCATCCTGGCCTTCTTCGACAGCATCGACAGAAACATGGGTGATCTCCCTCGAACCCGCCACCTCCAAAGTGGGCGCGAAGCGGCCCGCCGTCAACGCGCACGCGCGCGGATGTGATGCCGGGCGTCTCGAGCGGCCGGGGGTTTGTCGTCGCGCGCCGGAGGTGATTGACTGGCAGGCAAGACGGCGATGACCGTCGTCCGGGAGGATCCGCATGGCCCATGGCGCGCCCGATCATTCGCTCGCCACCGAGCAGGCGCCGGCCTGCGCGCCACCGCGCCCTGAGATGCGCGCGCCGCCCTGGCCGGTGCCCTTCGGTGCCGTCTGCTCGCACGCCCATGTCATCGGCGACGGGATCGAGCATCCCTTGGTCGCGACGCGCGGCTACACGCCGCCGCCAGCCACCGAGAAGCAGTATCTGCGCATGCTCGACGGGCTGGGGCTGACCTACGGCGTTCTGGTGCAGGTCAGCGTGCATGGCACCGACAACAGCCTGATGGTCGAGGTGCTGCGCGATCATCCCCGGCGGCTGCGCGGTATCGCCGTCTGCGCGCCCGACGTACCGGATGGGGAACTGCGGGCGCTGAACGAGGCCGGCGTGCGCGGGTTGCGCTTCAACGTGACGACCGGCGGCGGTATCGGCTTCGAGGCGCTGGAGACCCTGGCGAGCCGCATCGCGCCCATGGGTTGGCACGTGCAGTTGCTGACCACGCCCGAGCGTCTCGTCGAGGTCGCGCCGCGTCTGCCGGCGTTGCCGGTCGATGTCGTGATCGACCACATGGCCTATATCAAGGCGTCGCAGGGAATCGAGAATCCCGCTTACCAGGTGATGCTCGACCTGCTGAAGAATGGCCGCACCTGGGTGAAGATCTCCGGCGCCTATCGCAACAGCCCGCAGAGCCATGAGTGGACCGACGTCGACGATGTCGCCATGGGGCTGATCGCGGCGCGGCCCGACCGGCTGGTGTGGGGCACCGACTGGCCGCATCCCCATCTCGGCAAGGTACCGTTCCGCACCGGCGAGACGCTGGAGATTCTCGGCCGCTGGATGCCCGATGCCGCCTTGCGCAAGCGCGTGCTGGTCGACAATCCGGCGAAGCTCTACGGCTTCTGATCGGCGACGAAGCGCGGCACGGTGCGATCGCCGAAAGGCACGAAGGTCGCGCGCACGCGGGCGCCGATCGTCAGGCGGGGATCGGCGTGTGCCATCATGCGGAAGCCCTCGTCGAGATCGACCAGCGCGATGCCGTAGGGCGCGTATTGGCGCAGCGCATCCGAGGGCGGCCGGTGCACGACCGTGATCGAGAAGATCGTGCCGGTGCCCGTGGCCTGTCGCATCTCCAGCCGGTCGCCGTCGCAGACGTCGCAGCGCGGCTTGGGCGGGAATTGCGGCGCGCCACAATGATCGGCGCAGCAGCGCGCGAAGATGATGCGGCCTTCCTGGGCGTGCTGCCAGAAAGCCTGGGCGTGCGGATTGGCGCTGAAGCTCATGCTCACACCCGTTCCAGGATCATCGCGACATGCGAGGACATCACGCCGCCGTCGCCGTGCACGTAGGCGGTCGTTGGCGCGCCGGCCTGCCGGTCGCCGGCGCGGCCGCTCAGCTGGCGTTGCGCCTCGACGAGATGCGCCATGCCACCGCCGACGCCGCAATGGCCGAAGGACAGCAGCCCGCCATGCAGGTTCAGCGGCATGTCGCCGCCGATCTCGAAACGGCCGGCGCGCGCCGCCTCGCCCGACTTGCCGCGCGCGATGAAGCCGATCTCCTCCAGCAGCATGGCGAGCGTGATGGTGAAGGAATCGTAGACCGCGAGGTGCTGGATGTCCTTCAGGCCCATACGCGCCTCGGCGAAGGCCAGGTCGGCGGCGCGCCTGGCGCCCATGTCGGCCCAGTCGCGCGCCATCGAGATGTGCTGATGCAGATGGGCCTGGCCCGCGCCGCGCACCTTCACGCGCGTGGCATTGGTGGGATCGCGGGTGATCACCATGGCGACGCCGCCATCGGAGATCGGGCAGCAATCGAGCAGGCGCAGCGGCAGCGCGATCGGCTTGGACGCCATCGCCTGCTCGAAGGTGAAGGGCTCGCGCAAATGCGCCTCGGGATGGCGCGCGGCGTGGCGGCGCATGACCACGGCAAGCGATGCGAGATCCTCTTGCGTCAGGCCGAATTGGTGCATGTAGCGCGCCGCCAGCAGGCCGTAATAGGCGGGAATGGTGGCGCCGTAGGGCACCTCGTAGTCGGGATGGCCCGCCTGCGCCAAGGTCTGGATCGACTGGTCGCGTGTCTGGCCCGATGCGCGGTTCTCGGCGCCGACGATCAGCACCGCCTTGCAGCGGCCGGAATCGACCAGGATCGACGCCAGCATCGCCATCGCCACGCCGGTCGCGCCGCCGGCCTGCATGGCGTGGGCGTAGGCCGGCCTCAGGCCGAAGCTCTCGGCGAACACCGTCGCCAGCATGATGTGCGGCATGGTGGTGGCATAGCCGCACAGCACGCCGTCGATGTCGCGTCGTGCCAGCCCGGCGTCTTCCATCGCCAGACGCGCCGCGTCGGCCATCAGGCCCGACGTGGTGCTGCCGGGATGCTGGCCGAAGCGCGTGGTGCCGACGCCGGCGATATAGGCCATCCGCCCCTCCCCTTGGGGTCGCGACCCTAACACGATACGCTCGGGCGAAAGGGGAGGGTGAGACGGGGATGACCGAGCCGGTTTCGGTTCCGCTCTGGCTGTTCGCGGCGCTCGCGGTCTTCGCGGCCTGGTCGCTGATCGACCGTCTGCTGATCCCGTCGGGCCGCTGGTTCCTGCGCCGTCGCGTCAACCGGCTGATCGACAGCGTCAATCGCCGTCTGCGCATCGAGATCAAGCCGTTCCAGCTCACCCGCCGCCAGGTGCTGGTCGACCGCCTGGTCTACGACCCGCAGGTCGTCGCCGCCGCCAACGAGAAGGCCAAGGCCGAGAACATCCCGCGCGAGGTGGCGATGACCGAGGCCTATCGCTACGCCCGCGAGATCGTGCCGGCCTTCAACGCCTATATCTATTTCCGTGTCGGCTACGCGCTCGCCCGCGCGCTCGCCCGTGCGCTCTATCGCGTGCGCCTGGGCTATGTCGACGACCTGGCGCACGCGCAGGTGCCGAGCGACGCCACCATCGTCTTCGTCATGAACCACCGCAGCAACATGGACTACGTGCTGGTGGCCTTCCTCGCCGCCGAGCGCACGGCGCTCAGCTACGCGGTGGGCGAGTGGGCGCGCATCTGGCCGCTGCAGCAGCTGATCCGCTCGATGGGTGCCTATTTCGTGCGCCGCAACTCCAACAACCCGCTCTATCGCCGCGTGCTGGAGCGCTACGTGCACATGGCGACCGAGGCCGGCGTGGCGCAGGCGATGTATCCCGAGGGTGGGTTGACCAAGGACGGCAAGCTCAGGCCGCCGCGGCTTGGTCTGGTCGACTACGCGCTGAAGTCGTTCGACCCGCAGGGCGCGCGCGACGTCGTCTTCGTCCCTGTCGGCATCAACTACGACCGCGTGCTGGAGGACCGCACGCAGCTGCGCGCCGGCGACGCCGAGGCGCCACGGCTGGGCGCCGGCTTCGCGTTCAAGACGACCATGCGTTTCGTCGCGCGCAATATCGGCCAGATGCTGCGCGGTCGCTGGTACAGCTTCGGCTACGCCTGCGTGAACTTTGGCACGCCGATCTCGGCGCGCGAGTGGCTGGCGCGCACCACCGATCGCTTCGGCGGCGATCTGCGCAAGCTCGACAAGGACCAGCGCTTCGAGGCGGTGGGCGCGCTGGCGGCCGACATCATGGACGGCATCGGCAAGGTCGTGCCCGTGCTGTCGGTGTCGCTGGTGTCCACCGTGCTGCTCGAGGCCGACGAGCCCTTGGACGAGCTGGAGCTCAAGGGGCGCTGCGCCGATCTGATGGACGATCTCGGCGCCGCCGGCGCCAAGATCTACCTGCCGCGCGGCGATCGCGACTACGCCATCCATGTCGGCCTGCGCATGCTGACCCTGCGTCGGCTGGCCGCCGTCAGCGAGGACGGCCTCTACACCGCCGTCGCGGCGCAGCGTTCGTTGCTGGCCTATTACGCCAATTCCATCGCCCATCTGCCGCGCATCGATTCGAAGGCGGCGTGATAGGCTGACGTCATGTCGTGGCGGCGCACCAGGGATCTGTTTGCGACGATCTGGCGGAGGTACGTCGGGAACGGCCTGCCAAGGCTGCTGCTCGACATCTTCCTCGCCACCTATCGCGGCTTCGTCGACAACCGGCTGACCTCGATGGCGGCGGCAATCGCCTTCTACACGATCTTCTCGCTGGGCCCGGTGCTGATCTTCAGCGTCGCCATCGCCGAGCCGGTGGTCGGCCGGTTGATGGCGCAGCAGCACATCCTCGACGCCATCGCCACCGTGGTCGGCCCCGAGAACCTCGACATCCTGCGCCGCTTCGCCGGCACCAGCCTGTTCAGCGGCCGCGGCTGGGTGGCGGCGGTCGGCCTGGCGCTGCTGCTCTATTCCGGCTCCTCGGTCTTCGTCGAGCTCGACAGCGCGCTCGACCACATCTGGAAGCCGGCCGGCGGCTGGCGCCGCAACGTGGTGCTGGCGGAAGTGCGCACGCGCCTGCTGGCGCTGGCGCTGATGACGGTGATCGGCGTGCTGTTCCTGGTGGTCCTGTTGGCCGGCCTGGTGCTCAGCGCCTACGCCGACGCGCTGAACACTTTTCCGGTGCTGGGCGAATGGATCGGTCCGGCGGTGTCCGGCGTGCTGCGCTACGCCGCCGTCGCGGCCTTCTTCACCGTCATCTACAAGGCCTTGCCCGACGTCGTCGTGCCGTGGCGCTACGCGCTCTACGGCGGCGCGATCGTCGCCGTCCTGTTCGCGCTGGGCAACTGGGCGATCGTCTACTATTTCAGCGTCACCCACATGGCCAGCGCCTTCGGCGCCGCCGGCGGCGTCGCCGCCGTGATGGTGTGGATCTACTACACCGCGATCATCGTCCTGCTCGGCGCCCAGGTCAGCCGCGCCACGCGCGACGTGCTGGAAGCGCGCACGTCGCTGCCGGGGACGGTGGAGTAGGGCTCAGAACATCGCCGCCAGTACGCGGTCGGGCGGCCGGTGGCCGTCGACGAAGGTCTTGATGTTGATGATGACCTTCTCGCCCATCTCGATGCGGCCCTCGAGGGTGGCCGAGCCCATGTGCGGCAGCAGCACGACCTTGTCGAGCTCGACCAGCTTGGGGTTGATCGCCGGCTCGTGCTCGAAGACGTCGAGGCCGGCGCCGGCCAGCTCGCCGGCGCGCAGCATGCGGGTGAGCGCGTTCTCGTCGACCACCTCGCCGCGCGCGGTGTTGACCAGGATGGCCGAGGGACGCATCAGCTTCAGCCGTCGCGCCGAGAGCAAATGGTAGGTCGCCGGCGTGTGCGGGCAGTTCACCGACACGATGTCCATGCGCGCCAGCATCTGGTCGAGGCTCTCCCAGTAGGTCGCCTCAAGCGGCTTCTCGATCTCGGCGTGCAGGCGGCGGCGGTTGTGGTAGTGCACCGCCATGCCGAATCCGCGGGCGCGGCGCGCCAGGGCCTGGCCGATGCGGCCCATGCCGATGATGCCCAGCCGCTTGCCCCAGATACGCGCGCCCAGCATCGCGGTGGGCGCCCAGCCGGTCCATTTGGCGGCACGCACCAGGCGCTCGCCCTCGCCGATGCGGCGGGCCACGGCGAGGATCAGCGCCATGCTCATGTCGGCGGTGTCCTCGGTCAGCACGCCCGGCGTGTTGGTGACAACCACGCCGCGCTGGCGGGCGGTGTCCAGGTCGATGTGGTCGACACCGGTGCCGAAGGAGGCGATCAGGCGCAGCTTGGGCCCGGCCTGCGACAGCACCCGCGCGTCGATCCGGTCGGTCACGGTCGGCACCAGCACATCGGCGGTCTTGGCCGCCTCGATCAGCTGGGCCTGGGTCATCGGCTTGTCGTCGGCGTTCAGCCGGGTGTCGAACAGCTCCATCATGCGCGTCTCGATCGCATCCGGCAGCTTGCGCGTGACGATAACGAGCGGCTTCTTTGGCGATACGGCCATGATGGCTCCAATAACCCCCGAAGCCGGGCCAATAGCAAAGCCGCGCGCGCCTTGTCCAGTTTGGCACCGGGAAGTGTCCAATCCGCAAAAACCGTGCCGAATCCGCCCCTTATCGTGGTTTTCACAGGTGGATTGAAAGCTTGCGTTGCGATATATGTTGGAAATGGGTCGTGGCGCGTGGATCAGACGGTCGGCTTGGGCTTTGGCCTTGGCGGGGCTATGGGCGCTCGCCGTTCCGCCCGCCTTCGCCCAGGCCGTGGCGACGTCCGGTGGCGCCAACCCGCCGCCCCTGCGTAAGGGCACCGGACTGCCGGTCCCGCGTTTCGCCACGGTGCGCGCCGACGAGACCAACGTGCGCACCGGGCCGGGCCCTCGCTATCCCATCGACTGGGTGTTCAAGCGCAAGGGCATGCCGGTGGAGATCGTCGGCGAGTACGAAAACTACCGAAAGATCCGCGATTGGCAGGGCGCCGGCGGCTGGGTGCACGCGAGCCTGCTGACCGGCAGGCGCTACGTCATCGTCACCACGGCCAACGCGCCGCTGCGCAAGACGCCCGCGGCCGGCGCCGCCGAGGTCGCGCGCATGGAGGTCGAGGTCGTCGCCCAGGTGAAGTCGTGCTCGGGCGATTGGTGCCGGGTGCAGGCCAGCGGCCATATCGGCTGGATCGAACGCCGCCACGTCTGGGGCGTCTACCGGGGCGAAGTCGTCAATTAGGCAGGGCGATATAGGTGGCGTCGAAACGCCGCGCCAGGTCACGATCGCCCGACAGCGCCGCGCGCGTGGCGCCCAGCGCCAGGTACCGCTTGGTCAGTCTGGCCAGCGCGCCGATATCGGCGCGCGCCATGGCGATGAACGCTGGTCCGGCAGCGCGCTGCGCCTGCGGTGATAGCGCCTCCCAGTGGCGCATCGCCAACTCCACCCGCACGCCGCGTCGCCTGGGATCGTAGGGCGCCACCAGCAACGCGCGCGACAGCGGCGCGATCACCGAGGCATCGCCTTGGGTCAGCAGGTCGAGCGCGTCGGCCAGCGCGGTCCACGCCTCGGGATGGGCCGGCGCGTGGCGCACGGCTGTTTTCGCGGCGGCGACACTCAGTTGCGTGTGCTCGGCGGCGAGCTTGCTGTCGGTGGCGCGTCGGGCCTGCCAGAGCCGCAGATCGGCCAGCATCACCGCCGTATCGGCGTTCGGCGCCAGGTCGAGCGCGAGCTCCAATCGTTCGGCAGCGGACGCGACATCCGAGGCGTAAAGCCCGCGCTCGCCGGCGATATAGCGCGCGACGATGGGCTGGGCCTGGAACACGGCGATGGCGGCGAAGAGATGCGGCAACGCCACCGCGCCCAACGCGAGGCCGCCGACGATGGCGATGACGCCCAGCGGCAGCGCGAGGCTGTGGCCGAGGTGCTCGGGCCCGCCGCTGCGCCGGCCGCCGCGCCGGGCCCGGCGGTCGGGACGCACGTCGGAAACCAGTGAGACACGGTTCGTGGGCGTCACCATGAGGGAGCGCGTCGAGGGGTTCGGCTACTCGCCGTAGTACTTCTTGTAGCCGCGGTAGTAGTAAACGCCGCTGTCAGTGTAGTCGTACTGAGCGTGGCGCCGCAGGTCGACCTGGGTGAGCACGATGCCGGACAGGCGCGCGCCGGCTTCATAGACCATCTTCACGCCGGTCGAGGCGATGTCGCGCCGCGTCTTTTCCCAGCGCACGACGAAGATCGTCGTATCGGCCTGGCGCACCAGCAGCAGGGCGTCCGACACGGCCAGCACCGGCGGTGTGTCGAGGACCACGAGGTCGAAGGCGTCGCCCAGCTGCTGCAGCAGACGGCGCATGCGCAGCGAGCCCAACAGGTCGGTGGGCGAGGGCGGGCGCTTGCCTGCGAGGATGTAGTAGAGGCCGGTGCGCGGCTCGACATGCACCAGCTCCTCGAGGTTGCGCTGGCCCGACAGGAACTCGGCCAGACCGGCCTCGTTCTCGACGCCGAGGTTCTTGTGCGCCGAAGGCTGGCGCAGGTCGCAGTCGATCAGCAGCGTGCGCGCGCCCGACGCCGCCGAGGCGGCGGCCAGCGACAGCGAGGTCGTCGTCTTGCCCTCGCCCGGCACCGAGGAGGTCACCACGACGGTGCGCTGCGGATGGTCGGCGTGTCCGTCGTCAGAACAAACGGGACGTTCTGAGGTTTCTGTTAACGGAGGCTTTGGCGCATCTAGGCTGTCAGTTTAGGCGGCCGCTTGCCGGTGCAGCAAGCG
>VGCZ01000052.1 GCA_016869975.1 Alphaproteobacteria bacterium
CTGGCGCCGCCGTGGCCTCCGTCACACCCGGTTCCAGCCCATTATTTCCGTCCATGCTCTACCTCCGTCTTTACGATCGGTAGCGCAGTGCGCTGTCTCAGGAAACCGTGCCCCACCCCACCGCCGACTAGCGAAGGGAGAGCGCCATGATCCCGGGATGGCCCGCACCGCTGCAGCGCCAGTTGCAGGTTCTGGTCACGCAATTCCTGGCTGGCGGCGAGGCCTGGATCGGCATCGCCAGCATCGACAACATCGTGGGCGGTGGCAGCGGGCCGCGCACGATCCGCTTGGGCGGCCGGCTCGAGACCCTGGGCTCGCGCGCGGTGTCGAAGGCCTTCGTATGGATCCAGGGAAACGAGCCGGAGTTGTGGCTCGATCCCCGCGACAAGAACTATCGCGACCTGTTCGATGAGTTTGCACGCACGCGCCTGGGCATGGCCGGCCGGCCGACCGGCAGCGACTGGAACGTCGATCACGTCTTTCCCAAGGCGGCGGGTGCGCTCGATGGGCTGAGCCATGTGCGCGCCATGTCGATCGGCGCGCCGGGCAACCAGGCGCTGGGTCGTACCGTCGAGAAGGAGATGAAGCAGCGCGCCGACGATGTCGCGGGCCGCAAGCGGGTACGTCATGCGACGTGGATGACCATCGGCAAGGCCTCGGGATTCGTCGGCTGGGACAGCCTGCCCGACAGCGACTCGGCCGCGGCGAACGCGACCGCGGCGCGCGCGCTCTTCGCCTATCTGGCGGGGATGGGCATCACCGCTCCGGCCGGCACGCTCGAGGAGCGGCTGACGGCACATACGTTAACGAGGATTCGCTAGATGCGCCTGGTGCTGACCTTGATCATGGGCGCCATGGCCGCGACGACGGCGCACGCCACCGAGCCGTGGCAGCGGTCATGGACCATCGAGCGGGTGATCTGCCCGACCTGCGATGCGCGGGCCCTGGCGGGCATCAACCAGGCGGTGGGCCAGCGCATCGTGCTGGCGCCCGAGCGCTTCACCAATCCGCTCTACGAAAGCTGCGAGAAGGGCGTCGACTACAGCGACATCAAGCCGAGGCCGGCCGATGTCGCTGCGCGTTCGATGTTGCCCGGCACCTTGCCGGCAACATCCGATTCGGTGCTTGCTGGCGCCGTGAAGTGCTCTCGCGAGGGCGGGCGGCCGGGCAACACGGTGGCGCGCGTCGTGTTCGACGGCGCCACCGGCTACTACCTGTTCGAGGAAGGCGCGATCATCGTCCTGAAGTAGGGCGTCAGCCCGGGATCTCCGGATCGACGAGCGCGGCGAGCTGGTTGAGCGTGTCCTGCCAACCGAGGTAGCAGGTCTCGGGTGGGATCACGTCGGGGATGCCCTCCTGCACGATGTGCATCTCGGTGCCGCAAGAGACCTTCTTCAGGTCGATCGTGACCCTGATCTCGCCGGGCAGGTTGGGATCGTCGAAGCGGTCCGTGTAGCGCAGGCGCTCGTTGGGCTCGAGTTCGACGTACTCGCCGCCGAAGAAGTGGCTGCCGCCGCCGCTGAAATTGCTGAACGACATGCGGAACGTGCCGCCGACCCTGGCGTCCATGTGATGGACGGTGCAGGTGAAGCCGTTGGGCGGCAGGAATTTGGCGGTGGCGGCCGGGTCGATCCAGGCGCGATAGACGCGCTCCGGCGGGGCCTTGAGCACGCGATGCAGGCGGATGGTGCTGGGCATGGCGACGCCTCCTTATCGACGCGGTGAGCGGGTGGGAAACAGGCTGATCAGGTAGCGCTTGAGATGCGCGAGGTTGTGGCGCGCGACCTCGGCGTCATGTTTGGCCTTGGCGAAGATGAACGAACCCTGCAGCGCGGCCTGGATGAAGTAGCCGAGGCTCTCGGCGCTCCACCGGGCTTTCGGCGCATAGCGGCGCTTGGCGGCGTCGAGGTCGCACGTCAGGCCGTCGATGTACGCCGACATCCCGCGATCGCAGGCTTCGCGCACCGCTGGATGCGTGACATATGTCTCTTGCACCAGCGTGCCAAGCAAACAGGTGAATTGCGGGATCTCGCGATCGAGGATCGTCGCGCGGAAATCGACGTAGCCGAGGATGCGATCGAGCGGGTCGTCGAGCTTGCGGTAGCCGGCATCGGCGAACACCGCCTCGGTCCACTGGTTCCAGTGCGCGACGGCGCCCAGCACCAGGTCTTCCTTGCTCTTGAAGTGGTGGAAGAAGCTGCCCTTGGTCAGACCCGCTTCGGCGCAGATGTCATCAACGGTGGTAGCCGTGTAGCCCTTGGCGCGGATCACCGACGATCCGGCCTCGAGCAGGCGCGTGCGGGATTGGGGTGCGGTCGCAGGCGTCATATCGGCAGGTCCATACCGTTCAGTATGGAGGAACAAACCAACTAGTTGGTATGGATCAACCGTATTCCTTGATTGGTCCGACGACGTCGATTCTCAAAGGGTTAGCGCCCGGGCCAGTCGGGCTGCGGCTTCTTCTGCACGAAGGCGTCAATGCCGAGCTTGGCGTCCTCGCGCATCAGGCCGCCGGCCATGGTCGAGCTGGCATAGGCGTAGGCCTGTTCGAGATCCATCGCCATGTGCCGGTGAAACATGGCCTTACCCTGCGCCAGCACCAGCGGGCTCTTCGAGGCGATGTGCTGGGCCAGATCCATGGCCGCCGCGTCGAGGTGATCGTCGGGCACGACGCGCGAGAGAAGACCGTCGCGCAGCGCGGTCTCGGCGCTCACCGGCTCGCCGGTGAACAGCATGTCGAGCGCGCGCTTGCTGCCGACGTTACGGCCGAGCGGCACCGACGGCGTGCCGCAGAACAGGCCGATATGCACGCCGGGCGTCGCGAACTTCGCCTCGGCGGAGGCGATGGCGAGATCGCATTGCGCCACGAGCTGGCAGCCCGCCGCCGTGGCGATACCGCGCACCTTGGCGATCACCGGCTGCTTCAGCCGCGCGATCTTCAGCATCATCGCGCTGCAGCGGCTCATCAGGGCGTGGTGGAAGGCGTAGTCCTCGCTGGAACGCACCTCACGCAGATCGTGGCCGGCGCAGAAGGCGCGGCCATTGGCCTGGATCACCACCACGCGGATCGTCTCGTCCGCGTTCAAGCGGTCGAATTCCTGGTCGAGCGCGGCGATCAGGTCGGAGGACAGCGCGTTCATCGCCCTGGGCCGGTTCAAGGTCAGCACGGCGACGCGGCCGTGGTCCTCGCGCAGCAGCACGGGCTCGTTGGCGGTTGCGGGATCGGGCATCGCTGCACCCACTGGTTCTGGCGCCGACAGGGCGGTAGGGTTGAGGACGCGAGTCTAGCCGTTTCAGCCCGGGGGAGCGACCGATCATGTCGGGCAGTTCATTGCGCTTTCCAGCGGTCTTCGCCGAGGAGCTCGGCGTCGTCTATGCGCGGCGTTTCCAGGTCGACGACGGCGCGTCCGACGAGGCCAAGCGTGTCGCGCCGCTGGTCGCCTTCGCCGAGCGGGAGCATTTCCGGCGGACCAGGAGATACCTGCCGCCGCGCAAAGGCGACGACGGCCGGCGCGAGCGCTGGCCGCTGGAGCCCGACAACCAGCACGAGGGCGATGGTCCGCGCGACGCGCCAGCCAAGGCGCAGCTGATCGGCCTGGCGCTATCGGGCGGGGGCATCCGTTCGGCCGCGACCTGCCTGGGCGCGATGCAGGCGCTCGAGGCCAAGAACGTGATGCGGCTGGTCGACTACCTGTCGAGCGTGTCTGGCGGCGGCTACGCCGCGGCCTGTCTGAACACCAACATCGCCGGCGTCCGCAGGCCCGATCTGCCCTCGGCGCCGCCAGCGCCGTCACCCAACCGGCGTGGCAAGACGGCTTCCGACTCGAAGTTTCGCGAGCCGACCGAAGGTTGGATCTTCCCGTTTCCGCACATCGTCGGCATCCGCGAGACGGTGCTCTTCCGCTTCCTTCGCGCCAATGCGCAGTTCCTGGTTCCGCATGGGCGCGTGCTGGAATACGGCTTCGCGCCGGTGCTCCTGCTGCGCGGTCTGTTCCTCAATCTGTGGGCGATGCTGCCGCTTGTGCTGCTCCTCTCGGCGTTCACCGTCGCCATGCTGGGCTGCCCGCATCTACAGACCGGTCCTCAGGTGCACGAGATGCTTGGCGCCACGGCGGCGCTGTTCGGCATCTTGTGGGCGGCCTTCTTTGTCGTCAGCCGGCCGGTGCGCAACCTGCTGGAGCGCGGGCATGAATGGATCGGCCAGATGGTGCTCTTGGCAGGCGGGCTCTGTGTCGCTTGGATCGCGGCCCAGGTCGAGCGCCGCTATGGCGCGATCGCCCTCGGCATTGTCGTAGTGCTGCTGATCGCCGAACTGTTGCGAAAGCGCAAATTCGATCGAGCGCACCAGACTCCCGGCGGATCGTGGCGCACGGAGTCTGGCGCCGGTGGGTTGGCGCGCGAATCGTATCGGCAAGCTCAGGCTCTGTCGCTGATGGTGACCGCCGGCTTGCTTTTCGTCATGCTTCAGCCGGTCGCCGCCCACTGGATGGTGGCCGCTTATGACAACAAGCTCGTCAACTGGACCGCAGTCAGCGCGTTCATCGCCACGATTTCGGCCTCGGCCTGGCTCGGCCGATTCGGAAAGCTGCCGGAGGCAGTCCGCAAGGCCTTACTGTTGCTTGCCGCCGCCCTGGTAGGGCCGGTGCTGCTGTGGGGGGCAGCCTGCTGCTGTCGGCCGAGCTGGCAATTTACCTGCGCAAGCATTACGCCGAGCTTTGGGAGGCGGTGGCTCTCGGAGGGATCGTCGCGGTCGCGGCGCTGATCCTGTGGGCGCTTAACGCACGCTTCGTTTACAACGCCAACGACGTCTCGCCGCACAGCCACTACCGCGACAAGCTCGCCAACACCTTCCAGTTCTCGGCCAATCTCGAGGATGCCGACACCGTGCTCTCGCGCGGCGAGATGCGGTTGAGTCAGATGAACGTCTCTACGGCGCCGTTCCCGCTGATCAACGCCGCGCTCAACTTCGCCGACCGCGACGAGTTTCGCGGGCGTGGGCGCAACGCGACCTTCTTCACCTTCTCGCCTACCCATGTCGGCAGCACCGAGGTGGGCTATGTCTGCACCGCCGATCTCGAGGCGGTGCACAGCCGTTTCAAGCTGTCCTCGGCGGTCGCGATCTCTGGCGCGGCGGCGGCGGCGAATGCCGGACGCATCACCAATCCCACGCTGCGCTTCCTGCTGGCGCTGGTCAATGTGCGTCTGGGCTACTGGCTGCCCAACCCCCGTCGGGTCGCCACGGGCGCGTTCAAGCGCCAATGGTGGCGCGGCGGGTACCCGGAGCCGGGCGCCCAGCATCTGCTTCGCGAGATGGTCGGCGCGCTCGACACGCATTCGGCCTTCGTCAATCTGTCGGACGGCGGCCACATCGAGAATCTCGGCATCTACGAGCTGATCCGGCGCCGCTGCCGCGTGATCGTCGCCATCGACGCCGAGCAGGACGGCGCCTTCTCCTTCGTCAGCTTGGGCGACGTCATCCGCTTCGCGCGCATCGACCGGGCCGTGAACATCGAGATCGACGTCTCTGATATCCGGCCGGACGCCAAGGGCAACAGCAAGCTCCACCACGCGATCGGGCGCATCGACTACGGGCGCGGCGAGTATGGCTGGCTGATCTACATCAAGAACAGCCTGACCGGTCGCGAAGGCGAGTCGATCCTGAAGTACCGCGCCGTCGAGAAGCTCTTCCCGCACCACAGCACCGGCGACCAGTTCTTCGACGAGGAACAGTTTGAGGCCTACCGCGAGCTGGGCTATCGCATGGTCGTCGAGGCCTTCGAGAATTTCCGCTGACGGCATGTCCCGCCGTATCGATGGGTCCTGGCTGGCGGAGGAAAGTCGTCGCAGGTCCGAATTGCGTACGCAATCGACTGCGGCCTGAGCTAGTTTCCGCACCATGCCAGTCGTCATGAGCGGGCCCGAGCTCGAGGCCTTTCTGCGCGAGGAGTTTCCCGAGGCGCAGGCCAATGTCACGGTGAAAGTCGACGGGGTCGGTGAAGGCCATATCAAGGTGCGCGCGCTGATCGATCAGCGCCATCTGCGGCCCGGCGGCGTGGTATCGGGCCCGACCATGATGTGGCTGGCCGACTGCGGCACGTACCTCCTGATCCTCTCGCAGATTGGCAAGGTGGCGGGCGCCGTCACTACCAATCTCAACATCAACTTCTTGCGGCCGGGCGAGGCGGGCAGGGACCTGATCGGCGAGGCGCGCCTGTTGAAGCTGGGCCAGCGTCTGGCGGTGGCCGAGATGTCGGTCTTTTCCGAGGAGCGGCCCGAGCCGATCGCCCATGTCACGCTAACCTATTCGATCCCGCCACGCACAGTGCTTGGGGTAAAATAATACCGCATTTCCAATCTATTGATTCTGCTTGCTTTATAGCCGCATCAGTACGGCCGTACGCTTGACTTGCCGCGTCGCCTCACGTATCTCCGCGCACCGTTTTAGCGGATTGGACCGATGAAGACCTTCAACCTGAAGCCCGCCGAGGTGCAGAAGAAGTGGGTGTTGATCGACGCCGACGGCCTCGTTCTGGGCCGCCTCGCCTCGATCATCGCCATGCGCCTGCGCGGCAAGCATCTCGCGACCTACACCCCGCATGTCGATTGCGGCGACAACATCGTCGTGATCAACGCCGAAAAGGTGCGCCTGACCGGCAACAAGGTGGCCGACAAGGTGTTCCACTGGCACACCGGCTATCCTGGCGGCATCAAGCAGGCGACGATCGCCCAGCGCCTGGGCGGCAAGAACCCCGAGAGCGTCATCGAGAAGGCGGTCGAGCGCATGATCACGCGTGGGCCGCTGCAGCGTAAGCAGATGAAGAACCTCAAGGTGTACGCGGGCGCGAGCCATCCGCACGAGGCGCAGCAGCCCGTGAAGCTCGACATCGCCGCGATGAACCGCAAGAACTCGAGGATCGGCTGACCATGGCCATCGAACCGACGACCACACCCACCTCCGGCCTGCGCAAGTCCGCGGCCAACATCGTCGCCAGCATGGCGGCGGCCGAGCCCAAGGCGCGCGGCAAAGAGGTCGACGCCCAGGGCCGCTCCTACGCCACCGGCCGACGCAAGAACGCCGTCGCGCGCGTCTGGCTGAAGCCCGGCTCGGGCAAGATCACGGTCAACGGCAAGGACCAGAGCATCTACTTCGCGCGTCCGACCCAGCGCATGATGATCCAGCAGCCGTTCCAGATCGCCGGCCGCGTCGACCAGTTCGACGTGATCGCCACGGTGGTTGGCGGCGGCCTGTCGGGCCAGGCCGGCGCGGTGCGCCACGGCATCTCGCAGGCGCTGACCCGCTTCGAGCCGGAGCTGCGTCCGCCGCTCAAGCAGGGCGGCTTCCTCACGCGCGACCCGCGCGTGGTCGAGCGCAAGAAGTACGGCCGCGCCGGCGCCCGCCGTCGCTTCCAGTTCTCCAAGCGCTGATCGATCTCCAGCGCTGGAACGCGAAAGGGCGCCGCAAGGCGCCCTTTTTCTTTTCCGTATCCTGTCATCCCGAGCGCAGCGAGGGATCACCCTGCAAGGGAGTCTCCGTCACTGGGAGATCCCTCGCTGCGCTCGGGGTGACAGGACGGTCAATCCATGAACCCTTCGAGGAAGTCGATCACGCTCGCCTTGAAGAGCGCGTGGGCGATGATCGAGAAGTGGTCGCAGCCGGGGATGCTCACCGCCTTGGCGCCGGGGATCGCCTGCGCGAGCGTGCGCGGATTGCCGGCGAGCTCGTCGTGTGAGCCGGCGACCACGAGCGTCGCGAGATCGAGCTTGCTCAAGGCTGCGCGGTCAATCGGGAAGCGCGCGCCGCGTGAGCAGGCGGCCAGCGCCAGACGATCCTCGCCTTGCTCGTCGGCGAACTGGCGGAAGCTGCGACGCATGGGATCGGCGATCGTCGCCGGATCCTCGGCCTCCATCGCCTCGGCCATGCTGTCGTCGCGCGGCTCGTCTTCGAGCAGCCTGCCGCCGATGCCGCCCAGGATCAGGTCGCCGAAGCGCTCCGGCCACAGCAGCCCGGCGGTGAGGCTGAGATGCGAGCCCATCGAGAAGCCCAGCAGGTTGGCGCGCGCGAAACCGACATGGTCCATCAGCGCCACGATGTCGTGCGCCATGGCCTTGCGGTCGTAGGCGGCGGGCTCATGCGGCTTGGCGCTCTGGCCATGGCCGCGCGCGTCGAGCGCCACGCCCTTGAAGCCCTTGGCGGCGAAGGCGTCGTACCAGCCCATGCGCTTCCAGCCCTCCGACTTGTTCGAGCTGAACCCGTGCACCAGCACGATGCGGCGCTTGGCGTCGGGGCCGCCGAACTCGTCATAGGCGATGGCGTGGCCGTCGGACTCGAACTGCGGCATGGGCGTTCCCTCGCGTCTTGCTTGGGCACGATTGTAGAACCACCGTCGTCTTGAGCGCCAAACGAAAACGGCGCCGGTGGGTGCCGGCGCCGTTCGTGTGTGATCGGAAGATCGCTGGGTCCTTCGCTTCGCTCAGGACAGCAGCCTGCGTGTCACGCCGCCAGACCCAGCATCACCCCGAGGTTCTGCACGGCGGCGCCCGAGGCGCCCTTGCCGAGATTGTCCAGCCGCGCCGACAGGATCACCTGGCCGTGCGTCTCGTTGGCGTAGACGCGCAGCTCCATCTTGTCGGTGTCGTTGAGCGCCTCCGGCTCGAGGCGGTCGACCGCCTTGTCGGCGCTGTCCACCGGCACGACGCTGACGCGGTCGCTGCCCTTGTACCAGTCGGCCAGCGCGGCGTGCAGGTCGGCGGCTTTGGGCTTCTTGCTGAGCGTGTCGAGATGCAGCGGCACGTTGACGATCATGCCCTGGCGGTAATTGCCCACCTGCGGCACGAAGATCGGCCGGCGCGTCAGCCCGGAGTAGAGCTGCAGCTCGGGCACGTGCTTGTGCTCCATGCGCAGACCATAGACCTCGAAAGCCGGCGCCTTGCCGGTCTCGAAGGCCTCGATCATCGACTTGCCGCCGCCGCTGTAGCCCGAGACGGCGTGCACGACGATCGGATAGTCGCGCGGGATGAAGCCGCTATCGACCAGCGGGCGCAGCAGCGCGATGCCACCGGAGGGGTAGCAGCCCGGGTTGCTGACCTTGCGCGCGGCGCGGATCGCGGCCGGCTGCTGCGGCGTCAGCTCGGGAAGGCCGAACACCCAGCCCGGCGCCACGCGATGCGCGGTGCTGGCGTCGAGGATGCGCGGGCTCCTGGTGCCCAGCGAATCGGCCAGCGCCACGGACTCCTTGGCCGCGTCGTCGGGCAGGCAGAGGATCACGACGTCGACATCCGACATCACGGCGCGTCGCGCCTCGGGGTCCTTTCGTCGCTCGGCCGCCACGCTGACCATCTCGATGCCCGGCATCTGGAGCAGACGCTCGCGGATGCCAAGACCGGTGGTGCCGGCTTCGCCGTCGATGAAAACCCGGGGCATGTTCGCCGTGGTGGACATCACCTCTATCCTTTGAACGCGACACGAACCAAAGGCGGTTCGCGCTGCGATACATACGCCGAACAGCGCGGGAATCAAGAACTCGCATGGCTCCGCCGCTTGACCGCCGTCGCCCGTCGGTCATGGTGTGTCACCAGAAACACAGGTGCCGCGGGAGCGTGGGGTCGATGGCCGGGCTGATCATTCCGTTCAACAATTTCGTGCCGCGCGTCGACCCCAGCGCGTTTATTGCGCCCAACGCCACCTTGATCGGCGATGTCGACATCGCCGCCAACGCCAGCATCTGGTTCACCTGCGTGCTGCGCGGCGACGGGCCGGGCATCCGTATCGGCGAGAACAGCAACATCCAGGATGGCACGGTGATCCACATCGCCGCGCGCGGCGTGCCGACCATCGTCGGCAAGAACGTCTCGGTCGGCCACATGGCGCTCCTGCACGCCTGCACCGTCGAGGACGACGCCTTCATCGGCATGCACGCCACGGTGCTGGACAATTGCGTGGTCGAGAGCGGCGCGGTGGTCGCCGCTGGCGCGCTCGTGCCGCCCAACAAGGTGGTGAAGACGGGCGAGCTGTGGGCCGGCAACCCGGCGAGCAAGATGCGCGACGTCGCCGAGAAGGACCTCGAGATGATCAAGCGCACCTGCGCCAATTATGTGAAGCTCAGCCGACGGTATTTGAACGTCTGAGCCTGTTGGGGAGGGAGTAAGACATGCGACGCAACCTGCTGCGCCAGAAGCTCGATCGCGGCGAGCCGACCTTGGGCACGCACATCCTGTCGACCTGGCCGACGCTCGTGGAGCTGATCGGCCAGAGCGGGCAATACGACTACGTCGAGTTCACCGCCGAGTACGGCCCGTTCACCATGCACGACCTCGACAATCTCGGCCGCGCGCTGGAGGTGGCGGGCATCGGCGGCATGATGAAGGTCGAGCAGACGCAGTGGACGCACCAGACCATGCGCGCCATCGGCTCGGGCTTTCAGAGCATCCTGTTCGCCGACGTACGCACCGTCGCCGACGCCGAGGCCTGCGTGAAGGCGGTGCGCGCCGAGTCGCCGCGCACCCGCGGACTGGCCGGGGTCGGCATGCGCCGCGACGTTGGCACGATCCGCGAGGTGGGCACGCCGGCTTTCGTGAAGGCACTCGACGACGTGGTCGTGGCGCTGATGATCGAGAAGCGCCAATGCGTCGAGGATCTCGACAACGTGCTGTCGGTGCCGGGCATCGACATGGTGCAGTTCGGCCCGTCCGACTACAGCATGAGCATCGGCGTGCCCGGCCAGGCCACGCACCCGGATGTCGTGAAGGCCGAACGCAAGACCATTGAGACGGCGCTCAAGAAGGGCATCCACCCGCGCGTCGAGCTGCGCGACCCGGCGCAGGCGCAACGCTATCTCGACATGGGCGTGAAGCACTTCTGCATCGGTTGGGACGTCACCATCTTGAACGCCTGGTGGAACGAGAAGGGCGCCGAGATGCGCGGTATGCTGACTAGCAAGAAACCCGGCAAGGCGAAGGCCAAGGCCAAGGCGAAGGGCGGCAACTACCGCTAGGCCTCGGACGAAAACGCAGGAGGTCGTCATGGCGCCGGACAGTCTGGCATCGGCTGCCGATCACGCGTTCTGGCAGCGCGCGCGGCGCCATCTGATCCGTTTCGGCGGCGAGTTCCAGCCGATGGTGATCGAGCGCGCCGCCGGCTCGTATATCTACGACTCCAGCGGCCGCGCCATCCTCGACTTCGCCTCCGGCCAGATGAGCGCGATCCTCGGCCACAGCCATCCAGAGATCGTCGCCACGGTGCGCCATTGGGTGGGCGAACTCGACCATCTCTACAGCTCGATCCTCAGCCGGCCGGTGGTCGACCTCGCCGAGATGCTGGCCAAACTGGCACCCGGCAAGCTGGAGCGCGTGCTGCTGTTAAGCACCGGCGGTGAGTCCAATGACGCGGCGTTGCGCATGGCCAAGCTCGCGTCGGGCGGCTTCGAGATCGTCGGGCTGAGCCGCTCCTGGCACGGCGTCACCGGCGCGGCGTCGGCGGCGACCTACAACGCCTCGCGTCGTGGCTATGGACCCTCGGCGCCCGGTTCACTGGTGATCCCGGCGCCCGATCGCTATCGCCCGACCTTCGGCGGCAAGGGCGTGACGCCTGACAGCTACGATTGGCGCGGCGAGCTCGACTACGCCTTCGAGCTGGTCGATCGCCAGAGCACGGGCTCGTTGGCGGCAGTGATCGCCGAGCCGATCCTCAGCTCCGGCGGCGTGATCGAGCCGCCGCTGGGCTATTTCAAGGCGCTGGAGGCGAAGTGCCGCGAGCGCGGCATGCTGCTGGTGTTCGACGAGGCGCAGACCGGGCTCGGACGCACCGGCACGCTCTTCGCCTGCGAGCGCGACGGCGTGGCGCCCGATCTGCTGACGCTCTCGAAGACCTTGGGTGCGGGCCTGCCGCTGGCC
Source organism: Alphaproteobacteria bacterium (assembly GCA_016869975.1). Classification (GTDB taxonomy): domain Bacteria; phylum Pseudomonadota; class Alphaproteobacteria; order Reyranellales; family Reyranellaceae; genus JAFAZJ01. The sequence continues at coordinate 11,890 of VGCZ01000052.1, forward strand.
GCCGTGCTGGCGACACCAGAAGTCGAGGAGCGCTGCCACGAGCGCGGCTTCCTGTTCTACACCACGCACGCCAACGACCCGCTGCCGGCGGCGGTCGGGCTAAAGGTGCTGGAGATCATCCTGCGCGACAAGCTGACCGAGCGCGCGAAGAGCGCTGGCGTACGTCTGCGCGCCGGCCTGGAGAGCCTGATGCAGCGCCACGAGGTCGTCGGCGATATCCGGGGCAGGGGCCTGCTGCTGGGTATGGAGTTGGTGAGGGACCGTCATTCGCGCGCGCCGGCACCGGATCTCGCCGGGGCGGTCATGGCGCGCTGCCGCGAGCTGGGCATGAGCACCTCGGTGATCCGCGGCGGGCTGGGCGTGTTTCGCATCGCGCCGCCGATCACCATCACCGACGCCGAGATCGACCTCGGCCTGTCGATCTTCGACCAGGCGCTGCGCGATTGCGCCTGACGCGACCACTGATCTGCGAGGGGGAAAACAATGGCAGCAATCAACGGCGTCATGATCGGCATCATCACCGATGCCATGGACCCGATGGGAAGAGGGCGGGTTCGACTCCGCATACCGGCGATGCCCGGCGCGGATTCGGCGTGGGCGCTGACCTGCGTTCCCTTCGGCGGGCCTGCGGCGGCGAAACCCAAGGTCTCCGACCAGGTGGTCATCGCCTTCGAGAACGGCGATTCGAGTCGGCTGGTCGTGCTGGGCAAGCTGGCGGGCTGAGCCGGGCCACCCTTCTGCCCGCCGTCGCGGGGAGAAGGATGGGCTGACCGCTACTTCGCCTTCACCGTGACCGTCGGGATCGACGTCACCTTGCCGCTCGCCACGCGCGCGAACTCAGCGGTGACTCCGAAATTGCCGGTGACCAGCACCCATTTGCCGGCTTCGCGCTCGACGGTGATCGAGTAGTCGCCCGGCGGCACCTTGTCGACGCTGAACGTGCCGTCCCTGGCGGTGCGCGTGGTGATTGTCAGCGGCGCCTGGGTCGAGCAGGGCGTGTCGTTCTTCTTGAAGGTGGTGAAACGGCTCAGGCGCACATTGCAGAACTCGACGCGCACGTCGGGGAGTCCGGTGTTTTCCTCGCCTTCGAACCTGCCCTTGATGCCGCCGGTCGGCTTGTCCTGCGTCGCCGGCAGACTCGCCGGGCCTTTGCCCGCCATGACCAGGGTACGCATGTCGTCGAACGGCACATCGGAATTGGCCATGCGCCAGAATTTCCCGACGTTGTTCTCGACCACGCCCAGGCCCCAGCTCGAGGCGATCCACAGCCGGCCCTTGCCGTCGAAGGCCAGGTCGCGCGGTTTGATCTGCTTTTCCATGCCACCGATCAGCGCCTTCTTCCAGGCGCCGCCGGAAAAGATGCGGATGCCGTCATTAACCGAGATCCACACGGCGCCGCTGCCGTCGACCGCGATGCCAGTGGGACCGATCAGGTTCTCCTTGAAGGTGGCCCATTGCTTGCCGTCATGCATCGACAGCCCGCCGCCATGCGCCATCCACAGCCGTCCATCCCTGTCGGCCGTGGCGTCGCTGAATCGCACATGCTCGTTGGGCAAGGTCGGCAGATCGGCGATCGGCTTCCACTCGCCGCCCTCGTAGCGCGCCAGGCTGCGGCCCAGCACCGCCCACAGCGAACCGTCGGGCTTGGTGACGAAGCGCTTCACGCCGTCGAGCGTGCCGTTTGTCACGTTGACGGCAGAGTAGGGCGTGTCAGTCCACTGGCCGCCTTCGAACCTGGCGATGCCGTCCTTGTGGCCGATGAAGATCGTGCCCTTCGCGTCGCAACCCAGCGCGTTCATCACCGGCTTGCCGTGACGCGCCGGCTTGGTCCAGCCGCCGCTGCCATCGCGGAAGGCGACATCCGACGAGTTGGCGACCACCAGGCGCGACCCGCAGGCGGCGACGTGGCGGATGAACGTGAACGGTGCCTTATCCTTGCCGTCGAGGGCGGCGATGCCCGAGCCGTCGAGGCAGAACGGCGCGGCCGAGCCGCCGCCCGGGATCACGCAGACCATGTCGTTGGCGCGGGCCGCGCCTGAAACCGCCATGAGAAAGGCGACCGCGGCGGTGGCGGTGGCAAGTCGCGTCATCATTTCAGTCCGTGCTCCCCAAGAAAACTGAGTGAACGATAGCTCGTTTTCGCAGGAGACGCCACACGCCACGACGGCGTGCTATCCCCAGCCGCGCAAGCCTGATGGGGCAAGCCGGCGTTCCCCAGGCGACATCGTGCGGTTCGTGTGCGCGATCCGCACGGCGGTCAGGCGTCCGTCTTGACCTTTACGTAGCTTCCGGGCGCGTCCTCGATCGCCGGCAAGCCGTCGCCGCCGGGCACGCGGGCGGGCACCTTGGGGCCGGACTGCGCCGACAGCCAGCGATCCCAGTCGGGCCACCACGAGCCGGGCGTCTCGGTCGCGCCGGCGCGCCATTCCTCGAGCGTGGCCGGGTAGCGCGTCGTCGCCGCCTCGTTGATCCAGTACTGGTACTTCTTGGCGCGTGGCGGGTTGACGACGCCGGCGATGTGGCCGGAGCCGGCCAGCATGAAGCGCAGCGGGCCGGAGAAGATCTTGGTCAGCTTGTAGACCGAGGGCGCCGGCGCGATGTGGTCTTCCTTGCCGGCCTGGATGTAGCAGGGGACCGACACCTTGCGCAGATCGATCGGCACGCCCGCGAGCGTCACGCCGCCCTGCTGTACCAGGAGATTCTTCAGGTACATGTTGCGCAGGTAGTAGCTGTGCATCGCCGCGGGCAGGCGCGTGGCGTCCGCGTTCCAGAACAGCAGGTCGAACGGCATCGGCTCCTTGCCGAGCAGGTAGTTGTTCACCACGAACGACCAGATCAAATCGTTGCTGCGCAGCATGTTGAAGGTGGTCGCCATCTCGGCGCCGTCCATGTAGCCGCGCCGCTCGATCATCTTCTCGATGTTGGCGATCTGGTCCTCGTCGATGAAGACGGTGAGCTCGCCGGCGTCGGTGAAGTCGATCTGCGCCGTGAAGAAAGTGCAGTTCTGGATGCGCTTGTCGTTCTTCGCCGCGCTATAGGCCAGGGTGGCCGCCATCAATGTGCCGCCGATGCAATAGCCTATGGTCGAGACCTCGCGCACGCCGATCGCCTTCTCGATGGCGCCGAGCGCGGCCAATGGGCCCTCGAGCATGTAGTCTTCGAAGCTCTTGTCGCGCAGCCGCGCGTCGGGGTTGACCCAGGAGATCACGAACACCGTGTAGCCCTGATCGACCGCCCATTTGATGAACGAGTTCTCGGGCTTCAGGTCGAGGATGTAGAACTTGTTGATCCACGGCGGCACGATCAGCAGCGGCCGTTCGTACACCTCGGGCGTCGACGGTGTGTACTGGATCAGCTGCATCATATCGTTCTGGAACACCACCTTGCCGGGCGAGGTGGCAACGTTGCGGCCGACCTCGAAGGCGTCCATGTCGGTTTGGCGGATCGCCAGCCTGCCGTTGCCGCGCCGCATGTCCTCCAGGACGTTGCGCAGGCCCTTCACCAGATTCTCGCCGCCGCTTTCCAGCGTGGCCTTGAGCACCTGCGGGTTGGTGGCGACGAAATTCGTCGGCGCCATCGCGTCGACGAACTGCTTGAGGTGGAATTCGACCTTCCTGCGCGCCTGCTCGTCGAGCCCGACAGTCTCCTTCGGCAAGCCCATCAGCCAGCGCGAGGTCAGCAGGTAGGATTGCTTGATGTGGTCGAAGATCGCCTCGTCGCGCCAGGCCGCGTCGTTGAAGCGCTTGTCGCCCTTGGGCGTCTCGACGACGGGTTCCGCCGGCTTGCCCATCATACGGTCGGCCGTGGCCTGCCACAGCTTGGCGTAGTCCTGCCACAGCGCGATCTGCGTCTGCACCATCTTCTCCGGGTCGGCCAGCAGCTTGGTCGTGAAGTCGGCGAAGGTGCCGGCGAGGTTCAGCGGGTCGAGCGACTGCGCGTCGGCCGGCTGCTGGCTTTTCTGACGCTCGGCGAAATCACGCAGCACGTCGCGGCTGCGCTGGGCGATGTCCTGCCACATCGCCTGCATGGCGGCGGTGTCGGGCGCCTTGAACTGCGGCGATTGGGGATCGGCCATGGGTCTCTCCGGTGGACCGTTTTTCCTTGCGGTTCATTGCCTCACGCGACGCCATTTGGGATACTGCGGACAATAGCCGGCGCGCCTGGGCAACCCCCTCTGGGCTGGCGCAAAAGGGACGATCACCTTATGAACCGCTTCCGGCGGCGTCAAACTGGTGCCGGTCCTGGGATAACGAACGGATGAACGGCGTGATGCTGAGGTCAGGTGGAGTTTCACGGGCGCTGTTGCTGGCGTTGCTCGCCTCGACCGCCCTGACCAGCTGCGACAGCGACGGCCGGCCGACCCCGCCGCCAGGTGCGACGACGGCTACGCTGCCGGCCGACCGACGTGTGCCGACCGGCGGAATCGCCATCGACCGCAGCAGGGCGCGCTACGACGACTCCGTTGCCGCCGCCGACGAGACACGTGGCCAGCAGGTTGGTTCGGTCGTCCCGGCCAGCCCGCCCAAGCCGCAGGATCCGCCAGCTCCGAGCACCGCTGCCGCGCCGCCACCACCACCACCGCCACCGGCGGTGACGTCCGCGCCGCCGCCGCCACCACCCGAGCCTGCGCCGACAGTCGCGTCAGCGCCGCCACCGCCCGCACCGCCGCCGCCCGCACCGTCGCCTCGGGCCACCAGCGCGCCGCCGCCGGTGACGACTGTACCCATGCCATCACCCGCCGGCACGACGGCCGACGATCTTAATCGTCGCTTCCTGGCTCAACTCGAGGCAGGGCAGGGGGCGCCCGCGCCGGCTGCCCCCGCCATTGCCAGCGCCCCGCCACCTCCACCCGCGCCGGTGACCGCGGCGCCGCCGCCGCCCGAGCCGGCCCCTGCGGTCACGCGCGCGCCACCGCCAGCACCGCCGCCACCGCCCGCCGTTGCGTCGGCACCGCCGGCGCCACCGCCCGCGCCGGCCGTCGCGACCGCGCCGCCGCCACCGGCTCCCGTGCCGGGCGTTCTGTCGGCCACGCCGCCAACGGCCTATGCCGGCGGCCCGATCCAGGTGGCGGTGATCCAGTTCAGCCAAGGCTCGTCGGGGCTGGACGCCACGGACCTCGCGGTGATCCAGGACGTGGCGCGCATCCATCGGCGCAACGGCGGCGTGGTCTATATCTACGCCCACGCCAGCCACGACGTTTACGCCAGCAGCGTGTCGCGCCTGCGGGCCGGCAACCTCGACGTCTCGGTCAAGCGGGGCGTCGCGATCGCCAACGCGCTGCTCCGCGCCGGCGTGCCGCGCAGCGCCATCGTGATGGAAGCTTATAGCGACGAGGAGCCGATCTACAGCACGACCACCGCGCGCGGCATCGCCGCCAACCGGCGAGCCGAGATCTTTTTCGACTTCTGACCGCCGGCCGGCGATACGAACAAGCGTAGTGTCCGGCCCCAAGCGGGCCGGACTTTCTATCACCCCCTCGACAAGACGCCTGAACCCAGGACCTCCGATGGACGACAGCGAATTCCACCGCCTGAAGCGCCTGCCGCCTTACGTGTTCGCCGAAGTGAACGCGATGAAGGCGCGCGCGCGCGGCGCCGGCCAGGACGTCATCGACCTCGGCATGGGCAATCCCGACCTGCCGACGCCGCCGCATATCGTCGCCAAGCTGGCCGAGGCCGCCGGCAATCCGCGCACCCACGGCTATTCCAACTCGCGCGGCATTCCTGGCCTGCGCCGCGCCCAGGCTGCCTACTACCAGCGGCGCTTCGGCGTCGAGCTCGACCCTGAGAGTGAGATCATCGTCACCATCGGCTCGAAGGAAGGCCTCGCCAATCTCGCGCAGGCGATCACCTCGCCGGGTGACATCATCCTGGCGCCCAACCCGAGCTACCCGATCCATCCCTACGGCTTCATCATCGCCGGCGGCTCGATCCGGCACATTCCGGTACCCGGCGCCATCAACATCGACGAGTTCATGCCGGCGCTCGACCGCGCGGTGCGCCACTCCGTGCCGAAGCCGCTGGCGCTGGTGCTGAACTACCCGTCGAATCCGACGGCGCAGGTGGTCGATCTCGAATTCTATCGCCCGATCGTCGACTACTGCCGCCGCGCCGGCATCTGGGTGCTGTCGGATCTCGCCTATGCCGAGATCTATTTCGACGACGTGCCGCCGCCGTCGATCCTGCAGATCCCGGGTGCGCGCGACATCGCCATCGAGTTCACCTCGATGAGCAAGACCTACTCGATGGCCGGCTGGCGTATCGGCTTCGCCGCCGGCAACAAGAAGCTGATCCAGTCGCTGGCGCGCATTAAATCGTACCTCGACTACGGCGCCTTCACGCCGATCCAGGTCGCCGCGACCGCCGCGATCAACGGACCGCAGGATTGCGTGGCCGAGGCGCGCGCCACCTACAAGGAGCGCCGCGACATCCTGATCGAGGGCATGCAGGCCGCCGGCTGGGACATCCCGTCGCCATCCGCCAGCATGTTCGCCTGGGCGCCCATCCCCAAGGCCTTCGCGCAGCTGGGTTCGCTGGCTTTCTCCAAGCTGATGCTGACGCAGGCCAATATCGCGGTCTCGCCCGGTATCGGCTTCGGCGAGTATGGCGATCATCACGTCCGTATCGCGCTGGTCGAGAACAAGCACCGCATCCGCCAGGCCATCCGCAACGTGAAGGTCGTGCTCTCGGATCCCGAGAAGGCGATCGATCTCTACCTGCGCGGCGTTGGCGACAACGTCACGCCCATCAAGGCGCGCGCCTGATGTCCCAGCCCTTGCGTGTGGGTGTCGCCGGCCTCGGCACGGTCGGTGGCGGTGTGGTTCGGCTTCTGCGCGAGCAGGCCGACCTCCTGGCGTTGCGCTGCGGGCGGCCGATCGTCGTGGTCGCCGCCTCGGCGCGCGACCTGAAGAAGAAGCGCGACGTCGACCTCCAGGGCATCCGCCTGGAGAGCGATCCGCTGGCGCTGGCGAGCGCCAGGGACGTCGACGTCGTCGTCGAGGTGATGGGCGGCTCCGACGGGCCGGCGCGCGCGCTGATCGAGGCGGCGATCGCCAACGGCAAGAGTCTGGTGACCGCCAACAAGGCGCTGCTGGCGCTGCACGGCGCGCAGATCGCCAAGCTCGCCGAGGCCAAGGGCACGTTGCTGGGCTTTGAGGCCTCGGTGGCGGGCGGCATCCCGATCATCAAGGCGTTGCGCGAGGGGCTGGTCGGCAATCGCGTCAAGCGGCTCTACGGCATCCTCAACGGCACCTGCAACTACATCCTCACCACCATGCGCGAGACCAAGCGTGACTTCGCCGACGTGCTGGCGGAGGCGCAGAAGCTGGGTTACGCCGAGGCCGATCCGAGCTTCGACATCGACGGCGTCGACGCCGCGCACAAGCTCTCGATCCTCGCCGCCGCCGCCTTCGGCGCGCCGGTGAATTTCGCGGGCGTGCATGTCGAGGGCATCCGCCGCGTCGGCGCGCTCGACATCGCCTTCGCCGAGGAGCTGGAGTACCGCATCAAGCTCTTGGGCGTGGCGCGCGAGACCGAGCACGGCGTCGAGCAGCGCGTGCACCCCTGCATGGTGTCGAACAAGACGCCGATCGCCCATGTCGACGGCGTGTTCAACGCGGTCGTCGTCGAGGGCGATTTCGTCGGCACCGCCATGTTCCAGGGCAGGGGCGCCGGCGCCGGCCCGACTGCCTCGGCGGTGGTCGCCGATCTGGTCGACGTGGCGCGCGGCCACGGTCTGCCGCCCTTCGTCGTGCCCACGGGCAAGCTCTCGGCCAGGCCCGTGTCGCCGATCGAGAAACGCCGCGGCGCCTATTACATGCGCCTGATGGTGCTCGATCGTCCCGGCGTGATCGCCGACGTCACGGCGGCGCTGCGCGACGAGCGGGTGTCGCTGGAATCGATGCTGCAGCATGGCCGCTCGCATGGACCTGATGACTCGGTGCCGGTGGTACTGGTCACGCACGAGACCGAGGAGGTGGCGATGCGGCGCGCCGTCACACGGATCGCCGCGCTCGACACGGTGATCGAACCGCCGAACCTGATCCGCATCGAGGATTTCTGAGGCGGTGCCGTGTCGTCTTGCCTTCCCCCTTAGGGGGGCGGGAGAGAGAATTTTCAAGGAGGAAGGGTGATATGGCCGACGCCGACACCAAGATGGATCGTAACCTCGCGCTCGAGGCGGTACGCGTGACGGAGGCCGCGGCGCTCGCGGCGTCGAAGCTGATGGGCCGCGGCAACGAGAAGGCCGCCGACCAGGCCGCCGTCGACGCCATGCGCCAGGCGCTCAACGGGCTCAACATCGCGGGCACCGTCGTGATCGGCGAGGGCGAGCGCGACGAGGCGCCGATGCTGTTCATCGGCGAGGAGGTCGGCACCCGGCAGGGGCCCAAGATCGACATCGCGCTCGATCCGCTGGAGGGCACCACCATCACCGCCAAGGGCGGACCCAACGCGCTGGCCGTCATGGCCATGGCCGATCACGGCAATTTCCTCAACGCGCCCGACGTCTACATGGACAAAATCGCGGTCGGCGGCGGCCTGCCCGACGGCGTGGTCGACATCGACGCATCGCCGGCGGAGAACCTCAAGAACCTCGCCAAGGCCAAGCGGGTCGAGATCGCCGACCTCGTCGCCTGCATCCTCGATCGGCCACGCCACAGCGAGCTGATTGCCAAGACCCGCGAGGCCGGCGCGCGCATCATGCTGATCGGCGACGGCGACGTGTCGGGCGTGATCGCCACCTCGCAGCCCGAGTCCGGCGTCGACATCTATCTCGGCTCCGGCGGCGCGCCCGAGGGTGTGCTGGCGGCGGCGGCTTTGCGCTGCATCGGCGGCCAGATGCAGGGTCGCCTGCTGTTCCGCAACGACGACGAGCGCGGCCGCGCGACGCGGCTGGGCATCAAGGACTTCAACAAGAAGTACTCGATGCTGGAGATGGCCAAGGGCGACGTGATGTTCGCCGCCACCGGCGTCACCAACGGCTCGATGCTCAAGGGCGTGCGCCGCTTCCATAACGGCGCCGAGACCTATTCGCTGGTGATGCGCTCGAAGACCGGCACCGTGCGCTACGTGCATGCGCTGCACAACTACACGATGAAGACCGGCCTGCCGAGCTGGGCGTGACGTCGCTTACCTTCCCTCGCTGGCAGGGGAAGGTGCCCGAAGGGCGGATTGGGGTGGCGCCATCGCGGCCAGTCACAATGGTGGAAGCTGTGGCACCAGCCACCCCCATCCGGCGTTTCGCGCCACCTTCCCCCGCTAGCGGAGGAAGGTAGTGCTGCCCGCCTTTCTCGGCGTCGAGAGATCGGCCAGTGGCCGGCGCTGGGTCGCGCGCGGGGCGGATGATCGCGCGGCGGCGGCGATCGCGCAGCGTCATGGGCTGCCCGACGCGGTGGCGCGGTTGCTGGTGGGGCGCGGCGTGGCGCTCGACGATGTCAGCGACTACCTCGAGCCGACCCTGCGGCGCTTCCTGCCCGATCCGTCGCATCTGAAGGACATGGACGCGGCCATCGCGCGCCTGGCCCGGGCGGTGGCCGGTGGCGAGAAGATCGCCGTCTATGGCGACTACGATGTCGATGGCGCGACATCGTCGGCGCTGCTGCTGCGCTTCTTCCGCGGCGTCGGCGCCGATATCGTCGCCTATGTCCCGGATCGCATCACGGAGGGCTACGGCCCCAACGCCGCGGCGCTGCTGAAGCTGAAAGGGCAGGGCGTCGCCGTCGCGGTCACCGTCGATTGCGGCATCACCGCTTTCGCGCCGCTCGACGCCGCCGCCGAAGCCGGGCTGGACATGATCGTCATCGATCATCACGTTGCCGAGCCACAGTTGCCGCGTGCCGTGGCGGTGGTCGATCCCAACCGGCTGGACGAAGACAGCCCGCACAAGCAGATGGCGGCGGTGGGCGTGGCCTTCCTGCTGATCGTCGGCGTCAACCGCGCGCTGCGCGCGGCGGGTCACTACACCGCCGACCGGCCCGAGCCCGATCTCAGGCAATGGCTCGACCTCGTGGCGCTGGGCACGGTGTGCGATGTCGTGCCGCTGACCGGCGTCAACCGCGCCTTCGTGCGCCAGGGGCTGCGCGTGATGCGCGAGCGCGGCAATGTCGGCCTCGTGGCCTTGGGCGACGTCGCGCGCCTGAACGAGGCACCGGGCACATTCCACGCCGGCTTTCTGCTGGGCCCGCGCGTCAACGCCGGCGGCCGGGTCGGGCAGGCGGATATGGGCACGCGGCTGCTGTCGACCGACGATCCGCACGAGGCGGGCGCGCTGGCCCTACGGCTCGATCAATTCAACAGCGAGCGCCGCGCCATCGAACAGGCCGTGCTCGACGCGGCGCTGGCGCGCATCGGCGAGCCGGCCGTGGCGCCGCCGGCGATTGTGGTGATGGACGATGGCTGGCATCCCGGCGTGATCGGCATCGTCGCCAGCCGGCTGGTCGAGCGCTTCCATCGCCCGGTCTTCGTCATCGGCTTCGATGGCGAGATCGGCAAGGGCTCGGGCCGCTCAGTGCGCGGCGTCGATCTCGGATCGATCGTCATCGCCGCGCGTCAGTCGGGCTTGCTGATCAACGGCGGCGGCCACGCCATGGCGGCCGGGCTGACAGTGGCGCGGGGCATGGCCGAGGCGTTCACCACCTTCATGGTCGAGCGCGTCGCGGCGCTGGTGCCCAACGGCGCGCTCGATCCGTCGCTCAGCCTCGACGGCGCGCTGGCCGCGAGTGGCCTGACGATGGAGTTCCTCAACACGCTGGAACGCTGCGCACCCTTCGGCGTCGGCAATCCCGAGCCGCGATTCGCGCTGCCCCAGATGGTGGTGAGCTGGTGGCAGGGCGTCGGTGAGAATCACGTGCGCTGCCAGCTGACCGGCGGCGACGGCGCGCGGGTCAACGCCATCGCCTTCCGCGCCGCCGGCCGGCCGTTGGGCGAAGCGCTGACCACATCGGGCGGCGCGCCGCTGCACATCGCCGGCGTCGCCCGGGTCAATCGCTGGAACGGCCGCGAGGACGTGCAGTTCCAGATCGAGGACGCGGCGATCGCGCGCTAGGCGCTTAGCGGCCGTTGGCCGGCGGCATCGGATCCCGACGGGCGGCCGCCGATCGCACTGACCTGGGTCAATGCCGTCGAGGTGCGGCACCCTCAATCTATCCATATTGCCGCCCGGCGGCCGCGACACAGCGAGGAAATCCGCATGGAGCCACGCGATCTGGCTCAGCAGGATCGCCCGGATTCGGGCCATGCCGAGCTGCCGAAGGATTTCGTCTGGGGCGTCTCGACCTCAAGCTACCAGATCGAGGGAGGTGCCGACGCCGATGGGCGGGGCCCCAGCGTCTGGGACGGCTTTTCCCACCAGCCGGGGCGGATCGCCAACGGCGACAACGGCGACGTGGCCTGCGACCACTATCACCATTGGCGCGAGGACGTCGCGCTGATGCGCGACATCGGCGTCGGCGCCTACCGCTTCTCGATAGCCTGGCCGCGGGTGATGCCGACCGGCCAAGGAGCGGTCAATGAGGCCGGTCTGCGCTTCTACGGCAGGCTGATCGACGAGCTGCTGCGCAGCGGCATCGAGCCCTGGATCTGCCTGTACCACTGGGATCTGCCCCAAGCGCTCCAGGACCGTGGCGGCTGGGTCGATCGCGACAGCGCCGGCTGGTTCGCCGATTACGCCGGTCTGATCGGCGACCGCTTCGGCGATCGCGTGCGCCGGTTCGCGACCTTCAACGAGCCGGGCGTCTTCACGCTGTTCGGCTATGTCTTCGGCTGGCATCCACCGGCCTCCAACGACATCTCCCATTTCTATCGGGCGATCCATCATGTGAACCTCGCGCATGGCGGCGCGATCGACGCCCTGCGCGCGAAGGTGCGCCGGGCATCGCTGGGCTGCATTCACAACGTGCAGCCGGTCCACCCCGTGGGGCAGTCGCGCGAGGACGTCGCGGCGGCCGGCATGCTCGACGCGATCTGGAACAAGGCGTTTCCCTACCCGCAGATCCTCGGGCGTTATCCCGGCCGGCTCGTCGCGGCGATCGAGCCCTTCCAGCAGGCCGGCGATCTGGAGCGCATCCGTCGTCCGGTCGACTGGTTCGGCCTGAACCACTACTCGCCGATCTACGCCTCGGCCGATCCCAAGACACCGCTGGGCTTCGTCTGGCGTGACGCGCCGGCCGACGCGCCGCGCTCGCCGATCGGCTGGCAGATCGATCCGTCCGGCTTTCGCGACACCCTCGTCGAGGTCTCGCAACGTTACGGCTTGCCGATCTACGTGACCGAGAACGGCGCCGGCACGAAAGAGGTGCTCGACGCGAGCGGCGTCATCAACGACGCGGCGCGCGTCGATTTCCTCGACCTCTACACCCTGTCCCTGCGCGAGGCCGTGCGCCGTGGCGCCGATGTTCGCGGCTACTTCGTGTGGTCGCTGCTCGACAATTTCGAGTGGGGCGCGGGCTACGCCAACCGCTTCGGCCTGGTCTATGTCGACTTCGCCACGCAGCGGCGCGTGCCCAAGGAATCGGCGCGCTGGTACAAGCGTCTGATCGCGGCCGAAGCGCGTCGGGCCAAGCCATGAGGCGGGGACAATCCGCCTCGCCCTTCCCGCGGCCACGTACCCATGTCGATGCCTGACGACGATGCCCGCCATGTCACGGACGCCCGCTCGCTGCGCCGTTTCTGGCGCGCGGCAAGCGGCTTCTGGCGCGGCTCGCCTACGATCGCGTGGGGACTGATCGGTCTGCTGACCATTGGCGTCGTGCTGCAGCTGGTCGTTCAGTACTGGCTGAATTTCTGGAATCGCGACTTCTTCAACGCGCTGGAGCAACGCGACCGCGCCGAGATCCAGGGTCAGGTGTTGCTGCTGCCGGCGCTGGTCGCGGCGAGCGTGGCGCTGGGCATCTTCGCCGTCTGGGGGCGCATGACCTTCCAGCGCTGCTGCCGCGCCAGCTCTCGGGCGGCCAGCAGCAGCGCGTGGCCTTGGCGCGCGCCATCGTCTTCAACCCGCGCCTGCTGCTGCTCGATGAGCCGTTTGGCGCGCTTGACCGCAAGCTGCGCGAGACCA
>VGCZ01000053.1 GCA_016869975.1 Alphaproteobacteria bacterium
CAACAATGGCTTTGAACGTACGCGCTGGAGTATCGAAAGCGGGGGAGACTTACTGTACTTGAAGGGCGAACGCGACACTATGCACGGCATCAATAAGTTTTTGCTGATTTGCGCCAACAAGCGTCTGTCTCTCTACTTCATCTTCGATCCTCTAAGGCGCGGGGATGAAGTATTGAGCATGGGATCACAATCACTTTTGATCAATGGTGAACCAATTCCGATATGGAACCTCAAGACGGGGCCAGCGAGACTGCACAATGCATGGGTGAATGCCGAGTATCGGCTCACGCCAGAATTATTGCAGCGCATCCGCGCAGCAAAGACGGTGGGTATTGCATTCCAGTTCTACGACGGCGCTCCGCTTTTTTTGGGCTTCGACAGAATGGAGATCAGCGCTGAGGGCCGCAAGAAGCTCGAAGGATTGGTTGCTACCTGCCGCTAACAACTTCGCAATCTCTTCACTTCGATCAAAACAGCGACTCGGCCAAGATAGCGTCAAGAGGCGGTTTTGGTGTGAGAAGGGTCGCTACCGTCTCTGAAACTCAAGCTATACCTCTGGCGGATGCCATGACGACTGAAGGCGGACGGCTAACCCGACTAGTCGCGAACGTCGCGATTCTTCTCGCGGCAGCCCCGGCACTAGCCCAGGTCGCGACGGACGGCGACACGATCCGCCATGACGGCGTCGTCTACCGGCTCTGGGGCATCGACGCGCCCGAGGTCACGGACCGCTGCGGGGACTGGCCCGCCGGAACCGTCGCGCGCGATAGGCTGGCAGAGTTGATGGCCGGGCGCGCGGTTGCGTGCGAGCGGCGAGACCGAGACCGATGGGGCCGCGTCGTCGCGCTGTGCCGGGCGGATGGTGTGGACCTGTCCGCGACGATGGTCCGCGAGGGGCTGGCCTGGGCCTTCACCCGATACAGCCGAGACTATGCGGCGCTGGAGATCGAAGCCCGGGCAGCGGGGCGCGGCGTGCATGGGCGCGGCTGCGTGTGGAGGCGGGGCTAGGTGCCCCGCTGAGTCTCCGTCACAACGTGCGCAGCCCGCCCACATTTTGCGCGGTATCGCGCGCGCGGGTATCGCGGGCCAGTCGGCGGGGCAAGGGCCGCAGATAAGGGCGGCCGGACTCGAGGATCGGCGCGGGGGCGTCGCGCGGATCGAACCGCCATCGCGCGCCAAACTCCGCCGAATGCTTCCCCCATGCTTCCCCATGGCTATAGGCACGGGGTTCCACACTGGCTAAGTCGTTGAAATATATGGCGGACCCGGCGAGATTCGAACTCACGACCTCTGCCTTCGGAGGGCAGCGCTCTATCCAGCTGAGCTACGGGTCCGGCGCGGCGGGACCATACTGGATCGGCTATGAAGGGGCAACCGCAGCCGTATCCCGGGGGATCCGCCATGAGTGAGTCGTTCATCCAGATCGAGAAGGGGCTGGGCACCGCCGGCCGCGTCGCCATCGTGCGCTTCGACCGGCGTGCCGCCGTCAACGCGCTGTCGCCCGAGGCGATGCGCCAGTTGCGCCGCGCCGCGGAGTCGTTCGAGGACGATCTCGACACGTCGGTCGTGATCCTCACCGGCACGGCGAAGTCCTTCTGCGCCGGCGCCGACCTCAAGGACGGCGAGGGCGCGCAGCGGGCGGCCGGCGGCATCGGCGTGCGCCGTCACTATCAGCGCCTCGGGCCCAAGATGTGCCGCGCCTGGCAGGAGATGGACCAAGTGACCATCGCCGCCATCGAGGGCCACTGCATCGGCGGCGGCGTGGCGCTGGCGGTCGCGCTCGACTTCCGCTTCTGCGGCCGCTCGACACATTTCCGCGTGCCCGAGATCGAGCTGGGCATGAACATGAGCTGGGGCACGATCCCGCGCATGGTCCAGCTCTGCGGCCCGGCGCGCACCAAGCAGGCGGTGATCCTCGCCAGCGACCGCGTCTCCTCGGCCGAGGCGCGGGACTGGGGCCTGGTCGAGACGGTGTGCGACGATGGCAAGGCGCTCGACACCGCGCTGGCCTTCGCCGAGCGCATCGCGATACAGCCGCCAGTTCCCGTGCGCATGACCAAGCAGACGGTCAATCGCGTCGCCGGCGCGCTCGACGATCTGGCCAGCCACATGGATGCCGACCAGTTCACACTCTCCTCGATGACCGACGACTATCGCGAGGGCGTCGCCGCCTTCCTCGAGAAGCGCAAGCCGAGCTTCAAGGGGCGTTGATCGGAAGTGTTGGCGTGTCGACTGCTGATTCTAAATCGCAGGTTGCGCGGGCCCCGCCCGGCCGAGACAATGTCGGCGTCTCTCGAGAGGAGCGGCGCATGGCCACACAACGCAAAGCGAACCCGAAACGCGCGATCACCGCGCTCGCCAAGCAGTATGGCGCCGCGTATCTCGCCCGCGATGCCCGGGCGCTGGATCAGATCCTCGACGACGACTGGACACTGATCACCGCCGGCTGCGGCGACGAGGTCTATAAGGCCGGACAGCTCAGGGATCTTCGCAACGGCGCGCTGAAAGTCGACAGCATCCGCGACTCGGAGGTGCGCGTGCGGGTCTATGGCGACGCCGCCGTGGTCACCGGCAAGCGCGTGAGCAAGGTGACATTCAAGGGACGCGACGTCAGCGACGTGACCCGCTTCAGCCAGTTCTACGCGCTGGGTGACAAGGGCTGGCGCTGCGTGTCCACGCAGGTCACGAGCATCCGGCCCGATCCCCATCGCGCGTAGGCATCCAGCGGCGATTCAAGGGGCGGCAGCGCCGTTACCTTCCCCGAGGGGAAGGTAAAGCTCAGACCGTGACCGACGTCGGATCGGGCCGGGCGGGCAGCTCGGCGATGATCCGCTCGCGCTCCTCATGCGTCATCGAGATCCAGCGGCCGATCTCGGCGGCGGTGCGTTTGCAGCCGCGGCAGAGCCCGCTGGTGGCGTCGATGGTGCAGATGGCGATGCAGGGCGAGACGATGCGCCTGCGGACGGTCGCGCTCATCAGCCGTCGCGCTTGCCGCTGAGCGCGCTGAGCTGGGCCTGCAGCTCCTCGAGCTTGCGGCGCAGCTCGTCGAGGCCCTGGCCACTCGCGGCCGCGGCGGGTTGCGGCGTCGGCGGCGGCGCGACCGGCGCCACCGGTGGCGGCGTGTCGTCGGGCGCTGCGGCAGGCGGCGGGCTCGGCGGCGCGGCGCCAGCGCCCGGCACCATGCCCGCCATGAACGGGTTCATCAGCTTCATCGCCTGCTGGAACATCGCCATGTTCTGGCGCGCGGCGTCCTCCAGCCCGCCAAAGGGCTTGAAGCCGAAGGCGTTCTGCATCGCCTGGCGCATCTGTTCCTGGTTGCGCGCGAAAGCCTGCATCGACATGTCGAGATATTGCGGTACCAGCCCCTGCAGATTGTCGCCGTAGAAGGCGATGAGCTGGCGCAGGAAGGAGATCGGCAGCAGGTTCTGGCCGCTCTTGCCCTCTTCCTCGAAGATAATCTGGGTCAGGACGGAGCGGGTAATGTCCTCGCCGGTCTTGGCGTCGTAGACCACGAACTCGGTCTTCTCCTTCACCATCTGCGAGAGATGGTCGAGGGTGACGTACATCGAGGTCGAAGTGTTGTAGAGCCGGCGGTTGGCGTACTTCTTGATGACCACCGGCGCGGGTTTCGCGCCGGCGCTGGATTCGGGCTGCGTCACCATTTCACCTGTCTCCGCCCATGCCGCACCGCACAATGGCGCAACCTAAACCCCGGCGCCGCTTGCGGCAAGCCACAGGTGCGCCGCGGCGTGTGCGGCTGCTCAACCGGGCCTCGCCGACGGCACACGGCTGACGGCGAAGAGCGACAGGGCCACGACGTGCCGCAGCGCCTTGTCGAGCCGGCGCAAGGCCGGGATCAGGCGTTTGAACAGCCTGACCTGCTCGCCCGGCGGCACGGTGTCGGTGCCGGTGCCGCAGCCGACCTCCAGCACGCGCTTGCCGAGGAAGGGTCGCGCCTCGTCGAGGGTCCAGCGCGTGCAGGCGTCGCCGCCCGAGAGATTGTCGAGCCAGGAGTCCTGCGCCGCCGAGACACCGCCGAGAGTCGTTCGTGTCGTCACGACCGCGCTTTCGTGATGTCGCGCCGCGTCGCCGCCAGCAGGGACGAGATCGCCCAGGTCGCCAGCCCGATCAAGGTGTAGCCGCCGATCAGGTAGATCTGCACCGTGGTCGCCGCCACGATCGCCGCCGTGGCGCCGATTCCGAACTGGCCGAGGATCAGCACGAAGGCGAACTGGTAGCTGCCGACATAGCCCGGCGCCGTCGGCAGCAAGGTGCTCAGGCTGGCGCCGCCCATCAGCGACAGCATGCCGGCGGGCGCGAGATGGACGGCGACGGCCTCGCAGATCGACCAGATCGCGCCGATCTCGACCACCCAGATCGGCAGGGTGCCGAGCGCGATCAGCGCGAAGCGCGGCGTGTGCACGACGCGCAGCAGCTGCGCGAAGTCACCCAGCATCGCGCCAAGCCGGGCGGCGATCGTCTTGCCGCCGGGCAGGCGCGCGATCACCCGCGCCAACACCGCCTCGGCGTTGGCGTGCGACAGCTTGGTGGCGATCAGCAGCAGCGCGCCGACGCCGATCGCCGCGACCACCGCGCCGCCGACCAGCACGTTGCGGCTGGCGGCGTCGCCGCCGCCGACCAACGCCAGGCCGAGCGCCAGCACGCCGACGACGGCCAGCAGGTCGAGCAGCCGCTCGATGAAGATCGACGCCAACACGCCGGAGCGCGAAAGGCCGGTACGGCGCGCCAGGTAGTCGGCGCGGAACAACTCGCCCAGCCGTGCCGGCAAGGCCGCGTTGACGGCGTAGCCGACGACCAGCGCCTGCAGGCTGGTGCCGGCGCCGACCGGCGCGCGAAAGGCGAGGATGGCGCGCCAGCGGATCGCGCGCATCACCATCGCCGCGCCGTAGAGCAAGACTCCCGTTGCGATGCCGGCGAGATCGGCCGCGCGGAAGATGCGCGAGGCTTCGGCCCAGTCGACGGTGCGCGCCGCCAGCCAAAGGCACGACGCGCCGATGGCGATGCCGAGTATCGCCATCAGCATCTTGCGCAGGGTGAGGTTCATCTACCTTCCCCCGCAAGTTGGGGAAGGTAGAAGACGCGCGATGCTCACACCCGTCGCGGCCGCTTGAACCGGAACTTCACGACGTACCACAGCGCCGGCACGCCATCGCGCCAGCCGATTCTCTTGCCCTCGGCAAAGGTGCGTCCGTAGTAGTTGATGGCGCATTCGTGGATCCGCCAGCGCTTGGGCCGCGCGAAGACCGCCGAGAGCTCGACCTCGATGCCGAAATCGTCGCTGACGAAGTCGACGCCGGCGATCACCTCGCGGCGGTACATCTTGTAGCAGGTCTCGAGGTCGGTCGGCGTCTGATCGAAGAGCCCGCGCGGCAGGGTCTCACGCTCGTTGTCGACCGGGGATGACGACCGACAGCAGCAGGTCCTGGCGCGGCGCGACGTCGAATCCGGACTGGGTCGCCGGCGAGGTCTCGGCAGTGGGCGTGAGCAAGCCCCTACGACGATCGCACCCGCTTGGCCAGCCGCGCCTCGATGTGGCGGCGGCTCTCGTCGAGCACGGCGGAGGGCGCCACGCCCGAGGCCGCGCACAGCCGCGCCCAGTAGTAGATGACGTCGCCGAGCTCGTAGGCCAGCCGCTCGCGATCGAGTGTGCCGTAGCGCAGGCGGCGCTTGACCACTTCGCCAACCTCACTGACGTCGCCCGCGAGCGACAGTGCGAGGATCGCCAGATGCGTGTCGGGCGAATCCTCCGTGGTTTCCTCGCCGCC
This sequence comes from Alphaproteobacteria bacterium, assembly GCA_016869975.1. GTDB lineage: Bacteria > Pseudomonadota > Alphaproteobacteria > Reyranellales > Reyranellaceae > JAFAZJ01. The sequence continues at coordinate 5,787 of VGCZ01000053.1, forward strand.
CGCCTGGCGCGCCCACTGGCCGTACTCGTCGATGCCCATCGCCGCCTCCTTCGAGCCTCAGGAACGATCGCATAGCGTCCCCTCTCCCCGCTTGCGGGGAGAGGGAGGAAGACGGCGCGGCGAAATCCAACGGCGCTTCCTCTGAATCCCACGATATACTCCCCGCTATGGCGGACGAATCGACCTTCGACGCGCTGGCCAGGCGCTATCTCGATCTCTGGCAGGGACAGCTCTCGGCGCTGTCGGGCGATCGGCAGCTGACCGAGACCCTGGCGCGACTGCTGGCCACGGCCAATGCCGGGGTGGCGTCCGCTTTCGACACCGCGCGGAGGGCGCATGAGCCATCCCCATCAGGTACGCAGCCCCCGGATGGGGCCGCGGCCGCTGCCGCTGCATCTGCTGACGGCGCTGCAGAGCTGGAGCGGCTCCGAGCTCGGCTTGACGCTCTGGAACAGCGCGTCGCCGAGCTCGAGCGCAAGCCCGTTTCCAAACCTCGTATCCGCAAGCCCAAGCCCGCCGCCGGCTGACCTCGCGGCGCTGCTGGCCGAGATCGACAGGGCGCGTGCGCGCGCCGGCGTGCAGGCCGTCGGGCCGATCAACGATCCGTTCCGTCAGGCCTTGCGCCGCGAGGTGGCGCGCCGGCTCGACCGGCTGGCGAGCGGCGTGCAGGCCTATCGCGATCATCCCTCCGGCCGCGCGCTCGACGATCCGCCTGTCGTGTGGCGCGAGGGCGCGACGGTCCTGCGCGATGTCGGCGCGGCCGAGGGCGTGCGCTGCGCGCCCGACGCGACGCCGGTGCTGGTGGTGCCCTCGCTGGTCAATCGCTGGCAGGTGCTCGACCTCGCGCCCGGTCGCAGCTTCGTGCGCGCGCTGGCCGGCGAGGGCCTGCGCGCCTATGTCGTCGACTGGGGCACGCCGGGCGACGAGGAGCGCGATCTCGACACCGCGGGCTGCGTCGAGCGGCTGGGCCGCGCGCTCGCCTGGCTGAAGGCGCGCGCCGGCGACAAGAAGCTGCCGGTGATCGGCTACTGCATGGGCGGCACCCTGGTCGTCGGACTGGCGGCGCACCGTCCGCGCGATGTCTCGGCCGTGGTGGCGCTGGCGGCGCCGTGGGACTTCCACGCCGATCGCGCCGGCCACGGGCTGCTGACCACCACCGGGCCGTGGCTCGCCGACCTGGCGCTGCGCGTGGGCGAGCTGCCGACCGACGCGATCCAGATGCTGTTCTGGTCGCTCGACCCGTGGCTGGTCGTGAACAAGTTCGTGCGCTTCGCCGGCATGGACATGGGCAGCGACGCGGCGCGCGATTTCGTGCTGCTGGAGGACTGGCTCAACGACGGCGCGGCCTTGCCGGCGCTGGTGGCGCGCGACTGCCTGCTCGGCTGGTACGGCGAGAACCAGCCCGGCGGCGGCACGTGGACGATCGCGCGCCAGCGCGTGCGGCCGCGCGAGATCGCCGCGCCGGCGCTGGTCGTGATCCCGGCCAACGACCGCATCGTGCCGCCCGCGTCGGCCGCCGCGCTGACCGGCCCGCAAGGCCTCGCCAAGGCCATGCGGCTCGACCTGCCGCTGGGCCATATCGGCATGATGGTCGGCTCGCGCGCCATCGAGCGCTGCTGGCGGCCGGTGATCGACTGGCTTAAGGCCAACGCGTGACGACTGGCACCGAACGTGTCTTCCCTTCTCCCCGCGCAGGCGGGGAGAAGGAAAACACATCCGAGCCATGATCCCGCGTCGCCCGGACTGGCGGCTGGTCGCGCTGTGGGCGGCGGCGCTGGGGCTGTCGCTCGTCGCCCGCACCTGGACCTTGATGAGCGACGCCGAGCGCGCGCGCTTTCCCATGAGCTGGGCCGAGGCGCTGACATTGGAGGCGACCAGCCACGCCGTGGTCTTCGCGCTGCTGCCGGCGATCTACTGGGCGCATCGGCGCTGGCCGCTGATGGCGGGCTGGCGCAACCTCGCGGTGCACGCGCTGGGCAGCGTGGTGTTCTGCGTCGCGCATGTCGTGGCCATGGTGGCGCTCAGGCTGGCGCTCTATCCGCTGATCGTCGGCAGGGCCTACCAGTACGGCGGCCTCGTCGACCAGCTGCTGTACGAATACGGCAAGGACGTCGTGACCTACGCCATCCTCAGCGCCGGCACGATCGCCTTCGCCCAGTTCCTGGTGCGGCGCGAGGAGGACAAGCCGCCCGAGCCGCCGCCCCCGCCGCCGGCCGAGCCGCTCGAACGCTTCGCCGTGCGCAAGAAGGGCAAGGAGATCCTGCTCGACGCCGGCGACATCGCCTGGATCGAGGCGGCCGGCAACTACGCCGTGCTGCATGTCGGCGGGCAGACCTACGAGGTGCGGTCCTCGCTGACCAAGCTCGAGGGCGAGCTCGACCCGCGCCGCTTCGTGCGCGTGCACAAGAGCTACATGGTCAACATCGCGCGCGTGCGCGAGGTCGAGCCGTGGATGAGCGGCGACTGGCGCATCCGGATGGACGACGGCGCCGAGGTAAGTCTGAGCCGGCGATACCGCGACCGGTTCGAGGCGGTGGCGCCGGTGAAGGCGTAGCCACGATCTTGTTGTCCGTCTTGGAGCCGCGCCGCTGAAGCGGCGCGGCCCGAACGGCCTTGGGCTCCGGCGTGCCGTTCATCCCGCGTACTCCGCCGGTCGTCCCACCGGGCGCGCCGGTCGTCACTAAATCGAGCCGGATCAAAGCCCTGGCTGGCATCAGGGGCGGCATGAACACGACTGCTCCCACCGACCGCCGCGCCGACCTGGACTGGTTGCGCGTGCTCGCCTTCGGGCTCCTGATCCTCTACCACGCCGGCATGGCCTGGTCGGGCTGGACCTGGCACATCACCGACACAGAGAGCGCCGCCTGGCTGCGCGAGGCGATGCGCTTCACCAATCGCTGGCGCATGCCGCTGCTTTTCCTGGTGTCGGGCGCCGCCGTGATGCTGGCCCTGGGCGGCCGCGCGGGCGGCGTCTTCGTGCGCGATCGGCTCAAGCGCCTGGGCCTGCCGCTCGCCTTCGGCATGCTGGTGATCGTGCCGCCGCAGATCTACGCCGAGCGCCTCCATCGCGGGCAGTTCGCCGGCTCGTATCTCGACTGGCTGCCGCATGCCTTCGACGGCGGCGCCTATCCCGAGGGCAACATCTCCTGGCACCATCTCTGGTTCGTCGCCTACGCGCTGATCCTGACCCTGGTGCTGCTGCCGGTGTTCCTCTGGCTGCGCGGCGCCAGGCTCGAGCGCATCTACGCCGTCGTCGCGCGCCGGCATCTCTACTGGCTGGCGGCGCTGCCGCTGATCGCGGCCCAGCTCTGGCTGGCGCCGATCTCCCGCAATCCCAACGGGCTGATCGGCGACTGGTTCGGCCTCGTCTACTACGGCACCTTGCTGCTCTACGGCGCGCTGTTGTTCCGCAGCGCCGCGCTGCTCGACGCGCTCATGCGCACGCGCTGGGTCGCGCTGGCGATCGGCGTCGGCGCCTTCGCGCTGCTGCATCATCTGTTCATCGACGGCGTGCGCCCGACCATCGCGCCGGCCGACCGGCCGCTCTTCGCGCTGCTCCAGGGCGTCAACACCTGGGCCTGGCTGCTCGCCATCGTAGGCTTCGCGCGGCGCTATCTCACGCGGCGCCCGGCCTTCCTCGCCTACGCCACCGAGGCGGTCTATCCCTTCTACATCCTGCACCAGACGATCACCGTGATCGCGGTCTACTGGCTGGTGCGCACCGGCCTGCCGGTGGGCGCGAAATTCGCGCTCGCGGCCTTCATCACCTTCGCCGTCACCTGGCTGCTCTACGAGTTCGTCGTGCGCCGCCTCGGCGTGCTGCGGCCGCTGTTCGGATTGCGCGCAAGCCGGCTTGCCGTTCCCGCTCCGGTAGAGGGATACTCCCTCCGATCCTGAGGGGGATAGACATCATGATCGAACGACTCGCACCGGCGCTGCTGGCGCTGGGTCTGCTGGGCGGCTGCACGACGCCTTATCCGACACCGGTGATCGAGGCGGTGCAGGGCGTCGGCCCCAACGAATTCGCCGGCCTACGTGAGCTGATGGATCGCACCGGTGGCGTGCGCGCGTTGTGGACGCATGGCATGTGCACCCATCGCGAGACCTGGGTCGAGGACCGCGCCAACCGCGTCTCGATCGCGCTGGGCCTGGGGCCGCGCCAGCAGGATCTGAAGGAGGAGCGGCGAGCCGCCACCCGGGGACGGGACGACGACGGCTATACGCTGCCACAGCGCTTCGTGGTCGACGGCAAGACGCTGGATGTCGACTATTTCGTCTGGTCGCCAATCTTCGCAGCGAGCAAAGCAGTGCTGAACTTCGACGCGCCCAAGGGTTCGGGCCTTGGCCAGCGCCCGAATGGCGAGTTCGTCTACGATCGCGCCGAGCTCAACAACACGCTGAAAGTCGGCCTCATGAACGATTGCCTGGCGGACGCGGTCGTCTACAACGGCAAGCGGCAGGCGAGCACGAAGCTGCGCGGGCAGATGCGCGCAGCGGTATGTACCGCGCTCGGCGGCCGGATGGTGGGCGTTGGCTGCGACGTCAGCGGTGCCAGTGATCCGCGGCCGGTGGTGTTGGTGACCGAGAGCCTGGGCAGCAAGTTCCTGTTCGACGCGGTCCGCGACCTGTGGCAGGCCACCGCCAACCGGCGGGCCAGTCGTGACGCGCTCAGCGCCCGTCTCGCCAACGTGCGCATGCTGTTCATGCTCGCCAACCAGATCCCGCTGCTCGATCTTGCCGATGCCGATGTCGCGCCGGCGACGGCCCGGATCGCCGGAGCGGGCGCTGCGCCGCTGGCCGCGCCTTCGAGCATGGGCACGTTCCTCGACATCCTAGCCGACGCCAAGCGCCCGGTCGGGCGCCTCGCGCCGACGGCCGTCGCGCCGCCACCGATCACCGACCCGCTGACGGTTGTGGCCTTCACCGATCCGGGCGACCTGCTGAGCTATCGCCTGCTGGCGTCCAGGCTGTCGCGCAATCCCGACGCGGTGCGCCTGTTCAATGTGATCGCGTCGAATGGGCCGATCTATTTCGGCCTGGTGCAGCGCCCGGATACAGCGCATTGCGGCTATGCCTACAACAGATATGTGGTCGGTCTGCTGGTGCGCGGCCACCATCCGGGCAAGCCACTGCCGAGGGTTCCGGTGACGGGCATCGGCGGCTGCTTCTAGACGCGGGTGCCCGCGGCCGGACAGAATGCCGGCCTCAATCGACCCAAGGGAGGGACAGCGATGGCGATGATCGAGTTCGCGCGGCCGGATGGCAGCAAGGCGGGCGGCTGGCTGGCGATGGCCGGGCAGGGCAAGCCGGGCATCGTGGTGATCCAGGAATGGTGGGGGCTGAACGACCAGATCAAGGGCGTCGCTGACCGCTTCGCGCGCGAGGGCTTCAACGCGCTGGCGCCCGATCTGTACAAGGGCCGCGTCACGCAGAAGCCGGACGAGGCCAACCATCTGATGACCGGCCTCGATTTCCCCGGCGCCACGCACCAGGACATCGCCGGCGCGGTCAACCATCTGCGCGGCGTATCAGGCAAGGTCGCGGTGATGGGCTACTGCATGGGCGGCGCGCTCACCGTGGCTAGCGCCGTGCACGTGCCCAACGTCGCCGCCGCGGTGTGCTTCTACGGCATCCCGCCGGCCGACTTCGCCGATCCGGCGAAGATCAGGATTCCCTTCCAGGGTCACTTCGCCAACAAGGACGACTGGTGCACGCCGGCCGCCGCCGATGCGCTGGAGAAGACCATGAAGGGCGCCGGCCAGAAGCCCGAGATCCACCGCTACGACGCCAATCACGGCTTCTGCAACGAACGCAGCGAGATGAACTACCACGTCGCCGCCGCCAACACGGCGTGGGAGCGCATGATGGCGTTCCTGGGGAAGATGTAGCGCCGAGCTGTCATGTCGAGCGCAGCGAGACATCCAGGGCAGACCTGGATCCCTCGCGCCGTTCGGGATGACACGATGCGAGATCGCCCGACTTGATGCGCTTGGCTTTGCGCTACCGCGCGCCGACGCGAAGGTCAATCGCGCCCAAGGGTCCGAAGTCGGCCAGGACGCGCTGGCCGGGCTCCACGGGGATCGTGGGTGTCACCGACCCCGTCGTGATGTAATCGCCGCGCTTCAGGCCGCGCCCCCGTTCGGCGAGCGCGTTGGCGAGCCAGGCGGCGGCGCCAAATGCGCCGCCATCGACGTTGCGGCCCTTGCCGGTCGCCCTGACCTCGCCATTGATCGACAGGCTCACGGCGCTGTCCATGAGGTCCAGGCCCGACCAGTCGCGCAGCGGCGCGCCTCTGATCCAGTGGCCGTGCGCGGCGTTGTCGGCCACGAGGTTCGCCGCGCCGGCCTGCGCCCAGGGCGTGAACGGCGTGCCGATGATCTCGATGGCCGGCATTACCGCGTATGTCGCGGCCTCGATCCGCGCGGCGTCGAACGGCGCCTCGGCGGGGTCGAGATCGCGTCCGATCTCGAGGGCGATCTCCGGCTCGTGGACGCGCAGCCAGCCGGAATGGGCCACGGTCGCAGGCGAGAGACTCGTCATCGCGTCGTAGAGACGTCCGAAGAACGGGGCCTCTATCCTGAGGTGCGCGCGCGCCGCCGGATTGGTGCCGGCGATCTTGTAGCCAATGACCTTCCAGCCCATGGACGCGCGCAGGATCGCGTCGCCGGCGTCCTGTATCGCATAGGCCAGCGCCAGGTCCGACAACCGCTCGCCTTCGGGGAGGACGGGATTGGGCGTTCCGTGCCGACGATGGTCGAGAAGCTGGCGCGCATGACCGTCGAGGTCGCGGGGAAGATCGGTCATCGGATGATCATTTCGCCAGGCGACGCGCCGCGGCTTCGAGAAGCGCGCGCGCATCCGCGCCGCTCCAGATCTCGATGAGGCGGTCCGTTCGGGCCGGCAGGTTGCGCCGGATCGACGCGCAGAGTTCCGCGCACCGCATCGACTTGCTTTCGGCGAAGGCCGCTTGCGGCAGCGCGGCGAGCGCGACGGTGCGCCGCCAGGCCTCGTCCTCGACCGTCGCCTTGTCGGCGATATGGTGGATGAGGCCGGATTGACTAGCCTCCTCGGCTGGCATGAGCCGGCCGGTGTAGATGAGGTCGCTCGCCAGCTTGTCTCCCGCCACGAACCGCAACAGCTGGTCGGCGAAATAGGGATTGGGGACGCCGAGCAGGATTTCGGGAACGCCGATCAGCACGCGACCGCTCGCCGCGTAGCGATAGTCGCAGGCGCTGAACAGGGTCTTGCCGGCGCCGATGGCGTGGCCCTTGATGACCCCGACGATGGGCACCGGTGTCTCGAGCATCTGCACGACCAGCGCGCCCAGCGTCAGGAACATCTCGCGCATCTGATCGGGCGACCGCGACAGAGCCCAGTTCACGTCGAGGCCGTTGCAGAAGAATCTGTCGCCGCCGCACAGCATGATGGCGCGCGTCGACGCCGAGAGCGTCCGCAAGCTGTCGGCCAACTCCCGCACGACGTCGATCGTCAGGACATTGGCGTCCGTGTTGGCGAGGCGGACCTTGCCGCAGCCTTCGGCGGATTCGACGACGACGTAGGGCATCGGGCGACGGCTCATATCAACGGTTCGAGCGACGATCGTATCGCGCTGGTCCTCGAACGGATACCCGTGCCGTTGCAACAGGCACGACACCACCACCGTCGGTCCCTGAGATGCGCGCCGGCACAAGTCGGCGGCGCAGCGGCGTCATGTCCGGTCTGCCCTCGACAGCGGACGCGGCCCGCACGGGTCCCGCCTTCCGAAAAGTGCCATTCGATGGCCGCCCGCGTAACGGCCTGATCCCAGAGCAAGTTGGTTGTCGTCTATGGTGTATCGGCTCCTCGGGCCGTGGCGTTCGCGGCGGCGGGCATCCCTGCTAAAGAGGATCACCACGCGTCGCGGGCACACCGCCAGCAAGAGCAGAGGGGAAACGCCATGGCCTACGAATACAAACTCCTTGATGTCGCGGTCGCCGGCCGGATCGCGACTGTCACGATCAGCAACCCGCCGGTCAACGTCATCACGTTGGCCCTGCTGGCGGAGCTCGAGGCGCTCTCGCATGAGCTGAAGGCGGACCCCGACCTCACGGTCGTCGTCTTCCGCAGCGCCGATCCGGATTTCTTCCTGGCGCATTTCGACGTGGCCGCGATCTTGCAGCGCCCGACCGACACGCCGGCCCGCCGCGATACCCAGATCAAGCCCTATCACGCCATGTGCGAGCGCTATCGCACGATGGACAAGGTGGTGATCGCCCAGATCGAAGGCCGGGTCGGCGGCGGCGGCAGCGAGCTGGCGGCCTCGTTCGACATGCGCTTCGGGGTGCGCGGCAAGACAAAGATCAACCAGATGGAGGTCCCGCTGGGCATTCTGCCCGGTGGCACCGGCACGCAACGGCTGCCCCGGCTGATCGGGCGCGGGCGGGCAATGGAGCTGATCCTGGCGGGCGACGACCTGGACGCGGAAACCGCGGAGCGGTGGGGCTATCTGAACCGCATCTACGAGGCGAAGGAGATCGGCCCGGCGGTCGAGAAGCTGGCGCGCCGCATCGCGTCATTCCCGGTGGAGGCGGTGCGGCTGGCCAAGCAGAGCGTCAATCAGTCCGACCGCCCCTTGCTCGAGGGGCTGTTCGAGGAGGCCTATCTGTTCGACCAGACCCTGCGCACAGCGGGCGCCAAGGCCAACATGCGCCGGTTCCTCGAGATCGGCGGACAGACGCGCGAGGGCGAGTTGCGCATGGGCGAGCTCTGCGCCGAACTGGGCGCTGGTGACTAGAGCACCGAGCGATCAGTCGGACACACCTGTCATCCCGAGCGCGTTGACGGATCCAGGCCGACCCTGGATCTCTCGCTGCGCTCGGGATGACAGCGTGATGCCGATTTCGGGTGCGTCGCTCTAGGCGAGGTCGCCCGACTTGATGCGCTTGACGCCGACCGACATCATTTTCGTCCACGCCGCGGCGAGCGAGCCCTGCGCGTCGATGCCACGCGAGGCGTCCTCGATCACCAGCGCTTCCATGCCTTCCTTGCGCGCGTCCTGCGCCGTCCAGGCGACGCAGAAATCCGTCGCCAGGCCGCAGACGAAGACACGGTTGATCGCGCGCGCCTTGAGGTAGCCGCCGAGGCCCGTGGTGGTCTTGGAGTCGGCCTCCAGGAAAGCGGAGTAACTGTCGACGTCCTTGTTGTAGCCCTTGCGGATCACCAGCTGGGCGTGCGGGATCGCGAGATCGGGATGCAGCCCGGCGCCGTCGGTGCCCTGCACGCAGTGATCGGGCCACAGCACCTGCTTGCCATAGGGCAGGTCGATGACGTCGAACGGCTTCTTGCCGGGGTGCGAGGAGGCGAACGACACGTGGCCCGGCGTGTGCCAGTCCTGCGTCAGCACGACGTTGGCGAATTTCTTCGCGATGTCGTTGATCAGCGGCACGATGGCGTCGCCGTCGGGCACGGCGAGCGAGCCGCCCTTGGTGAAGCAGCGCTGCACGTCGACGACGATCAGCGCGTCGGTGCGCGCGAGCGCGATCTTCGTTTGAGCCCGTGCCAGCGCCGGAGCCAATCCCGCGAGCGCCAATGCGCCCATGCCCAAGAGCCGACGACGATCCAGCACAACAGCCATGGTGCCCTCCCTGCGGCGGTCGAACCGCCGAAGCGCATACAAAGCTGCCCCCGTCATTCCACCGTGAATGCTTCGTGCACGGCGCGCTCGAAGCTATCGCCCCTGCAGAAGACCTCGCCGCGCCGTCCACCCGGGATGATCCACCACGACGATTGGCGCACGAAGGACTGGCGGAGTTCCGATGGCGCGACTAGCGTCGATCGGCAGGTGCAGGTGGGAGGACTCGATGCCGGGATGGCGTGTCGCGACGCTGTGGAGCGCGATGCTCGTATTGCCCATGGCGCCGGTCGTGGCGCAGGCCGAGGGTGCAGTCGCTGTCGGCCTGCCAGCCGACGTGGCGCGCGACGGCGTGGCCTTCGGCTGGGCGGTCGACCAGCGTTCGGCGGAGCAGGCGCAGGCGCAGGCGCTGCGGCAATGCCAGACCGCGAATTCCGCGCCCCCGGCGACACGTTCGCTATGCCGCCTCGTCCGGACGTTCCGCCGCGCCTGCGTGTCGGTGGCGATGGATCCCGACGATGGCACGCCGGGGTTCGGCTGGGCGATCGAGGCCGACCGCGCGGCGGCCCAGGCGGCGGCGTTGCGTGCGTGCGTCGACACCGCGGGCGAGGCGCGGCGCGGTTTCTGCCGGGTCTCGGTGACGGAATGCGACGAGGCGGAGAAGCACTAGAGCCACCGGCGGGCCTGGGATCAGCCGTTGGCTGACGACGCGGGGTTCCACAGCGCGGATCGCCAGCGTAGCGCGATCACCAGGGTGAACAGCAGGCCGACGCCGCAGAAGATCGCCGCGGTGATGGCGTAGTCGAAGCGCGCCACCAGCGGGCCGGCGGCGAGGATGCCCAGCGGCATGCCGTAGACCGCCAGCATGCGCACGCCCATGACGCGGCCGCGGAAGGCCGGCGCCGTGGCGCGCAGCAGCATGACGGCCATCGGCACCATGCACAGGCTCTGGGCGAACCCGGCGGCCATCAGCAGGACGCAGCCCGCCACCGGCGATGTCATGAAGGCGAAGACGATCAGCAGCGCGTACCACGCGCCGCCGGCCGCCAGCATGATGCGCGCCGGGCGGATGTTGGCGCCGTGCGTGGAAAGCGCGATCGAGCCCACCAGCGCGCCGAAGGCGAAGCTCGCCGCCAGCCAGCCCAGACCGGTCTGGCCGATGCCGTAGACGTTCTTGGCGACATAGGCGAGCAGGGTACCGGTGAGCGGGAAGGCGGTGAGGTTGACGAGGAAGGCGAGGTACATCGCCGCGCGCAGATGCGGCTGGTTCCAGACATAGGAGAGACCCTCGCGCATGTCGCGCCAGGGCGAGATCGCCCGCGTGCCGGCGATCGTCGGCCGCACGGCGGTGTTCGTCACCCCGAAGGTCAGCAGCAGGCTGCCGAGATAGAGCGCTACGACCGCGACATAGGCGGGACCCATGCCGAGCACCGCCACCAGCCCGGCGCCGGCCAGCGAGCCCGCGACGCGCGCGGAGTCGGCCGTCGTGCGCGAGATGCCCATGGCGCCCATCAGCTGATCGGCGGGCATGGTCTGTCCCACCAGCAAATTGCGCATCACCAGGTCGGAGGGCCGCACCAGGCCGCTCAGGATGGCGACGGCGAAGGCGAGGATCGGCGTCAAGCTGCCGGTGAAGATGAGTGTGAGCAGCACGCCGGCGAGCGCCGCGTAGGTCAGGCGCATCAGGCACAGCAAGTTGCGATAGCCGATGCGATCGCCGACGACGCCGAACATCGGCGCCAGCAGCACGCCGAGGAAGGTGAGCGCGCCGAAGGCGGTGAGCCACAGCACCGAGCCGGTCTCGACCAGCACGTACCAGCCCAGAATGATGGCTTCCATCTCGAACGCCCAGGCGGTCGCGAGATCGGCCGGCCACTGGAACCGGAAGCTGCGCACGCGAAACGGCGCCAACGCCGTCACGCTCGAAGTCAAACTCACCGCGACCGATCGACGAAGCGTTGTGCCGCCCGCCCCTCTGCGTTCCCTCTTGGGGTGACTATACACGGGTGGTAGCGTGCCTCACCGGTGTTCATCCTCAGGGACGCGCAATGCAGCCGTGCCGATTGCGAACGCCCGGGACGCGATCTGGTCGTCGCGCCGGAGTCGCGACGTGAGTAGGCGCGATCTGTGGCGCTTCACTGTTCTATCTTGCAGCGCCCTGTTGGCGACGGTGCTCGTCTGGCGATATGCGGACAACGACTTGATTCGATTCGCCGCCGCGCTGGGCGTTTGTCTGTTCGGCTGGCTGTTCGCCCTGGGCGGCGCGGCGCAACTGTCAGCGGGACTAGGGGAGCCGTTCCACGCCCCGTTCAACTCGCTCATGGTGTTCGCCTTCGCCGCCATGGGCGCGATCTTCTTCCTCCCAGGTCCAGTACAGCTCTTCGTGAGACTCGCTATCAATGATCAAGGCTTGCTGTATGACCTCTCCGGCGGGATCTTGGCCCGATCCGTCGAGTTGGCTGTGGCCCGAGTGCCGTCAGTGGCTCAATTTATCATGGCGGCTCTGGTGGCGACGGCAGCCTATTTCGGTGCGCTAGCGACGAGCCGCCGGTATCCGTTCCTGGTGTTTGCGACGTCCGCGGCGACGATCTCATTCATTCTCTCTGGCACTCTCGTCGTCGTCCTCACGGCCAAAGGCGTCGCGGCGGTGTTTGCCTCGATGGACAAGACTGGCCGCATGGTGGTGCCAAGATGGGTGGAGTTCCAGGAGCTGGCCGGCAGCTTTCTGCGCCTCTATGCGCTGTGTATCTTTGCCGCATACGCGGGCATCGCCGCGCGGCTTTGGCGCCTCTGGGCTCCGGGCGTTCGATGATCGTTGTGACCGTATACCTGAGGGTGCGCCGATATGCCGACTGACTCACAGTTCGACGTCATCGTCGTCGGGCTGGGCAACGCGGCCATCTGCGCCGCGCTCTCGGCGCGCGAGCAGGGCGCGCGGGTGCTGATGCTGGAGAAGGCGTCGGTCGAGGAGCGCGGCGGCAACTCGCTGTTCACCGCTGGCGGCTTCCGCTTCGTGCATGACGGGCTGGACGATCTACGGCAGGACATCCTGGATGACCTGTCGCCGGCCGAGGCCGAGCAGATCGTGCTGCCGACCCTGAAGGCCGAGACCTACCTGCACGATCTGATGCATGTCACCGAGCACAACTCGGACGAGACGCTGGCCGGGCTGCTCATCGGCCGCTCGCGCGACACCATGCGCTGGATGCGGCGCAACGGCGTGCGCTTCATCCCGATGTTCGGCCGGCAATCCTACAAGCTCAACGGCAAGCACCATTTCTACGGCGGCGTGAACATCGAGGCGGTGGGCGGCGGCTACGGTCTGGTCGACCAGTTGCTGAAGGCGGCCGATCGCCAGGGCATCGAGATCCGCTACGCCACGCGCATGACGCGCCTGCTGCAGGATCGCATGGGCACGGTCGTCGGCGTCGCGGTGAAGGGGCCGGAGGGTTTCGAGGATCTCGCCGCGACGTCCGTCGTGCTGGCCTGCGGCGGCTTCGAGGCCAATCCCGAGATGCGCGTGCGCTATCTCGGACCGGGCTGGGAGCATTGCCGGGTGCGCGGCACGCGGCACAACACCGGCGACGGCATCAAGGCGGCGCTCGACATCGGCGCGCAGCCCTTCGGTGGCTGGTCGACCTGTCACGCCGTGGCTTGGGATATCAGCGCGCCGCCCTACGGCGATCGCGTCGTGCTCGACAATTTCCAGAAGCACTCCTATCCGATCGGCATCGTGGTGAACCTCAACGGCGAGCGCTTCGTCGACGAGGGCGCGGACTACCGCAACCACACCTACGCCAAGTACGGCCGCGAGATCATGAAGCAGCCGCTGCGCACGGCGGTGCAGATCTTCGACCAGCGCACCATCGACATGGTACGCGATGAGTACCGCATCCGGCAGGTGACCAAGGCCGAGGCCAACACGATCGAGGAACTGGCGAAGAAGCTCGACATCGATGTCGAGGGGCTGGCGCGCACCGTGCGCGACTTCAACGCCGCCTGCCAGCCCGGCGACTACAACCCGGCGATCCTCGACGGCGTGAAGACCAAGGGCATCGCGCCGCCGAAATCGAACTGGGCGCTGCCGATCGACCAGCCGCCCTACACCGGCTTCGTCGTGACTTGCGGCATCACCTTCACCTTCGGCGGCCTGCGCATCAACGAGCGCGGCGAGGTGCAGGACATCACCGACCAGACCATCCACGGCCTCTACGCCGCGGGTGAGTTGGTGGGCGGCATCTTCTACGGCAACTACCTCGGCGGCGCCGGGCTGATGTCGGGCGCGGTGTTCGGCCGGTTGTCGGGACGTAGTGCGGGGTTGCGGGCGAAATCACCGTAGTTCTACCTTCCCCCGCAGGCGGGGGAAGGCGTTTAGACGGCGCCGCGCCTGGCCCATTCCTGGTACATCTGCAGCAGCGCCACGATATCGCGGCCGCGATAGCCTTCCGACAGCGCCATCGCGAAAAGCTCGCGCACAGTCGAGGCGCCGGGTGTCGGCATCTTCGTCGTGCGGCCCAGATCGATCGCCAGCGCCAGATCCTTCTCGCCCAGCTCCATCTTGAAGCCGGGATCGAAGTTGTTCTTCAGCGCGTTGGGGAAGCGCTTGGTGAAATGGTGCGAGCGGCCGCCGCTGACCGACAGCACGTCGTAGAGCGTATCAGGCTCGACGCCGGCGGCGGTGCCCAGCGCGAAGGCCTCGCAGGCGATCAGCACGTTGCCCATCGACATCATGTTGTTCACCAGCTTCACCACCTTCGCGGTGCCGACGCCGCCGGTGTACTTCCAGGTCTCGCCCAGCGACAGCAGGATCGGCTCGGCGCGGTTGACGGTCTGCCGCTCGCCGCCGGCGATCAGCACGAGCTTGCCCAGCCGCGCCTCGGCCGGGCTGCCGCTGACCGGGCAGTCGACCACGTCGAGGCCGCGCGCGGCCGCCGCCTCGCCGACCGCGCGCATGGTCTGGGGATCGATGGTGCTGAGCTCGAAGCAGAGACTCCCCGGATCGGCCGAGGCGATCAGCCCGCCCGCACCGAGCCACGCCGCGCGCACCGCATTGGGATCGGGCAGGCTGGTGAGGATGATCTCGCGGCCGGCCAGCGCCGCTTTGATCGACTCGGCCATCGCCATTCCGGTCCTCGTCAGCGCTTCGCGGGTCGCCGGGTTGATGTCGTAGCCCAAGACGTCGTGGCCGGCTTCGGCCAGCCGCCCGGCCATGCCCGATCCCATCTGCCCCATGCCCAGCACCGCGATCCGCCGTTTCATCATGCGCTCCATGCTCGTATCGCACGGACGATAGCACTTGATCCGCGCGCGGGCGGTGCCATCTCGAAGGCATGACCGAGACAATTCAAATCGCCTGCCCCCATTGCCATACGCTGAACCGTGCGCCGGCCGAGAAGCTGGTGCCTGGCGTGTGTGGCAAATGCGGTCAGTGCGGTGCGCCGCTGTTCGCGGGCAAGCCGGTGGCGCTCGACACGGAGCACTTCGCGCGGCACGCCGAGAAGAGCGACCTGCCGTTGCTGGTCGATTTCTGGGCCGCGTGGTGTGGTCCCTGCCGACAGATGGCGCCGCAGTTCGAGGCGGCGGCGGCGACGCTCGAGCCGAAGGTGCGGCTGGCGAAAGTCGACACCGACGCCGAACCGTCGCTGGCGCAGCGCTTCGGCATCCAGAGCATTCCGACGATGGTGCTGATCCACCGCGGCCGCGAGGTCGGCCGCAAGTCCGGTGTGATGCCGGCGCGCGCGATCGAGCAGTGGGTCGCTGATGTGATTCGCTGAATCCTTCCTCCCGCGCAAGCGGGGAGAAGGTGCCCGAAGGGCGGATGAGGGGCTTCGCGATCGTCCAACAAACGAAGAGGCGGATGAGAGGCCGGGAAGCCCCTCATCCGCCTCGCTGGTGCTCGGCACCTTCTCCCTCGGGGCCGTCCGCGGCCCCTGTCCTGCGCGGGGAGAAGGGAACTACGTCCCCCGGCCCCACAGGCCGCAGTAGCGGCGCAGCACCATGGGCAGGCCGGTCGCGTAGCCCGGCATGTCCTTGTACTTGTCGAGCTTGATCTCGTTCTCGGCCGCGTCCCAGCACTTGCCCTCGCGCGCCGCGGCCTTCACCGCCGCCGAGGCCTCCTGCAGGATGGTCAGCAGATCCTGCACGTCCTTCTTGGTGCCGAGCCGGTCGCCCGGTCCGGGATGGCCGGGGATCAGGCGGTCCCAATCCATCGCCAGCACGGCCTTGAGCGAGGCCTCCCACTCGATCGGGTAGGAATCGATCATGCCGCGGCCGGGAAAGGCGCCGACGCCGATGAAGTCGACGGCGAAGACGATCTTCTGCGCCGGCAGCCGCATCAGCAGGGTCGAGTCGGAGTGGTTCGGCCCGAGGTACTTCAGCTCGAGCGTGACGCCGCCCAAAGTGATGGTGCGCTCGTTCTCCATCACCTCGTCGGGCAGTGGTGTGAACGGATCGTCGATCTGCTGCAGGCGCTCCTTGGCGCGGCGATGGGCGATGATGGTGGCGCCGGCATCCTTGAACGCCTGGCCGCCGGCGATGTGGTCGTAGTGATGGTGGCTGTAGATCAGGTAACGGATCGGCTGGTTGGTGACCTTCTTGATCTCATCGACATAGACCTTGCTCGCCTCGCGCCGCACATAACCGATAGGGTCGGTGGCGATCACGCCAGCCGGTGTGACCACGAACATCGACTGATGGTTCATGTAGCGGAAGATGTAGACGTTGTCGGTGCCCTCGACCTTGGTGGTCTGGAACACTGGCCGCGCCGGTGCCGCCGGCGGCGCCGGCGCTGGAGTCGGTGCGGGCGTGGTCTGCGCCCAAGCCGACGTCGCGGCCGCGACAATGGCGGCCGATAGAATTGCGATACCTCGACGCATGGCGGTTCCCTCCCTTCGCTTGCCGGGGATGCTAGCCTGCGGCCGCCGGGAACGGCATGGTGGCGCTGCTCACATTCAATTTACCGTCGCGGGAGGGAATAAATGGCGAGCCTCAAGGACAAGGTGGTGCTGGTGACCGGCGCCGGGGCGGGCATCGGTGAGGCGACGGCGCTGGGCATGGCGGCCGAGGGCGCGACCATGGCGGTTTCCGACATCGACGAGCAGGCGGCGCAGCGCACCGCGCGCAAGGCCGAGGAACTCGGCGCCAAGAGTGTCGCCATCCAGGCCGATTGCGGCGACGTGCCCAGCATCGAGGCGATGGTGGCGCGCACGGTGAAGGAGCTCGGTCGGCTCGACGTCATCGTCAACAACGCCGGTGTCACCCGCTCGGCCTATATCATGGACCTCACCGAGGCCGACTGGGATCGCATCCACCGCGTCAACGCCAAGGGCGTGTTCTTCTGCCTGCAGGCGGCAGCGCGCGAGATGATCAAGCGCGGCAAGGGCGGGCGCATCATCAACATCGCCTCGATCGCCGGCCGCGGCTTCGCCGGCACCTCGAACGCGATCTACGCTGCCAGCAAGGGCGCGGTGATCTCGCTGACCAAGACGGCGGCGCAGCAGCTGGCGCGCCACGACATCAACGTCAACTCGATCTGCCCCGGCGTGACGCTCACCGAGCTGGTCAATCGCATCGTCAAGGAGCGCGCCGAGCAGCGCGGCCAGGATTTCGAGAAGATGCTGGCGGAGTTCCAGAAGCCGATCCCGATCGGCCGTGCCAACACGCCGGAGGACATCGCCGCCATGGCCGTGTTCCTCGCCTCGCCCGGCGCACGCAACATCACCGGCCAGTGCTACAACGTCGATGGCGGCCTGGTGACGAGCTGAGACTCTGTCATCCTGAGCGCAGCGAGGGATCTAGGCTGCCCTGGATCCCTCGCTGCGCTCGGGATGACGGTTTGGCGTAACGCTACGCCTTCACGTTCTGCGACAGATAGTCGATCGCCGCCTGTGCGCCGCCCTTGCCGTGCGGGATGGAGAGCGCGTTGAGCGCCATCTCGACCACGCTCAAGGTGCCGAGCATCATCGGCGCGTTGACGTGGCCCATATGGGCGATGCGGATCGCCTTGCCCGACAGATCGCCGATGCCGTGGCCGAGGATCACGCCGCATTGCTTGTTACAATAGGCGCGCAGCGCCTCGGGATCGTAGCCGTTGTTGAACAGCACCGTCGTGACCGTGTCGCAGCGTTCGTTGGGCTCGACGATGTTGAAGCCGACCGCCTGTCCTTCGCTCCACGTGCCGACGGCGCGGCGTACCGACTCGGCCAGCAGGCGATGACGGCGGAAGACGTTCTCCAGGCCTTCCTCGAACAGCAGGTCGAGCGCCTGGCGCAAGCCGAACAGCAGATGCTCGGGCGGCGTGCCGGCGTATTTCTGGTAGTGCTGGTCGCCCTCGCGATCGGTCCAGTCCCAGTAGGGCGTGCGCAGCCCGGCCTTCTTGTGCGCAGCGCGGGCGCGGTCGTTGGCGGCGACGAAGCCCAGGCCGGGCGGCGCCATCAGGCCCTTCTGCGAGCCCGACATCGCGACGTCGACGCCCCACTTGTCCATCTCGAACGGCATGCAGCCCAGCGAGGCCACGGCGTCGACCATCAGGAGCGCGTCGTGGCCGGCGGCGCGCACCGCCTGGCCGATCGCCTCGATGTCGTTGACCACACCCGAGGCGGTGTCGATCTGAACCACCAGGATGGCCTTGATGGTGTTGCCCTTGTCGGCCTTCAGCCGCGCCTCGACATCGGCGGGCCGCACGGCCCGGCGCATATCGCCCTTGAGGATCTCGACCTCGACGCCCATGCGCCGCGCGTTCTCGCCCCATCCGATGGCGAAGCGGCCACTTTCGAGCACCAGGATCTTGTCGCCCCGCGACAGCACGTTGGTCAGCGAGGACTCCCAGGCGCCATGGCCGTTGGAGATGTAGATGTAGGCGTGGCCCTTGGTGTGGAAGACGCGGGCGATGTCCTTGAGCAGGCCGTCGGTCAACGCCAGCAGCGGGCCCGAATAGATGTCGACCGCCGGACGATGCATCGCCCGCAGGACTTCGTCGGGCACCGTCGTCGGCCCGGGAATCGCCAGAAATTCACGACCCGCACGCACGCTCATTTTGTGTTTGCCTCGAGGGTTACGAAGAATGGCGTCCCCGAGAGGATTCGAACCTCCGGCCTACGGTTTAGGAAATAATGATCCTATTCCAAACCATTAATAATATTAGATAATTGGACACATTTTTCG
>VGCZ01000054.1 GCA_016869975.1 Alphaproteobacteria bacterium
CCGCCGTGCCATTCGGCGACGGCTGCTTCATCGGTCTCATCCTCGTCCCTCTCAACGGTGACGATGAGCCGAAAGCACTCCGCTACGCAAACACCTCAATCTGTCCTATGAGCCCTGACGGGGAACAGCGGCGACCTGCGCGGGCTGCTGCGTGGCGAAGCCCAGCCAGTGGCGACCGAAGAAAACCATGACGCCAGCGACCAGCAGGGCGATGGCGAAGACTCCGACGCGCGCGATGTTCATGGGATCAGGCCCTCACCTCGGTCAGTAGTCGAAAGCAGACCACCACCGCACCGGTGGCAATCGCCAACCCGTAAGGCAGCCGCCGCCGCAGCGCCGCCGTCACCGAACCAACGAATTTGGCGTCGCTCAACTCAGCCTTCTGGCGGAACGCCGGCAACAGGAAGGCAGCACTCAACAGCGCGCCATACAGCGTTGTAACCAGGATGAATTCGGCAACATGATTCGGCCCGGCCCACATCGCGCAGACCGCCATCAGCTTGACGTCGCCGCCGCCCAGGACCTTCTGGGCAAACAGAAAGGCGCCGCCGGCGAATACCACGGCGCCGCAAGCCACCGCCCAGACCAGCGACATCGGCTGGCCGCCTCGCAGCAGCACGACTCCCGCGTGCACCACGAACAGCGCGACCGCCGCCAGCGGAATCTGATTGGGGATGACATAGCGCGCCCAGTCACTGAGCGCGGCTCCGATCACCAGCGCGGCAAGGCCGCTGATCAGGATCAGATCCACGAGCTGGAGGGCTTCGGACATGCACCTGCTCTTCTTTACGAACGGTCGGTCACGGAGGGTCGCTACGTCAGCGAGGCGCTTGAGCCGCGTTCGAAGGCGCTGGCCCCCGATCCGCTCCTCAAAGCCTGGCGATAACTCAAGACCATGACCCTACCCTCTGGAATCACTTCAAAAACAAACCCGGAAGATCGGACGATCCCTCGACTGGATCCCTTACCAGGGCGGCGTCTTGCGGTCGGCCGCGAACGACTCCCAAACCCATCAGCGACTTTCAGTTCGAAATCTACGCAAAGTCGCGGCGACAGTCAATAGAAAATACTTAAAGATTATCCAATAGAACATTGAATCTAAAAGATATTTCTAATTGATCAATTACCTTCACCACAGATAGTGGGCGAATTGGATCGATGCAGGCAACATCTGGTGCGCCGGCTTGGCTCTCCCTGGCTAGACAAGTAGTCGCCGCAAAAAAGCGAACGGGCCGCAGGATGACCTGCGGCCCGGCTTCTTTGACACTGACCTAGCGCTTAGTTCAGCTTGTTGGCCGTGTTGGTCATCATACCGCTGAGCTTCGTGCCGACCGTGGTGAAAGCGGTGATGGCGGCGACCGAGATCAGCGCAGCGATCAGACCGTACTCGATCGCGGTGGCGCCGGACTCGTCCTTCATAACCTTGCGGAAAATCGACAACATGATCATATCTCCAAAATTCGGTTCGCCCAATTTCGGGCCGTAATGGCTTGCGGGTCTCCCCCGAATCGCACGAACCAATCAAACCGGAGGCGTTTATGGGGACAGCGGCCGGGGCCGACGTTGTCTGACTGCGTCTCCAATCAGTCCTGACAGTTGAAGCTTGTATCTCAACCCATTCATCAAAGCAACGCCAAGCCAACGCGAAAGATAAAAGAGGCAGACTAAGTGATTATTTTGCAACAACTCCCGATTCTTTGACGTTCAACCGCCGTCAAAATGGGAACGGGCCGCAGGAGGTTTCCCCTACGGCCCGTCTCTTTCTCACGCAGGTGCTTGAGCGCTTGTATTGATGGCTTAGTTCAGCTTGTTGGCCGTGTTCGTCATCATGTCGCTGAGCTTGGTGCCGACCGCGGTGAAAGCGGTGATGGCGGCGACCGAGATCAGCGCGGCGATCAGACCGTACTCGATCGCAGTAGCGCCCTGCTCGTCCTTGAGAATCCTACGGAAAATCGACAGCATAAACGAATCTCCTAATTTTCTATCTTTGCCGTTCCGGCTATCGCGACTTGGCTTGCGGCGGATCGCCCGGAATGCATCTCTTCAAAGCCGAAATCATGACGGAGAAACTCGAGACCGTCAGGAACGCCACCGGCCCTATGTCACACGTTCCTAATGTGAATCATTAGCATATTTTCGCGTCAACGCAATTAAAATTCCCAGACATTCGATTAATTATCTCTCATAACCTGCTGAAAAATTTATCTATTTCTGCATGCAGTGAACCTTACCCATCACCCCACCGAGCCCGAGCCGCGGCCAGCCGACCCACAATGGTGATCGCGCACATGATGGTAAAAAATACCGATATATATTTGAAAAATATTGGAAATATCATCATTGCAACAACAAACACAATGGTCTCCGAGCCCTCGATCAGCCCGGCTGCGTGGTAAAAGGATTTACGCCCTCGCTGGAGGGTTTGCTCGCCTCGCTTGGCCGAGATCACCGCATAACCGAGGAAGGAAGAGGCGGTGCCGACGAAAGCGGCCAGCAGCACCGCCGCCCAGATCGCGTTTTCTGGCCGGGCCAAAGCGAAGCCCAGGACGACCGCAGCATAGAAGACCATGTCGGCAACGATATCGGCGTAACCGCCGAAATCGGTCGGTCCACGGATGCGCGCCACGGCACCGTCGAGGCCATCGATCAAGCGGTTGGCCAAGCAGCAGGCCAGCGCCCAGCCATAGGCCTCGACCGCCAGCAGCGGCAGGCAGGCTAGGCCGACGAGCAGACCGATCAGGGTCAGTCCATTGGCCGACACCCCGCGCGCCGCCAGCCAGCCGCCCGCCTTGTCGAGCGGCGGATCGATGATCCGCCGCATCAGCGGGTCGAGCATGGCGTCAGCGCCGTATGGGATCGCTGGAATCGCCGACGGCGCGCAATTCGACGACCGCCGCCGGGGCGGAAGCGGCGTGGGCCGCCTCGCGCGCCGCCGTGCGCCGGTAGCTGGCGTAGCTGAACGGCAGCAGGAGCAGATAAACCAGGCCGATCAACGGCAGGGTGGTCCACGGCGTGGTCACCATCAGACCGATCCCCAGCGCCGCCAGCGCCAGGCTTGGCACCACCCAGGGACCGGGAATGCGGCCGCGCTTGAGCGACCAGGACGGAAGCCGGCTGATCATCAGCGCGCCGATACCGACCAGGAAGATCGCGCCCGTGACCGGGTGTCGCAGCCACGGCCAGTCGACGTCGGGCGACAGGCTGAGCATCAGCGGCATGAGCGCCAGAAGCGCCCCGGCCGGCGCCGGCACACCGGTGAAATAGGCCCCGGCCCAGACCGGCGGCTTCTCATC
Organism: Alphaproteobacteria bacterium; assembly: GCA_016869975.1. Taxonomy (GTDB): domain Bacteria; phylum Pseudomonadota; class Alphaproteobacteria; order Reyranellales; family Reyranellaceae; genus JAFAZJ01. The sequence continues at coordinate 3,294 of VGCZ01000054.1, forward strand.
GGCGTAGATGCCGACATTGAAGCGCGCCAGGCGCAGCGCGCTGCAGATCGGGAACATCAGGGTGACGACCCAGCCGAAGGCGCCGGCGGCGCTCATGATCGACAGGTACATCAGGAAGGCCGGCGCCACGCCGAAGGCGATCACGTCGGACAGCGAATCGAGCTCGGCGCCGAAGCGGCTGGTGGCGTTGAGGCGACGCGCCACGCGCCCGTCGAGCGCGTCGAGAAAGGCGGCGGCGATGATCGCCAAGACCGCCGAGCGGAAATCGCCGTTCAGTCCGAATCGGATCGCCGTCAGGCCGGCGCACAGCGCCGAGAGCGTGATGACGTTGGGCAGCAATCGATTGATCGACAGGCCGCGCAGGCGCAGGCGACGCTCACGCCGCTCGGGATCGTGCATGGTCGCGCCTCCTGGGTCCTCAGAGCTCGGCCGCGCCGCGCGGCCCCGCGTCAGTGGCGCGATCGTCGGCCATGACGGTCTCACCGCCGATCATGCGCTGCCCCGACGCCACCAGGGGCACAACGCCTGCCGGCAGATATAGATCGGTTCGGCTGCCGAAGCGAATGAGACCATAGCGCTCGCCGGCGCGCACGATCTGACCCGGTCGCAGATGGCACACGATGCGCCGCGCCACCAGACCGGCGATCTGCACCACGACCGCCTTGCGGCCATCGGCCAGCGTGAGGCTGACGGATTGGCGTTCGTTCTCATCGCCCGCCTTGTCGTCGGAGGCGGCGAGGAAACGGCCGGGATGATAGGCGACGACATCGACGGTGGCGTCCACCGGGATGCGATTGATGTGGACATCGAAGACGCTGAGAAACGTGCTGATGCGCATCATTGGCTGATCGCCCAGACCCAGCTCGCGCGGCGGTACCGCCGCCTCGACCTTCAGCACCAGCCCGTCGGCCGGGGCCACGAACAGACCGGCGCGCGTCGGTGTGAGCCTGGGCGGATCACGGAAGAAATAGACGCACCAGCCGGTCGCGATAAACAGCGGCCAGAACAGCGGCGTCCAGGCCAGCGCCAAGGTGACGCCGGCGAAGATGGCGATGAAGCGCCAGCCCGCGGGGTGGATCGGGATCAGGAAGTTGGCCAGCATCGCCTCATCTCGGCTTGGGGATGACGAATACCTGGCCGGGATAGATCAGGTTGGGGTCGCGAATCTGGTTTCGGTTGGCTTCGTAAATCGCCGTAAAGCGCTCGCCGTTGCCCAGGGTACCGCGGGCGATGTTCCAGAGATTGTCGCCGCGTACGATGGTCACCGCGTCGCCCGGTCGCACCTTCACCCGCTCGAACGGCACCTCGAGGCGGTACGCCACGCGCGGGCCGCCGGCGGTCAGGCGGTCGACGCGCAAGCGCTGCGGGCCATGCGGCGCGGCACGCCCGGGCGCCAAGGCCCAGCGGCCGTCGGCGCCCGCCGTGGCGTCGCCGACCGGCACGTTGTTCAGATAGACGCGCACCGTCTCGCCGGGATTGGCTCCGCCGACGATCATCAGGCGGCCGGCGTCGTCGTAGTCGACCGTACCCAGCACCAGATCACCGGCGCGCGCCAGCGGCGGGCCCTGGAGCACCTGGCTGGGGCTTCCGGGCGCGGTCGGCGTCGCGACAACCAAGGGCGTGGCAGGCGGTGGCGGCGAAGGCGCGGAGGTGGCAGGGGCTGCAGCGACCGACGGCGGGGGGGCCGGTTGGGGCGGCGGCTCCGGCTTCGCGGCTTCGACCGAAGGCATGGGGGCCGGAGGCGGCGATTCGGCGGGCGCCGGGACGAGCACCACGACCGTCCGGTCAGAGGGCACCGGCGCGCCACCCGGTGGCGTCTGGACGAGGCGAAGGTCGTGACCGCCCGGAGGCAGCGGCGCGTCAAGGATCGCCACCCACTCCCCCCGGGCATCGGCCTGGACTGTCGCCGCGGTGCGGCCGTTGACCTGCAGTTCGACCCGGGATCCAGCCGGTGCTCGACCCGAGATGACGGCGCGGCCATCGCGGATGAAGACATTGTCGAAGGTCGGCGGCGCCAAGGCCGGATCGGGCTTGGGTGGCTCGGCGGGCTTGGGCGGCTCGACTGGCGCCGCCGCGGTGGGGGCTGGTGGCAGGCTATCTGGCTTGGCGGGGTCAGGGGTTGGGGCGGCCGCTGGCGCTGGGCTGTCCGGCTTGGCGGCGTCCGGGGCCGGGGCTGCGGTGGTAGGTGCCGGGTCGGGCCTGGTAGCCGTCGGTGCGGGAGATGGCGATGTCGTCGGAGTGGTCGGCGCCGCGGCCTGCCTGGGGTCCACGACCGCGGGAGCGCCGCGCCCCAGCAGCGCCGCCACCTGGGGGTGATCGCGCAGCAGCCAGCCCAACCCGCCCAGGAGCAGGAGGAGCATCAAAAGAATGAACACCAAACGGCCGACGCCGCGGCGCGGCGCGACCCGGAGCGCCGGCGGGACAACCGCAGCCGGCGCCTCGGCGGGCTTAGGCGGCTCGGCGGCACGGCCCGGCACGACAGTCGCCAGCGCCGCGCTCTCGGTCGGCGGCTCGGCGGCGCGGCCGGGCACCACGGTCGCCGGCGCCGGGGTCACAGCGCCGTTCTCGGACGGCGGCGACGAGGGAGGGCCACTTGGCGACAGCCGCGCCGCCAGCGCCGACACGGCGACTCGGATGGCCTCCTCGTCCGTCGGCAGCGGGCCGGTGGTGGACGGTGGGCCGGATGGCTTGGCGGGCTCGGTCATCGGGCTCCTGGCCGGGCTGGACGATTCCCGGCGTTCATGCCACGACAATCATGGCAAACATCCGCCCGGCGGAAAACCGCCGGCATCCCTCCCCTCTCCCGCTTCCTGACCCGTGATGTCAATTATTCGTTCGGTCTGTGTCTTCTGCGGCTCCCGGCCCGGCGACGAGCCGATCTATGTCGAGGAGGCGCGGCGTTTGGGCGCGCTCTTCGCGCTGGCCGGTGTCACGCTGGTCTATGGCGGCGGCGGGATGGGGCTGATGGGCGCCGTGGCCGACGGCGCGCTGGACGCCGGCGGCCATGTCATTGGCGTGATCCCGGACTTCCTGCTGAAGGCCGAAGCCGGCCACGGCGGCGTGAGCGAGCCGGTGGTCGTCGCCACCATGCACGAGCGCAAGATGATCATGTTCGAGCGCGCCGATGCCTTCGTCGTGCTGCCCGGCGGCATTGGCACGCTCGAGGAACTGTTCGAGATCATGTCGTGGCGCACCTTGGCGCTGCACGACAAGCCGATGGTGATGCTCAACACCGCCGGCTACTGGACGCCGCTGCTCGACCTGATCGAGCGCGTCATCGGCCGCAGATTCGCCAGCGCCAATGTCCGCGACTCGATCCGCTTCGTCGATTCGGCCACCGACGTGCTGCCGGCGCTGCGGGCGATGCCGCGCGGTTCGCTGATGAAGCCGCTCGATCGCACCTAGGCGCCATCGGCGGTCCGCTTGCGGTCCGTCGACGCGTGGCTTCGGGCCGCGAATCCGGTTATCCTAGCCGTATGACCAGCGCGCTGTTCGTCTTGGTGTTCGTCGGCGCCCTCCTCGGCACCGAGGGCTTGGCCTGGGTGGCGCACCGCCACCTCATGCATGGCCCGCTCTGGTGCTGGCACCGAAGCCATCACGAGCCGCGAGCCGGCGTGCTCGAGAAGAACGATCTGTTCGCCGTGATGTTCGCTCTGCCGGCGATCGCGCTCATCGCGATCGGCACGCATCTGTGGTTCTGGGCGCTGCCCATCGGGCTGGGCATGACGGCCTACGGGATGATCTACTTCTTCTTTCACGATGGACTGGTGCACCGACGCTATCCGATCGGTGTCGCGGGACGGTCCGCCTTCTGGCGCAAGCGCATCCAGGCGCACCGGCTGCACCATGTCGTGAAGACCAGGGAAGGCTGCGTCTCGTTCGGCTTCCTGTGGGTGCGCCCGGTCCGGGCGCTGACGGCGGAGTTGCGTCAGAATCGAACGGCATCGAGCAACGGAGCCCGCGCCAGCGCGTGAAGATCGGCCGAGCCGGTGCAGAAGCAAGCGAGACGTAGCTGATCGCGCAGAACGGCGAAGTGCGCCTCGACGGAAGCGGTGGACTCGAGCGCCGCGTCCAGCACCCCAGCCGCCTGACCGACAAGTTGCGCGCCGAGTCGAATGGCGCGCGCCGCGTCCAGGCCGTCGCGAATTCCGCCCGACGCAATCAGCGGCAGATTCGGCGCGGCGATCGACGCGTCGAAGACCGCGCGCGCGGTCGGCACGCCCCATCCCGCGAAGGGCTTCACGACGGCTTCCGCATGTCCACCGGCGGCGCGCGCCCCTTCGATCAGCCCCCAGTTCGTGCCACCGCAGCCCGCGACATCGATCGCCGAGACCCCGCAGTCTCGCAGCCGCCGCACGACGTCGCCGGACAGCCCCGCGCCGGTTTCCTTGACGATGAGCCGGCCGGGAAAGGCCTTGGCGATCTTGGCGATGGCCGCCTCCACCCCGCGCCAGTCGCGGTCGCCTTCGGCCTGGATCGCCTCTTGGAGCGGATTGAGGTGCAGAATGAGACCGTCAGCGCCGATCATCTCCACCGCTCGGCGTGCGTCGTCGAGGCCGTAGCCCTTCGAGAACTGCACCGCGCCCAGATTGGCTAGAATCAAGGCGGTCGGCGCGCGCAGACGCAGGTCCCGCCCCAGTCCAAGAGCAGCGCGACTGTCGATCGCCACCCGCTGTGATCCAACCGCAAAAGCGATTCGTAGTTTCTCCGCGGCTTTGGCGAGGCGCGCGTTGATCGACGCCGCGCGCGTCGGGCCACCTGTCATCGAACTGATCAGGAACGGCGCCGCGAGTTCTTTGCCCAGGAATCGGACACTGAGGTCGATGTCATCGTAGTGGAGTTCGGGCAAAGCGTTGTGTTGGAAGCGCACCACGTCGAAGCCCGCATCGGCCGTGCCACGGCCCTTGCCGGCGAGAACATGGTCGATGTGCTCATCTTTGCGTTGGACAAGCGCATCGTTCGACGGCGTCATGCTTTCAGCTCTCCCAAAGGTATTGCATCCGCGCGGGCGGGACCGTAAGGACCATAACGCCCGGTAAGCCTGCCGCAACGTGGCTTGCGTCCAGCTTTCGTTCCCTCTTGCGGAAGATCACGATGGCAACATCAAGCGTTCGGCACCAGAGAACTCCCCCATATAAGCCGGAAGACGCGGAACAACAGCTGAGATACCGCGTGAACGACCGTCTCCGCGAATTGCTCCCCACAGCCCCACAGGGCGCGAATGACGTGCTGTTCCGCGCGGCGGCGGAAGCGCTTCTTGGCCGCGGCAAGCGCGTTCGGCCGGTCATGACCATGCTGGCATGCGAACATGTCGGCGGCCGCGCGATCGATGCGCTGGATTTGGGCTGCGCGGTCGAAATGATCCACTCGGCGTCGCTCGTGCTCGATGATCTCCCCTGCATGGATAACGCCACGCTACGCCGCGGCGCGCCGACCATCCACATCAGCCATGGCGAGGACGCCGCCATCCTGGTCGCGATCGCGCTGCTCAACCAGGCCTACGCGGCGGTTCTCGACGCCAGGACCATCAGGCCGGAGGTAAAGCTCGCCGCCTTGCGTAACCTGACCAAGGCGGTCGGGTTCGACGGACTCTCGCAAGGCCAAATTCGCGACCTCCGCGACACGCCCGATCGCCGCGACGAGAACGGCCTGCGGCAGCTCAATCATCAGAAGACGTCGGCGCTTTTCATCAACGCTCTGGAGAGCGGCGGCGCGGTCGGCGGCGCCACCGCCGATCAGATCAGGTCTCTCGCGAGTTTCGGGGAAGCCATCGGCTTTGCCTTTCAGCTTCGTGATGATCTCATGGATGCCGTCGTGTCCTCGGAAGAAACCGGAAAAGACGAGCGGCAGGACGCCGGCAAGATCACCTTCCTCGATTTGTGGGGCGAAGAACGCCTGCGCGCGGCCATCGACGAGTCGCTCGAGCGCGCGCGCGAGGCGATCGGTCCAGACAGCTCGCTGAGCCGGTACGCCGAGAGGCTCATGCGGAACGCGCACCTTGAACGGTGATCCACAGTCGGCGGCGCTTGTCTTCAGCGGCGTCCATGCCGGTTATGGCGTCAAGCCTGTGCTCACCGGCCTCGATCTGGCGATCGGCGCCGGCGAAGTCTACGCGTTGTTTGGCCCCAACGGCGCCGGCAAGTCGACCGCCGCGCGGGTCGCTTGCGGCCTGCTCGAGCCGACGCGAGGGGAAGTCCGCTGGCCGAACCAGGGCAAAAGCGGCGTCAGCCTCTCGCCGCAGCAAGAAGCGTTGTTCCAGAACCTGACGGTCGCCGAGAATCTCCATGTCATCGCCCGGGCCGCCGGCGCTCGCCGCGAGCGCGCGTCGATCGATGTCGCCAGAGCCTTGCGCCTCACCGCGTGCGAAACCCGGGCGAACGAATTGATCGCGGTGTTGTCCGGCGGTTGGCGTCGCCGGGCCAGCCTGGCGGCCGCTCTCGTGGGGCAGCCGAGCCTCGTCGTCGCCGATGAACCGACGCAGGGCGTGGACGTGCACACGCGATCGGCTCTGGCCAACGCTCTGCGCGCCGCGGCGACGGAGGGCGCCGCGTGCCTGTTGATCAGCCATGACGCCCGCTTCGTGGAGGCGGCCGCCGACCGGGTGGGCTTTCTGTTATCGGGGCGGTTGATCAAGGAGGGCAAGCCGACCGCCCTCCTCGACGAGGCGTTCGGCACGCGCCGCACGCTTGCCGTCAGGTTCGCGGAGACGCCCCAGGACATGCTCGCCAAAGTCATGCGCGAAGCGGGCTTCTTCGCCTCGGCCGACGGCTTGACCTGGCGTCGCATCGGCGACCAGCCGTTCGAAGTCGCGCGCCTGCTGGCGGACGCGGTTAATCAGGCCGGCGGCGAATTGATCGTCAGCCGGCCCGATCTGGACGATCTGGCGGCGGCGTTGCACGAAGAAAGACATGCTCGCGATCATTGAAGCCTATGCCCGCGGATTCCTCAGGGATCGCCCGGGCTTGGCGCTGACCCTCCTGCTGCCGCCGCTCATCTATCTGCTCTTCGCGGCGATCTTCGGCGCCAGCGGGCAAGGCAGTATCGACGCGTCGGTATCGTTTACCGATCTGGCGCGCAGCGCGGCGAGCCAGACGGCGCGCGCGGCGATGCGCAAGTCGTTCGACCGGTTGAGCGAGCAAGACAGCGTCCAAGCCGTCGAGGCGAACGTTGTCTCGGGCCGCGCGGATACCGGCGTGATCCTGCGCGCTGGCGACGGGCCCGGCCTGCGGATCGAGATCCTGGGCACCGGCGGGCGCGAGGCCGCGACCAACGCCGTCGCGGCCCGCATGAGCGCGATCCACGCCGCGATGGCGGGCCGGGCCGTGGATGACGGCTCCGTACAGCGCCGCCGTCTCGGGCCGGCCGGCGATTTTCAAGCCACCTACTACGCCGCCGCCGTCGCCGTAATGTTCATGTTCTTCGCGGCCGTGCATGGCGCCATGGGCGGGCTCGACGAACGACGATCCGGGTTGCAGGCGCGCCTCGTGCTCGCCAGCCGCGGACTGGCGCCGGTGCTGGGCGCTCGGCTCCTCTGGTTAACGGCGGTCGGCGTGGCGCAAGCGATCATCATCTTCCTGGTCGCGACGCCGGACCTGCCATCGCTGGCGATATGGCAGATCGCGGCGGGCCTGCTCACCGCCTTTGTGGTCGGCCTTGCCGCTTCGGGCTTCGCGTTGATGGTGATCGCCGCCTGCCGATCGCGCGACCAGGCGCAGCCTCTGTCGACCTTCCTGGTTCTCGTGCTGGCGGCGCTCGGCGGCTCGATGGCGCCGCGGTTCCTCATGCCGCCGGCGTTCCAGTCGATCGGCTGGCTGACGCCGCACGCCTGGGCGATCGAGTCATGGCAGACCGTGATCTGGCTGGGGCGGTTCGACTCCGATGTCCCGACCGGCTGGATCGTGCTCGCGGGCCTGGGCGTCGTCGGCTGGCTTGTGGCGTTTGTGATTGAACGGCGACGGCTGTCGGGCTGAATCAGATTCTTGTCCAAAGCGTCGGGCGCGGCGGCGGCGCGCGCAGGCGGTCGAACGTGCCGCTGCGCAGCGCGGTCAGGCCGCCGAGCGCCAGCAGCGCCGCCTTCGACGCCCGGCCTGTCGAGATGCGTCGCTCCCAGGCCTGCGCGCCGGCATCCACCACGCGATGGCCGATGGCGCGATAGACCCCGCGGGCGGTGGCGATCGCCCAGGCGCACCTGATCGGCAGATCGCGCAGCCCCCAGCGCGCCGACTCGTAGTAGGGCTCGGCGGCGGCAACCAGCCGGGTGGCAACCCGCGCCACCGCTTCGCGATTCGCGGGATCGGCGACCGCGCCGGTGGCGACCCCCTCCTCTTCCAGCCAGCGCGCGGGCAGATAGACGCGACCCCCGCCGGCGTCCTCGACGACATCGCGCGCGATGTTCGTGAGCTGGAACGCCAGGCCGAGATCCTGGGCCCGTCGCAAGACGTCGCGGCTCTCCACACCCATGATCCGAGCCATCATCACGCCGACGACGCCGGCCACGTGGTAGGCGTAGTCCATCGTATCGGCGAGGGTGTCGTAGCGCCGCCCCTCGACGTCCATCTCGAAGCCGCGCAACAGACCCATGGCGTCCTCGGCGGGAATAGCGTGTCGCCGGGCGACGCGCTGGAAGGCGGCGAAGACCGCGTTGTCCTGCGCCGCGCCATCGAGAGCGGAGCGGGTGCGCTCGCGCAGCTCCCGAAGCTTGGCGGCGCCGATCTCGGCCTTGAGCCCGACCGCGCCGTGACCCATGACCTGGCCGTCGATCTCGTCGTCGCAGTGGCGGCACCACGCATAGAGCATCGAGGCGTCGTCGCGGATCTCGCTGGGAAACAGTCGGGCGGCGGTGGCGAAGCTCTTGGAGCCCTGCTTGATCGCCTGGTGGCTGCTTTGCAGGACGCGGTCGGTCATGGTGCGCGTCGCGCGTCGGCGATCATCAGGCCAGCCGTCGCCTTGGCCGACGCGACCACGCCGGGCACGCCCGCGCCCGGATGCGTGCCCGCGCCGACAAAGTAGAGATTGGCGATCCGATCGTCGCGATTGTGCACGCGGAAGTACGCGCTCTGCGTGAGGATCGGCTCCAGCGAGAACGCCGAGCCGTGGTGGGCGCGCAGCTGATCGCGGAAGTCGAGCGGCGTGAAGATCCGGCACGTATCGAGGTCCGCCGCGAGACCGGGGATATGGTACCGCTCGAGATAGGCCAGAATCCGGTCGCGATAGCGCGGTCCCTCGACGGTCCAGTCGATGTTGGCGGAACCCAGATGCGGCACCGGCGCCAGCACGTAGAAGGCGTCGCACCCCGGTGGCGCCAGCGACGGATCGGTCCGCGTCGGCGCGTGGAGGTACAGGGAGAAATCCTGGGGCAACTCGGGGCCTTTGAAGATCTCGTTGATCAAGGCGCGATACCGCGCGCCGAAAATGACCGTGTGGTGGCGAATACTCGGGTGCTGGCGCTTGAGGCCGAAATAGATGACGAAGAGCGACATCGAATGGCGCTTGGCGGCGAGGCGCGCGCCCTCCTTGCGGCCACGCTCGGCGTGACCCAGCAGGACTCGATAGGTGTGGACCACATCGGCGTTGGACGCGAGCATGTCGCAGGCCTGGTGTTGGCCCGCCGCGACGACACCGACCACGCGTCCTGCCGCCGTCACGATCCGCTCGACGGCGCCACCAAGCCGCAGCGTGCCGCCCAGTTCCTCGAACACGCGCACCATTCCATTGATGAGCGCGCCCGTCCCGCCACGCGGGTACCATATGCCGCCGCGCCGCTCGAGCGCATGGATCAGCGCGTAGATGGAGGACGTGGCGAAGGGATTGCCGCCGACCAGTAGTGACTGGAAGCTGAACGCCTGACGCAGGTGCTCGTCGCGGATGAACCCCGCGACTTTGTCATAGACCGAGCGCCAAGCCTGCAGCCGAACCAACTGCGGCGCCGCGCGGACCATGCTGGCGAAGTCGAGAAACGGCGTGGCGCCCAGCTTCACATAGCCTTCGCGCAGCAGATCCTGTGAATAGGCCAGGAAGCGGCGATAGCCCTCGACATCGGCCGGATCGCGTTTGGCGATCTGACGGTCGAGCTCTGCCTGGTCGTCGACGTAGTCGAATATGTCACCGTCCTCCCAGCACAGCCGATAGAACGGCGACACGGGCATCAGCTCGACATAGTCCTCGAGCCGTCGGCCGGCGATCGCGAACAGCTCCTCGAGCGCCGCGGGATCGGTGATGACCGTAGGGCCAGCGTCGAAGGTGTAGCCCTTGTCGCGATAGACGTAGGCGCGGCCGCCCGGTAGATCGCGCGCCTCATGGATGGTCGTGCGGATGCCGGCCGCCTGCAGGCGGATCGCCAAAGCGAGTCCGCCGAAGCCCGAGCCGATGACGATCGCGTTAGTCGGGCGCGTCATCGTTCGAGCAGGCACGGCAAGGCGGCGGCGAGCGGGACCGGCGGCCGCCCCGTGAGGATGCGCAGCTTGTCGGCAGTCGTGGAGCGCGCGGCGTAGAAGCGCTCGATCAGCGGCTGCGGCAGGCGATAGAAGCGCTGCAGAACCTTGTATCGCTGGGTTGGCGCCGCCGCGCGAAACAGCATGCGATCGAGCATCCGGTAGAAGCCCCGCGAGCGCCAGACGCCAATGGCGTGCCGGCGGATTTGACCGGCGAGATCCTCGCCATCGCGCCAGGACATCGTCGCCAGCAGATCAGCGAGGCGGACGGCGTCCGGCAAGGAATATCCGGTCGTCGGATGGAACAGGCACGCCCTCAATCCACTCTGCGCGGCGGCGCCCATGCGGTCGAAATGCGCCCGTACATCCCCCGCCATGGCGACGGGCAAGACGCCGTGCTCGCACCGCAGGACCTCGGTGATGCCCCAGCCCCGCGCGTGGGCATAATCGCGCGCGCCCGCTTCGAGCGCGGCCTGATCCAGCTCGGGCCCGTCGGCGTACCGGGTATCCTCGATCAGCACCGTGTCGGCCTGAAGGGGCAGCACATAGATGAAGCGATAGCCGCCTGCCTGATCCACCGTAGCGTCCATCACCAACGGCTCCGACATGCCGTGCGCCGCGTCGAGCTTCACCTCCAGCCCGACGAATTTCTGGAAACCCAGCGCCAGGTCGGGAGCGGTGGTCGGCCCGCGGCCGTCGATGACCGCTTTCGCCTCCAGCCGCTCGCCGTTGACGAGCACCACGCCGTTAGCCCGGACCTCGCGGATCGGGGCGTTCAGCCTCATCCGGCCCGCCATCGCGCGGCGGACGACGGCGTCGAACGAGTCGGCCGTGACGCTGCGATAGGGCGTGGACAGACGGCGTCCGCCCTCGGGAAAGCGCACAGCGTAGCCCGGCCAGCGATGGGCGATCATCGGTTCGACCCAGTCGCGCTGCGTCGGGCTCAGATCGGTCTCGAAGAACGACCAGGTATGCGATCCACCCAGGCGATCCGCCGCCTCGATGATCGCCACCCTCAGCTCCGGCCGGAGGGTCTTGAGGCGCAGCGCGATCAATCCGTTGGCCAGCCCGCCGCCGGCCAACAGCAGATCGAGGCCGTCGAAGGCGTCCTGCTCCATCGTCATGACCAAGAGGTGGCATGTAACGGGCGCCGCCACAAGATTCCCTTGGAGCGACGCGTGGCCACGCCCGTTCGCGTGCGATTGCCTTTGCCGCGCGGTGATGCAACAAGACAGTCCGCGATCAGCAATAGATCAACCCGCCCGAACGCAAGCGGCGCACGGAGGTGCAAGCATGTCAGATCTCGAAATCGTCTGGACGAAGGTCGATGAAGCGCCCGGGCTCGCGACGTTTTCCCTGCTGCCGATCGTCCAGGCCTTCGTCGGCGCGGCCGGCGTGAAGGTGAAGCTCAAGGACATTTCGCTGACCGGCCGCATCATCGCGAACTTCCCCGACAGGCTGAAGCCCGAGCAGCGGATCAACGACGAGCTCGCCGAGCTGGGCAAGCTGGCGACGCGCCCCGAGGCCAACATCATCAAGCTGCCCAACATCTCCGCGTCGATCCCGCAGCTCAAGGCGGCGATCAAGGAACTGCAAGGCAAGGGCTACGACATCCCGAGCTATCCCGACAGCGACGCGACGCCGGCCGACAAGGAAATCCGCGCCCGCTACGGCAAGGTGCTGGGCAGCGCGGTCAATCCGGTGCTGCGCGAGGGCAATTCCGACCGCCGCGCCGCTGGTGCCGTGAAGCAATACGCGCGCAAGAACCCGCACAAGATGGGCGCCTGGAGCAAGGACTCCAAGACCCGCGTGGCGCACATGTCGGGCCACGATTTCTACGGCTCGGAGGTCGCGACGACCATGGCGGCGCCGACCAACGCCCGCATCGAGCTGGTCGCCAAGGATGGCACGACGACGGTGCTGAAGCCGAAGATCCCGCTCCAGGCGGCCGAGATCATCGACTGCTCGGTGATGAACAAGAACGCCCTGCGCGACTTCTACGCCGCGGCGATCGACGCGGCGAAGAAGGACGGAGTCCTGTTCTCGCTGCATCTGAAGACGACCATGATGCGGATTTCCGATCCCATCCTGTTCGGCCATTGCGTGTCGGTGTTCTTCGCCGAAGTGTTCGAGAAGCACGGCGCCACGCTGAAGAAGATCGGCGTCGATCCCGATATCGGTGTCGGCGAGATGATGAGCAAGATCGAGACCTTGCCCGAGGCCGAGAAGGCGGCGATCAAGGCCGACATCCAGGCGCAGTACGCCAAGCGCCCCGGCCTCGCGATGGTCAATTCCGACAAGGGCATCACCAACCTGCACGTGCCGAGCGACGTGATCATCGACGCCTCCGTGCCGGCGATGATCCGCGAGTCGGGCAAGATGTGGGGCGCCGACGGCAAGCTGTACGACTGCATCGCCGCGATCCCCGACCGCTGCTACTCGCCCCTGTTCCAGGCGGTGATCGATGACTGCAAGGCGCATGGCGCCTTCGACCCGAAGACCATGGGCACGGTGCCCAACGTCGGTCTGATGGCGCAGGCGGCCGAGGAATACGGCTCGCACGACAAGACGTTCCGCATCCCCCAGGACGGCACGGTCAACGTCGTCGCCGAGGACGGCAAGGTCCTGATGACCCAGAAGGTCGAGGCCGGAGACGTCTTCCGCATGTGCCAGGTCAAGGACGCGCCGATTCGCGACTGGGTCAAGCTCGGCGTGCGTCGCGCGCGACTCACCAACACGCCGGCGGTGTTCTGGCTCGACGCCAAGCGCGCGCACGACGCGCAGCTCATCGCCAAGGTCGAGAAGTACCTGAAGGACGAGGACACCAAGGGCCTCGACATCCGTATCCTGGCGCCGGTCGAGGCGATGAAGCTCTCGCTCGATCGCATCCGCAAGGGGCAGGACACGATCTCGGTCACCGGCAACGTGCTGCGCGACTACCTGACCGATCTGTTCCCGATCATGGAGCTCGGCACCTCGGCCAAGATGCTGTCGATCGTGCCGTTGTTGCAGGGTGGCGGTCTGTTCGAGACCGGCGCCGGCGGGTCGGCGCCCAAGCATGTCGAGCAGTTCCAGCAGGAGGGCTATCTGCGCTGGGACTCGCTGGGCGAGTTCCTCGCGCTGGGCGCGTCGCTGGAGCACCTGGCGCAGACGAGCGGAAACGAGGACGTCAAGGTCCTGGCCGAGACGCTCGACGAGGCCAACGGCAAGATCCTCGATCACAATCGCTCGCCGGCGCGCAAGGTCGGCGAGCTGGATAACCGCGGCAGCCATTTCTACCTCGCTTTGTACTGGGCGCAGGCGCTGGCGCGACGCGACAACAGCACGGCGCTGTCGGCCCGCTTCAAGCCGCTGGCCAAGACGCTCGAGGAGAACGAGGCCAGGATCGACGCCGAGCTGATCGCCGCGCAGGGCAAGCCGGTGGACACCGGCGGCTACTACTTGCCCGACCGGCAGAAGACCTCGGCCGGAATGCGCCCGAGCAAGACCCTGAACGACGCCCTCGCCGCTCTCTGACGCGGCGTCGGTAGTATTCTCCCCTTCTCCTCGCGAAGGCGGGGAGAAGGGAGACGGGCTGCTCGTCGGACGAGAGGAAGCGGGATGCCGAAGATCAAGGTGAAGAACCCGATCGTCGAGATGGACGGCGACGAGATGACCCGCATCATGTGGGCGTTCATCAAGGATAAGCTGATCCGTCCCTACCTCGACATCGACCTGAAGTACTACGACCTCGGCATCGAGAATCGCGACAAGACGAGCGACCAGGTGACGGTCGACTCGGCGGAGGCGACCCGCGAGCACGGCGTCGCCGTGAAGTGCGCGACCATCACGCCCGACGAGGCGCGGGTGAAGGAGTTCAACCTCAAGCAGATGTGGAAGTCGCCCAACGGCACCATCCGCAACATCATCGGCGGCACCATCTTCCGCGAGCCGATCGTCTGCCAGAACGTGCCCAGGCTCGTGCCGGGCTGGACCAAGCCGATCGTGGTGGGCCGTCACGCCTTTGGCGACCAGTACCGTGCTACCGACTTCGTCGTGCCGGGCAAGGGCAAGCTCACCATCAAGTTCGAGGGCGAGGACGGCAAGATCATCGAGCACAGCGTCTTCGACTTCCCCGGCAGCGGCGTCGCCATGGCGATGTACAACATCGACGAGTCGATCATCGGCTTCGCGCGCAGCGCCTTCAATTACGGGCTCAACCGCGGCTGGCCGGTCTACCTGTCGACCAAGAACACCATCCTCAAACGCTACGACGGCCGCTTCATGGACCTGTTCCAGAAGGTCTTCGACGAGGAGTTCGCCGAGCGGTTCAAGTCCAAGGGCATCGGCTACCAGCACCGCCTGATCGACGACATGGTCGCCTCGGCGCTGAAGTGGGAAGGCGCCTTCGTCTGGGCGTGCAAGAACTACGACGGCGACGTGCAGTCCGACACCGTGGCGCAGGGCTTCGGCTCGCTCGGCCTGATGACCTCGGTGCTGCTGACACCTGATGGCAGGACGGTCGAGGCCGAGGCGGCGCACGGCACCGTCACCCGCCACTACCGCGAGCACCAGAAGGGCAAGGCGACCTCGACCAACCCGATCGCCTCGATCTTCGCCTGGACGCAGGCCCTGAAATACCGCGGCAGCTTCGATGGCACGCCCGACGTCGTGAAGTTCGGCGACACGCTGGAGAAGGTTTGCGTCGACGCCGTCGAGGGCGGCAAGATGACCAAGGACCTCGCCCTGCTGATCGGCCCCAACCAGCCCTGGCAGACGACGCAGCAATTCCTCGACACGCTCGACGGCATGCTCAAGGAGCGCATGGCGAAGTGGTAGGCGCGAGCATCTGACTTCTGATCAGAGGGCCGGCAGCGATCCCGGCCCTTTACTGTTGTAGGCTGCCAGTCAGCAGTCTCGCCAAGGGGTTAAGCATGCAATCCGGCACGATGGTCTTCACCGCGATGAATCGCGTGATCTTCGGCAAGCCCGCCGCCGAGTCGATCGTGGCTGAGGCCGATCGCTTGCAGGCGAAGCGTGTGTTCATCTTGTCCGGCCGCACGCTGAACACCGCCACCGGCGAGATCGAGAAGGTGAAGACGACGCTCGGCGCGCGCTTCGCCGGCGTGCACGACCACATGCCGGCGCATTCGCCGCGCGAATCCGTCGTCGCCTGCGCCAACGCCGCGCGTGAGGCCGGCACCGATCTGCTGGTGACCATCGGCGGCGGCTCGGTGACCGATGGCGGCAAGGCGGTCACCATCTGCCTGGAGCACGGCATCACGGACGTCGACGCGATGGAGCCGTTCCGCAGCATTGTCGATGCCAACGGCAAGCGCAGCATTCCCGACTTCGCGCCGCCGAAGGTGCGGCAGATCGCGGTGCCGACCACGTTGTCGGCCGGCGAGTTCAATGCGCGGGCCGGCATCACCGATACGAAGCTCAGGCTCAAGCAGAGCTTCATGCATCGCGGCATCGTGCCGGAGTCCGTGATCCTCGATCCGGCGATCACCGTGCACACGCCGGAGTGGCTGTGGCTGTCGAGCGGCGTGCGCGCGGTCGATCACGCGGTCGAGACCTTCCTCTCGCTCGACGCCAACGACTATACCGACGGCACGGCGCTGCAGGCGCTGCGCACCTTGGGCGCCGGGCTGCCGGCGGTGAAGGCCAACGCCAACGACCTCGACGCGCGCCTGCGCTGCATGATCGGCGCGTGGCTGTCGATGGTCGGCATTGTATCGGGCACGCGACTGGGCGCCAGCCATGCGATCGGCCACATCCTCGGCGGCTCGGCCAACGTGCCGCACGGCCATACGTCGTGCGTAATGTTGCCCTATGTGCTCGACTACAACGCGCCGGTGAACGGCGCGCGCCAGCGCGAGGTGGCGATCGCGCTGGGGCAGCCGAACACGCCGCCGGGCCGAATCCTCGACCGCTTCATCCGCGAGCTCGGCATGCCGCGCACCTTGCGCGACGTGAAGATCGAGGAGGCCGACCTACCGCGCCTGGCGAAGAACTGCATGCTCGACGACTGGACCTACTCGAACCCGCGGCCGATCTCGAGCCCGGAGCAGGTCATGGAGATCCTGAAGGCGGCGTACCAAGGCGATCCATGAGCGGATCGCGACGCGCCCTGCTGCTCGACGCCATGGGCGTCATCTATCGCGTCGGCGACGACGTGAAGGACATCCTGATTCCCTTCGTGCGCGAGAAGAGCGGCGACGTCGAAGGCGTGGAGGCGGCATATCTCGACGCCAGCCTCGGCAGGCTGGGGCCGGACGCGTTCTGGCGGTCGATCGGCCTCGATCCGTCGGTCGAGGATGGTTATCTCGAGCGAATCGAACTGTCCGCGGGGCTGATGGGATTTCTCCCGCGGGCGGCCGCGCATGTCGGCAGTATCGCCTGCCTGTCCAATGACATCGATCAATGGTCGCGCAAGCTGCGGCGACGGTTCGCGCTGACGGACGCGATCCGCACATGGGTCATCAGCGGCGATGTGGGATATCGCAAGCCCTCGCCCGAGATCTATCGCATCGCCATCGGGCGGCTTGGCGTCCCGGCCGGCGACATCGTGTTCGTCGACGACCGGCCTCACAATCTGCAGGCGGCGCAAGCCGCGGGCATGCGTACGCTGCTGTTCGACCCGGGCGCCACTGCCGGCACAGACCGAACCGTTCGCACTTTCGACGAGCTGCTCGCCGTGCTCGATTACGACTTCCGCCCGTAACTCGCCAGCCCGCCGGTCTGCCGCTTCGGCGGGCGCGCCTTGATCGCCTCTTCGTTCGGCTCTGTACCCCAGCCCGGCCGCGACGGCATGATCAGGTGGCCGTCCTTGAACTCCGGCACGTGCGTGAACAGCTCGTGGTCCCATTCGAGGCGGTCGATGTCGGTCTCCATGATGCGCAGATTGGGTACACACGCCGCAAAGTGTGCGTTCATCATCGTGCAGAGGTGGCCGTAGAAGTTATGCGGCGCGACGTTGACCTCGTGCGCCTCGGCGAGGTTGGCGATCTTCATCGATTGCCACACGCCGTTCCACGGCGTGTCGATGATCGCCACGTCCATCGCCTGCTCGCGGAAATACGGCAGGAACTCGCGGATGCCCAGCAAGGTCTCGCAGGATGAGATGGGATGCGGGCTCTGGCGCCGGATCAGACCCAGCGCCTCGGGGCTGTAGGTATCGATCTCGATCCAGAACATGTCGAGATCCCCGATCGCGCGCAGGATCTTGAGGTAGCCCTCGGTGCTGCAGTTGAAGTTGAGGTCGAGCAACAGGTCGACATCGGGGCCGGCGCCCTCGCGGATCGCCTCCAGATGCATGCGAAGATTGCGCAACACGTGGCGATCGACATTGCGCTCGGGATAGTTCGGCACGCCAAAGCCGGGGCGCCAGCCCTTGGGATTCTTCTTCTGGCCGTCGTAGGTGAAGATATTGGTCTTCATCGCCGTGAAGCCCTGCTCGCGCACCTCGCGGCCGATCGAAACCACGCCGTCGAGATCGGTGATCGCCGGCTTGAAATAGCTCGGATGATTGATGCGCCAGGTCGCGCAGTGCGACCAGTAGACCCGGATGCGGTCGCGGATCTTGCCGCCCAGCAGCTCGTAGCACGGCACGCCGAGCGCCTTGGCCTTGGCGTCGAGCAGCGCGTTCTCGATCGCGCCCAGCGCCAGCGCGACCACGCCGCCAGCGGCGGGGCGTGTGACGGAGTACAGCTCGGCGTAGAGCCGCTCGTGCTCGCCCACCGGCTGGCCGATCAGGCGCTCGGAGAGCTTGCCGATGGCGGTGCCGACTCCCGGTGCGCCGAAACCCTCGTCGTACTCGCTCCAGCCGACGATGCCGTCCTCGGTCGTCACCTTGACGAAGTAGTAGTTGCGCCAGCCCGCGTCGGCCGCGAGCGTCTCGATCGAGCGGATCTTCGAGTTCACTTTCATTGACGGCCCCCTTGGCGCCCGGTCAGGTTCTTGCAGCGACCAGTATGGCATGATCGTCGTCGGCGCGTGTCCGGCATCGAACGAGGGGAACGGGCCATGCACGGCATCTGGGGAGCGGCGGTCGCCAGCACGCTGATCATGGCGGTGGCCTTCGGCTTCACGCTCTGGCGATTCGCGCCGCGCGCCCATGTCGGGCCGCTGCTGTTGGCGCTGGCACTGCAATTGCCGATGTGCGCGGCCGCCTACTACCTCGTCCGGCAGCCAATCATCGACGTGCTGCAGCCACTCTTCGGTCAGAGCCCGATCTATCGTTGGGGCCAGTTCCTCTACGCACCGCTGACCGAGGAGCCAGCCAAGCTATGGCCGGCGCTGCTGCCGTTCTTCGCCCGACGCATCGATCGCGCGACCTTGGCCTGGTACGGGCTGGCGCTGGGCACCGGCTTCGCCATCGGCGAGGCCTGGTTCATCGGCGACCTGATCGCGCGCTCGGGACGCTTCGCCGATCTGTCGTGGTTGGGTTTCGTCGGCTATATCAGCGAGCGTATCCTGGTCGCGTCGTTCCACGCGGCAATGGTCGCCACGACGCTACGCGGCTGGCGTTGTTGGCGCGGCGGCCTCGTGGCCGGCCTGCTCGTCGCGATCCTGATGCACCTGCTGGGCAACCTACCGATCGGCGTGTTCCCGTTGATCTTCCCGGCCCATCTCATCGGGAGCATGCTGCAGCTGTTCATCGCGCTGATCGCCATCGGCGGCGGCCTGCTGCTCGTCTACTACGCCACCAAGGCGGCGACAGCGCTCCCCAGGTGACGCGCGACGCTTCACCAAACAGCGACGCCTCGCGTGATCGGATCCCTCACGACCGATAGGCCCGCCAGCCCTTGGCCCGCAGTGCGCAGGCGGGACACGTGCCGCAGCCATAACCCCAGTCGTGGCGCTTCGTGCGATCGCCGAGGTAGCAGCTGTGCGTCTCCTCCAGGATCAGGTCGACCAGCTCACGGCCACCCAACTCCTCGGCCAGCCGCCAGGTCGCGGCCTTGTCGCGCCACATCAGCGGCGTGTCGATGACGACGCGCCGATCCATGCCCAGGGTCAGCGCCACCTGCAGCGCCTTGAGCGTGTCGTCGCGGCAGTCGGGATAGCCCGAATAGTCGGTCTCGCACATCCCGCCGACCAGGCGCTTCAAGTCACGGCGATAGGCCAGCGCGCCGGCATAGGTGAAGAACAGCAGGTTGCGGCCGGGCACGAAGGTATTGGGCAGGCCGCCCTTCTCGAAGGCGATCGCCGCGTCGCGCGTCAGCGCCGTGTCGCTGATCGTACCCAACGAACTGAGATCGAACATGTGGTCGGCGCCGAGCCTCGCGGCCCAGCGCGGAAAGCGCGCGCGCAGCGCCTCGATGACGCGGCCGCGGCACTCAAGCTCGACGCGGTGGCGCTGGCCGTAGTCGAAGCCCACGGTCTCGACATGGTCGAAGCGATCGAGCGCCCAGGCGAGGCAGACGGTCGAATCCTGGCCACCGGAGAACAGGACAAGGGCGCGGTCGTCGGTCATGGCCCGTGCATACGCCGAGCGACGCGCGCCTGCCACAGCGCGATTGCGGGCGTGACGAGGAGTTCCATCGCCAGACCGCCCAGCATCGGTACGGATGGCGCACCGACCAGCGCCAGGCTGAGCAGACGCGCCAGCCCGCCGCAGACCACCAGCGCCGACAGCAGGCGGACCCGGGCGCCGTGGCGTTCGATGGCCGGGACCACGCTCCACCACGCCACGCCGATCGCCAGCAACAGGCCGCTGAGATAGCGCAGGTGGCTGTCCTGCGAGGGCGTGCCGAGCCATCCGTCGACCATCGCCGGGCCTTGCAGCACGCCGGCGAGGCCGGCAGCCACCGGTACCAGCGCCAGCAGGCCGATGGCGGCCTGCAACGCGCGGCGTTCCGTCCCGGGTGTCATCCTCCGCTCCTGCGTGCTAACGTTTCCGGCAATACGTCCGGCTCAAGCCGGCGGATCGATGCGGTCGCAACGGACGCGCCGCGGGGTGGACACAAGGACGGGAGCGATTTCATGGGTCAAGTCAGGATGATTCTGGCCGCGGCGGGCGCCGCGGCGATGTTCATGTCGGGGGTCGCGTCGGCGCAGAAGCCCGGCGGAACGTTGCGCATCACGCATCGCGACAACCCGCCCAGCGCCTCGATCCACGAGGAAGCGACGATCTCGACCAACATGCCCTTCATGGCGATCTTCAGCAATCTCGTGCTGTTCGATCCCAAGGAAAAGCTCAACAGTGTCGACAAGCTGGTGGGCGAGTTGGCGACCAGCTGGTCGTGGAACGCCGACAGGACGCAGCTCACCTTCAAGCTGCGCGAGGGCGTGAAGTGGCACGACGGCAAGCCGTTCACCAGCGCCGACGTGGTCTGCACCTTCGACGCGCTCACCGGCAAGGTCACGGGCGAGACGGCCATGCGCAAGAACCCGCGCAAGGTCTGGTACAAGAACCTCAAGGAGACCAAAGCCAACGGTCCGTTGGAAGTCACCTTCATGCTCGAAGCGCCGCAGCCTTCGTTCATCGCCATGCTGGCGTCGGGCTACACCCCGGTCTACCCCTGCCATGCGACGGCGGCGCAGATGCGCACCAGGCCGATCGGCACCGGGCCGTTCATGTTCGCCGAGTTCAAGCGCAACGAGTCGATCAAGCTGGTGAAGAATCCGAACTACTGGCGCAAGGACCGCCCGTATCTCGACGCCATCGAGTGGACCATCGTAGCCAACCGCTCGACGCGCATCCTGTCCTTCGTCGCCGGCAACAGCGATCT
>VGCZ01000055.1 GCA_016869975.1 Alphaproteobacteria bacterium
TGACGACGGACAGCACAACTTCGACGGCGAGACGCCCTATGCTGGTGCCGATTGCCCTTCGCGCTGGAAGCGCCAGATGCGCCATCCGACAACACCGCACGCCCAAACCGCGAAAGCCAGGAGCGGCGTAGTCAGCGTAAGACCGAGATAGAATGACGGCGCGCCCACTGGATCGCTTGATATTTCCAGAACCGGCGCGCCGCCCGCACTTCGCACGCCATGCCGCCGCTGGGCATCGGCGATGGCCTCGCGATGAAAATCGAGTTCGGCCTCGCGGATGCGGATCGTTCGCTTGAGGTCGCTCTCGCTTGGCCGCAAACAGTCGAAGCCGGACGTGTTGGTGCAGGTGAGCCAAGCCGGCACCTCGCGATCGCGCATCCAGCCGGACGGCACCAGTGGCATCGCAAGCGCCGACACAACCTGCGGGCTCGGGCCCGCGCCGGACCGTAGCATGACGCTTCGGCGCGCATGCCCAGTCAAGGCGCGTGCCGCCTGCACGTCAGCCACAATGAACCGGGTCGCTTCGGGATGGTTGGGGGCGTGGGCGATTGAGTCGAGTGTCACAGCCGTGCCGCTCGCCAGCTCGGAATATCGTTCGTAGGCGACCTGACTGGCAAGTCCGCCAGCCATCGCAAAGAGACCAGATACGACTAAAGCCACACTGCCCCAGCGAAACATCGCCGCAAACCCCAGCAGTACCGGCAGGATCAGACTCAGATATTTCGCAAACGTCGGAGCGGACAAGGCGAGCAGCGCGGCAATCGCCGCGCTGGAGCCGACCACAGCGAGACCTTGAACCAGCAGCGGACCAAGCGGCGGCACCTGGTTCTCTCCGTCCGGCTGAACCGACCGGTTGGAAGGACCGTCGCTCGCCGCACCATTGCGTCCCCGCTTTGGCGGCGGCCCTCCACCGCCTCCAATGCCGCCGTTTCGAGCCGCAATTGCGTCGTTGATCTCCTTGATGACGCCCGCGGGCGCTTTCGGCTCTATCGGGCCGCGCGACAAGAACGCGGCAAACGACTGCTCCGTCGCGCCACCGAGATCTTTCGGTCCTTCCCAGCACCACTGGATTTGATCGCCTTTGACCGAGGCCGAATAGCGATTGTACTCGTCGCGCCATTCCCAGGATGAGCCGCCATGCGAGACGTAGTCTGGATGTCGCTTGATTTCGACATCTCCTGTCAGGGCCCGCGCCTGGGCCAGCCACTCCGGCCAGCGCCTGTAGTCACGCTCACGGATGGCCAGAAACATTTCCCAGGCCAGACCTTCCGGTGCGGTTTTCTCGTCCGGACCGAAGGCGACGAAGTCGGCAACGGGTTGCTCGATCGAATTGCCGAAATCCTTCGGACCGTGCCAATTCCAGCTGATCGACTTGTAACTCAGGATCGCGGTGTAGCCGTCGGCTTCGTCACCCCACTCCCACACTGCCTTGTCGGTGCGCCGGTAGGTCTGCGCCGGCGTGCTGGCAGACCGTTCGGCTTGGCTGCGCCGCAGCGCCTCAGCCTCGGCGAGTAGCTTGGGCCAGCGATCGCGATCTCTGAAATGAATCGATTCGCGAAGATCCCGGACCACAATAGGCGGCGCCATGTCGTCTGGAGCGCCAAATGCCAGAAACTCGACGATCGGCTGATCGGCGCTGGTTTCGCCGGGCCATTCTTCCTCCCATTCGATCACGTCGTCATCGAGCGAGGCGCGGAACTGCGCCGACATTCCGCCGCCCCAACTCCACGATCGCTGATCCGGCGAATAGCGGACCGAGGGGGTCTCAGAATCGCCAAAGCCCTCTTCGGGCGCGGGACGGCGATCGGCCGCCTCGCGCCAGAAAACCGGCCAGTTGCGTATCTCATCAGGCGTGGGGGACGGCGGCGCAGCCTGCTGAGCCGCCGCGCGACGCCGTTCGCGACCCTTACGGCTCACGACCCTACTTGCACTTGCTTGCGCACGTCCTGGCCCGGTCGCCGCACTGGCTCTTGTTGTTGGTACGCTTCAGGCAAGCGACTTCTTCGTTGTTGCACTTCTGCCGACAGGCCTGGGCAGAGGCTTCCGTGACGCCAAAAACCGTCACGACCGGCGCGAGAGCTGAGATGATAAGAGCGGCGAGAAAGGCACGCACGAATTCCTCCAAGCCTTCAAACCGGGGTTCCCCGGATGAGTCCCGAACTGGGATAAGTATTGGCAATTTGCGGCGTTGCCACAAGACCAGTGCGAGTTGCCAAAGCATTACTGGTCGTTCGAGTTTGGCCCATCTCTGACGAACTGCTCAGCGTGGCCAATGTCTGGAATCGGCTCGAAAGCAGAAGTCGATGACCAAGCTTTATTGGGTTTTGACCCTAGCTCGGCGGCGGACGTCAGGCACCAGGCGACGCCGCTGGCCGCGTCCCGCCCCGTCAGCGCCGCGCCAGGCTTTCGGACGACACAGCAGTGTCTCGACGCGCTGCGGGCCGGCGGCTTCACGGTCAAGACACACAATGGCGGATGGGAGATCATCGCGCCGGGCGGCCTGCAGCACTACGCCTGCAACGACAACGACCTCAACAAATGGGTCGATCGCTACGGGGTGGCGGCGCCTTCTGCGCCGACAGGTGGCAGCGCGCTCGACCGGCTCGCGGCAAGCGGGTGGACGGCCGGGAAGATCAACGAGTGATTCCGACCAGCGCGCCCTCGAGCGCACCACCGATCCGGTCGTTGAGCTGGCGCACAGGGTCCGCCGCGAGGTGGGCATAGCGGGCCGTGGTCGACGGGTTCGCGTGGCCGAGCAGCGCGCCGATCATGGGCAGGCCGGCGTTGAGCCCGGCGCCGAAGCTGGCGAAGGTGTGCCGCAGGTCGTGTAGGCGCACGCCCTCGAGGCCGGCGCGCTTCGCCAGGCGCTCCCAGATATGCCCGATGCCGACGAAGGGCGCCGTCCGGCGCCGGGCGCTGCTCAGCACGTAGCGCTGCCGCCCGCGCTTCGGCAGCGCGTCGAGCACCGCCATCGCCGGCGCCGACAGATAGACCGCCTTAGCGCCCGTCTTGCTGTCGGGCAGGTGGATCATGCCGCGCTCGCGGTCGATCCAGGTCCATTGCAGGGTCAGGATCTCCGATCGCCGGCAGCCGGTCAGCAGCAACAGGCGGACCGCGGCGATCGCCTGCCAGGGCTCGGTGGCGTCGCGCTCGGCCTCGGCCAGCACGACGCCCAGGCGCCGCAGCTCGTCGGCCGTGAGGAAGCGCTGCCGCTTCTTCTCGCGATACCGGTCGACCGCGGCGACCGGGTTGATCTCGGTCGACAGCCATTTCCACTTCATCGCCAGGGCGAACATCTTAGACAGCAGGGCGCGCACCCGATTGGCCATCACCGGCGTCGCCTTCAGGCCGTGCACCAGGCGCGCCAGCTCGGCCGTGGTCGCGTCGCGCACCTTGGTGGCCGCAAGCGCCGGCAGGACGTGCACGGCGAGGATGCGGCGGTCTTCCTTCGCCGAGCTCAATTTCTTGTGCCGATCGGCGTGCTGCTCGAGGTATTCGCGCGCCAGGTCGCCGATCGACGGCGCGTCGCGATCGGCGACCGCGAGCGCGCGGCGTTCGCCGGCGGGATCGCCGCCGGCTTCGACCTCGGCGAGCAGCCGGCGCGCCAGCGAGCGCGCGGCGTCGACCGTCAGCGCGCCCTCGGCCGCGGTGCCGTCGACGTGGAAGCGTCCCAGCTTCATGCGCCGCTGCTGGCGCTGGCGCGCGCCCAGGGCGCCGACGTGGCGGTTTTTCACCCGGTACTGGAAGACGAACGTCTTCACGCCGCTGTCGAGCACGCGCACGCCGAAGCCCGGCGGCTCGATGTCCCAGACGAAGACGCTACCCTCGGCCGGCGACCTCAGCGCCTCGACGGCGCGCTTGGTCAGGCGGGCGCGAGAGCCGGCCGGGACGGTCGGGACGGTGCCCGGGTCGATCGCGAATCGAGCGTCCCGGCGAGAAGTGCTTGCGGCCGTGGGATTAGGGACGCTCGGGACGCTCCGGACGGTCTCTTGCCCCGTATTTACCGTGGTGCCGTTTCTCATTTTCCGATTCGCCTCGCCAGGCCGCGTCGCTTACTCGGCCTCCATAGCCGCCGTGGAAGCAATTTGGAAGCACGAGCGCGCGGGTCAGGGCGTGGCAGCGTGTGGGTAAGAGTGCAATAACCGCAGACATCCGATTGATTCGACGTACTACAGCGTAGAGGCAAGGGGTAACGCGTACCCCCTCCCAATAGACTTTTAATCAGAGGGTCGCGGGTTCGATCCCCGCCGCGCTCACCAACTCTCCATAGTCGCCGGCGCCCAGCGAGCCGCTACGGTGTCGCGCGCCCCGTCAGTTTCCGCCAGACCGAGCGCGGGCCATCCAACACGCCCCGCCATTTGCTTCGGGGCGGCGCGACGCGCCACCAGCGACGGGCGGCGTGGTCGCGCCACGGCAGGTGGGCCGGATCGGCGATGTCGACGGCCTGGGCTTCGAAGTCGCGATAGGCCGCGTCCACGGCCGCGGCGTCGTCGTGATACTGCACGCCCCAGCGGTTCGCGCGGTCCATGTCGCCCAGCCCGGTCGCCAGCAGCGCGTTGCGCGCCGCGACGTAGTCCGGGGCGAGGTACTTGTAGTGCAGCAGCAGCAGCTCATCCTGCTTCGGGAAAACCACGCGCCCCGTCGGTTGCGCGGTGTGCCGGCCCGGTTCGTAGATCGTCTCGGTCAACGCGTCCGGGCGAAACAGGCTGAGCTTGCTCATGAGCTGATAGGGCGCGCCGCGCCGCACCGTCTTGGCCAACGTCGCGTCCGGCGGCGGGAAGCTGCGATCCACCATCTGGTAACCGAGCGCCGGCACCAAGGTCACGCCGCTGTCGTAGCACGCCTCGATGTAGTACGGCAGGTTGGGGTGATGCAGGTGCTCGTCGACCGCGGTGATCACGACCCAGTCAGCGGCGCCCCGGCTCTCCTTCCACATGCGGTCCTGCAGCAGCAGGGCGGAGTGGACGTAGGAATCGGGCTGTTCCCGATGGAAGCGCCGGACCTCGACGCGGGGATGGCGCGCCAGCATCTCCAGCGTGCCGTCGGTTGAGCCGTCGTCGTAGAAAACATAACGGCTGATCAATGGGTCGTAGTGCCGGAAGAAGAAGCCGAGCATCGCGGCTTCGTTCCAGCAGATCGTGTAGAGATGGATCCTGAGCCGCGTGGCCAGCGGCGCGGGCTGCGCCATCATGCGAGGCGCCGGAGCCTAACGGCGACGCGCGCCGGGTTGCCGGTGGCGACCGCTCCGGGCGGCAGATCCTGGCGCAACACCGCGCCGGCGGCGACGACGCTGCCCGCGCCCAAGGTCAGCCCGGGCTCGATCACCGCGCCGGCGCCGATCATGGCGCCCGGGCCGATCCGCACCTGGCCCGCGATCACCGCACCCGGGCCGATGGACGCGAACTCGCCGACCTCGCCATGGTGGCCGATGGACGCGCCACGATTGACGATGACGTGTCGTCCGATCGAGATCGCCGCGCCGAGGATGCAACCGGCGTTGACGTAAGCGCCGGCTCCGAATGCGACCGACGACGCCACGATCGCGGTTGGATCGACAAGGGCCGGCGCGGCGCGAAGCCCGAGAACCAACGCCTCGGAAACCGCGGCGCGCTTGTTGGCCGGGTTAAACAGCGGGCAGAGAAAGGGCACGGCACGCAGGTCTTCGGAGATGTCCCGCACGTGGATCGTACGCGTGGTGTCGAGGGCGTAGCCGGCGCCAGGCCGATTGAGGATGGCCGCTACGACAGGAAGGTTCGCGCGTCGACAACTCTCCTCGAGGTCAGCGATCAACGGGCCGCCGGCGGCGAACAGCAATACGCCGCCAATACCTGATTGTGACGTCATGGAAGGTTGATGATCCCTCTGTCGGGCGTCGCTGGAGATGTCACGGACTCATGTCCTGGTCGCCGAGCTTGGCGGCATCGGAGGTGCCGTCGCCACGTCGAGCTTGATCGTCGTCCGCACGACTGTCCCCGTCATGATGATCGTGGTCGCGCGCAAGGGACATGATAACGCCGCCCACCCCACGAGCCGCGCCAAACCAACGAACAACCACAGAACGCTCCCCCACTGAGACCAATTATACAGGTCGTATCGCAGACTGTGATGTAGCCGAAACACGACCTTTGTGTGTCCAAATAATCGCGACCCTGATGCTTTGGGAGCAGCGGGGCTGGCCCTGATGCGCGCGCCGCAACCTTCCGATCGGCGGTGAGTTGCCCGGTTTGGCAACCTCAGGCACATATCGTGGCAAGCACGAGGAGGCTCCAAACATGACCATGCCGTCCCCGCCGGCCGAGAAGGCCAAACGTCCGATCGCCATCACCGTCATCTGCGTGATCGGCTTCATCGGTGCCGCGCTCGCCGTGCCCCTCGTCTTCTCGGCCACCGCCCGCGGCATCGGAGCCTGGTATCCGCCTTACCTGGCGCTGTGCAGCGTCGTCGGCTTCGCCTGCATGGTCGGCCTGTGGATGATGAGGAAGTGGGCGGTGTTCCTCTACACCGGCATGACGGCGGTCAATCAGGTCATCCTGCTGGCGATGGGTGTGTGGAACCCTCTCGCCCTCGTCTTGCCGCTCATCGTCGTCGTCGTCGCCTTCATGAACCTGTCGAAGATGTCCTGAACGCCAAGGTCGGGCTGGCGGCGCGGTACCGCCATTTGCGGCCGGGTGGAAACACTGGCCGGCGGCGCGATCCCGAAGTACAGGATCGCGGCCAGTGTTCCAAGCGGCAGCGGCTCCTTTACGTTCGCAACCCAAGAGGGTATTTTGTCTCTGACGTAGTCGTCAGAGCGAGCTCGGCCCGGTTCCGCTGACAGCCACCATCACAAAGCGGGTGATCGGGCATTGGGGGGCAGCCCATGCGAGTCAGCGCATCCGTGGGAGAATTCCGCGCCCAGGTGATCGCGGGAACGCGCGCGGTGATGATCGCGATTGATTGTGACGATCAGGCGCGCAAGGGCCTGCTGGGGTTCGCCTTCCGGCGGCAGCGTGTGGGCGTCGACGCCGAGCCGAAGTGGCTGCGATCGCTGAAGGTGTTCGAGAGCGTCGAACCGAAGCCGGATCCCGAGAAGGGCGACTACCGCACCAACAAGTTTCCGATCCAGAGTTTTCTATGGGGCGACTACGCAGCGGAGCCCGACACGACCTATCTGTTTGAGGTCTTTCCCGCTTTCGGCAAGCCCGGTGACATCGACCTCGGCGAAGCGGTGAGGATCTCGGTCAGGACGGAAAAGGAGAACGACGGCCGGCACGGTGTCTGGTTCAACCGTGGTGCCATCGCCAGCCAGGCCTATGCTCGCCGGTTCGACAATCACAAGCCGACGGACAAGGAGATGAACGATCCGTCGGACAAGCACA
Source organism: Alphaproteobacteria bacterium (assembly GCA_016869975.1). Lineage (GTDB taxonomy): Bacteria > Pseudomonadota > Alphaproteobacteria > Reyranellales > Reyranellaceae > JAFAZJ01. The sequence goes on from VGCZ01000055.1 coordinate 7,359, forward strand.
CCAAATGGCTGTCACGCGGCCTGCTCGAGGCATGCCTCGATTTCATCGATTCGACCAGGAAGTCCGAAGCGTTACGCGCCTGTCTCTACGAATTCACCTACGCGCCGATCATCGAGGCGTTCAAGAGGAAGGTGGATGCCGGCTTCGACGTGCGATTGATCGTGCACGACGACAAGGGCGGAAAGAATCGAAAGGCCATCAAGAAGGCCGGCCTCGGCCTGACGCGCGATGGCGAGCGGATCGTTATCTGGCGCACGCGGCCGCCGATTCCGCAAAACAAGTTCATCATCAAGCTTACTGGCGACGAGCCGCGGCAGGTGTGGACCGGCTCGACCAATGTCACGCCTTCGGGCTTTCTCGGCCAGTCGAACGTTGGTCATGTGATCAACGACGACGCGGTGGCCGCGCAGTTCCTCAAGTACTGGACCGTGCTCAGCGACAACCCCACCGGGGGACCGGCAAAGACCGCGGTGGCCGAATTCTCTCCCTACCCGCCGGCGCTGCCAAAGCCGAATTCGATGACCTGTATCTTCTCGCCGCGCGCGACGGCGTCAATGCTGAACTGGTACGCGGACCGGATGAGCGACGCGTCGTCATCGATCATGTTCACCGCGGCTTTCACGGTTGCCGAGGATTTCATCGAGCCGCTTGGCCGTGACCGCGACTTCCTCCGTTTCGTCCTCAAGGAGAAGCCGCCGACACCCGCCGAACGAAAGGCCCTCAAGGGAGACCGGGATCTCGTGATTTCCTACGGGGCCGTGCTCGGCGCGACCTTTACGGTCAAGGACGGCAAGATCGTCGCCACGCGCAAGGCGAAGGGCTTTCCGCTCGATCGCTGGTTCCTGCGAGAGGAGCTCACGCGCGACCAGGGAAATATCTTCTTCGTACACACGAAGTTCCTGCTGATCGACCCGCTGAGCGAGGATCCATTGATCTGCACCGGGTCCGCGAACTTCTCGGAGAACTCGCTGACCACGAACGATGAGAATATGGTCCTGATCCGCGGATCGACGCGAGTCGCGGACATCTACATGACGGAATTCGATCGCCTGTTCCGCCACTTCTACTTCCGCGACGTCGCCAACGAGGTCGCGATGAAGCGCAAACGCGGGGAGAAGCCGAAAAAGGCCTTCCTCGACGAAGACGACCGGTGGACCGACAGCTATTTCCGGCCCGGGGGCTTCAAGACGCGGCGACGCGAGATGTTCTTCAACGTCCCGTCCGCCAACTGGACGGCGGGAGCGGCGAAGCGCGGGAATGAAGAGCCGGTTCGTCCAAAGAAGAAGAAAGCCAAGGCCACCGGGAAGGCGACGAAGGCCAAGGCCAGGAAAGCCGGCAAGAAGAAAGCGTGACGGTTCGCTTCCTCAATCGAGGACCTTTCGCAGCGCCACGCCCAATCGACCGAAGTCATCGGCCGACAGATACGGCGCCGCCGCGATGCGCACCCAAGCGCGGTCCTGGAAGGGCACGATCTGCGCTTCCAATCCGTGCTGCTCGCGCAGGCGGCGCTTGAGCGCCAGCGCGTTGTCGCGTGTCCCCGGCACGCGGGATGGCAGCGCGACGGTGGCCATCATCGCGCGCGCCTCCGCCGGCGTCGCCTGGTTGACCTCGAGCGCCGCACAGAGCGAGGGCACGGCGTGCTCGATCAGGCCGAAATTCCACGCCACCAGCCGCGCGCGGCCGATCCGCTCGGCGAAGTCGAAGGCGGCATCGACGCACAGCATCGGCGTCGGATCGTGCGTGCCCTGCCAGTCGAATTCGGCGGTATAGCCCTGGCCGTAGCCGTGGCTGATCACAGTCGGATGCAGCCGCTCGCGCCACGACGGCGAGGCCCACAGCACGCCGCAGCCGCGCGGCACGAAGGCCCATTTGTGCAAATTGCCGACATAGATGTCGGCGCCCAGCGCCGGCACGTCGAGTTCGCGCAGATGGCCAGGCGCGTGCGCGCCGTCGACGGCCAGCGGCACGTTCTTCGCGCGGCACAGCTCGGCGATGCGCGCCACTGGCAGGATCAACGCGGTGGGCGAGGTGATGTGGTCGACGATCACCAGCTTCGTGCGCGGCGTGATCGCACGCGCGATCGCCTCGACGGCACCGTCGTGGCTGTAGTCGGGCCAGGGCAGGTGCGCGGTCACGACCCTGGCGCCGGGCGCTGAGGACTCATACAGCGCCGCCTGCAGCACGGCGTTGTAGCCGTGATCGGTCAGCACGATCTCGTCGCCGCTTGCGAGCCCGAGTGAGCGCAGGACGCTGTTCAGCCCGGCCGTGGCGTTGGCGACGAACACCCAGCCCTCGCCGCCGCCGCCCAGCCAGGTCGCGACGCGATTGGCGGCGACACGCACCAGCGATACGAAGTGCTCGCGGTCGAAGAACGCGGTCGGATTGGCCTCGATTTGGCGGCGCCAGACGTCCTGGGTGACGCGCACCGGCGCCGGCGTGACGCCGTAGCCGCCGTGATTGAAATAGACGATGTCCGGGTCGAGGCCGAACAGCGCGGCCATTTCGTGCGATCCGAACGCTGGCGTATCGGCCGGTGGCATGGACCCTCCCGAAGCGCCGCTGCGCCCTCGCCCCATCTTCGGGAGGCGTGGGCCGGCTTGCAAGGCGTCAGCGCGCCGAGTGCTCCTTCACCCAGACCATGGCGAAGCTTACGGGGCGGTCGCGCTGCGCCGCCCATTTGGGCTTGGCGGCGATCCAGTCGTCGTCGACCAGACCTTCGACCATCTCCACCAGGCGCAGCCCGGCGCCGAGGCCGGCGGCGACATGGTCACTGGTGAGGTGGACATGGCTCTCGATCGCCACCGGCTCTCCTGGCGCACGATCGAAATGCGTCGGCATGCCGACCATCATCAGGAAGAACGGGTGATAGCCGACGAGCACGAAGCGGCCGTCGGGCGCGAGCAGCCGCGCGGCCTCGCGATAGACCGGCCGCAGATCGGCAAGATGCTCGTCGGCCAGCACCATGGTCGCGAGGTCGAACGTGCCACCATCGAGTCCGGTGACGGCGATGTCGGCCAGAGTCAGCCGGTCGTAGACCCCCTTGCGGCGCGCGCCCTCGATCATCGCCTCGGTGAAGTCCACGCCATGCAGGGACAGGATCCCCGCCTTTTCCAGCCACACACCGATGCGGCCTGTGCCACAGGCGAGGTCGACGGCGCGCGCCATGCGCCGCCAGTCGACGGCGTGCAGCCGCTCGAGCAGCCGCAGGTCCATCAGGTCGAGGACCGTGTCCTCATAGGTGCGCGCCCATTCGCCGTAGCCCTCGCGCACGGACACGGTCGGATAGCGGCGTTGATCGAATTTCGAGAAGTCCATAGGCGCAACATACGCCCGGGCGTGGTGGTGCGGGATGAACGAATTATGCGGGGGCTACTTCAGCTCCACGCCGATGGCGTCGCGCAGCGCCTCGAAGGCCTTGGCCGGTCCGAGCTTGACCATCAGCTCGTGCCACCAGCCGGCGGCGTCGGCGACGTGCAGGTTGAAGGTCGAGGGCGGCAGGTCGCGCGACCACTTCGCCAGGCCCTGGCTGTTGAACACCAGCAGCATGGCCAGCGCGATGGCCATGATCGGCGGCAGCACCCACAGGCGCTGCGGCCGCATGTCGGTCTCCAGCTCGATCGTGCCGGGCGCGAGGTCGTCGGTCGTGCTCATCGCCGTGCTCCCTCAGAATTGGAAGTAGATGAAGGGGGCGGCGCCGTCGCCACCGATCGCCTCGATCACCAGCAGCGAGACGCCGATCAGCACGCCAACCGCCCAGTTGGGCAGGCGGTGGTAGAGGCGATCGGTGCGCTGCAGCGTGTCCGGCGGCGTGAACTGGATGGCCATCCCGAAGGCGATCAGCGCCAGCAGGAAGGGCGTCAGCAAGGTCGTGGGGCGCGACCAGTCGCCGAAGCCGGCCAGCATCTCCCAGACCCGCGCCAGGTTCTCGGCGCGGAAGAAGATCCAGCAGAAGCAGACGAAGTGGAAGATCAGCAGCACGGCGAGCGCGCGGCGCCATGTCGGCCAGCGCGCGCTGTCGCGCCCGAAGCCGATCGCGCGCTCCAGCGCGAGGAAACCGCCATGCAGGGCGCCCCAGATCAGGAACTTCCACGCCGCCCCATGCCAGATGCCGCCCAGCACCATGGTCAGCAGCAGGTTGCGATAGGTCTTGAGCTCGCCGCCGCGATTGCCGCCGAGCGGGATGTAGAGGTAGTCGCGCAGCCAGCTCGACAGCGACATGTGCCAGCGGCGCCAGAAGTCGGCCAGGGTCTCGGCGCGGTAGGGCTGGTTGAAGTTGCGCTGGAAGCGATAGCCGAGCAGCGCGGCGACGCCGATGGCGATGTCGCTGTAGGCGCTGAAGTCGCAATAGATCTGCACCGCGTAGGCGTAGACCGCGAACAGCAGGTCGACGGCGCCGTACGCCGTGGGATCGAAGAACGCCTTGTCGACCAGGCTGACGGCGAGATAGTTGGCGACGATCGCCTTCTTGAACACGCCCCACATGATCAGGATCAGGCCGAGCCCGACGAAGACGCGGTTGGGGCTGGGCGGCGTCTCGAGCTGCGGCAGGAAGGCGGCGGCGCGCACGATCGGTCCGGCCACCAGATGCGGGAAGAACGAGATGAAAAACATCACGTCGATCAGCGGCCGCGAGCGGTCGAGATCGCCGCGATAGAGGTCGACGATGTAGGAGATACCCTGGAAGGTGAAGAACGAGATGCCCACCGGCAGGACGATCTCGAGGAAGGGCAGCTCGCGCTCCATGCCCAGCGCGCGCAAGAGCTCGTCGAGCGATTCGATAAACCAGCCGTAGTACTTGAAGAAGCCCAGCAACGAGAGATTGAGGATCACCGCCAGGATCACCACGCGTTTGCACCACGGGGTGCCGCGTGTGCGATCGATGAGGCGGCCTGCGGCGAAGTTCAGCGCGACGCTGCCGAACAGCAGGAAGGCCAGCTTCCAGTTCCAGAAGGCGTAGAAGAAATAGCTGGCGCCAATGATCGCCAGCTTGTGCAGCGTGTGCGCGCGCGTGATCGCCAGCGCCCAGGCGATCGGGCAGACCACCAGGAAAAACAGCAGGAAGTTGAGCGTCGGGAAGATCATCGCGGAACGTTGCGGACTTGCCTTGCTGGGAGCGCCGGCGCTCCCAAACGGCTGCTCATCTCAGCGCCGGCGGTAGCCGGCCATCAGCTCGGTGAACAGCCGGTCGGCGGTGAGGTGGTAGCCGGCCTCGCGCATGTGGACGTGGTCGGCGTGGCCCAGCCCATCGCGCGCAAAGCGATCGGCGCCACACTCGCCGCCCTGCACGCGCGACCAGTCGAAGAAGTAGAGATTGCGCTGGCGCGCCGCCTGGCGCTGCGCCTCGCGCACATGGGCGATGCCCGCCGGCGCGTGCCAGCGGCAGAGCTTGCGGTCGCGCCCGTTGAGCATGGCGGTGTAGTTCTCGATCTCCGCCCCGCGCAGCGGCGCGCAGCTCGCGCCGGCGCCGCGCCCGCAAAAGGACGGAAAACGGTTGGCGTCGGGCGGGCCCACGATCACGACCGAGGCGTTGGGCACGGCCTGGCGGATCAGGTCGACATAGGATCCGAACTCGCGGCCGTAGTCGCCCAGCCGCTCCTTGGCGGCGAAGCCTTCATTGGTGCCGAAGGCCAGCACCACGAGGCCGGGATCGAGGTGCCTGAGCTCGTAGGCCGTGATCTTCCAGTCCCAGCGGCCCAGAATGTTGATCTGCGCGCCGCCGAAGCCCAGCGCCGCCAGGGTCACGCCCCGCTGGCGGCGATAGACCGCCCAGTCGGCGATGTCGACCGGCCCGTTGCCGCGCGGCCGCAGCTCCAGCGAGCGCGCGTTGGGCGCGTTGATAGTGGCGCGGTCGAGCAGATAGGCGCCGCCGGAGGTGTTGATCTCCGAATGGAAGCGGCCGTCGACATAGACCTGGATGGCGCCGCCGCCGGGCCGCTTGAAGTAGTGGACCTCGGCGCTGTCGAAGGAGCCGCCATCCGAGGCGTTGGCGTTGTCGGCGACCAGCGACATCGAATCGGTCGACTTGGTGCCGCGGGTGACGAACCCCGACAGGCCGAACACACCCTCGGCGCCGACCCGGTTGCTGCTCAGCACCTGCCAGGCGCCGCTCTGCTGCACCTTGACCTGGTACGGCCGCCAATAGGGGAAGGGATAGCCCGGCGGCATCAGCCCGCGGCCGGCGTCGCCGAACTGGCGCTGGAACAGCTCGCGCAGCCGGCCGCTGAAATGGTCGTTGGAGGTGTGGCTGTCGCCGATCTGCACGATGTTGACCCGGCCGCGCCGGCCGCTCTGCAGCTCATTGAGCTGGCGGTGCAGGCCGGTGAGCTGGGTCGCAGGCGCCGCCGCCGCGGCGCCGCCGGCGGGCGCGCCGCTCTCGCCGGTGTCGGGCGAGCAGGCGAGCATCAGGCCCAGGGCGAAGATGCCGGTAAACAGCGGCAGGCGGCGCGGCGCGAGGGCGGTCGCGGAGATCGAGCGCGGCGTCATGGGCGGCGAGGTCCGTCCAGGTGAGGGGGAAACCGCCGCCGTCCTTCTGCGGAACGGGCGGCGCTAGGTCTTGGCCGGCAGAATCTTGAACGGCGGCACGTTCTCGCGCAAGAGCTTGAGCACCGAATCGCCGATCAACTCGTAGGCGGGATCGGTGAAATGCACGCCGTCATTGGCCCGCATCAGCCGGGTGACGCCCTTGAGGTCCTTGAAATGCGCCTGGTAGGCGCCGCTCTCGTCGGCGGTGATCGGCCAGGTCGGCAGCAGCTTCACATAGGGCCGGGTGCGCGCGGCGTTGGTGACGATGTCGTTGATCAGCCGCGCGTCGGCGCTGGCGTCGTCGGCCCGCATGACGGGCAGCAGGATCCAGATCGTCGGCAGCTTGTGCTGCTGCAGCTTGTCCATGAAGGCGGCGATACGGCCGGCGTACAGCTCCTGCCACGCCTTGCTGCGGAACAGCGCCTTGGACTGGTTGCCGACGAAGAACGAGCGGCGGTCGTTGGCGCCGATCATCATCACCACGGCGTCGACCGGGCCGGCCGCCAGCGCGGCGTCGACCATGTCGGTGAGGTCGCTGCCGGTGAAGCCGACCGAGTTCTTGGCGCCCCGATGGAAGCTGTAGCGCTTGTCGCGCACCATCAGGCGGTAAAGGCCGCCCCACATGCCGTCGCCCAGCGAATCGCCCATCACCGCGACGGTGACCTTGGCCGGCGGCGGGCCGGCGGCGGCATTGGCGTTGGGCGGCCAGGCGCCGCCCTTGGGCTGCGGTGCGAAGTCGGCCGAGGTCGGCGGCGGCGGCGGCTCGATGACCGGGATCGATGACATCCCTTGCTGCGCTTGGGCAGGCAAGGCGAACAGGAGCAGCGACAGCACGAAAATCAGGGTACGCACGTTGGCACACCGGTACGAGGAGGGTGTGTCGTTGTAAGCGTGTGGCACGAGTCCGACAACGGCCGAAGCGTCGCACGCGTCATGCGCGCGCGCGAGGCACCGCCACCTGAAAACCGCCATGTTCGCGAGCGGTCGTGCGGAATTCGTGCAGCGCTTCCCGTCATTCCGCGCAGAGCGAGGGATCTCCTCGCCGCGCTCGGAATGGCGGGGTGGTGTGACTACAGCTTGATGCCGCGCAGGAAGCTGGTGCGCGCGCGCGCGGCTTCCATCAGGAAGGCGAAGTCGTTGCCGGCCAGCAGCATGCGTACGCCCATCTTGATGTAGCGTTCCATGATCGGCGGATTGTAGACGCCGCCCATGCCAGGCTGCTTGCCGTGCTTCTTGCAGGCGGCGATCACCGTCTCATAGGCCTTCACGACATCGGCGTGATCGATCTGGCCGGGTATGCCCTTCTCCATGGTCAGATCGCTGGTGCCGATCATCAGCACGTCGATGCCGGGCACGGCGGCGATAGCCTCGGCGTTGGCGATCGCCTGCGGCGTCTCGAGCATGACCGTGATCAGGATGGCCTCGTTTACCATCTTCGTGGTCTCGGCCTGCGACAAGGGTTCGAAGGCCATCTGCGGCGCGGCGCCGGCGACCGAGCGATGGCCAACCGGCGGATAGCGCAGGCGGTCGGCGATCGCCTTGGCCTGCTCGGCGGTGTCGACATGCGGCATGACGATGCCCATGGCGCCGCCGTCGAGCACGCGGGTGGCCATGTCGAGCTGGAACTCCGGCACGCGCACGATCGGCGCGATGCCGTAGCCGTTGGCGGCGACCGAGATCTGCACCGCCATATCGAGCGTCATCGAGTTGTGCTCGCAGTCGATGAACAGCCAGTCGAAGCCGGCGGTCTTCATCGCCGGCGCGATGTCGACGGTGCGCGCCTGGCGGATGCCGCAGCCCAGCGCCGGCTCGCCCTTGTTCATGCGCTCGCGCGCGGAGTTGCGCAGCTCGGCCATGGTCGTTCTCCCCTGATGTGTTTCGCCGGGGATCGTAGCATGGCAGGGTCACGGCGGCGCGCAGGGGAGGATGGAACAATGGCGCAGGATCGTGTGGCGCTGGTCACCGGCGCGGGATCGGGCATCGGCCGCGCCACGGCGCGCAAGCTGCTGGCCGGCGGGGCGCGGGTCGTCGCCACGGATCGCGACGCCAAGGGCCTCGCTGAGACCGCGAGTATGGCCGCCGCCGCCGACCGTCTGCGCACCCTGGTGCAGGACGTCACCGACGAGGCCGCGCCGGCCGACGCCGTACGCGCCGCGGTCGATGGCTTCGGCGGGCTCGACTGGCTGGTGAACAACGCCGGCATCGGCCGCTCGACCAGTGTCGCTGACACCGAGGACGCCGATTGGGACCGCTTCATGCAAACCAATCTGCGCAGCGTCTTCCGATTTTCGCGCCAGGCGCTGGGCGTGATGAAGCCCGGACGCGGCGCCATCGTGCATCTGGCGTCGGTGTTCGGGTTGATCGGCTATCCCGGCTCGGCGGCCTACTCGACAGCCAAGGCCGCCGTTGTCGGGCTCACGCATCAGATGGCTGCCGACTACGGCCCCAAGGGCATCCGCGTTAACGCCGTGGCGCCGGGCCTGATCGAGACGGCGATGACGCGCGAGCGCCTGCACGGCGATCCGCGCTATCGCAAGCTGATGCTCGACACCACGCCCTTCCCGCGCTGGGGCCAGCCCGAGGATATCGCCAACGCCATCGCCTTCCTGCTGTCCGACGAGGCCGCGTTTGTGAACGGCCACGTGCTGGCGGTCGACGGTGGCTGGAGCGTGACGAACTACGTGAAGAGCGCGTTCGATTGACTGCCTCTCCCCGCTTGCGGGGAGAGGGAAAATGACTACCGCTTCAGCACTTCCTTGTTCACGACGTTGTTCGGATCGGGCTTGCCGTCGAAGACGTCGAGCACGTTCTGCACCGTCGCCTGGGCCATGCGCGCCGACGACTCCACCGTCACGCCGGCCATGTGCGGCGCCATGATGATGTTGGGCAGCGAGCAGAGCTTGTGCACTTCGGTCGGCGGCTCCTTGTCGAGCACGTCGAGGCCGGCGGCCTTGATCACGCCGCCCTTGAGCGCGTCGTAGAGCGCGTCCTCGTTGATGATGCCGCCGCGTGCGGTGTTGACGATGTAGGCCGTCTTCTTCATCGCCGCCAGCTCGGTGGCGCCGATCAGGTTGATCGTCTCCTTGTTCTTCGGGCAGTGCACGGTGACAAAATCGGCGCGCGCCAGGCCGGCCTTCAGATCGCTCACCGGCTCGCAGCCGGCGGCGCGGATGGCCTCGGCCTTCACGTAGGGGTCATAGACCAGCACGGACATCTCCATGCCCAGCGCGCGCTTGGCGGTGCGCGTGCCGATGCGGCCGAAGCCGATGATCAGCAGGGTCTTCTGCCAGAGATCGACCGGCATGTCGTGGCGCCGGTCCTGCCAGCGGTTCTCCTTGACCATGCGGTCGTAGTCGAGCGCGCGCTTGGCCACCGCCATCATCAGGAACATCGCGTGCTCGGCGACCGTCACCGAGTTGGCGACACCGGCGATCATCAGCGGCAGGCCGCGCCTGGTCAGCGCCGGCACGTCGACGGTGTCGTAGCCCACGCCGATGCGGGCGGCGCACATCAGCTTTCCCGCGACCTGAAGCTCCGGCTCGCCCAGCGGCGTGAGCCCCAAGGTCACGCCATGCGCCTCCTTCAGCGCCTCGTGGAACTGCGCCGTGGTGAAGTTGTTGAGGACGACCGCCTCGACGTCGTCGCGCGCGTCGACCAGCGCCATGCCGGCCGGGTGCATGCCCATCGGCATCAGGATGCGCTTCATGTTGGTGGCCATATCGATCCTCTCCCTCGAATTGCTCGGCACCGTGTCACGACCGTCGGCGCGCCGCACCCCTCAAGTCGCGGAAGCTGCCTTGCCGAAAAGGAAATCCAGCAGGATCCGCTGATAGGTGTCGGGCACGACATTGGGGAAGAAGTGTCCGCCATGGGGCAGGATCACCGTGCGGCAATCCGGCACCAGCCGGCCGATCTCCTCGGTGAAATAGGCCGGCGTCACCTGGTCGTCGCGCGCGCCGATCGCCAGGGTCGGCGCGGTGATGCGGTGCATCTGCTCGCGCCGGTCGTGCGCGACGATGGCGGCGATGCGCGACAGCAGGATATCCGGCACCGGGATCGTCTCGTGCGCGCGCGCTTCGTTGGCCGCCAGCACGTCGTCATGGTCGCGAATCCAGGACGGCGCGTGCAGCGCCAGCCCGCTGGCCTTGCTGTAGCCCTCCGGTCCGAAGGCGCGCAGCACCATGGCCCGCAGCTCGAAGCCGCGGCGGAAGAAGGCGTCGGTCTTGGCCCAGGTGCCGCACAGCACCAGCCGGTCGATCCGCGCCGGATGGTCGATGGCGATCGCCTGGCCCATCGCGCCGCCGGTAGAGTGGCCGACCCAGTGCGCGCGCTTGACGCCCAGCGCGTCCATCAGCTGCAGCGCGTCGTCGGCCATCTGCTCGACCGAGTAGTCGATGCGCGACAACGCCGAGCGGCCGCAGCCGCGATGGTCGTGCAGGACCACCGTGAAGTGCCGCGCGAAAGCCGGCACATGCGGCTCCCAGAAGGTGGCGACGCCGCCCAGGCCGGTGACCAGCATCAAGGGCGGGCCGGCGCCGTGGGTTTCGAAGTACAGGGTCGCGCCGTCGCGCAGGGTGATATGGGGCATGGCGAGCCACGGTAGCAGATCGGTCAGTGAAGCAAATCTGTCATCCCGAGCGCAGCGCGGGATGACAGTGATCGATTGGTCTGAGGTATCATGCGTCGCGAGCGAGGGGTGAAGCATGGCCGATCGACGCGTGGTGCTGGTGATCTGCGACGGGCATCGTCGCGATTTCGTGCGGCCCGAACTGTGCCCGGCGATCGTCGATCTCGCTCGCACCGGCCGGCGCTTCGACAATCACCGTGGCGTCTTCCCCTCGGTGACGCGGACCTCTTCGGCGTCGATCGCCACCGGCTGCCATCCCGCGCGGCATGGGCTGCACGGCAACACGATGGGATTGCCGGAGGGCGACGGCGTCGTCGTGCACGATGTCGGCCCGCCACAGTTCCGCGACGCCATGCGCCGGGCGCTGGGCCGCACGCTCAAGACGCCGACGCTCGCCGAGCGCTTGCGCGACGCCGGCGGCGTCATCGTGTTCTCCAACGTCTCGCCGGGCGCGGCCTATTTCCAGGACCCCGACGGGCACGGCCACGTCTATCACCGCGCCGGCTCCTTCGGGCCCGGCGTGACGCCGATCGCGCCGCTCGATATCGCCAAGGACGCCTCGGGCGATCGGGCCATGGCCGAGCGCTTCTGCGGCGAAGTGCTGCGCGAGCGGCGCCCGCCGCTCGCTGTTCTGTGGCTGAGCGATCCCGACGCCACCATGCACGCCGCCGAGCTCGGTGGCCCCGAGCATCTGCGGTCGATCGCCTCGGCCGATTCGTGCGTCGCGCAGGTGCGGGGCACGGTCGACGCGCTGCGCCGGGCGGGCGAGGACATCCTGCTGATGGTCGGCTCCGACCACGGGCAGGAGACCGTCACCGGCGCGATCGAGGTCGACCGCCTGCTGGTCGAGGCGGGGCTGAAGGACTCGCTCGACTCGACCGATGTCGCGGTGGCCTCGCAGGGCACGTCGGGTCTCATCTATGTCGCGCCGCGCGCCGCGCATCGACGCGCCCACATCGAAGCCTTCGTGCGCGCGCAGGACTGGGTCGACGGCGTCTTCGTCGGCGACGGCCTCGCCGCCATCGGCATGGAGCCGGAGGGCCATCTGCACATGGCCTTCAGCATGGCCAAGACCGACGCCGCCAATGCTCATGGCTGTCCCGGCGGCAGCCTGATCGTCGCCAAGGCCGGCGCCGCCGAGAAGCTCGGCCTGGGCCAGCACGGCGGCACCGGCCGCTTCGAGCAGGCGCCGTTCCTGACCATCGAAGGCTCGGGCTTCGCGCCCGGCACCGTCTGCGCCGATCCCACCTGCATCATCGACATCGCGCCGACGGCGCTGACGCATCTCGGCATGTCGGCGGACGACATGGACGGCCGCGCGCTGCAGGGACGCTGAGGCGCTCGACAGGAGCGCCGGCGCGCCCGGTTACTCCGCCGCGATCTTCGTCGCGGAGCCGTGCAGGGTTTCCCAGATCGCGCGCGGTGTTGCCGGCATGTCGATGTGCTTCAGGCCGGTGGCCGGCTTGAGCGCGTCGACGATGGCGTTGATCACCGCCGGCGGCGAGCCGATGGCGCCTGCCTCGCCGGCGCCCTTCAGCCCCAGCGGATTGGTCGTGCAGCGCGAATGGTGCGTGTCGAAATGCACGTGCGGCACGATGTCGGCGCGCGGCAGGGCGTAGTCCATGAACGAGCCCGACAGCAATTGTCCGCTATCCGCGTCGTAGACCGTGCGCTCGGTCAGCGCCTGGCCGACGCCCTGGCCGACGCCGCCATGCACCTGGCCCTGCAGCAGCAGCGGGTTCATCACGCCGCCGAAATCGTCGACGATGGTGTAGTTCACGATGGTTGGCGTGCCTGTATCGGGATCGATCTCGATCTCGCAGACATGGCAGCCATTGGGGAAGGTCGCCGCGTCGGGTACGCGCGTGAACTCGTCGTCGAGCGACTTGCCGCCGTGCTTGGGATCCTTGGCGCCGCGCGCCACATCGAACAGCGAGACCCGGCGGTCGGTGCCGACGATGCGGAAATCGCCGTCCCGGTATTCGACGTCCTGGGCCGACGCTTCGAGCATCGAGGCCGCCACCGGCTTGCCCTTGGCGATGATCGACTCGGACACGCCGAACACCGCCGCGCCGGCCACCGGGATCGAGCGCGAGCCGCCGGTCATGCCCTCGGGCGTCACATCGCTGTCGCCCTGCACGATACGGATGCGCTCGGCGTCGATGCCCAGCCGGTCCGACATGATCTGGGTGAACGCCGTCTCGTGGCCCTGGCCGTTGGTCTGCACGCCGAGATAGAGCGTGATCGTGTCGTCGGCGTTGAACTTGGCGATCGCCGTCTCCTGCGGCGCGGCGCTGCATTTCTCGACATAGGTCGCCATGCCGATGCCGCGCAGCTTGCCGCGCTTCTTCGCGTCGGCGCGGCGTGCCTCGAAGCCGGCCCACGAGGCGCGCTGCATCGCCTTGCGCATGACAGTCTCGAAGTCGCCGGAGTCGTAAACGTCGCCCAGCGCCGTGTTGAACGGAATCTGGTTGGGCCGGATCAGGTTGCGCGCGCGGATCTCGTCGGGCGACAGCCCGACCTCGCGCGCGATGTGATCGACGAAACGCTCCAGCAGATAGGCCGCCTCGGGCCGCCCGGCGCCGCGATACGCGTCGGTCGGCACGGTGTTGGTCGCCACGCCCTTGACGTTCACGTAGATCGCCGGCGTCTGGTACAGGCCGGCCAGCATGCTCGAGCCCGCCATGGTCGGGATGAAGGCCGAGAAGTGCGAAAGATAGGCGCCCAGCGCGGCGTAGGTGGTGACGCGCAGGCCGAGGAAGCGATGTTCGCTGTCGAGCGCCATCTCGGCGAACGACACGTGGTCGCGGCCCTGCACGTCGGACTGGAACGCCTCCTGGCGATCGGGAATCCACTTCACCGTGCGCTTGAGCAGGCGCGAGGCCCAGACCACCAGCGGGTATTCGGGGTGCATGAAGATCTTCATGCCGAAGCCGCCGCCGACATCGCCGGTGCGCACCCGCAGCTTCTCCTGCGGGATCTTCAGCACCATGTCGGCCAGCACCGGGCGAATGACGCTGACGCCCTGCGACGACACCCACAGGGTCGAACGATCCCGCGCCGGATCGTGCTCGCAGATCGCGCCGCGCGGCTCCATCGAGTTCACGATCAGGCGCTGGTTGACCAGCTGGAGCTTGACCACGCGCTTGGCCCCGGCGAACGCCTTGTCGGTCGCGGCGCGATCGCCCATCTCCCAGTCGAAGATCAGGTTGTCCTTGATGTGCGGCCAGACCAGCGGCGCGCCTTTCTGCGTCGCGCCGTAGGTGTCGACGGTATGCGGCAGCGGCTCGTAGTCGATCTCGATCAGCTCGGCGCCGTCGCGCGCCTGCTCGAGCGTCTCGGCGACGACGAAGGCCACCGGATCGCCGACATGGCGCACGACGCCATTGGCCAGCATCGGCCGCGACGTGTCGGCGCGCTCGCTGCCGTCGCGATTGGTGATCGGCACCAGGCAGGGCAGGTCGCCGTAGCCCGCCGCCTTGACGTCGGCATAGGTCAGCACGCTCAGCACGCCCGGCGCCTTTTTCGCCGCCGCGGTGTCGATGCTGCGGATCTTGGCGTGCGCGTGCGGGCTGCGCAGCACGTAGCCGCGCGCCACGCCGACGCCCGCCTTGGTGTCGTCGGTGTAGCGTCCGCCGCCGGTCAACAGACGCGGATCCTCGACGCGACGCACGGCTTGACCGATTCCGAACTTGGCCATGGTGAGCTCCTCGTTGTGACGCGACGTTAGCAAAGCGGCCCGGTGGACGCGCAACGGAATCTTCGCGGGGTGGCGTTGACGTGGCCGGACCTTCCGCCGCAGGGCAAGGGCGTCGGCGACGGCCTCACCATCCCGGGAACTTGGAGTTGCGGATGATGTCGTGCCAGGTCGGGCCTGATGGCGGCTTGCGCTCGGTGTTCCAGAAGATCCTCCCGTTTCCGGCGCCCGCGACGAGTGGCTGCGGTGGCGACTGCGACGGTGGCTGCGCCACCTGCTTCGGTGGATCGGGCGGCCCCATGCCCTTCAGCACGATCGGCGGCGGTTCCTCGGGCGCGGTGGCGGGGCATTCGCCCGCGACCTCGCCCTCGCCCCGAGGAGGCGGCGCGGCGGCCGCCTCGGCATGAGGTTGGGGTCGACCGGGCGGCGCGACAGGGACGGCGGCCGCGAGCCTGGCCTCGGCCGCTGCCAGCGCCGCCCGCGTCTTGTCGAGTTCCGCCGCGGTCTCGCCCAGCAGCTGTATCGTGTCCTCCCAGTCCTCCTCCATCTTCTCGAAGGCCTCCTTGTAGGTGTCGTCATCCCGCGCCGTCGGCACCGGCTCGGGTTTCCGGGCGAACAGCCCGACGCGGTGCGTCAGCATCTCCAGCGCCTTCAGCTTGCCCAGCTTCAGGGTCACGGTTTGCTCTGGTTTGCTATGGTTGGCGA
>VGCZ01000056.1 GCA_016869975.1 Alphaproteobacteria bacterium
GGTCCTCGGGTGTAAGCTGCGAGCGATAGGCCAAGAGGGACGGGCTGCAGCGTGCTCAACGGCAAATGGAAATGGCTGATCGGCGGAGCGGTGCTGGTCGCGGCGCTGACGGCGGGCGCTTTCGCCTTCACGTCGGGTGGCGATCCGCCGGCCAAGTACCGCACGATCAAGATCGAGCGTGGGCCGATCACGGCGGTCATCACCGCGACCGGCACGGTCACGCCGGTGACCACGGTGATCGTCGGCTCGCAGCTTTCGGGTCAGATCGTCGAGCTCAAGGCCGACTTCAATACGCGCGTGAAGGCCGGCCAGGAGCTGGCGCGCATCGACACCGAGCTGATCGAGGCGCGGTTGCTTTCGGCCCAGGCCGACCTCGCCGCCGCCGAAGCCGCCGTGGTGATGCAGGCGGCGCAGATCGAGAAGGCCGCCGCCGACGTCGAGAACTTCAAGGCCACGCTGGCGACGGCCGAAAGCGAGGCGGTCCGGCGCGACGGGCTGGCGCGCAGCGGCGCCGGGTCGGCCGCCGACGCCGAGCGGTCGCGCAACACCGCGCTGGCGACGCGCGCCTCGCTGCGCGCCGCCGAGGCCAACCTCAAGGTGACCGAGGCCCAGCTCCTGAACCTCAAGGCGCTGGTGCAGCAGCGCCAGGCCGCGGTGCGCCAGGTCGAGGTCGACATCAAGCGCTCGGTGATCCGCGCGCCGATCGACGGCGTTGTCGTGCAGCGCTCGATCGATGTCGGCCAGACCGTGGCCGCCAGCCTGGCGTCGCCCACGCTGTTCACCGTGGCGCAGGATCTGCGGCAGATGCAGGTCGAGACCACGGTCGACGAGGCCGATATCGGCCGCGTGCGCGACGGCCTGGAGGTGACCTTCACGGTCAACGCCTATCCCAACGATCGCTTCGGCGGCAAGGTCGCGCAGGTGCGGCTGGCGCCCAACAACATCCAGAACGTCATCACCTACACGGTGGTGATCGCCGCCGACAATCCCGACTTCAAGCTGCTGCCGGGCATGACGGCGACAGTGACCATCGTCACCGACCGGCGCGACGACGTGCTGAAGGTCGGCAACGCCGCGTTGCGCTGGAAGCCGCCCGGCCGCGCGCCGCAGCAGCCGCGGCCCGGCGCCGGCGGAGACGAGCCGGGCGCGGCGCCGACGACCCAGGGCGGCACGCCGCGCGGCACCAACCCGCAGGCCAGCGCCGATGCGATGAAGAAGGCGCTGACCGAGCAGCTCAAGCTCAACGCCGATCAGCGCAAGGAGCTCGATCGCATCTTCGCCCAGAGCGGCAACGAGATCCGCGCGGTGTTCACCAGCGGGGCGCCGCCGGAGGAACGCCGCGCCAAGGTGCGCGCCATTCGCGAGGCGGCGGCCAAGCAGATCGACGCCATGCTCGACGCCGAGCAGAAGCCGAAATACGCCGCGATGCGCGCCGCGGCGGCGGGCGCGCCGCCGGCCGAGCTGTTCATTGTCGGCCCGGATGGTCTGGCCAAGCCGGTACGCGTGCGGCTGGGTGTCGGCGACGGCACTACCACGGAGATCATCACCACGGAGCTGAAGGACGGCTCCGAGGTGATCGTCGGCGGCGGCCCGCGCCCGGCGCCAGCCGCCGGCTCGGAACCGCCGCGTCTGCGGTTCTGATGACGACGTTCTTCTATCTCCCTCTCCCCGCGAGCGGGGAGAGGGTCGAGGTGAGGGGGAGCCTCAGGTTGCGCACAATAGTCGTGCGTCACTTGCCGCAGCCCCTCACCCCGACCCTCTCCCCGCTCGCGGGGAGAGGGCGAAGAGGGTCGCCATGACCGCCCTGATCGAGACGTGCGATCTGGCCAAGACATACGTCATGGGCGATCAGCGCGTGCGCGCGTTGCGGCGCGCCAGCCTGTCGATCGCGCGCGGCGATTTCGCCGCCGTGATGGGGCCGTCGGGCTCGGGCAAGTCGACCTTTATGAACCTGCTGGGCTGCCTCGACACGCCGAGCAAGGGTGACTACGTGCTCGACGGCCAGTCGGTCGCCGGCCTGTCGCCCGATCAGCTCGCGGCGTTGCGCAATCGCAAGATCGGCTTCGTCTTCCAGTCGTTCAACCTGCTGCCGCGCTCGACCGCTTTGGCCAATGTCTGCCTGCCGATGGTCTATGCCGGCGCCGCGCGTGCCCAGCGCGAGGCCAAGGCGAAGGCGGCGCTGGAGACGGTGGGTCTGGGCGATCGCATGGACCATCGCCCGGCGCAGCTCTCGGGCGGCCAGCAGCAGCGCGTCGCCATCGCCCGCGCGCTGGTCAACGATCCGGCGCTGCTGCTGGCCGACGAGCCCACCGGTGCGCTGGACTCCCGTACGAGTCTCGAGATCATGGCGCTGTTCCAGCGGCTCAATCGCGACAGCCAGACCGTGGTGATCGTCACGCACGAGCCCGATGTCGCCGCCTTCGCCAGCCGCGTGATCCGCTTCCGCGACGGCAAGGTGGTCGACGATCGCCGGCAGGAGCCGAACGACGCGGCGGCCGAGCTCGCCGCGTTGATCGCCGGCGCGCGGCGCCACGAGGACGCGGCATGAGCGTGCTGGAGGCCCTGCGCTCGGCGCTCGACGCCTTGCGCGCCAACCTTCTGCGCAGCGGGCTCACCATGCTGGGCATCATCATCGGCGTCACCGCCGTGATCGTGATGGTCGCGGTCGGCTCGGGCGCCAAGGCCAAGGTGATGCAGCAGATCCAGAGCCTGGGCTCGAACCTGATGATCGTGATCTCGGGCAGCACGACCTCGGGCGGCGTGCGCATGGGCTTCGGCTCGCGCTGGACCTTGTCGGAGGAAGACGTCGTCGCCATGGCGCGCGAAGTGCCGGCGGTGCAGGTCTCGGTCGGCACGGTGCGTGGCAGCGCGCAGATCGTCGCCGGCGGCGTGAACTGGTCGACCGTCGTGCTCGGCGTCACCGCGGGCTTCCTCGAGGCGCGCGACTGGGAGATCAAGAGCGGCCGCGACTTCACCCAGCAGGAGATCTCCGGCGCCGCCAAGGTGATCCTGCTGGGCGAGACGGTGGTGAAGAACCTGTTCGGCGACGACGTCGACCCGATCGGCCAGACGATTCGCGTCAAGTCGACGCCGTTCATGGTCGTGGGCGTGCTGGCGCGCAAGGGCCAGAACACGTCCGGCCAGGACCAGGACGACACGGTGATCGTGCCGCTGTCGACCGCCAAGCAGAAGGTCGTCGGCACCAGCCGGGCCAATTCGCGCGCCGTCGCCGCGATCCTGATCAAGGTGCGCGACGGCGAGGACATGGCCGACGCCGAGCAGGCGTTGACCACGCTGCTGCGTCAGCGCCACCGGCTGACGGCGGCGCAGGAGAACGATTTCTGGATCCGCAACCTCACCGAGGTCGCCGAGACCCAGGCCGCCTCGGCGCGCATCCTGGCGCTGCTGCTGGCCGCCGTCGCCGGCGTGTCGCTGCTGGTCGGCGGCATCGGCATCATGAACATCATGCTGGTCTCGGTCACCGAGCGGACCAAGGAGATCGGCCTGCGCCTGGCGGTGGGCGCGCGCCGCGGCGACATCATGCGCCAGTTCCTGATCGAGGCGACGACCCTGTCGGCGATCGGCGGCGCCATCGGCGTGGTGCTGGGTATCGGCGGCTCGGTGATCGTCGCGCGCGCCGCCGGCTGGCCGACCCTGATCCAGCCCGAGGTGATCGTCGTCGCCGTCGGCTTCAGCGCCCTGATCGGCGTGTTCTTCGGCTTCTACCCGGCGCAGCGCGCATCGCGGCTCGACCCCATCGAGGCATTGCGCCACGACTGATCCCGGTGCGTGCCGCGGACGTTGCGTCGGTCCGGTCGCCCGCCTATTCGCGCCGCGCCGAGAGCCCCATAACCGTCTTGGGCGGATACTTGCGGAAGGTCGCGAGATGGTCGCGCATGCCCTGCTGGAACGCGTCCACATAGGCGAGCTTGCGCGTCATGTAATTGTGCTGCTCTTTCGGATCGAGATAGAGATTGTAGAGCCGCGCATAGGCGAAGCGCTCCAGCGTGCCGGTGAAGCCGCCCGGTCCGGCCGCGTCGGACGCGTCGTCGCTGGTCGCCGACAGCACCATCTTGTACTCGCCGCAGCGCATCGCCGAGAACGTCTTGACCAGCCAGTAGTGGTGGTACTTGCGATTCGACAGCCCGTCGTCGGCGAGCAGGAACGAGGTCTGGTCGACGCCATCGATGTAGCGGTCGGTCGGCAGGCGCGCGCTCTCGCCGGCGATGCCCAGCAAGGTCGGCAGGATGTCGTTGAAGTCGAACATGCCGTCGCTCTGGCGACCCGCCTCGATCATGCCGGGCCACATCAGCAGGCCCGGCACGCGCACGCCGCCTTCCCAGGTCGAGCCCTTGGCGCAGCGGAACGGCGTGAACGCCGCGTCCGGCCAGGTCTCCATGTGCGGGCCGTTGTCGGAGGAGACGAAGATCAGCGTGTCCTCGAGCTGGCCGGTACGGCGCAGGGTCTCGACCAGGCGGCCCATGATGGCGTCGAGTTCGAGCAGCGTGTCCTTGTAGGGATGGCGCGCCGGCGACTTGCCGAGGAAGCTCTCGTGCGGGTAGTTGTCGAAATGCGCGCCGCGCGTGCAGTGGTACAGCAGCCACGGCTTGTCGCCGCCGGCCATGCGCTCGATGAAACCCTCGGAGTAGCGGCACCATTTCTCGTCGAGCAGCGACAGGACGGGAATCGTCACCTCCTCGACGTCCTCGGCCTTGCCGCCCTTGGTGGCGTGCACGAAGCAGCGGTTGAACGGCATGTTCTTGATCCACTCCGTGCGCGCGTCGGAGTAGACGATCTCCGGGAAGAAGTGCGGATCGCGCCACTCCGTGTACATGTCCGAGACGGAGAGGAAGCCGTAGAAATCGTCGAAGCCGACGTTCTGGGCCTGCGAGGTCTCGTTCTCGCCGACATGCCACTTGCCGACGGCCTGCGTCGCGTAGCCGGCATCCGACAGCAGCTGCGCGATGGTGATCTCGCCCTGCAGGCCGCCGGGTTCGCCGTACATCGGCGGACGATGCAGGCCGTGCCGGTTGGGCACGCGGCCGGTGAGCAGGGTGGCGCGCGATGGCGAGCAGGTCGGCTCGGAATAGCAGGACGTGAGCTGCAGGCCGTTGCGCGCGAGCTTGTCGAAATTGGGCGTCGGCGCGCCCACCGCCACGCCGCCGCCGTAGCAGCCGAAATCGCCCCAGCCGACGTCGTCCATCAGGAAGACGAGGATGTTGGGCCGCTTCTTGCGCCGCGCCAGACGATCCGCGAGCTTGCGCCGCGCGATCTCGACCTGCTCCTTGTGCACGAAGCCGGGCTCGAGATGCGGCGCCACCCGTACGGTGGCCGATGCGATCGGGTCGAACGGGGGCATGGTCCTGTCTCCTGCTTGCGGCGTGTGGCTACTCTAGCCGGCGTTCCAGCCGGCCGGCGAGGTCCTGAATGAACTGCCAGGCGACGCGGCCGGAGCGGCCGCCGCGCGTCACCGACCACTCGATCGCCTGGGCGCGCAAGGTCTCGGGATCGATGTCGAGCCCGTAGCGCCTGACGTAGCCTTCGATCATCGCGAAGTAGGTCGGCTGGTCGGCGTTGTGGAAACCCAGCCACAGGCCGAAGCGATCCGACAGCGAGACCTTCTCCTCGACCGCCTCGCCCGGGTTGATCGCGGTGGAGCGCTCGTTGTCGATCATGTCGCGCGGCATCAGATGCCGGCGGTTCGAGGTGGCGTAGAAGATCACGTTCTGCGGCCGGCCCTCGACGCCGCCTTCGAGCACCGCCTTGAGCGACTTGTAGGCCGCGTCCTGGCCGTCGAAGCTCAGATCGTCGCAGAACAGGATGAAGCGGCGCGGCGCGCGGCGCAGCGCGCCCAGCACGACCGGCAGCGACGGAATGTCCTCGCGATGGATCTCGATCAGCGCCAGCGGCCGGCCCGGGACCTCGTCGTTGATCGCCGCGTGCGCGGCCTTGACCAGCGAGCTCTTGCCCGATCCACGCGCGCCCCATAGCAGGGCGTTGTTGGCCGGAAAGCCCTTGGCGAAGCGGCGCGTGTTGTCGAGCAGCTGCGCCTTCTGGCGGTCGATACCCTGCAGCAGGTTGATGTCGACGCGGCTGACCTGGGGCACCGGCTCGAGCCGATGGCTGTCGACGTGCCAGACGAATGCGTCGGCGGCTGTCAGGTCAGTGTCCGGGCGCGGCGTGGGGGCGAGGCGCTCGAGCGCGTCGGCGATGCGGCGCAGCAGGGGTTCGTACTCGGCGGTCATGATGGCAAACGATAGTGATGGCGGGGCGGAAGCGGCCGGGAACCTATCCCTAATGCCTTGATCGTCCAAGGCATTTCTCCGGCCGTGAGCCTTGCGTCCCGCTCTCGCGACCCCCATCTGTCGCGTTGCAATGCGGGGCCGGGTCTGTATAGTCCGGCGTCTTTTTTCCGGCCCCTCCTGCGGGCCCAAAACCGGGGTTGCGACATGTTCATCAGCAAGGCCTATGCGCAGGCGGCGGGCGCCGGGGGCGGGATGGACGGGCTGCTGGCGAACATCGCCCCGCTGATCCTCATCTTCGTCGTCTTCTACTTCCTGCTGATCCGCCCGCAGCAGCGCCGCGCGCGCGAACACCGCGAGATGCTGGCGAGCGTGCGGCGCGGCGACCAGGTGGTCACCGGCGGCGGTTTTCTCGGCAAGGTCACCAAGGTGCTGAACGACGCGGAGATCGAGATCGAGCTCGCCGAAGGCGTGCGTGTGCGCGCGCTCAAGGGCACCTTGCAGAACATCGTCAGCCGCGGCGAGCCGGCTGCCAAGGAGGCGGCCAACAAGGAGGCCGCCGAGAAGCCGACCGGCCTGCTGGGCGGCCTGTTCGGCGGCCGCAAGAAGTAGCCGGGTCGCGCCCGGATGCTCAATATCGCGCGCTGGCAGATCTGGACGATCTTCGGCATCACGCTGTTCTGCGTGCTGCTCGCGTTGCCGAACCTGCTGCCGCGGTCGGTGCTGAACCATCTGCCCGGCTGGTACGCCGGCAACCAGATCAATCTCGGCCTCGATCTGCGCGGCGGCGTGCACCTGCTGCTCGACGTCGATACACGCACGGTGTTCCGCCAGAACGCCATCAACCTCACCGGCACGGCGCGCGAGCGCCTGCGCGAGCGGGGTATCCAGGCGCGCGACATCGTTGCCGAGGCGGGCACCGTGACCGTCACCATCCGCGACGAGGCGCAGGGCGCCGACGCGCTCTCGGTGCTGCGCGGCCTCGACGCGACGCTGCTGGTGGAGCGCACGTCGCCCACCACCTTCCGGCTGTCCTACACCGAGCAGGAGCAGGCGCGCCGCCGGCGCGAGATTCTCGAGCAGTCGATCGAGGTCTTGCGACGCCGTATCGATGAATCCGGCACCAAGGAGCCGTCGCTGCAGATCCAGGGCAGTGACGGCATCGTCGTGCAGGTGCCGGGTGTGCAGGATCCGGCCGAGCTGGAGCGCATCGTCGGCAAGACGGCGCGCCTGTCGTTCCGGCTCGCCGACATCGACTGGGTTCCGGGCTCGCCGGTCGCCGCCAGCGCCGTGCTGCTGCCCACCAAGGAGGGCTGGGACGCGGCGCTGAGGCTGTGGGAGACGCAGAAGCGTCCGGAAGAAAGGGAACTTCGCGCCGCCGATGTCTGTCGCCGCTTCCAGGTGCAGTGCCAGGCGGTGCGTCGCGCCATCATCGTCGGCGGCGAGGACCTGACCGGCGCCAACGCCACCTACGACCAGCAGACCAGCCAGCCGATCGTCGGCTTCCAGTTCAACACCGTCGGCGGCCGCGCCTTCTGCCGCGTGACGACCAACAACGTCGGCATGCCGCTGGCGATCGTGCTCGACGACGTGGTGATCAGCGCGCCGCGCATCAACAGCGCGATCTGCGGCGGCAGCGGCATCATCACCGGCCAGTTCACCTCCCAGCAGACCAACGAGCTGGCGTTGTTGCTGCGCGCCGGCGCGCTACCGGCGACCCTGACCATCGTCGAGAAGCGCACCGTGGGCGCCGATCTCGGCGCCGACGCCATCCGCGCCGGTCTGATCGCCTCGATCGTCGGCACGGTGCTGGTCGTGCTGTTCATGTTCATCTCCTACGGCCCGATCTTCGGCTTCTTCGCCAACCTCGCCATGGTCGTGAACATGATCATGGTGTTCGCCGGCATGTCGGTGCTCGGCGCGTCGCTGACCCTGCCGGGCATCGCCGGTCTCGTGCTGACCGTGGGCCTCGCCGTCGACTCCAACGTGCTGATCTACGAGCGCGTGCGCGAGGAGCAGGCGGCGGGACGGCAGCCGCTCTCCGCGCTGGTCGCCGGCTACGAGCGCGCGCTGACGGCGATCATCGACGCCAACCTCACGACCTTGATCGCCGGCCTGCTGATGTTCGGCTTCGGCAGCGGTCCGATCCGCGGCTTCGCCGTCACCTTGTCGCTGGGCCTGCTGACCTCGATGTTCAGCTCGACGATCTTCACACGCATGGTGCTGGGCTGGTGGCTGCGCACGTTCCGGCCGAAAGAACTGGTGATCTGAGGCCGCCATGTGGAAACCGCTCCGCCTCATCCCGATCAAGACCAACTTCGACTTCCTCGGCAAGCGCATCCCCGCGCTGGTGCTGTCGACGGCGATCAACATCGCCTCGCTGATCCTGGTCTTCACCGTCGGCTTCAATTTCGGCATCGACTTCCTGGGCGGCATCGCCATCGAGGCGCGCTCGACCAAGGGCGTGGCCGACCTTGCCGCGATCCGCGCGACGACCTCGACCTTGGGCGTCGGCGAGGTCACGCTGCAGGAGTTTGGCAACGCTGAGACCGTGCTGGTGCGCGTGCAGCGCCAGGATGCCGGCCCGGTCTGCGTCGCCAACGCCGGCAAGCTGCTGACCGCGGCGCTGGGCCAGGGCTGGAGTCTGAAGCCGGCGACCGGTGGGTTGGGCGGCGAGCTCGAGGTCGCGGCGCCGCAGCCGCTGAACGACGAGCGCCGGGTCGCCGTGGCGCGCGCCATCGCCGTCAACGACGGCCAGGTGGCGCGCGGCGCTGGCGCTTCGACGCGCGTGCTGATGACGCCGGAGCAGCAGGCCGAATGGTGCCAGCAGGTGGCGATCCGCCTGGTCACCGCCGCGCTGGGCTCCGCCTACGATATCCGCCGCACCGAGACGGTGGGCCCGAAGATCGGCGCCGAGCTGATGCGCTCGGGCATCATCGCGGTGATCGTCACCATGTTCGGCATCGCGGCCTATGTCTGGTTCCGCTACGAGTGGCAGTTCGCTGTCGGCGCGCTGGTGGCGTTGACGCACGACGTGCTGACCACCGTCGGCTTCTTCGTCATCACCCAGCTCGAGTTCAACCTGACGGCGCTGGCGGCGCTGCTGACCATCGCCGGCTACTCAATCAACGACACCGTCGTGGTGTTCGACCGCGTGCGCGAGAACATGCGGCGCTACAAGAAGATGTCGCTGGTCGACATGCTCAACGTCAGCGTCAACGAGACCCTGTCGCGCACCCTCATGACGTCGGGCACGGTGCTGTTCGCCATGCTGGCGCTGGCCCTCTTCGGCGGGCCGGTGCTGCACAGCTTCTCCTACGCCATGCTGTGGGGCGTGGTCGTCGGCACCTACTCCTCGATCTGGATCGCCAACGCCAGCCTCGTCTATCTCAACCTGCGCCCCGAGCGCCTGCGGCCCGACGACGACGCCAATCGGACCACCACGCCGGCACGGCCTTGAACCCCTCCCTTCCCCCCAAGGGTACGCTTGCGCGCCCGGAGGCGGGGGAAGGCAAGACTGGTGCCATGACGACACCAACCGACAAGACCCTGCCGATGCCCGATCCGTCGGAGCGGCAGGTCATCCAGAGTTACGGCGATGGTGGCTTCAGGGTCAGCAACGTGCGCCACGACGGCGCGATCATCGTGACCGCAAGTCGCACCGTCGCCTGGGCCGACGCCGCGGTCGCGGCGCTTGCGCCTGAAACGATGGCCGAGGAGATCGATGTGCTGGTGATCGGCTGCGGCACGCGCGCGACGTTCGTGACGCCAGCGATACGCGAGACATTCAAGCGGCGCGGCGTCGCGCTCGAGGTGGCGGACACACCGGCGGCGTGCCGCACCTACAATATCCTGCTGTCGGAAGGTCGACGCGTCGCTGCCGCCCTTCTGCCGGTGCCGTGAAACGAAAACGGGGCCCCGCAGGGCCCCGTCGCTTGATGCGGTGGAACGACGTGCTCAGAGGCCGCCGTTCTGCTGCGCGACCATGCAGTACAGCATGGCGATGGACAGCATGGTGTTGATGCGCGAGGTCAGCATGGCGGTGCGCGCCGCCTTGGGCTTCTGGTCGGCCGGGCAGTCGACGAGGCCCAGCGCCTTCTGCTGGTTCGGCCAGATGATGAACCAGACGTTGAAGGCCATGATCAGGGCCAGCCACATGCCGATGCCGATGGCGTGCACGCCCTTCTTCAGGATCAACGCCTCGAGCAGATAGCCGTTCATCCACGCCAGCAGCAGGCCGGTGATCACCGTCGCCAGCGCGCCGTAGCGGAACCAGAACAGCACTTCGGGCGCGATGTACTTGCTGATCGCCGCGCGATGCTCGGCCGGCTCGATCTTGGGCACGGTCGGGATCTGCACGAAGTTCAGGTACCAGAGCAGGCCGATCCACATGATGCCCGTCACCACGTGCAGCCAGCGCATGATGAAGGTGCCCCAGGTGTGGTCGATCTTCACGATACCGCCGGTCAGCAGGCCGACGATGGCGATGATCGCGATCAGAAGGACGAGGCCCGCCAGCAGCGTGCGCCCTAGGGATTGGAGAATGACGGCCATCGCTGGCTCCCCTCTTTGGTTCTCATGGGACTCGGGTATCAGCGCCGGAGCCTATCATATCGGCGAGTCGTTTCAATATGTGGTAGGTCCGCCGTGCGGTTGGACGAGGTATCGCGATGCAACATGGCGCCCCAGGGGGTGACGGCGAGCTGGCGGCCGCCTGGGCCTATTGCGCGGCCCAGGCGCGGACCGCCGATCATGGCCGCTGGCTCTGTGGTCTGTTCGCGCCCGAGGCCGCGCGCCACGATCTGTGGGCGCTGCTGGCCTTCAACGCCGAGGTCGCCCGCACCCGCGAGGTGGTGCGCGAGCCGATGCTGGGGCAGATCCGCCTGCAGTGGTGGCGCGAGGCGATCGCCGAGGCCTATGCCGGCCGGGCTCGCGCCCACCAGGTGATGGCGCCGTTGGCCGACGCCATCGCCCGCCGCCGGCCGCCCGTCGAGCGCTTCGAGACCCTGCTCGACGGCCGCCTGCGCGACCTCGACGACCAGCCTTTCGCGACCCTCGCCGACCTCGAAGCCTATGCCCAGGCGACCTCCGGCACGTTGTCGCTGCTGATGCTCGACATGCTCGGCGTCGACGACGGCGGGGCGCGCGAGGCGGCGACGGCGATCGGCACCGCGTGGGCGCTGGTCGGCCTGGTGCGCGCGACGCCCCACCTTGCCGCCCACCGCCGGCTGATGATGCCGACGGACCTGATGGGCGACATCAACCCCGAGTCATTGTTCACCGGTCGGCCCGATGCTGGCCTCGCCAACGTGCTGCGCGCCGTGGTCGATCGCGCGTCCGCGTTGCTGGTCGAGGCGCGGCGCCACCGTCGCAAGGTGCCGACACCGGCGTTGCCGGCGCTCGTGCCGGCGCGGCTGCTTGATCGGCGCATCGCGCGCATCCATCGCGCGGATTATCTGATGTTCGATCAGCCTCAGGAGACACCTTCCGCCGCCGACCCGATCCGCCTGTGGTGGGCGGTGCGCACGGGCCGTTTCTGAGGCACGATGCCGTCATCACGGACACAGGAGACGACATGCCCACGGCCAAGGCCAATGGCCTCACCATCGCCTACGAGACCGCGGGCAATCCGCGCGATCCGACGATCCTGCTGGTGATGGGCCTGGGCGCCCAGCTCACACTGTGGCCGGATGCCTTCGTCGAGGCGCTGGCGGCCAGCGGCCTGCACGTCGTGCGCTACGACAACCGCGACGTCGGCCTGTCGAGCGATTTCGACTCGCTGGGTGTCGTCGACATGAACGAAGTCATGATGAAGGCGATCGCCGGCCGGCCGGTCGATCCGCCGTACACCGTCGCCGACATGGCCGCCGACGGCATCGGCCTGCTCGACGCGCTGGGCGTGAAGTCCGCGCATGTCGTAGGTCTGTCGATGGGCGGCATGATCGTGCCGCATATGGCGACCAAGCACCCTGGTCGGGTCGAGAGCATGACCGTGGTCATGTCGAGCTCGGGCCGCCGCGGCCTGCCGCCGGGCAAGCCCGAGGCGGTGAAGATGCTGATGACGCGGCCGATGTCGAACGACCGCGCCGAGATCCTGCGCCACAGCCTGGCGCTGCGCCGCGCCATCGCCGGTCCGGCCTATCCCGAGAACGAGCAGGAGCTGCGGGTCAAGGTCGAACGCCAGATCGATCGCCGCTACTACCCGCAGGGCGTCGCCCGGCAGTACCACGCCGTCATCGCCGACGGCGATCGCACCAGCATCCTGAAGTCGGTGAAGGTGCCGACCTTGGTGATCCACGGCAGCGACGATCCGCTGCTGCCGGTCGAATGCGGCCGCGACGTCGCCGCCGCGGTGCCCGGTGCCGTGATGCACGAGGAGCCGGGCATGGGTCACGAGATCCCGACCGCGCTCTGCCACGCGCTGGCCGCTCGGATCGCGGCGCACTGCAAGGCGGCGACGTAGCCGCCAGAGCATCGAGCGAGCCTCTGTCATCCCGAGCACGGCGAGGAATCTAGGCTGCCCTGGATCCCTCGCTGCGCTCGGGATGACAGGAGCGTTCGATGCGTCAGGTCCCGCGCATCAGCTGGGCGCCCTTGTCGAGCAGCGGCAGGACCTTGTCCCGGCCTTCCGGCGGGACGCCGAAGACGACGCGCTCGACGCCGGCGTCGCGCGCCTGCTTGAGCGCGTCGGCGTTCATCCCGGCGCCGAAGATCGTCACCGGTACGTCGGCCTCGGAGCGGCCGGCCTCCTTGAGCATCTGGCGGAACGGCGGCAGCATCGAGAGCGTGTCGCCGCCGCGGCCGCCGATCGGCATCCAGCCATTGGCGTAGGCGATGGCGCGGCGCGCGCCCTGCGGGAAGCCGCCACCGACGATGATCGGCGGGTAGGGCTTCTGCACCGGCTTGGGCCACTGCATCATCTCGTCGAACTTCACCATCTCGCCGGAATACTTCGCCTTCGACTTGGTCCAGATCTCCTTCATCGCCTCGATGCGCTCGCGCACCAGCTTGAAGCGCGTCTCGAAGGCGGTGCCGTGGTCCGCCATCTCCTCGGCGTTCCAGCCGCCGCCGATGCCGAACAGCAACCGGCCGTTCGACAGCCGGTCGACCGTGGCGACCTCCTTGGCGGTGTAGATCGGATCGCGCTGCTGGACGAGGCACACGCCGGTGCCCAGCTTGATGGTCTTGGTGACCACGGCCGCGGCGCCGAGCGCGACGAACTGGTCGTAGGTGTCGTAGTAGTATTTCGGCAGCTCGGCGCCGCCGGGCCACGGCGACTTGCGGCTGGTGGGAATGTGGCTGTGCTCGGGGAACCACAGCGATTCATAGCCACGCGCCTCGACCTCGACCGCCAGCTCGTGCGGCTGCATCGAGTAGTCCGTCGGAAACATCGTGATGCCGATCTTCATGCTGTGCTCCCTCGCGATGATCGGTCGCGAGATTAGCCTGTCATTCCGAGCGCTGCGAGGAATCTAGTGCCGGCCTGGATTCCTCGCTGCGCTCGGAACGACAGCGCGCTACTCCGCCGCCTGACGCGCCACGCTGAGCCAGGCGTCGAGGTCGGCCAGCGCGCGGCTGGTGATGGCGAGCTTCTTGTCCTTGCCGCGTGGCGGGCGCTTGGCGCCCGGTGGCGTCGGCACGTCGGGGAACAGGCCGAAATTCACGTTCATCGGCTGATAGGTCGCGGCGTCGGCGCCGCCGGTGATGTGCGCCAGCAGCGCGCCCAGCGCCGTGGTGCGCGGCGGCAAGGATGGCGCAGCGCCCAGTCGTTCGGCGGCGGCGAAGCGGCCGGCCATCAGGCCGACGGCGGCGCTCTCGACGTAACCCTCGCAGCCGGTGATCTGGCCGGCGAAGCGCAGGGCGGGGCGCGCCTTGAGCCGGAAGGTGCCGTCGAGCAGGCGCGGGCTGTTGATGAAGGTGTTGCGGTGCAGGCCGCCCAGCCGCGCGAACTCGGCGCGCTGTAGGCCGGGGATCATGCGGAAGATCCTGGTTTGCTCGCCGTGCTTCAGCTTGGTCTGGAAGCCCACAATGTTGAACAGCGTGCCCAGCGCGTTGTCCTGGCGCAGCTGCACCACCGCGTGCGGCCGTCGGCCGGTTCGCGGGTCGGTCAGGCCGACCGGCTTCATCGGCCCGAAGGCGAGCGTGTCGCGGCCGCGCTCGGCCATCACCTCGATCGGCAGGCAGCCGTCGAAGTAGGGCGTGTCCTTCTCCCACTCCTTGAACGAGGTCTTCTCGCCCGCGATCAGCGCGTCGATGAAGGCGTAGTAGCCGTCGCGGTCGAGCGGGCAGTTGATGTAATCGGCGCCGTCGCCGCCCGGGCCGGCCTTGTCGTAGCGCGACTGGAACCAGGCGATCTCCATGTCGATCGAGTCGCGGTGCACGATGGGCGCGATGGCGTCGAAGAAGGCGAGGTTGCTCTCGCCACTGAGCGCGAGGATCGCCTGGCTGAGATCAGGCGAGGTCAGCGGGCCGGTGGCGACGATCACGCTGTCCCAGTCCTGGGGCGGCGCGCCGGCGATCTCCTCGCGGCGTATCTCGATCAGGGGTTCGGCCTCGATCGCCGCCTGCACCGCGGCGGAGAAGCCGTGCCGGTCGACGGCCAGCGCGCCACCCGCCGGTACCTTGTGGGCGTCCGCCGCGTGCAGGATCAGCGAGCCGCAGCGGCGCATCTCCTCGTGCAGCAGGCCGACGGCGTTGTTGGCGGCGTCGTCGGAGCGGAAGGAGTTGGAGCAGACCAGCTCGGCCAGCGAATCGGTGAGATGCGCATCGGTGCCGCGCACCGGCCGCATCTCGTGCAGCACGACAGGAACCCCGACGCGCGCCATCTGCCAGGCGGCCTCACTGCCCGCCAGGCCGCCGCCGATCACATGCACGGGCTTGATCATCGTCGCCGACACCGCTTCAATCCGACCAAGCGTCGTTGGGGAGGCGCAGCAATAGTCCCGCAGGCCCGCCGGCGCAATCGCCGGCGCGTCGCGGGCGAACGGGAGGCTCCATGCCAGTCACGCGCCATAATCCGAAGACCGTGCCGCTTTCCGGCAAGTACACCCACGGCGTTGAACTGCCGCCGGGGCAGCGCGTCCTCTATGTCTCCGGCCAGGTCGGCACCGACGCCAAGGGCAAGGTCGCTTCCGGTATCGAGAAGCAGTGCGACAACGTGTGGAAGAACATCGGCGCGGTGCTGAAGAGCGCCGGCATGGGCTACGCCGATATCGTCAAGGCCAATGTCTACCTCACCGATTCGCGCTTTATCGGCGCCTATCGCGCGATGCGCGACAAGTACATCCATGACCCGTTCCCGGCCTCGACCCTGGTGATCGTCAGCGGCCTGGCTTCGCCCGACATGCTGGTCGAGGTCGAGGTCATCGCGGCCAGGCCCTGATGGCGCCGCTCAGGGCGGCGTCCACAGGTTGGCGCGCTCGCCGAACTGGTTGCGCCAACCGAACCAGTAGGCGTTGTGGCCGGGCACGCGCTCGAGCCGCCGGCCGTCCGGCGCGATCAGCGCGGATTCGGTGCGCGACCATGTCGCGCCGCTTTCGTCGCGCAACAGGCCGCCGGGCTGGCTGCTGAGATTCAGCGTGCCGCGCCGGTAGACGCGCACGGTTTCGCTGGCGCCATCGCCGATCGCCACGACCGGCACGGCGCCGACATGGTCGTTGACGACGCGCCCGCCGGTGAAGGCGCGCACCGGCCAGGCGCGTAGCGCGCCGTCCAGCCGCACGCCGTAGACGATATCCTTCGGTTTCAGTCGTCCGTCGGTCGCGGCGGCCGGGAACATCAGCCCGGGACGCGTGAAGTAGTCGCCATAGGGCTTGCCCGGGGCGTAGTCGCGGGTGTGGCCGGTGTCGAGCGACAGCACGCGCGTAGTCGGGTGGTCGCGCTTCCACCGTTCCCAGGTGGTGACGACGATCGGCCGCGTGCGCAAGGCGATGCCCGATCCCACCAGCGGCCCGACCGCCGGCGTGCCGCTCAGGTGATTCCACAGCGACAACGTCTCGCGGTCGTACATCAGCTTGTTGGAGCGATAGAGTAGCCCCGACGAGCCGAACTCGAACGGCTTGGCGCGGCCGGCGACATGGCTTTCGTAGAGCACGCCCGCGCCACACAGCGTGCAATAGGCCAGCGCCACCGGCACGCCGCCGACGACGTCGTTGGCCATCTCGTGCCAGTCCATGATGCGATGCGGATAGGCGCGTACGTCGCCTGCGATCTCGACGCCGAACACCAGTTCGCCCGGCCACAACCAGTCGGCTTGGCCGACGGTGATGAACTTGGGATTCACCAAGGCGGGGATGCCGTCCTTGGCGACGCCGCCCCAGACGATCTCCTCGAGCCGGATGGCGCGTAGCGCGCCGGGCGAGACGAAGTCGAGGAAGTTGTGGTCGATGGCGTGCAGCAGATTGGCCTTGAAGACGTCGTACCCGGCGAACGGCTGACGCGGGTTGAGCTCCTGCCACACCATCCATTCCTGCCAGGTCGGGCCGACGTCGCGTCCGGCCGCGGCGCGTAGCGCCGGACCGATGATCTCGATGTCCTCGGGATTGAAGAACCACAGATCGAGCAGCGCCGGCACGACGTCCGGCCGGCCCAGCGCGACCAGCCCGCGCAGCGCCGCGCGGTGGCGTTCCTCGTTGGCGGTGAGCGCGTCGAGCGCCAGGCGCACCACCGGCTCGTCGCGCGCCCAGGCGCCGCCGGTCAGTGTGGCCAGGGTCATCGCCGACATCAGGCGGCGGCTTATGGGAGTCGGACGTCGCATGCCGCGACCCTCCTCGACCGCCGGCCGCGGATCAAGAGCGCGCCGCGGCCGCTCCCGGCGATGTGACCGGCCGTGTAGCGGCGCGGCGCAGCAGGAAGCGCCGCGCCGGCGCCGAGCGGGTGAGCCGCGCGGCCTCGGCGAAGGCGCGGGTCGCTTCCGCATCGCGGCCCAGCCGACGCAGCAGCTCGCCACGCGTCGCCGGCAGCAGGAAGTACTCCTCCAGCGCCGGCTCGCCGGCGAGCGCCTCGACCTCCGCCAGGCCGCTCGCCGCGCTGTCGGTCATCGCCACCGCCACGGCGCGATTGAGGCGATGCACCGGCGACGGCGCCAGCGCCACCAGCGAATCGTAGTAGCCGAGGATCGCTGGCCAGTCGGTCTCCTCGAAGGTGGCGGCGCGGGCGTGCTCGGCGGCGATGCCGGCCAGCAGGTGGAATTCGGAAAGGTGCTCGCCGGTGGCGGCGCGCCGCATGCGCCGGAAGCCCTCGGCGATGGCGGCGCGATCCCAGCGCGTGCGGTCCTGGTCGGCGAGCAGCACGATCTCGCCGGCGGCGTCCGTGCGCGTCGGCAGGCGGGCGAGATGGAACAACAGCAACGCCGCCAGCGCCTGCGCCTCGGGCCGGCCGGTGACCGGATGGTCGGCGAGCAGTCGCGCCAGCCGCACCGCCTCGCCGCAGATATCGGCCCGTACCAGCGAATCGCCGCTCGCCGCGCCGTGCCCTTCGTTGAAGGCGAGGTAGAGTGCGTCGAGCACCGGAGCCAATCGCGACGGCAGCTCGTTCGAGGCCGGCATGTCGAGCGACAGGCCGCGCTCCTGAACGCGCCGGCGCGCGCGCACCAGCCATTGGGCGACGGTGGCCTCCTCGCGCAGCACGCCCGCCGCGATCTCGCGGGTCGACAGGCCGCAGCCGACGCGCAGGATCAGCGCCAGGCGCATTTCCTCCGACAGCGCGGGATGCGCGCACATGAACAGCAGGCGCAGCTCGTCGTCGGCCAGCTCGTCGGCGAAATGCGCGCCCGGCGGCGCGGGCGCGCGCGCCAGCAGATCGCGCCCGATGGCGTCGGCCTGGCGCCGCAAGGTGGCGTCGCGACGGGCGGCGTCGATCGCCAGCCGCCGCGCCGCGGTGTAGAGCCAGGCCGCCGGATCGTCGGGCACGCCGCGATAGGGCCAGACGCGTAGCGCCTGCAGCAGCGCCTGTTGCGCCAGATCCTCGGCGAGGTCGAGGCGGCCGGCGCCCAGGCTGCGCGCGAGCGCGGCGACGATGCGCCCGGATTCGCGACGGAATAGCCGGTCGACCAGACCGCCGATATCCGCCGCGCCGGCCATCGCGCTCAGGTCTCGTGGATCTGGCGGATCTCGATCGCGCCGGTCGAGCCGGGCCGCACATGCGGGCAGCCCTTGGCGATCTCGACCGCGGCGGCGTAGTCGGGCGCCTCGACGACGAAGTAGCCGCCGAGCATCTCCTTGCTCTCGGGATAGGGGCCGTCCTTGACCGTCACCGCGGCGCCGCCGTGGCGCAGCACCTTGCCGGCGTCGTCGCGCAGCTTCTCGCCGGATATCATCTTGCCGCCGTCGCGCAGGCCCTGCGACCAGGCCCGATATTTGCCGATGATCTCCTGCATCTCCGCCGGCGACAGCGCGGTGAACTCTGCGGGGTCGCTGTGCATCAGCAACATGAACTTGGCCATATCCGTCTCCCTGGTTTGGACATTCTAGAGACGGATGAGCCGGCCAGGAATCGACAGACGCCGGATCGAATTCTCGGACCGGCGCTATTTCCGGCCCAGCAACGCCCTGCGCAGCTCGACCGTCGGCGGCGCCTCGCCGATCCAGGTGCCGAGCAACGCGCGGGCGAAGGCGGTGCCGGCGACGGCTCCGCGTTCGATCTGGTCTTCGCGGATGTCG
Organism: Alphaproteobacteria bacterium; assembly: GCA_016869975.1. Classification (GTDB taxonomy): domain Bacteria; phylum Pseudomonadota; class Alphaproteobacteria; order Reyranellales; family Reyranellaceae; genus JAFAZJ01. The sequence goes on from VGCZ01000056.1 coordinate 18,902, forward strand.
GTCCGCTGGCCATCGAAGGTGAATCGCCAGCGCGCCCATGGCCGGGCGTCGCGTAGCGTGGCGAGAAAGGTCTCGGTGGCGGTGCCGTCGAGTACGCAATCGGCGACGCAATTGGCGCGCAGCGATTTGAGCCAGGCGTCGCGGATGGCGGCGACGGGCGCGTCGCGGCAATAGACCATCTCGATCGCCCAGGGCCGCCCAAGGCGCAACGCCTCTGACGGTTCGGCCGTGATCGATGGTTGGTAGAGCGCGGCGGCGTAGGCGCGGATGCCCCAGGGCGAGACGATGCGCCAACCCTGGCCATTGAGGGCGAGCGACCCGCCCCGCGCCTCGATCGCCGGCGGAAATGACAGCTCGCACGCCGCCGCGTGCGCGGCCGGGCAAAGCGACAGGACGGCGAGCGCCATCCATAGCCAAGCCCGGAGCACACGCCGCATCATCGCCCGCCGGTGGATGCGTCGGTCTCCTCAAGTCGCGCGCGAGCGCGGCCTTTGGCGGTCTTGCGTGACAGTCGCACGACCGACGGCGCGTGGCCGCGCGCGCTCGTCGCGCCCGTGACGGGATCCCAGAACATGCGGCGGCCGCCCTGGTCGAGCTCGACCGGCGGCAGCACGAAGTGGTCGCGCCGCGCGTTGACCAGGCACATCGAGCGCATGCCGTCGGCGGTCGCCACCATGAACGCGCACGCCTCGATCCGATCGCGATCGAGACCGCAGGCGTCCATGAAGTTGTGGACGAAGAACGAGATCTTCTCGACCTTGCCGCGCCCACGCCGCAGCCCGCGCCGCATGCGCCAGCCCAGTCGGCCCGCCCAGAGCAGTCCGGGCAGCCACAGGCCCGGCCGGGTCATCCAGAACCGCAGCAAGGTGACGACGGACCGCATCCGATGTCGCCGGTCGAGGCGCACGTCAGCGGCCTCCTCGAGCATACGCTCCAGAAACGGGCGATCCTGATACAGGTCGAAGGCTTCCTGTCCGGCCGCCAGCACACAGGCGTAGCGATTGCAGGCCGGGTGGCCGCCGATCGGGAAATCCCATGACAGCCGCGCGGCCAGCGCCGAGTCGATGGCGGCGCACACCGCGGCCGGCGTCAGCGCCGCGGGCCGGCCACCCAGCACGCCGCGGCCGGTCGCGGCCTGCAATTGGAAGCTGGCGAAGGAAATCGCGCCAGCGCGCGAGAAGAAGTAACGCGCCAGCTCCTCGATCTCGCCGATGTTGCCGGCGTGCAGCGAGGTGTTGAAGATGATGTTCAGGCCAAGCCCGCGGGCGCGCTCGACATAGACGTCGCGCAGGGTGTTGAGCGCCGCTTCCGACGCGTAGCCCTTGCGATCCTGCGTCGTGTCGACATGGAAGGCCACGTCGACGAGGCCGGCCTGGGCGAGCTCGGCCAGGAGCTTGCGTGTCGCGCGGATACCGTTGGTGAACAACGCCGGCCGCAATCCGATAGTGGAGGCGTGGCGCACGATCGTCACCAGCTCGTCGTGGTCGCGCAGGGTCGGATCGCCACCGGTGATCTGCACGTCGGTTCCATCGCCATAGACGCGCCGCACCTCGTCGAGGCGCCGCAGGACCTCGGGCAGCGGCAGATCCTTGAGCGCCTCGGACGAGTCGGAGAGGTAGCAGAGGCCGCAATCGAGATTGCAGCGCTGCGTGATCTCGATGGCGACGCAACCGATGCCCCAGCGCCGGCCATAGGCCTGCGCCGGCGACCACAGGTCGAGCTTCTTCATCAATCGGCGGGCGCGCTCGCGCGGCGTCTCGCGGGCGTCGCCGCGATAGGCCGGCCACGATGCGATCTCCTCCGGGCTCATAGCCGGTCGCTCGGTCATCACGGGCTCCGTTGTGCGACGGCACTGTGCGCACACGCGATGGTCACCGCCATTCACGTTGGCGTTGCCGGAGGCTGGGTCACAGATACTTGAGTGTCGTGTGAACGGCAGCTTGTCCGATCTTGCGCCGCTTAACGACGAGGTATCGGGATGAACCACGTATCCGGCGCACGTCGGCTGTCACGACGAGCACTGTTCGGCGCGCTTGCGGTCGTCGCGACGCCATCGGCTGGCGCGCTGGCCCAGCCCGCGGCCGATGCCTGGCCGCGCTGGGCGACGCACGATGATCGCAACAACGCGGCGATCGATCACTCGATCTGGGCGGCGTTCCTCAATCGCTACGCCGAAAGCGACGCGCTGGGCGTGGTGCGCCTGCCCTACGCGCGGATCGCCGCCGAGGATCGGCGGGCGCTGGCGGCCTATGTCGCCGCTCTCGAGCGCAGCCCGGTGTCGTCGCTGCGGCGCGCCGAGCAGCTCGCCTACTGGGTGAACCTGTACAACGCGCTCACCGTGAAGGTCGTCCTGGACCATTATCCGGTGAAGTCGATTCGCGACATCCGGCTCGGCGGCGGCTTGACCGCTACCTTCTTTGGCGGGCCATGGGACGGCAAGCTGCTGCGGATCGAAGGCGAGCTGGTGTCGCTCAACGACATCGAGCATCGCATCCTGCGTCCGCTGTGGCGCGACGCGCGCCTGCACTACGTCGTGAACTGCGCCTCGACAAGCTGTCCCGTGCTGCCCGCGCGGCCGCTCACCGCGGCGACGGCGGACGATGCGATGGATCGCGCCGCGTGGGCCTATGTGAACGGGGCCTATGGCGTGCGTCGCCAGGGCACGGCATCTGGATCTCGAGCATCTATCGCTGGTATCGCGGCGATTTCGGCGGCAGCGACGCGACAGTCATCGGACATCTGGCGCGCTTCGCCACCGGCGATCTGGCGGCGGCGCTGGCGCGCGGGCCCAGGATCGTCAACGACTTCTACGACTGGAGCCTGAACGACAGGCCGTAGACGCCGCGGCGCCAATTGCCGAAATCCAGAAGTGAGTATATACTCATATCATGGAGCTCCCAACCATCCCGCTCTTCGACGCCCGCGACGGCGGCCCGGTGGCGCATGCGCGCGACCGGGCCGATAGGACGTTGGCCGTGCGCGACGCCTGCCTCGGCTGGGTGCCGGCCGGCGGCGCGCTGGCGCGCATCGGCGATCCGCTGGTCCGTCGCTGGATGCGCCGCTCGGCGTCGCCCTATGTCCAGGACATCGCCGATATCCAGACGCGGCTCGGACGCCCGGGCGCGTGGACCTTGCACGGCGCCTATCTTTTCGGCTGCACCGCGCTGGCCGATGAAGGCGCGGCTGGGCCGCGGTTGCGGCGAACGCTCGATTGGCCCTTCCCCGGCCTCGGTCACCTCGCCGAGATCGTGCGCCAGCGCGGGCCGGCCGG
>VGCZ01000057.1 GCA_016869975.1 Alphaproteobacteria bacterium
ATTGATCGTCGTCAAGCCAGAACAGATTGGCGCGCATCGGCTGCTCCCATTTGACATCAGGGAATCAACAACCGATTCTCATCGCAACAGATTTATTGGGTTCTGACCCTAGACGATCCTGCTCCCCCGACCCTGCCAGTAGCGGTCGCGCAGCAGGCGCTTGTAGAGCTTGCCCGTCGGATGACGCGGCAGCTCGGCCTCGAAGTCGATGCTGCGCGGGCACTTGATCGCGGACAGATGCTGGCGGCACCACGCCAGCAGCTCCTCGGCCAGATCAGGTCCCGCCTCGCGCATGTCGCGCGGCTGCACCACGGCCTTCACCTCTTCGCCAAAATCCTCGTTGGGCACGCCGAACACCGCGACGTCGACCACCTTGGGATGCGTGACCAGCAGGTTCTCGGCCTCCTGCGGGTAGATGTTCACGCCCCCGGAAATGATCATGAAGGCCTTGCGGTCGGTCAGGTAGAGGAACCCTTCAGCGTCGACGTAGCCGACATCGCCCAGGGTAGTCCAACCCCTGGAGTGGCGCGACTCCGCGGTCTTCTGGGGATCGTTGTGATAGGCGAACTCGCGGCCCTCGGCGAAATACACCGTGCCCGACTCGCCCGCCGGCAGCTCCTCGCCGTCGTCACCGACGATCTTCAGCTTGCCGACGATCGCGCGACCGACCGTGCCTTTGTGCGCCAGCCATTCGCGCGCGCTGGCCATGGTGAGCCCGTTGCCCTCGGTGCCGCCGTAATACTCCCAGACGATCGGCCCCCACCACGCGATCATCGCCTCCTTCACCGGCACCGGGCACGGCGCGGCGGCGTGGATGGCGCAGCGCAGCGTGGACATGTCGTAGCGCGCGCGCACCGCTTCGGGCAGCTTCAGCATGCGCACGAACATCGTCGGCACGAGCTGGCTGTGCGTGATCCTGTGCTTGGGCACCAGCTTCAGGAATTCCTCGGCGTCGAAATGCTCCATGATCACGCTGGTGCCGCCCAGCCGCATGATCGTCATGTTGAAGCGCAGGGGAGCGGCGTGATAGAGCGGCGCCGGCGACAGATAGATGGTGTTCTCGTCGATCTCGTAGAGCTTGCGGCTGAAATCGAGCAGCGGGTTCACCGCGTCGATCTTCTCCATCAAGAGCGGCGTCTTCACGCCCTTGGGCCGGCCCGTGGTGCCCGACGAATAGAGCATGTCCTGGCCGGCGACCTCGTCGGCGATCGGCGTGGCCGGGAAGGCCGCCACGACGTCCTCGAACGACTCGTAGCCGTCGATCGCGCCACCGACCATCAGCCGCGCGCTCACGCCGGGCATCAGCGTCCGCAGCTCGACCGCCGTGGCCTCCAGCGCCTTCGAGGTGATGAACAGCCGCGCGCCGCAATCGCCCACGATGTAGTCGATCTCGGCGGCGGTCAGGCGCGAGCTGGCCGGCGTGTAGACCAGCCCCGCGCGCTGCGCGCCCCAGCAGATCTCGAAGAAGCGCGGATTGTTCTCCATGAAGAGGGCGATGTGATCACCCGGCTTCAGGCCGCGCGCCCGGAACATCTGCGCGACGCGGTTCGAGCGCTCGTCGAGCTGGCGATAGGTCACGACCTCGCCGCCGCCGGCCATGATGTAGGCCGGCTTGTCGGGTGTGCGCCGGGCGTGGATATACGGATGCAACGGGGGACTCTCCGCAATTCGGGGCGACGCCCACCAAAGCACGCCCGGCCGCGCCGCCTCAAGTCATGGCGGCGTTGTTGACCCTGCGATGCGGATGGGCTTCATTGCGCCCGCGTCCGGCACGGTGCCCCCATGGCGGAATTGGTAGACGCGGCAGACTCAAAATCTGTTGCCCGCGAGGGCGTGTTGGTTCGAGTCCGACTGGGGGCACCACTTTCCTCGAGGTTCCATCTCGGAAGGACAGACCATGCACGACATCGTCATTCGCGGCGGCAAGATCGTCGACGGCACGGGAGCGACAGCGGTCCACGGCGACGTCGCCATCGACGGCGAGCGCATCGTCCAGGTCGGCGGCAAGGCCGGCCCGGGCCGGCGCGATGTCAAGGCCGAGGGGCGGATCGTCACGCCGGGCTGGGTCGATGTGCACACGCATTATGACGGCCAGGCGACCTGGGATCCCGTGCTCGCGCCCTCTTCCTGGCATGGCGCCACCACCATCGCGTTCGGCAATTGCGGCGTGGGCTTCGCCCCCGTCCGCAGTGAGCATCAGCAAGCGCTGATCGAAATGATGGAGGGTGTCGAGGACATCCCCGGCATCACGCTGACCGAAGGGCTGAAGTGGGATTGGGAGAGCTTCCCCGAGTATCTCGATGCGCTGGCGCGGCTGCCGCGCACCATCGACATCGCCGCCCAGATCGCCCACCACCCACTGCGCGTCTACGTCATGGGCGAGCGCGCTATCGCGCGCGAGCACGCCACCGCTGACGACATCGAGGCCATGGGTCGGCTGACCGAGGAGGCGCTGAAGGCCGGCGCCGTCGGCTTCACCACCAGCCGCACCGATCAGCACAAGACCTTGGCCGGCGACCTGGTGCCCGGGCGCTACGCCGAGCACGAGGAGCTGATCGCCATCGGCAAGGCGATGGGCCGCGCCGGTCGCGGCACCTTCGGCATGCTGTCGGATTTCGAGGACGAGGCCGCCGAGTTCCGCTGGATGCGCCAGATCGCCAAGGACAGCGGCCGGCCGGTGTGGTTCCTGCTCACCGATCGCAGCTACGATCCGCAGCGTTGGCGCCGACTGATGGCTGGCGTCGACGCCGCCCGCGCCGATAAGCTGCCGATGTACGCCCAGGTCGCGGGACGCCCGGTGGGCCTGACCTTGGGCCTTGGCACGTCGCTCAACCCCTTCGCGCTGCGCGAGGCCTACGCCGCGGCCGCCAAGCTGCCGCCTGCCGAGATGCTGGCGAAGCTGCGTACGCCTGAGATGCGCCGCCTGGTGCTGTCGCAGGAAGCCTCGCCGCGGCTGCTCGAGGTGCTGCCGCCGCTGTCGCGGCAGATCGCGACGCGCTGGGACCGCATGTACCCGCTGGGCGAGCAGCCGGACTATGAGCCGCCGCCGGAGCGCAGCATCGCCGCCCTGGCGGCGCGCGAAGGCGTCGACCCGGCGGCGTATTGCTACGACTATCTGGTCGGCGGCGATGGGAACCGGATGGTGTACTTCCCGGTCACCAACTACGTGCACGGCGATCTCGAGGTGGTGCGCGAGATGATCGAGCATCCGCACACCATCCTCGGGCTGAGCGATGGCGGCGCGCATTGCGGCGTGATCTGCGACGCCTCGCTCAACACCTCGATGCTCGCGCACTGGGTGCGCGACCGCACGCGCGGCCCGCGCATGAAGCTGGAGCGCGTCGTCAAGCACATGACCAGCGAGACGGCGGATTTCTACGGCTTCAAGGACCGTGGCCGCCTCCAGCCGGGCCTCAAGGCCGACGTGAACGTCATCGACTTCGACGGCCTGCGGCTGCATTCGCCGAAGATGATCTTCGACCTGCCGGCGGGCGGGCGCCGCCTGGTGCAGCAGGTCGATGGCTACGACATGACGATCTGTTCGGGCACGCCCATCTTCGAGAAGGGCGAGGAGACCGGCGCACGGCCCGGCAAGCTGGTGCGCTCGCAGGGCTGATCGGCGGCGGCTACGCCGGGTCGAACAGGCCCTGATCGAGGCCGAGCTTCGCCAGCCGCGGCAGGAACAGCGGCTGGCGGCCGGCGGCGACGAAGCCGCCGCCCAGGCGGGCGGACTCCCGATCGTACGAGAACAGATCCATGCCATCGACGCGTTCGCCATCGATGATGGCGACCTCGGCGATATGGCTGACACGCCGCACGCCATGGCGGAACGGCTCGAGATGGACCACAAGGTCGAACACGCCGGCGAGCCGCTTGCGCGCCGCCGCCAACGTCTCCCGCGGTTGCGCCTCGGCGATTAGGCGCGCCAAGTCCTCGAGCGCGGCGGCCGGCGTGCTCGCCTCGCAGCTCGCCACGACGCCGTCGCGGCCGGCGTCGATCAAGCTCGCCAGCGCCGCCACGGCGCCATTGCCCAGGCCGTCGATCACCAGCCGGTCGGGCCGCAGACGCGAGGCCGCCGATATCGCCAGCGACAGGTCGATCGCCGGCACCATCTCGAGCCCGGCCTCGGGCGCGACCAGGCTGACAACGTTGGCGAGGTCGAGACGCAGCTCCGGCCGGCGCTCGACCGTCACGACGCGTTCACCCGGCGAGACCGCCCGCGCCAGCGCCGACAGCATGGTCGTGCGGCCGGACTCGGCGCGGCCGCTGACCAGGATGTTGAGCCGCCCGTGCGACGCGGCGCGCAGCAAGTCGGCCATGGGTCGCGACAGCGTCTCGCGGTCGACGAGATCGTCGAGTGTCGCCGTCGGCGCCGGCGGGCGCGTGATCGTGCACAGCGGACCCTGGGGCGCCAGTGGCGGCGAGACGATGACGAAGCGACCGCCGTCGGGCAGGCGTCCCTCGACCACCGACCGTACGGCGTCGGTCGCGGGCTTGCCGGCGAAACGCGCCAGGCGTTCGAGCACGGCGTCCAGATGCGCCCGGTCGCTGAAACCGCCGACGCGCTCGATCCGGCCACGCCGCTCGACGAACACCGCGTCAGGGGCGTTGACCATGATCGCCGTCACATCGGGGTCGCGCAGCGGCGGCTCGAGCACGTCGAGCCCGGCCATAACGGCGGTGACGGGACGTCCCGGCGGCGCGCGCTCGGTATCGCCGACACGCGGTCCGGCGGCGGCCGATGTCGCGTCGGCGGAGACTTCCGCCGAGGAGGCGTCGACAGGCGGTATCGCCGTCGCGGTCGTCGGCGACTCCGCCCGGACCAGCTCGACGGCCGGCGCTTCGACCCCGTAGACCGCCTCGGCGGCGTCGGCGGCGGCGGCCTCCATCTTGGCGATCTGCTCCGGCGTCAACCTGTCCCCGGGATCCCGCGGCGACGACAGGTCCGGCATCGGCCGGCGGCGTGGAATCACCGCGGAGATGCCCGGGCCGACATTCTCGACCGACAGGTGGGAAACCGCCGGCCGCGCGTCCGGGCGGGGCTCGATACTGACCAGCGGTGAAGGCATCGACTCCACTTCAACAGGCGCCGCCGCGGGCGACGGCGCGATTTCCGGGGACAGCGCGGCGGCCTTGCGGATCGCGCGCGCGTCGGGGTCGCCATCGACAAAATCGACCAGGCTGGAGGGCGGCACGCTGGGGCCTGGCGGCGGCTTGAGAGTCGGCCAGCCGCGTTTGTGGTTGTCGAGCAATTCCACGACGATGCGCCGCAACTCGAAGCTGGTCAGCGTCACGCCGCGCGTGCGGAAGTAGCTGTGCACCAACTCGCCCAGGCGATAGGCGATATCGCCGGCCGACAGGCCGCCCGAGAGCGCGGAGTCAACCGGCCCGCGCAGCTCGCGGAACAGCAGCAGCCACGTCTCCTCGAGCTGGCGCGTGCGATTGTTGGATCGCTGCGGCGGAAAGATGCCGTCGCCCGACGCGGATTGCCCGCCGGTTTCGACTAGGGTTGCCTCCGCCGGAGAATGCACGGCCCGGCCGCGCAGCGCCCCGTCCTCGGGACCACCTGAAAAACGCATTTGTCGCCTACGTCAGAAAATGGCACGGACTATGAGATCGAATATCGTCTCAAGAATACGCGCACCGTGATCGCAACGACAGTGAAAAAACAGCAATTTCTCATTCTTTCTCAATAACTTAAGTAAAATTCAATAGATCAAAATAGTTATATCATCGAGCTCGCGCGACACATCAGGAAGCTGGATTCTCCGCTCCTATCGCACAGCCAGTGAGTTAAGGGAGGCGAGCTGCAACACCAGATTAAGCCACCCCGGGACGGCCCGCTAAAGCGGTTGCCACGTCGAATCGGTTCGGCCATGGTCCGCGCGCCTCTTCAACCCACCATCCGAAAACCAACCGACCCGAGGACACCATGCGCTGGATCGCATCGATTGTGGCAACGCTCGTCTTCCTTTCGGTCGCCAGCGAGAGTCAGGCCATGGACCGCGAGAACACGCTCTTCATCCAGCTCAAGGACGGCCGCGTCGTCATCCAGATGCGCCCCGACCTCGCGCCCAAGCATGTCGCGCAGATCAAGAAGCTGGCGCGCGAGGGCAAGTACGATGGCGTGGTGTTCCATCGCGTGATCGACGGCTTCATGGCGCAGACCGGCGATCCCTCGGGCACCGGCTCGGGCGGCATGGGCGATCCGCTGCCGGCGGAGTTCTCCAAGGAACCGCATGTGCGCGGCATCGCTTCGATGGCGCGCACCAACGATCCCAACAGCGCGCGCAGCCAGTTCTTCATCGTCTTCGCCGACGCGCGCTTCCTCGACGGCAAGTACACTGTCTGGGGCAGGGTCACCTCGGGCATGGAGTTCGTCGACAAGATCGCCAAGGGCGAGCCGCCGCGCACGCCCGACAAGATGATCAGCGTCAAGGTCGCCGCCGACGTGAAGGAGTAGGCGACGCCTCCACGCGATTCGAAGCGGACTGACGCCAGGCCGCGCCAGCCGGGACACCTACTGGCGGCGCGACCGTCGCCGCCGCTCGCCGCCGTGATCATCGGGATCGCCTCGCTGGCGCCGTTCGTCGCCGGCGCCGCGCTCGCGGCTTATGGCGGCACGCTCGACTGGCGCCTCTACGGCACCTCGCTGCTGAGCGCCTACGCCGCCTGCGCGCTGTCGTTCCTTGGCGCCGTGCACTGGGGCCTGGCGATGCGCGAGCAGCCGGTGCCGGCCGCGCGCCTCGCCGTCTCGATCCTTCCGGTTCTCGTGGGCTTCGTCGCGCTCGCCATCGGCGGCCGGGCCGGCCTTTCCGTCATGGCCGCCGGCTTCCTCGGCGCGCTCGCCTACGACATCTATGGCGCGCGGCGCGACTTCGTGCCCGCGTGGTATCCGCGCCTGCGCTGGCCGCTCACCGGGATCGCGCTCGTCTGCTTGTTCAGCGCGATCCTCGGTGGTCCGCTCTGACTACCTGGTCACCGCCGTGTAGGCCTTGGCGATCACCTGCCAGCGGCCCTCGATCTTCAAGAGCGTGAGATAGTCGGTGAAGTAGCGCGGCGGCAGCTGGCACTCGACCTTGGCGAAGGCCGCGTTGGGGCCGTTGAAGTCGATCGACACGATGCGATCGCGCCGTTCGTCGCCCTTGGACTTCGCCGACGGCCGGCCGCCGACCGCCTTCAGCCAATCCTCGCGCGGCGTGTCGGTGGCCTTGCCGTCGGCGCCAACCGCGTAGAGATGCGCGAACGGATGGAAGGCGGTGCCGAGCTTGGCCGGATCGCCCTCGTAGAGCCCGTCGAAATAGGTCTGCAGCGTGCTCTCCACGGCCGCGACTTCCGACGCGTAGTCCTGCACCTGGTCCTTCGGCATCGATCCCTCCTCCGGCGGCAACCCGCCCACTGGCGAGCATGATCGCAACCCACGGCCGCCCTGCCAAGGCCTGTGCCGCGGGGAACAGCGCGCCTGCCCGGGGTGGTCCATGAAGGCGCTGCGAATGAAACCAAAGGGGGGAAGCACCATGCTCCGCAACCGGCCCGTCGGCATCAATCCCATCCATACGCCCGCCAACACGACGCCGCCGCCCAGCAAGGCGGAAGAGACGCGACGGTTCGTGGAATCGGCCAATCGCCTCGGAACGCATGTGCAGTGGTGGGAAGTGCCGGGCGGCGTGAAGCTGAAGCTGTTCGACTTCACGCAGGGCGACGCGCATGTGCGCGCCGATCATGGCCCGGCGCTGGACGACGCGGCGGCGTTTCTCGCCGTCTCGCCCTGGCGTCGCGTATGGATCATCGGTCACGCCGACAAGCTCGAAAGCAAGAACGAGAAGACGCTGGACTGGCTGTCGCTCAAGCGCGCCCAGCGCGTGTGGGATCAGCTCGCCAAGCGCAAGGCGCCCAAGAGCCAGATCATCGCCATGAACGGCAAGGGCGTGATGGGCGCCGGCGCCGCGATCTCGCAGGCCGCGCCCAAGCACGACGAGCCCGGCAAGTTCCGCATGGTCGAGGTGCTGCTGATGAACATGACCATCCTGCGCGAGTTGGAGGAGCAAAAGGCGCGGCTGAAGGCGCAGGGCTTCGAGGTCTAGCTCACACCGGCCCGTTGGGGGCGACGAGGATTTTTCCGGTGCGCTCGCCCTGTTGCGCGCGCACCAGCGCCGCCTGAATGTCCTCGATCGGATAGATCTTCTCGACCGGCGCATTGAGGTCGCCCGATACGACGCGATCGGCCAGCTCGGCGTACAGCGCGCGCACCTGCTCGATCGATCGCTTGGCCAGGAAGCGGCCGAGCATGAAACCGGTCAAGATCACACCGCGATAGATCACGTCGGCGCGGTTCATGATCGGATCCTGGCCGGTCATCGAGCCGTAGTTGCACACCGTGCCGCCATCGGCGACGCAGCCACCCAATCGGCCCGTAGCCTCGCCGGACACCGCGTCAATGCCCAGCTTGATCGGCGCGTTGTCGGCGAGCGCGCGGGCCCGCTGCCACAGATCGGGGCCGTCGACGACGCAGGCGTCGGCGCCCAGCGCCTTCAGCTCGGCGAACAGGGACTCGCGGCGCACGACGTTGAGCGTGCGCAGGCCCCGGCCTCTGGCCAGGCGGATCAGCAGCTTGCCGACGGCGGAATTGGCGACGTTCTGGATCACCCAGTCACCCGGCCGCAGGTCGACGAAGTCGCTCAGCATCAACGCGGCGGTGGGTGGATTGATGCGCACCATCGCCGCCTGCTTGAGGTCGATGCCGGCGGGAATCTTGATGACGTCGGCGCCCTTCACGCGCCGGCGCTGCGCCCAGTTCTCGCGCTGCAGGTTGATCACCAGTTCGCCCGGCTTCACGTGCGCGACCGAGGCGCCCACCGCGGCGACGCGCCCCACGCACTCGGCGCCCGGCGTCGCCGGCAGCGGCGGCTTCAGGCGATAGGAGCCGCGGCAGAACCAGACATCGGCCGGATTGATCGGAAACAGCAGCACGTCGAAGACGACCTCGTCGGCCGCCGGGGCGCCGACATCGGGTACCTCGACGCAGCGCGCGACCTGCTCTGGCACGCCGTAAGCGCTCAACTGGACCTGTTTCATGGCAATTCCTTCCACTCGGTGCCCGCGAACCGTGCGGCGCCTGACGCGTCGCGGTCAAGGGCCGGTCGCTGGCGTGCTTTTTGCTATCATCTTGGGCACGAATCGGTTGGGATGGTGTTCAAGCGCGTTGGGGAGAGCGAACCGCATGGCGGGCATCAAGGCCTTCGACGAGATGACCTCCGCACCCGACGGCGTGCGTGCGCCCTACCGCGACGTGGCGCAGTGGCTGGCCGACACGCCGGCGGCCACCCTGGAAGCCAAGCGCGGCGAGGTCGACCTGTTCTACCGCCGCCAGGGCATCACCTTCGGCGCCTATGGCGCGGCCGACGGGCACGAGACGACGATCCCCTTCGACATCATCCCGCGCGTGATCGCCCACGACGAATGGAAGTACCTCGAGCGCGGCCTGACACAGCGCGTGAAGGCGCTCAACGCCTTCCTCACCGACGCCTATGGCGAGCGTCAGATCTGCCGCGCCGGCGTGATTCCCGAGCGCCAGCTGCTGCTCAACGCCGAGTTCGTGCCGCTGGCGCAGGATCTCGAGCTGCCCGGCGGCGTGCATTGCCATATCGCCGGCATCGACATCGTGCGCGTGGGTGAGCGCGACTTCTTCGTGCTCGAGGACAACGTGCGCACGCCCTCGGGCGTCTCCTATGTGCTGGAGAACCGCGAGGTCATGATGCGGCTGGCGCCCGAGCTGTTCGCCACCATGGGCGTGCTGCCGGTCGCCAACTACACCGAGGAGCTGCTCGCCACGCTGCGCTCGGTGTCGTTCAGCGACGAGGCCGAGCCCAATGTCGTGCTGCTGACGCCCGGCCAGTACAACAGCGCCTATTTCGAGCACGCCTTCCTCGCCGACGAGATGGGCATCGAGCTGGTCGAAGGCACCGACCTGTTCGTCGACGAGGGCCGCGTCTACATGCGCACGCCGCGCGGCCCGCAGCGCGTCGACGTGATCTACCGCCGCATCGACGACGCCTTCCTCGATCCGCTGGCCTTCCGGCCCGACTCGATGCTGGGCCTGCCCGGCCTGATCGGCGCCTTGCGGTCTCGGCGCGTCAACGTGGTCAACGCCATCGGCAACGGCGTGGCCGACGACAAGTCGACCTACGTCTACGTCCCCGACATGATCCGCTTCTATCTCGGCGAGGAGCCGATCCTGCAGAACGTGCCGACGCATCGCGGCGATCGGCCCGACGATCTGAAGTACATCCTCGACAACCTGCCCGAGCTGGTGGTCAAGGAGGTCCACGGCTCCGGCGGCAAGGGCATGCTGGTGGGCCCGACCTCGACCAAGGCGGAGATCGAGGAATTCCGTGCCCATCTCGTGGCGCATCCCTACGACTACATCGCCCAGCCGACTTTGGCGCTCAGCACCTGCCCGACCTTCGTCAACCAGGGCGTGGCGCCGCGCCATGTCGATCTGCGGCCCTTCGTGCTGTCGGGCAAGGACATCACCATCGTGCCGGGCGGGCTCACGCGCGTGGCGCTGAAGGACGGCTCGCTGGTGGTGAACTCCAGCCAGGGCGGCGGCACCAAGGATACCTGGGTGCTGGGGCCGGGCGGCCAGCCAGCGTCGCAGACGCAAAGCCAGTCGTGAGGGCGGCCGCGCCATGCTGAGCAGCACCGCCAAGAACCTGTACTGGATGGGCCGTTACCTGCAGCGCGCCGAGAACATGGCGCGCCTGCTGGAAGCTACGCAGCGCACGGCGCTGCAGTCGAGCAAGACCGAGGCCTTCGACGTCGCCGAGATGTATGGCCTCGCCGAGGCCTTCGAGGCGATCCATCCTGACGGCGAGCTGCCGCAGCTGATCGATTTCATGACGCTCAACGCCGAGAACCCCTCGAGCGTGTTCAATTCGGTGCGCGCCGCGCGCGACAACGCCAGGGCCGAGCGCAACAACCTCACCACAGACGTCTGGGAGAGCCTCAACGGGCTTTGGCTCGAGGTCTCGGCGATCGCGCGCCGCAAGCGCGGCGTCGACCACGGTGCCTTCGTCGAGACGGTAAAGAAGCAGACCGTGATGATCGCCGGCGCGGCGCAATCCACCCTGCTGCGCGATCAGGCCTGGAACTTCCTGTCGCTCGGCACCTATCTGGAGCGCGCCGACAACACCATCCGCATCCTCGACGTGAAGTATCACCGTCTGCAGCCCGACGGCGCGCCCGAGGTACGCGACGGCGTCGACTACTACGGCTGGTCGGAGATCCTTACCTGCATCGGCGCGCTGCGCACCTATCGCCGTGTCTATCGCGCGCGCATCGAGCCGCGCCGCGTGGCCGAGCTGATGATCCTGCGCCGCGACCTGCCGCGCTCGATCCATCACTGCCTGTGGCAGCTCGATCTGAGCATGCGCGAGCTGGCCGACCTCTACGGCAGTCGCGGCGAGGCCGATCGCCAGGCCGGCGCGCTGCATGCCGAGCTGCGCTACGGCCGCATCGACGACATCTTCGAGGCCGGGCTGCGCGACTTCCTCGAGGATCTGCGCGACCGCCTCGATGCGTTGTCGCACGAGATCGGCCGCCAGTTCCTGCTGGATTGAGGATGAAGATGAATTCGATTCATACCTTCCCCCGGTGGGAGAAGGTGCCCGAAGGGCGGATGGGGGATGTCGAAGACGGACTCCGTTGTCCGTCTTCGACATCCCCCATCCGGCACGTCTTCGGCGTACCACCTTCCCCCTCCGGGGGAAGGTAGGAGAGTCCGATGCGCCTCGCCGTAACCCACGTCACCAGGTTCCGCTTCGCCGAGCCGGTGCGCTATTCGATCGACGACACCCGTCTGACGCCGAAGCCGGCCGAGGGCCAGCGAATCCTCTCCTGGAGCGTGCGCGGGCCGGGCAAGCGGCTCGACTGGACCGACGGCCACGGCAACGCCGTCAGCACCTTCTCGCTCACCGTGCCGCATCGCGAGGTCGAACTGGTCGCGCACGGCGAGTACACTTGGTCGACCGACCATAGCTGGCTGCGCTACCCCGGCCCGGATCCCTTGCCACCCTCGTTCTGGCTGCGCAACACCGGCCTCGCGAAGCACGATTCGTCGGTCGACGCCGTGGTCGGCGACCTCGCGCCGCGCGTCGCCGACATCCAGGGCCGTGTCCCGCTCCTGCACGAAATCATGTATCGAATCCGCGCGCGCATCGCCTACAAGCTCGGTGCCTCGACGGTCGAGACCACGGCGCTCGAGGCCTTGCGACGTGGCGAAGGCGTGCGTCAGGACCAGTCGCATGCCTTCATCGCATGCTGCCGTCGTCTCGGCATACCCGCGCGCTATGTCAGCGGCTACAAGCGTATCGACTCCGATCCACCCGTGGCCGGTGCGAGTCATGCCTGGGCCGAGGCCCATGTGCCCGATCTCGGCTGGGTCGGCTTCGATCCGGCGAGCGGCCTGTCGCCGACCGGCGACTACCTCAAGCTCGCCGTCGGCCTCGACTACACCGAGGCCGCGCCGGTCACCGGCCGGCGCAGCGGCGTGCCCGAGTCGGATATGACCGTGCGCGTCGAGGTCAGGCGCGTCGACTGAGGCCTAACGTTTCGCCAGACTCAGGATGTAAGCGATGACGTCGCGCATCTCGTCGGCGTCGAGGATCAGGTTCGGCATTGTCCGATGCGAGGTCTGCAGCGCCGCCTGCAGCGCCAGTTCCGTCATGCCGGGCGTGGTGGCGACACGGGTGAAGCTGGCCGCCGCCGCATTGGGGGAGACGGTCTCGCCCGCGCGCACCGCGTGACAGTCGGCGCAGCGACTATCCGCCACTGCCCGGCCGCGCTGGACGGGTGTCTGGTCCTGGGCGAGCGCCGGAACCGGGCCCAGCGCTCCGAGTCCCAGCATCAAAACGGCGAATCGATTGACCATGGCATTCTCCGGCGCGACGGCGACGGCCGATTCTGCGGGCGGCCAACGATCTGGGCAAGCGTCCCGAGGATCGACCTACAAATTCGCCGTACGGGTCCCCATCTGGGAGCCCATGAGCGTCGACGATATCCGTGACATGACCGACTGGCTGATCGATCAGGGCCTCGACGGCACGCCGATCAAGCAATTCCTGCCGGCGCTGGCGGACCGGCTCAATGGCCACGGCGCGAGCCTCAAGCGCATCAATCTCGGGTCCGACGTGTTGCATCCGACCATCGATACGCGCAGCTTCCACTGGACCCGCGAAGGCGGCGTCGAGATGACGATGCTCGACCGTGGCACGTTCGAGGAGAACAGTCCGGACTGGGTCCAGAGCCCGTTCCGCCACATGCTGGTCAATCGCGAGAGCTCGCTGCGCCGCAAGCTGGGTGAGGGCGCGCCGACCGGCGAATTCCCGCTGCTCGACCGCTTTGCCAGCGAGGGCGGCACCGAATACGCCGCCTTCGTCATGCGCTATGGCGACGGCGCCACGCTGGCGGAGATGGACGGCATGATCAGCTCGTGGCTGACGGACGCGCCCGGCGGTTTCGGCAACGCGCAGATGGCGCTGATCGAAAGCATCCAGAAGCCGCTGGCGCTGGCCTTCAACCGCAACGTCCTGCACACCACGACGCGTACCTTGCTCGGCACCTATCTCGGCGAGGACGCGGCCAAGCGGGTGCTCGCGGGCAATATCGAACGCGGTCGCGCCGAGAGCATCCGCGCGGTGATCTGGTTCAGCGATCTCTCGGGCTTCACCCGCGTCGCCGACAGCATCGATCGTCACCTGCTCCTGGGCCTGCTCAACGACTACGCCGGCACCGTCGTCGACACGCTCGAGGCGCATGGCGGCAACGTCTTGAAGTTCATGGGTGACGGCATGCTGGCGATCTTCCCCGGCGAGCACCTGGAGGATGCGTGTGGTCACGCGCTGAAGGCGGCAAAGGAGGCGATCGACGCTGCCACGGCGCTCAGCGCCACGCGCGGCGCCGACGGCCTGCCGACCACCGATCTCTATCTCGCGCTGCACGAGGGCGAGCTGCTCTACGGCAATTTCGGCGGCCGCTCGCGACTCGACTTCACCGTGCTCGGCCCGGCGGTCAACGAGGCAAGCCGCATGGCCGCGCTGTCGCGCTCGATCGACCAGCGCATCATTGTCTCATCGGCGTTCGCATCGGCTTGCGGCGGCAAGCGCGATCGCCTGGTGTCGCTGGGTCGCTACGCTCTGCGCGGCGTTGCCCAGCCGCAGGAGCTGTTCACGCTCGATCCGCAGGCCGGCGGCCGCTGAGGCGTCCCCGCGCGATTGTGCGAGGACAAGATTTCCCCCACCCCGCCTTGCGGGCCGGGGCGCCTGCCATTAGGTTGCGCCGCCCAAAACGGGCGCGTGCCCGGCGGTTACCGGGCGACTTCCGGGAAACCCCAGCCATGGCCTTCATCGCCGACCGTCTCAGCCGCATCAAGCCGTCTCCCACGAACGCCGCGCAGGGCAAGTTCCTGGAGATGAAAGCGGCGGGCAAAGACGTCATCGGGCTGGCCGCCGGCGAGCCGGACTTCCCGACCCCCGACCACATCAAGGAAGCCGCCTACAAGGCGATCCGCGAGAACGACACGCGCTATACCGCGATTGCCGGCACGCCGGCGTTGCGCCAGGCGATCGTCGACAAGTTCAAGCGCGACCACGGCCTGGACTACAAGGTCTCGCAGACCCTGGTCACCAACGGCGGCAAGCAGGTCATCTTCAACGCCATGCTGGCGACGCTCAATGCCGGCGACGAGGTGATCGTGCCGGCGCCCTACTGGGTGTCCTATCCTGAAATGGTCGCGGTCGCCGACGGCACGCCGGTAATCGTGAATTGCCCGGAGTCCAAAGGTTTCAAGCTGCAGCCCGAGGATCTCGAGCGCGCCATCACGCCGCGCACCAAGTGGCTGATCCTGAACTCGCCGTCGAACCCCACGGGCGCGGCCTATTCCAAGGCCGAGCTGCGCGCGCTGTGCGACGTGCTGCTGAAGCATCCGCATGTCTGGGTGCTGACCGACGACATGTACGAGAAGCTGGTCTACGATGATTTCGTGTTCACGACGCCGGCGCAGGTCGAGCCCGGTCTGTTCGACCGCACTCTGACCATGAACGGCGTGTCGAAGGCGTACTGCATGACCGGCTGGCGTATCGGCTACGCGGCCGGGCCGCAGGCGCTGATCAACGCCATGATCACGATCCAGTCGCAGAGCACGTCGAACGCCAGCTCGATCAGCCAGGCGGCGTCGGTGGCGGCGCTCAATGGGCCGACCGACTTCATCCCGAGGAACAACGCCATCTTCCGGCAGCGCCGCGACCTGATCGTGTCGATGCTGAACCAGGCCACCGGCATCAAATGCCCGCGGCCGGAAGGCGCGTTCTACGTCTACCCGTCCTGCGCCGGCACGATCGGCAAGAAGACGCCCGACGGCAAGACGATCGCCAACGACACCGACTTCGTGAACTACCTGCTCGAGGCCGAGGGGCTGTCGGTGGTGCAGGGCTCGGCCTTCGGCATGGGCCCGGCTTTCCGCATCTCCTACGCCACCGCGACGGAGCTGGTCGAGGAAGCCGGCCGCCGCATCCAGCGCGCCTGCGCCGCGCTGCGCTGATCGATCGAGGCCGCGACTACGGTCGCGGCCTCACGTCGGGCACTTTGCGATAGCACCACAGCCCGATCAGCAGCGCCGCGATCAGGAAGGCGAAGACCAGCTGATAGGCCAGCGGCGGCGCCGCGCCCGAGGCGCCGCGGAACTGATCGACGATCGCGCCTGTCGCGGCCGACAACAGGAAAGCGCCGCCCATGTTGGCGGCGTTGATCGTCGACAGCCCGCGGCCAGCGAGACGCTCAGGGAAGCTGACGCGCACATGGGTGTGCAGGACGCTGATCACGCCGGCCACCCCGATCGCCCCGCACAGGCAGAGCATGGCGAGCCAGAGCGGCGCGCCACCCCAGAGCGCCAGCGGCAGCAGGCTGGTGGTGGTGACCAGCGTCAGGCCGACGACCACGCCCTTGCGCGTGTTGAACAGGGCATCCAGGCGTCCGATCACCAGGCTGCCGACGAGACCGATCGCGGTGATGAGCAGCAGCACGTTGCCGCGCACCGTCGGCGACAGGCCGTAGACATCGGCGAGGAAAGGGCCGATCCACAGCCCGGTAATGGTCACGGCGGTGGGATAGATCACCGCCTGCGCCGCCATGAACGGCAGGAGGTAGGGGAAGCGCAGCACCTCGCGCAGGCCCGCCCATACCTCGCCCGGCGTCTCGCGTGTCGAGGAAAGCGGTTCGCCCGAGGGCTGGTCACGCACGCCGAACCAGATCGCCGCCGACACCATCACGCAGAGCGAGGCGAAGACCCAGTAGGCGCCGCGCCAGCCGATCCACTCGACGAGAAGCGCCATCGGCGTCGCGGTCAGCATGTTGCCGACGGCGCCGGCGGCGCTGATATAGCCGGCATAAGTGCCCAGACGGGCGGGCTCCACCCAGCGCGACAGCGTGGCCATAGAGCCCATGAGGATGCAGACACAACCAATGGCCAGCGCGACGCGACCGACCGCCAGGCCGATCCAGCCCGTCGCCGTGGCGAAAATCACGCAGCCGACGACGCCAACCAGCGAGAGGGTCGCGATGCTGTGCCGTGGCCCGAAGCGATCCAGCGCTAGGCCGGCCGGAATCATCCCCAGCCCGAAGGTCAGGAAGAACGCGCCGGTGACCAGACCCATCTGCGCCGGCGCGATCTTCAGCTCGGCCATCAGCTCGGGCGCGATCACGCCATTGGCGCCGCGGAAGAACATGCTGACGGTGAAGCCAAACGCCAGGCAGA
The DNA here is from genome assembly GCA_016869975.1 of Alphaproteobacteria bacterium. GTDB lineage: Bacteria > Pseudomonadota > Alphaproteobacteria > Reyranellales > Reyranellaceae > JAFAZJ01. The sequence continues at coordinate 16,808 of VGCZ01000057.1, forward strand.
GCGTAACGCGTGCGATCATGGGTCCATTCGGGCGCGTCGGCGGGATGCCGGCGCTCCCCTTCCTACGTCACCGCCATCGACCGAGTCTCGCGCCGCTTACTTCGGCGCAGGTCCTAGTGTTTGCGGCGCGGGCCTACCGCAGTGGATCGAGCGGCGTGAAAGCCCTCGCGTTCACTGCGCCGTGCCATCGCGACAGCATCGACACGCCGCTGGCCAAAGGCTGGTCGGCGAACCGCGCGATCACGACGCCCACCCACGCCGAGTCCGCTGGCGAAATCTTGACCTCGTAGGTGGGCGTAGGGCCGTCGCCGGGGCGGAACTCCTTCAGCCGGTGCGCGATTGCCGATGCGCCACGCCGCGCCGAGTCCTCATCGACATATATCGCCGCGATCGCCGCGAAGGCGTTCTTGCCGTGAACGCCGGCCACCAGCCACGCGGCGACGAAGGGCGGCATGCCGCCGCCGGGTGGCGAACGGGGCAAGCTCGGCGCGCGGCCCGCCATGATCGCGTCCATGGTTTCGCGATCGAGTGTGGCGCCGGCGAAGGCGGGCACTCCATAGAGCACCGCTTGGCTGGCCACCGCACCTGGCCCGACCGCGTCGCGCAGCGCGGGGATCGCGGCGGCAAGTACCGCCGTGACCGGTGGCCGCGCACCATCGAGAGCCGCCATCGCCGCGCGCATATCGGGCCAGCCGCGGGCGACCACGATGGCATCGTCGCGCACAAGGATGCGCTGGGACGCGCCAAGTGCGCCGCCGAACGGATCGGCTGGTCTCCGGTTGCGCATGTCGAAACCGTAGTCCACGCCACGCACGTAGACGTGGTGCACGCCTATGACTTCGCGCTCGAAGCCGCGTTTGCGCAGCGCCGCTGTCAGCTCGTCTATTCTCGCACGGTCGAGGACCACATAGGTCAGCGTGGACGGCGGTTCGCCGATAATCGCCTGCTCCCTAAGTTCCGTAATGTCGACACCGAAAAGGCCACGGAACTCGTCCTTGAGATGATACGCCTCGGCCACGCCGCCCGTGTCGACCCCGCGAACAGCACCGTCCATGGCCTCGTTGAGCCGGGCGTAGCTGAGCAAGGCAACGCGTTTCGCGGGATCCAAGGCCGGCACCATTCTCAGGATGCGTTCGAGACCGTCGAACCCGCTGGCCGGCGATGTGGCAAGTGTCGCAAGGATACCCGCCGCGAGCGCGGCGGCACGAAAGATCGATGCCGGCATCGATTGGCTCTCCCGGGAGGCACGATGAAGAAATCATGACGCCCGTGTCGCCGAGCGTCGACCGCCGCGGTTCAGTTGCCCTTGGGCACCCAGGGCAGGCGGCCGAACTCGATGCCCTCGTCGGCCAGCGCCGCCGCCTCCTCGTCGGAGGTCTCGCCGTAGATGCCGCGCTTGTCGGTCTCGCCGTAATGGATCTTGCGCGCCTCCTCGGCGAACCTGTCGCCGACATAGTCGCAGTTCTTCTCGACCTGGCCGCGCAGCTCCAGCAGCACCTTGCGCAGCTCGGGCGGCATGTTCGGCGGAATGGTGGCAACCGGCTGGGCGGGCGCCTCGGCCGCCACGGGCGGAGCCTCCTCGGCCGGGCGGCGGGAGCGGGCCGGTCCCGTCTTGCGGTTGCCCTTGGCCGCCACGTTGGGCGCGACCAGCGCGCGCTCGATCCTGGAGTCGCCGCAGATCGGGCATTCCAGCAACCGACGCTTCTCCTGCTTTTCGTAGGTGGCGCTGTCGCGGAACCAGCTGTCGAACCGATGGTCTTTCGAGCAACGCAGCGTGTACTTGATCATTCCGAACCGTGAAATGCGAAGGCGCTTGGCACTCGTGGCGCCGGAGTGCCAAGATGTGGGCTATCCATGGTGATTTGGCAAGTCGACGTCGCAGGCGGTCCGATTCGGTACCAATCGGGGGATGCGACGGCAGCTGGTGGCGTAGACCCCTCGACGACGGTGATAGGGAGAGAGGGACGTGGGCAAGACATACGTGTTCGGGTTCGAGGGAACTGGGGGCGGTTACATCTCGACCGAGAACTGGCGGCTCAACACGACCATGCGAAAGCAGTCCTTCGTCTCGCAGTGCTTCGATCGGGCAGTCGGCGGCGCCGTCACACATTACGGTCTCAGCCCGGACGGGCTGGGCGTCAATTGTGACAACATCCTGCGCGAGGCAATCCGCGTCTTCGAGGCGAACTGTCCAGGCATCGGGACGACGGTCGATTACCAGTACCCACCCGCCCGGGCCGGCGGCAGCGGCATGCCGCGCCGGGTCGAGACCACGACTTACACGCCCGGCCCCGATGGTCAGCCCGTGGTGTTCGTGTTCGGCTACAGCCGCGGTGGCTTCATCGCGATGTGCTTCTGCGAGTATCTGCGGAGGCTCGGCATCGAGGTCCGCTACCTCGGCCTGTTCGACGCCGTCGATCGCGATATGAGCATGGACCTTCCTTACAACGTCTCGGTCATTCCGGCCAACGTCCTGACCTGCCGCCACGCGATCCGCGATCCAAAGATCGGCTCGCGTCCGTGGTTCGGAAACACCGGCACGTGGATGGACCCGGCGCGCGATTGGAAGCTCGAAAAGTACCCGGGAACCCACGCCGCGATGGGCGGCTTTCCGCTCGACACGCCGGAGCAGGACCCGGCGCTATCGGCGCGCATCAACGCCTACCTGCTGTATCTCGATCCCAACCAGGAGACGGCCGCGGCGCGCGACGTCGCCAGCTTCGTCGGCGGCCCCGCCGTACAGCTTGGCGGCCTCGCGTCGGCGCTGGTCGCGATCCCACCGTCTCGGGCGCTGGTCGACCGCGCCAACCGGCTGCTGCAGGAACGCGACGCGCGCCAGCGGGTGCTGCGCGAGGCGGCCGAGCGTGGCTACGCCCCGCCCGGAGGCTACCCGCGCCGGCCGGCGTACTGAGCGCGGCATGGGCCCCTCGCCATGGATCGCGCGCTGGGCGCCGTTGGTGTCGAACGGCGCGGTCGTGCTCGACGTCGCCGCTGGCGGAGGCCGGCATTGCCGGCTGTTCGCCGCTCGCGGCCACCGCGTGGTCGCGGTCGATCGCGACGTGTCGGCGCTCGCCGGCCCTGACGCGGCCGAGATCGTGCCCGCCGACCTCGAGGACGGCTCGCCCTGGCCCCTGGCGGGCCGACGCTTCGGCGCCGTGGTCGTGACCAACTACCTGCACCGGCCGCTCTGGCCCGCGTTGCTGGCGGCGCTCGAGCCCGGCGGCGTGCTGCTCTACGAGACGTTCATGATCGGCAACGAGCGCTTCGGCAAGCCGAGCAACCCGGCCTTCCTGCTGCGCGACGGCGAGTTGCTCGACGTCGCGCGCGACGGCGACCTGTCGGTGATCGCCTACGAGGCCTTGATGGTGAGCGATCCCCGCCCGGCAATGGTCCAGCGAATCGCCGCGCGTCGGCCCTGACCTACTCCGCCGCCTTGGGCAGCGTGTAGGTGCGCACGGTCGGGCCGCTGTAGCTTCGGTCGTGGGTCAGCGAGGGCACGGCCTGGCGGGCCTCAGCGACCTTGGCCATGTCGATCTTCGCGGTGACGAAACCCGGGCCGGTGTCACCGGCATCGGCGATCACCTCGCCCCAGGGCGCCACCACGACCGAGTGGCCATAGGTCTTGCGGTTGCCGGCGTGGCTGCCGACCTGCGCCGGCGCGAAGACGTAGCAGCCGGTCTCGATGGCGCGCGCGCGCATCAATGTGTGCCAGTGCGCGCGGCCCGTGGGCACGGTGAACGACGACGGAATCGACAGCATCTCCGCCCCGCCATGCGCCAGCGCGCGATAGAGATAGGGGAAGCGCAGGTCGTAGCAGATGGTCATGCCGAGCTTGCCCCATGGCGTCTCGGCGATCACCGCTTGGTCACCCGGGCGGAAGGTCGAGGACTCGCGATAGGTCTCGCCGCCGGCGAGCTGCACGTCGAACATGTGGATCTTGTCGTAGCTGGCGACGATGCCGCCATCGGGCGCTACGAGGTAGGAGCGGTTGGCGTTGCGCTCGGCCTCGACTTTCACGTGGATCGAGCCGACCAGGAACCACACGCCGCATTCGCGCGCGATCGCCTGCGCCGAGGCAAGACCGGGATGCTCGGCCTCGGGCAGCGCCTTGGCCAAGGTCT
>VGCZ01000058.1 GCA_016869975.1 Alphaproteobacteria bacterium
GTGCCATTCGGCGACGGCTGCTTCATCGGTCTCATCCTCGTCCCTCTCAACGGTGACGATGAGCCGAAAGCACTCCGCTACGCAAACACCTCAATCTGTCCTATGAGCCCTGACGGGGAACAGAGTTCCACGGTTCGAGCGTCACCTCCGATGCCGGCTTGCTGGCCTATCGCGAACTCGATGACGCTCTGGGTCTGATGGCTGTCGCGGGCCAGCACCTGGTTGATAGCCGCACGGGTCGGAACGGTCGCCACGATCTGGTAGGCATGCTGCGCCAATCTGTGTTCGGTCGGCTTGCCGGATACCAAGACGTCAACGACGCCGACCGTTTGGGACGTGATCCGGCGATGCGCTGGATCGTCGGCGGCAAGGCCGTCGAGCGCGATGCAGCCTCGACCAGCCAGATGGGGCGCTTCGAGACCGAGTGGCTGGCAAGTGACGAGAACCTCGCCGCGCTCACCGGTCTCTCGGGGCGATGGATCGACCGCACTCATGGCCGGCGCTCCTTGCGGTCCATCGTGCTCGACATGGATTCGAGTGTCAGCCCGACCCATGGCGAGCAGGAAGGCACCGCCTACAATGGCCACTTCGCCTGCACCTGCTACCACCCGCTGTTCGTGTTCAACCAGTTCGGCGACCTGGAGCGTTGTGCGCTGCGTCCGGGCAACGTCCATTCGGCGGACGGCTGGCGAGACGTGCTCGAACCGGTCGTGGCCCGCTACCGGGGATGCGACCTGCGGCGCTACTTCCGTGCCGATGCCGCCTTCGCCAGTCCCGAGGTCTACGAGTTCCTTGAAGCTGAAGGTTACAAGTACACGATCCGGCTGCCGGCCAACCGCATCCTGCAGGAGCGCATCGGCCACCTGCTCAAGCGCCCTGTTGGTCGCCCACCGCTGACGGTCCGGCGCTCCTACGCCAGCTTCCGCTATCAGGCGGCAAGCTGGACGATGCCCCGCCGCGTCGTGGCCAAGGTCGAGTGGCACCCCGGCGAGCTTTGTCCCCGCGTCGGCTTCATCGTCACCAACCTGTCGCACCCTGCCGAGCGGGTCGTCGCCTTCTACAACAGGCGTGGGACGTGCGAGCAGTGGATCAAGGAAGGCAAGAACGCCATCAAGTGGACCCGGCTGTCGTGCTGCGCGTTCGCCGCCAACGCGGTGCGGCTGCAGTTGCACGCGCTGGCCTACAACATCGCCAATTTCATGCGCACGCTGGCCCTGCCCGAGGCGGTCGCGCAATGGTCGCTGACCAGCCTGCGGGACAAGCTGATCAAGATCGGCGCCAAGGTCGTGCGCCACGCCCGCTACGCCGTGTTCCAGATGGCCGAGGTCGCGGTGCCGAGAGAACTGTTCGACAAAATACTGCGACTGATCGACGGGCTGCGACGACGACCAGCTCCGGCATAGGACCGAACGGGCGAATGCGTCGTCACCACGGGAGGAGCGCGTCCGAATGACGAGGGAAAGGGCCAGATCGACCGATCAAAGCTCGTTTTGGACGTTGGGCGCCGCGGAAGCGGCGGGTGAAACCGCACAGGCCACCCATGGCTTCCCCGGAACCCGACAGAATGCTAGCGTTCGCACCGTTCCACGGGTTCATCCGGGGAATGTCGGTCAAAGACAAGAAAACCCAGGTCCATTGGCTCGTGCGCCGCGTACATAAGTGTGGTCCTACCGCCGGCTTCGCCGCCTGGCCATCTCGTTGAAAGCAGGAGTACCCGTCATGCATCGGTTTCGCCCCCGTGTGCTGTCGGTTTTCATGGCGTTGGCCGTCGCTTCGTTGATGGCGACGTCAGCGGTCGCACAGCCCATGATGGGACCGCCCGGCGCGCAGAACGGCAAGGGAGACTGGGCGATCGTGCTCGGCGGCGGCGTCGCGGTTCGACCGACCTTCGAAGGCAGCGACCGCTACCGGGTGTTGCCGGTGCCATTCTTCAGCGTCACCTACCGGGACATGATCTCGCTGGACGCGACCGGGCTGAACGCCTACTGGCGCTACGAGAACCTCCAGATCGGCGGCGGGATCACGTACAACCTCGGCCGGACGACCGACGGCGGCTATTTCGGGCGGGGCGATTCGCGGCTCGCGGGCATGGGCGATGTGCCGGTCACGGTCGGCATTCGTGGCTTCGCCAACTACCGCCTCGGGCCGGTAGTGCTGGGCACCTCGATCACCAAGTTCTTTGTCGAGGGCAATAACGGCCTGCTGATCGACGGCGGCATCGGCATACCCTACAGGGTCACCGACAGGTTGACGCTGAACGGGCGCGTCTCCACGACCTGGGCGGACGGCAACTACATGCGGAACTTCTTCGGCGTCACCGCGGCGCAGTCGGCGGCGTCCAGGTTTCCGACCTTCGCCGCGACCTCCGGCATCAAGGACATCAACCTCAGCCTCGGCGCGCAATACCGGCTCACGGATCATTGGCTCGTATCGACGAATTTGCGCTTCACGCAATTGCTGTCGAGCGCACAGGACAGCCCGCTGTCGTTCGCCGACCGCTCGGTGACCGGCATGGTGATATTCGGTTACCGGTTCTGATCGCCTTAGCGCCGGCGGCGGCGCGCTCCCGCTTCGCGCCGGGCCGTACGTTACCCAGGAAACAGGCGCGATTGTTCTGACGTGCTCTAACCCCGCCGTTGCATCGACGACACACGCCTTGATGAATGTGCCGAGCGGGCGTTTGGCATGTTGCGTCGAGTCGGTGTCGCGACTACAACCCGCGCCCTCGCGGGCCCATGTCCGCGCCACGTCTCGCGATCCGTCCGGGTGGATCGCGCGACGCCACCCAGCTCCCGGAGGACGACACATCGTGGGTAAACGCACACGAGATACCAAGCCAGCCGGAGCACCGGTGGAGCGCTGACGTCGTCTGCGCTGTCCGCCGGCCGTCGAGGCCTGGAGGACAGCACCATGAAGAACATCTTGCACATGTTGAGGTGGCCCCTGGGGGGCCAGCGGCGACCGTTGCCCGGCGAGGCTATGGTCGAGAACCACGCCAGTGGGTACGTCTACGCGCTCGACGACTGGGCGCGGCTCGACCGCTTCCTCGTGCTGGGCAGCGAGGGCGGCACCTACTACGCCTCGGAGGTCAAGCTGGCGCGCGAGAATGCCCAGGCGGTGGCGCGTGTCATCGCCGCCGACGGCGCGCGCGCCGTGGCGCGGATCGTCGAGATCAGCGTCGCCGGCCGTGCGCCCAAGCACGACCCGGCGCTGTTCGCGCTGGCGCTCGCGGCCTCGGCGGAGGCGCAGCAGACCCGTGCGCTGGCCCTCGCGGCTCTGCCGCGTGTGGCGCGTACCGGATCGCAGCTACAGCGTTTCGCCGAGTACGTGCAGGGCCTGCGTGGCTGGGGCCGCGGTCTGCGGCGCGCGATCGCGCGTTGGTACCTCGACCAGCCGCTCGCGGACCTTGAGCTGCAGGCCATGAAGTACCGGGCGCGCGGCGAGAAGGGTCACCGCTGGTCGCACCGCGACCTGTTGCGGCTGGCGCATCCGTTGGCGCCGGCCGAGGACGTGGCGCGGCGCGCGCTGTTCGACCGCATCGCGCGGCCCGACGGCGGCTTCGAGCTGCCGGTCGAGCTGGCGCGCACCGCGGCGGCGGAGCGTCTGGCGAAGACCACGCGGGTCGGCGAGGCGGTCCAGCTGATCGTCGAGCACAGGCTGCCGCGCGAGGTGGTGCCGACGGCGCTGCTCAACGAGGTCGACGTGTGGATGGCGCTGCTGGCCGACATGCCGATGACGGCGATGCTGCGCTCGCTGGCGAAGATGACCGCGGTCGGGCTGCTCAAGCCCGGCAGCGAGTCGGAACGCCTGGTGGTCGAGCGTCTGGCCAATGTCGAGCGGCTGCGTCGGGCGCGCGTGCACCCGCTGCAGGTGCTGACGGCCCTGGCGGTCTACCGCTCGGGTCGCGGCGTGCGTGGTTCGTTGACCTGGCTGCCCTCACCGACGGTCGTCGATGCCTTGGATAGCGCGTTCTACGACGCGTTCGCCACCGTCGAGCCGGCCGGCAAGCGCGTGCTGATCGGCCTCGACGTGTCGGGGTCGATGGGCTGGGGTCAGGTGGCGGGCTCGCCGCTCTCGCCGCGCGAGGCGGCGGCGGCGATGGCGCTGGTCACCTTGTCGAGTGAGCCCGCAACCTCGGTCGTGGCGTTCACCGATCGGCTTGTGCCGCTGGCGCTCTCGGCGCGGCAGCGTCTGGACGACGCGGTGGCGATGACGGCGGACCTGCCGTTCGGCGCCACCGACGTGGCCCAGCCGATGCTCTACGCGCTGGAGCATGGCCTGAAGGTCGACGCGTTCGTGGTCTACACGGACAACGAGACCTGGGCCGGCGCGGTGCACCCCGTCGAGGCGCTCCGGCGCTACCGGCAGGTGACGGGCATCGCGGCGAAGCTGATCGTGGTTGGCCTGACCTCGACCGGCTTCACCATCGCCGATCCCAACGACGCGGGCATGCTCGACGTCGTCGGCTTCGACGCCGCGGCGCCACAGCTGATCTCGCGGTTCATCGCGGGCGACATCTGAGATGAAGGAGGGAGCCGCAAGGCTCCCTCCTTTTCTTTTGGGGGCGCCGGCGTCCCGCCAGCTCTTCACTCAGTTCAGAGCAACAAGCCTGGAATCGACATTGCCCTGTCATCCCGAGCGCGGCGAGGGATCCAGGCGGCTTCCCTGGATCCCTCGCTGCGCTCGGGATGACCGATGTGTCTGATTGATCGCTCCGTGCGCTACCGGAACGGACTGCCGTGCCGTTCGTCGGCGGCAAATGTGTCGTCGTCGAGCGCGCGCAGGAAGGCGATCAGGTCGTCGCGTTCGGTGGCGCTGAGGGTGAAGCCGCTCAGGCGTGGGTCTTTCAGCGGGCTGAACGAGAGGGCGGAGGCGAGCGTCGGCGCGCCTGATGCGTAGCGGTCGATCACGGCTTCGAGCGAGGCTATCGAGCCGTCGTGCATGTAGGGCGCGCGCTTGGCGACGTCGCGCAGGCCCGGCGCGCGGAAGCGGCCCATGTCCTCGGGCCGATTGGTGCTTTCCCGCAGGCCGTGATCGATCGGCTTGTAGGCGCCCTTGCCATCGAGGTCGTAGAGGCCCGTGTTGGCGTAGACCACGGGCGCGGCGCCGGGCAGCAGCGTGCGCGCCGACGGCCCGAAGGTTGCGCCGGCGTGGCAGGTGGCGCAGCCCAGCTTGGCGTCGAAGAACAGTTTCTCGCCGCGTAGCGCCGCGGCGCTCATCGCGCCCTTCTCGCCGGCGAAGCGGAAGCGTTCGTAAGGCGTGGTGTAGGACACCAGCGAGCGTTGATAGGCGGCGAGCGCCTTGATGATCTGGTCGAAATCGACCGTGCCGCCCTTCTCGGGGAAGGCTTCGGTGAACAGCCGACGATAGGTCGCGTCGTGCTCGAAGCGATCGACTACCGAGGCCTCGTGCCCGTTGGCCTCCATTTCAGGCGGATCGGCACGGAACAGGGGCTGATGCGCTTGGTCCTCCAGCGTCCGCATGCGCGGATCGGCCCAGGTCAGCGCCTCGCGATAGCCGACATTGGCCAGCGGTGGCGCGCGGCGGCGGATCTTGCCGCCGGTGACGCCGATCGAGGGATGGCGCGGATCGCTGAAGGCGTGCTCCGGCGTATGGCAGGACGAGCATGAGATGTAGCTCGGGCCGGAGAGCTTCTGGTCGAAGAACAGCCGGCGGCCGAGTTCGACCTTGGCGACGCTCATCGGGTTGTCCGTCGGCACCGGGGGCGGGGGCAGCCAGGCGGGCAGCGACCAGGCATAGGTGTTCTGCGCGAGAACAGGCGACGCGGCTGAGATCAACAGGGCCGCGAGCGCAACAAGGCGAAGTGCGATCGGCATGGCGGTCACCCGGAATGGTCGAAGCATAGCACGTTGCCGGGGGCACGTGCCGCCGCTATGTCTGGCACGATGGCTTCCTAAGCATAACGGTCAGAACAGGGGAGGGCCGCCATGGCCGCTGGCGACAAGTACCGCGCGCTGCATCGCCGCTCGCTGGAGGATCGCGAGGGCTTCTGGCTGGAGCAGGCGCGGGCGATCGACTGGACGCGCGCGCCGAGCCGCGCGCTCAACGATTCCCGCGCGCCGTTCTATCGCTGGTTCCCCGACGGCGAGCTCAACACCTGCCACAACGCGCTCGATCGTCACGTCGCGTCCGGCCGCGGCGCGCAGGCGGCACTGATCTACGACTCGCCGGTCACCGGTCAGAAGACCAGCTACACCTACGCCGAACTGCGCGACCGTGTCGCCGAGTTGGCCGGCGCCATCGCCGCGCTGGGCGTCGGCAAGGGCGATCGCGTCATCATCTACATGCCGATGGTGCCCGAGGCTGTCATGGCCATGCTGGCCTGCGCGCGGCTGGGTGCGGTGCATTCGGTGGTGTTCGGCGGCTTCGCGGCCAACGAGCTGGCCACCCGCATCGACGACTGCCAGCCCAGGCTGATCATCGCCGCGTCCTGCGGCATCGAGCCCGGCCGGATCGTCGCCTACAAGCCGCTGCTCGACCAGGCGATCGCGCTGGCCCAGCACAAGGTGCCGAAGGTGCTGATGATGCAGCGCCCGCAGAGCCAGGCGACGATGATCGAAGGTCGCGACGTCGACTGGGCGGGCTTCGTGCCGGGCAAGCCGAAAGCTGCCTGCGTTCCGGTGAAGGCCACCGATCCCCTCTACATCCTCTATACGTCGGGCACGACCGGCCAGCCCAAGGGCGTGGTGCGCGACAATGGCGGCTACTGCGTGGCGCTGAAATGGTCGATGCCCAACCTCTACGGCGTGAAGACCGGCGAGGTGTGGTGGTGCGCTTCGGACGTGGGCTGGGTGGTGGGCCACAGCTACATCGTCTACGGCCCGCTGATCCATGGCGCCACCAGCGTACTCTATGAGGGCAAGCCGGTCGGCACGCCCGACGCCGGCGCCTTCTGGCGGGTGATCGCCGAGCACGGCGCGGTGGCGCTGTTCACCGCGCCCACGGCGTTTCGCGCCATCAAGAAGGAGGATCCCGAGGGCAAGTTCGTCAAGCAGTACGATCTCAAGAAATTCCGCACGCTGTTCCTCGCCGGCGAGCGCGGCGATCCGCCGACCATCGAATGGGCGCAAGGCCTGCTCGGCGTGCCGGTGGTCGATCACTGGTGGCAGACCGAGACCGGCTGGCCGATCTGCGGCAATTTCCAGGGGCTCGATCCCATGCCGGTGAAGCTCGGCTCGACCGCCGTGCCCTCGCCGGGATGGCAGGTCGAGGTGCTCGACGAGCGCGGCCATCCGGTCAAGCCGGGCGAGATCGGCGCGCTGGTGGCGAAGCTGCCGATGCCGCCGGGCGCGCTGCCCACCCTGTGGAACGCCGACGAGCGCTTCCGCCAGGCGTATCTGCTGGAGTATCCCGGTTACTACAAGTCGGGCGACGCGGGCTTCATCGACGAGGATGGCTACGTCTCGGTCATGACGCGCGTCGACGACGTGATCAACGTCGCGGGGCACCGCCTGTCGACCGGCCAGATGGAGGAGGTGCTGGGCGCGCATCCCGACGTGGCGGAATGCGCGGTGATCGGCGTCGCCGACGAGCTCAAGGGCCAACTGCCGCTGGGCTTCCTGGTGCTCAAGGCCGGCGTCAACCGCCCGCATCCGGAGATCGTCGCCGAGGTGGTGAGGCTGGTGCGCGACCGCATCGGCCCGGTGGCGGCGTTCAAGAGCGCCGTCGTCGTCGCCCGCTTGCCCAAGACACGCTCAGGCAAGATCCTGCGCGGCACGATGCAGAAGATCGCTGATTCGCAGGATTACAAGATGCCTGCGACCATCGACGATCCGGCGATCCTGGGCGAGATCGGCGAGGCGCTGAAGCCGGTCGGCTACGCGCGGTAGCTCTTATCCCCATCGATATGATGTTCCCGCGCTATCGACCGCCGCTGTATTGTCCGCGCGCATGAAACACGGGGGTAGTTGATGGCGCGGCTCGAGGATCTGACACCGGCGATGGCGCAGCGGTTGCGCGAGCTGGACTGCCCGGTGTATCCGAGCGCGCCCTTCGTCGCTGGCGGCAAGCTCTCGAGCCGGCGCGTCGCGATCGTCAGCTCGGCCGGCATCCACCGTCGCGGCGAGCCGCCGATGATGCCCGGCGCCAACGAGTTCCGCGCGTTGCCGGCGTCGCTGCCCGCCGCCGACATCGTCATGACGCATGTCTCGGTGAACTACGACCGCACCGGCTTCCAGCGCGACATCAACACCATCTATCCCATCGACCGGCTGCGCGAGCTGGCGCGGGAGGGCGTGATCGGCTCGGTCGCCGACACACACTACTCGGTGATGGGTGCCAACGATCCCAAGCAGTGGGACGCGCTCGCCGACCAGCTTGTCGACCGCCTGCGTCAGGACCGCGTCGACGCGGTGCTGCTCAGTCCGGTTTGACCCTTCTGCACGCGCGCCGTGAGCGCGCTCGGCCACCTCATCGAGCAGCGCGGCATCGCCACGGTCGCGCTCGGCATCATCCGCCTGCATATGGAAAAGGTGCGCGCGCCGCGCGGCCTGTGGGTGCCCTTCGAGCTCGGCCGCCCACTGGGCGAGCCGGGCGACGTCGCCTTCCAGCGCCATGTGCTCTTGGCCGCGCTGTCCTTGCTCGAACGCACCGACGGCCCGGTGATCCTCGAGGACTATGCCGAGGAGGCGCCCGGCCGCCTGCCGCGCGATGGTTGGCGTCCCGCGGTCGATCTGCCGGCGGTTGCGATCCCGGCCGCCGAGTCCTCGGCCGCCGAGTGGGTAGCCGCCTTGCGCGCCGAGTGGGCGCCGCTCGTCGTGCGCGCCGACACGACCATCGGCGGCGGCCGACTCGCGCGCGAACATTGGCCCGCGCTGCTCGCCGGCTTCGCATCGGGCGCGCCACCGACCCAGTCGCCGGTCGAGGGGCTGCGTCCCGTGCAGGCGGCGCGCTACGCCGCCGACGATCTGACAGCGCTCTACACCGAGGCCGCGGTGAAGCCGGGGGACAAGCCGAGCAGCGCGCAGGTCCTGGACTGGTTCTGGAACGGCACGGTCGCCGCCGCGTTGCTGCGGCAGGTGCGCGCCGCGTGCCTGGCCAGCGACGATCGCGTGCTCAACCTGATCGCCGGCCAGTTCGTGCCCGCCGCCCGCGTCTAGGATCGCGGCTTCGACGCCAGCAGCATGTAGTTGACGTCGAGGTCGTGCTGATCGATGCGCCAGCGGCCGGTGATCGGGCTGTAGACGATGCCCGCCAGCTCCTCGACCGTGAGGCCGGCGGCGCGCAGACCGCGCGCCACCTCTGACGGCTTGAGGAACTTGCGCCAGTCATGCGTGCCGCGCGGCAGCCAGCGCATGACGTACTCGGCGCCGACGATGGCCAGCGCGAAAGCCTTGGTCGTGCGATTGAGCGTCGAGAGGATCAGCACGCCGCCTGGCTTCACGAGTTCGGCGCAACAGGCGAGGAACAGATCGACGTCGGCGACATGCTCGACGATCTCCAGCGCCAGCACGACGTCGTAGCGCGCGCCCTCGTCGCGCAAGGTCTCGGCCGGCACGGCGCGGTAGTCGATGGTAAGCCCCATGCGCTCGGCGTGCAGGCGGGCGACGCCGATGTTGCGGTCCGAGGCGTCGATGCCGCTGACCGTGGCGCCCAGCCGCGCCATCGGCTCGCACACCAGCCCGCCGCCGCAGCCGACATCGAGGATCGACAGGCCGCGCAGCGGGCCGGCGCCGTCGGCGCCGAAATCCAGCGGATCGCGACCGTGATGGGCCGCGACGCGGTCGCGAATGAAGCCGATACGGGCGGGGTTCAGCCGATGCAGCGGCGCGAACTTGCCGCTCTCGTCCCACCATTCGTCGGCGATGCGCGAGAAGCGCTCGACCTCCGCGGCATCGACGGTGCTGGCCATGCTTGCTCCCTCACGGTCCCGCCGTTAGATATACGCCGCCCGCGATCGGAAATCGCGCGTCAGCGACAAATGACCGCTGTCGCCGGTTCGCAGGCGGCTGAAGGATCGTAGGGCAGGGGAATGGCTCGCATCGTCGTCAAGTTCGGCGGCACGTCGGTCGGGGACACCGATCGTCTGGAGAACGTCGCGCGCATGGTCCAGCTCGAGGTCGAGCGCGGCCATCAGGTCGCCGTGGTCGTCTCGGCCATGTCCGGCGTCACCAACCAGCTCGTCGGCTATGTCGACAAGATCATGCCGCTCTACGACGCGCGCGAGTACGACGTCGTCGTGTCGACCGGCGAGCAGGTCACCATCGGCCTGGTGGCGCTGGCGCTGCAGAAGCGCGGCGTGAAGGCGCGCTCCTTCGCGTCCTGGCAATTGCCGATCCGCACCAACGAGGCCTATGGCCGCGCCCGCATCCTCTCGATCGGCACCGAGGAGATCGAGAAGGCCATGGCGGAGGGCGTCGTCGCCGTCGTGCCGGGCTTTCAGGGCGTGAGCGGCGAGGGCCGCATCACCACCTTGGGCCGCGGCGGCTCCGACACCTCGGCGGTGGCGTTGGCGGCGGCGCTCAAGGCGGAGCGCTGCGACATCTACACCGATGTCGACGGCGTCTACACCACCGACCCGCGCATCACCGACAAGGCGCGCAAGCTGCCGATGGTGACCTACGAGGAAATGCTTGAGATGGCCTCGTTGGGCTCGAAAGTGCTGCAGACGCGCTCCGTCGAGCTGGCGATGAACCACCGCGTGCGCGTGCAGGTGCTGGCCTCGTTCCGCAAGCTGAACGGGGAGATTTCCTTCGACGTGCCGCCGGGCAGCGACATGCCGGGCACGCTCGTCGTCGATGAGGAAGAGATCATGGCCAAGGGTCTGGAACAATCCGTCGTCAGCGGCATCGCCTACGACACCAACGAGGCAAAGGTCACGGTGGCCAACGTCGCCGACCGGCCCGGCGTCGCCGCGGCGCTGTTCGGACCGCTGGCCGCCAGCAACATCAATGTCGACATGATCGTGCAGAACGTGTCCTCCGACGGCAGGGCGACCGACATCACCTTCACCATCCCCAAGACCGACCTGCCGCGCGCCAGGGCGGTGCTCGAGGAGCGCAAGGCCGCGCTCGGCTTCACCGAGCTGCACACCGACGCCGATGTCTGCAAGCTCTCGGTGATCGGTGTGGGCATGCGCAGCCACGCCGGCGTGGCGCTGACCATGTTCGAGACCTTGGCCAAGCGCGGCATTAACATCGCGGTGATCTCGACATCGGAGATCAAGATCAGCGTGCTGATCGCCGCCGAGTACACCGAGCTCGCCGTTCGCGCCCTGCACACCGCCTACGGGCTGGACGCGGCGTAGGCGTTGATTCCTTCTCCCCGCGAAGGCGGGGAGAAGGAAGACCCGCCAATACTTTCGACACATGTCGAATCCCCTGGGCGCTGGACCTCGCGGGCGAAAGCGGCGATAACCGACCCATGTTCGCCGCGCGCGCCCTTGCCACCCTGCCGATCGCCGCTTGCGCGGCGATGCAGGCGTGGCCGGACGCGCGAAAAACCGCCCCGATCAAGCGAGCCGATCCCGGAGCGGTCTGACCATGGAGCGTACGACGCCAGTGGCCGGGCCGCGGTTGATCCTCAGGCGGCTCCGGGATGTGATGGCGCGCGCGGGCACCGCGCAGGAGCGCCTCGACCAGGTCGTGCGCATCGTCGCCGGCGAGATGGTGGCCGAGGTCTGCTCGATCTACGTGCTGCGCGCCGGCGACATCCTCGAGCTGTTCGCCACCCAAGGCCTCAATCCCGACGCCGTGCACCGCACCCGCCTGCGGCTGGGCGAGGGCATCGTCGGCGACATCGCCGCCAACGAGCGACCGCTGTCGCTGGCCGACGCGCAGACCCATCCGAGCTTCGCCTACCGGCCCGAGACCGGCGAGGAGATCTACCACTCGATGGCCGGCGTGCCGATCCTGCGCGGCGAGAAGGTGCTGGGCGTGCTGGCGGTGCAGAACCGCACCTTGCGCCAGTACGACGAGGAGGAGATCGAGACCCTCGAGAACGTCGCCATGGTGCTGGCCGAGCTGGTGGCGTCGGGCGAGCTGGTCAATCCCGAGGAGATCAAGCCGATCGATGGCACCGGCCTTCTACCGGTGCGTCTCGACGGCGTGCAGCTCAACGGCGGAGTCGCCATCGGCAAGGCCGTGCTGCACGAGCCGCGCATCTTCATCAGCAAGGTGATCGCGGAGGACACCGCGCTGGAGCAGAAGCGCTTCATCGAGGCGCTGGGCGTGGTGCGCGCCGATCTCGACCGCATGCTCGAATCCGATCACCTCGGGCATGGCGAGCATCGCGAGGTGCTCGAAACCTTCCGCATGTTCGCCGACGATCGCGGCTGGGTCGAACGCATCCGCGAGGCGATCGGCACCGGGCTGACCGCCGAAGCCGGCGTGCAGCGCGCCTTCGACGACATGCGCGTGCGCTTCAGCGAGATCAGCGATCCCTATATCCAGGAGCGTCTCGCCGATCTTTCCGACCTGACACGCCGCCTGCTGCTGCGCCTGATGGGCCGTGGCTCGGTGCTCGACGCCGCCAGCCTGCCCGACGACGCGGTGATCGTGGCGCGCGATCTGGGTCCCGCCGATCTGCTGGAGTACGACCGCGGCAAGCTGCGCGGCATCGTGCTCGAGGCCGGCTCGGCGCTGAGCCACGTCGCCATCGTCGCGCGCGCGCTCGACCTGCCGGTGGTCGGCCGCGTCGAAGACATCACCGGGCGCGTCGAGCCGGGCGATCCCATCGTCGTCGACGGCGACAACGCCCAGGTTTTCATCCGTCCCGCCGAGGAGATCCAGCAGCAGGTCGCCGACACCTTGCAGGCGGTCGAGCAGCGGCGTCGCCAGTACGCCGCGTTGCGCGAGCTGCCGGCGGCGACCCGCGACGGCGTGGCGGTCTCGCTGCGCGTCAACGCCGGCCTGCTGATCGACCTGCAGCATCTGGCGACCACCGGCGCCGACGGCGTCGGCCTGTACCGCACCGAGATCACCTTCATGGTGCGCTCGCAGTTTCCCGACGTCGAGGAGCAGGCGCAGCTCTACCGCCGCGTGCTCGACCAGGCGGACGGCAAGCCGGTGGCCTTCCGCACGCTCGATGTCGGCGGCGACAAGGTGCTGCCCTATGTCGAGTCGTTCGGCGACGAGAACCCGGCGATGGGTTGGCGCGCCATCCGCATCGGGCTGGATCGCCCGGCGATGCTGCGTCGTCAGCTACGCGCCATCATCATGGCCGCCGAGGGCCGGCCGATTTGGATCATGTTTCCCATGGTCGCCGATCTCGCCGAACTGCGGCAGGCACGTCATCTGCTTGACCTGGAACTGACCCGGGCGCGTGGCCGGGGCACGACGACGCCCGCGCGCGTGTCGGTCGGCGTAATGCTCGAAGTCCCCGCCTTGCTGTGGCAGTTACCGGAGCTGCTGCGCGAAATCGACTTCCTGTCGGTCGGCAGCAACGACCTTGTACAGTTTTTGTTCGCGGCCGACCGGGGCAACCCCCGACTCGCGGGACGTTACGATACCTTGTCCCCATCCGTCCTGCGCGCACTAAGGAATGTGGTCGAGGCGTGCAAAAGGGCCAATGTCGAGCTCAGCCTCTGTGGAGAAATGGCCGGCAAGCCGATCGAGGCCATGGCGCTGCTGGGCGTCGGCCTGCGCACGCTGTCGATGGCGCCAGGCGGCTTCGGTCCGGTGAAGAGCATGGTGCGCGCGCTCGATCTGGCGCGGTTCACCGGGTACCTCGACGCGCTGATTGGCGGATCGCAACGCAGCGTGCGCGACAGCATCCGCTTGTTCGCGCGCGACCATGGCATTCCGCTCTGACGCTTTTGTCGCGAAGGAATCCGGAGGCCGCGCGCAGACTCAGGTTTCGTCACGTGCGGAGTCCTGCTAAGAGGACGCCCCAGGGCGAGTTGATTCCGAACTTTGTGTTTGCGACAGAGCTGAAATGCGCGACCACACGAACTGGCAGGTGGAAGCGACGACCGCGTGCGCGGGCGTCGGCCAGATGCTGCGCGAAGCGCGCGAGTCGCTGGGCTTGTCGCTGCGCGACGTCTCCACCGATACGCGCGTGCGCTACGCCTATCTTGAGGCGATCGAGGAAGGCCGCTTCCACGATCTGCCGGGCCGCACCTACATCCCCGCCTTCCTGCGCACCTACGCCAAGCGGGTGAATCTCGACGCCGACCGCGTGCTCGAGACCTATCGCGCCATCGAGGCCGCGCCGCCGGTGGGCGCCGCCGTCAACTTCCCGGTCGCGCCCAAGGAGCGCCGCACGCCGAAGGCGGCGTTGCTGCTCGCCTCCTGCGCACTGCTGTTCGGCGCCTATGTGACCTGGCACGCGATGACCCGCGAGCCCGGCACGCCGACACAGGCCGTGGCGCCGGTGCCGGACCGCCTGAAGCCGCCTACCGTAGCGAGCGCGCCGGCGCCTCAGGCGCCCGCGCCGACCGTGGCCGCACCCGCCGCCCCGGCGCCGAGCGCCCCCGCCCCGACTGTCGCCGCGCCGGCTGCCCCCGCCCCGACCTTTGCCGCGCCCGCCGCCGCCCCAAGGGCTCCAGCGGTTGCCCCCGCGCCAGCCCCCGCGGCCGCGCCGGCACCGACACCCGCTCCTGCCCCTGTCCAGGCGGCCGCCCCGGCGGCCCCGGTCCCAAGCGCCGCGCCGCCCGCGCCGCCAGCGCCGATCGCGGCCCCCGTACCACCGCCGGCCCCGCCACCGCTGCCCACGGTGACCCTGTCACCCGGCCAGGCCCAGGCGGCCACGCCGTTCGCCCGCCAGGACGCCGGCGGGCAGGCGGCGAATACCCAGGAAGCCAGCCGTCCGACCGACTTGAGGCCGGGCGAGCTCAGGCCGGCCAAGGTCAGGCCGCCGGAGCCGCCCAAGCCGGTTGTGATCACCGCCCCGGCCAGCAGCAAGCCGGTGACCCTGCTGCCGAAGACCAATGGCTGGCTGGAGCTGCGCGGGCCCAACGGCGAGGTTTTGGCCTCGACCTTCGTGCGCGCCGGCGAGCCCTATACCGTGCCCGAGGGCATCGGCTACCGCCTGACTCCCGACGCGCCGCGCTGACATCGTTTTCACACAGATCGGTGGCATGAGGTCGCTGGCGCGAGCCGGACGGTCGCGCAATCCCTATATGCTGGTCGTTCGAGGACGCCTGTCATTCCGAGCGTAGCGAGGGATCCAGGCGGCTTCCTTAGATTCCTCGCTGCGCTTGGAATGACAGAGTGGTGCCGATCTCCGGCTCGTTGCTTTAGAATGCGCTACCCCCAATCAGCCCGGGCCACCGGACGATGAGCGTCAGACCCTATCGTGACATCCAGCGCCGCAAGAGCAGGCGCATCATGGTCGGCACCGTGCCGGTGGGCGGCGATTCGCCGATCACCGTGCAGACCATGACCAACACCCTGACCGCCGACGCCGGCGCCACGATCGACCAGATCCGTCGCTGCGAGGAGGCGGGCGTCGACATCATCCGCGTCTCCTGCCCGGACGAGGAGTCGACCAAGGCGCTGAAAGAGATCGTGCGCGCCGCCAAGGTGCCGATCGTCGCCGACATCCACTTCCACTACAAACGCGCCATCGAGGCGGCCGACGCCGGCGCCGCCTGCCTGCGCATCAATCCCGGCAATATCGGCAGCGCCGAGCGCGTGCGCGAAGTGGTCAAGGCCGCGCGCGACCATGGCTGCTCGATGCGCATCGGGGTGAATGCCGGCTCGCTGGAGAAGGACCTGCTGGAGAAGTACGGCGAGCCGTGTCCCGAGGCGATGGTCGAAAGCGCGCTCGATCACGCGCGCATTCTGGAAGACCACGATTTCCGCGAGTTCAAGATCAGTGTGAAGGCCTCCGACGTCTTCCTCGCCGTCGCCGCCTATCAGGGCCTCGCGGAAGCCTGCGACTACCCGCTGCATATCGGCGTCACCGAAGCCGGCGGGCTGCGCACCGGCACGGTGAAGTCCTCGATCGGGCTGGGCATGCTGCTGTGGAGCGGCATCGGCGACACGCTGCGCGTGTCGCTGTCGGCCGAGCCCGAGGAGGAGGTGCGTGTCGGCTTCGAGATGCTGAAGGCGCTGAATCTGCGGCATCGCGGCGTCAACCTGATCTCCTGTCCGAGCTGCGCGCGTCAGCAATTCGACGTCATCCGCACGGTCGAGGCGCTGGAGAAGCGTGTGGCGCATATCACCACGCCGATGACCGTCTCGGTGATCGGCTGCGTCGTGAACGGCCCGGGCGAGGCACGCGAGACCGATATCGGCTTCACCGGCGGCGGCAACGGCACGCACCAGGTCTATGTCGCGGGCGTCCCGCATCACCGCCTGAAGGACGCCGGCATCGTCGAGCACCTCGCGCAGATGATCGAGAAGAAGGCCGCCGAGATCGAGGCCGCCAAGGCCAAGGCGGCGGCGGAGTAGATTTTCGCCTCTCCCTCTCCCCGCCTGCGGGGAGAGGGGAAGTAGCCAGGGGTGGGCATAGGGCCGCAATCCGTGTAATCAACCGCCCGGCCCAACCCATTCCCCGGAATCCCGACGTGTCCAAGCTGCAGCCCGTACGCGGCACCCACGACATCCTGCCCGACGAGTTCCCGCGCTTCGCGCATGTCTGGAACACGGCGCGCGAGGTCGCGCGGCTTTACGGCTACGCCGAGATGGCGACGCCGATCTTCGAGTTCACCGAGCTCTTCGCCCGCGGCATGGGCGAGACATCCGACGTCGTGTCGAAGGAGATGTACTCCTTCACCGATCGCGGCGACGAAGGCCTCACGCTCAGGCCCGAGTACACCGCCGGCATCTGTCGCGCCTTCATCTCCAACGGCCTGACGCAACAGGTGCCGCTGAAGGTCTTCGCGCACGGCCCGATGTTCCGCTACGAGCGACCGCAGAAGGGCCGCCAGCGCCAGTTCCACCAGATCGACGTCGAGGTGCTGGGCGCGCCCGAGCCGGAATGCGACGTCGAGGTGATCTCGCTCGCCGCCGACATCCTGCAACGCCTGGGTATCCTCGATTGCTGCACGCTCAGCCTGAACTCGCTGGGCGACCCGGAAAGCCGCACCGCCTACCGCAAGGTGCTGATCGACTATTACAGCGCACACAAGGCCAAGCTCAGCGAGGACTCCCTGCGCCGCCTCGAGCGCAATCCCATGCGCATCCTCGACAGCAAGGACGAGGGCGACAAGGCGGTCAACGTCAACGCGCCGTCGCTCGGCGACTACCTCAACACCGCGGCGCGCGATTTCTTCGCCGCGGTGAAGGCCGGACTCGAGGCCTCGGGCATCGCCTTCACCGTCGAGCCCAGCCTGGTGCGCGGGCTGGACTACTACACCCACACCGCCTTCGAGTTCGTCACCACCCATCTGGGGGCGCAGGGCACGGTGATCGGCGGCGGCCGCTATGACGGCTTGATCGAGGCGCTGGGCGGTCCGCCCACGGCGGGCATCGGCTGGGCCGGCGGCATCGAGCGGCTGGCGATGCTGGCCAACGATCCACCCAAGCCCGAACGGCCGGTGGCGATCGTGCCGATGGGCGAGGCGGCGGAGCGTCGCGCGCTGGCGCTGGCGCGCGAGCTGCGCGACGCCGACGTGGTCGTCGAGCTCGCCTACAAGGGCAACATGAAGCGCCGCCTGCAGCGCGCCAACAAGCTCGACGCCAGCCACGCGCTGATCCTCGGCGACGCCGAGATGGCCAAGGGCGTGGTGGCGCTGAAGAACTTCGACGACGGCACGCAGCGCGAAGTCGCCTTCGCCGACATCGTCGAGGAACTCACCGTCGACGCCATGGGCGAGCTCGCCGACCTGATGGGCCTCGACGGCATCGACGACGACGAGGACAAGCGGTGATGACCTCTCCCGCCTCCCTCCCTCTCCCCGCGAGCGGGGAGAGGGTTGGGGTGAGGGGCTGCATCAGGTTGCGCACAACGGCGGTGCGTCACCTGATGCAGCCCCTCACACTCCCATCGCGCTGCGCGCGACGGGCCCCTCCCTCTCCCCGCTCGCGGGGAGACGGAAAAGTCATCATGTCCGCTGCCTTCCCCCGCCAGCGGGGGAAGGGAGGGGCGCCATGACCCTCGACGACAAGCTCGACCAGGTCGTGCACCGCCACGAGGAGCTGCAGGCGATCCTCTCGGGCGGCGGGCTCGATTCGGCGAAGTTCACCCAGGCGTCGAAGGAATACGCCGAGCTCGGCCCGCTGGTCGAGAAGGTGCGCGAGCTGCGCGCGGCGCAGAAGGAGGCGGGCGACCTCGCCGGCATGATCGCCGACGCCGGCACCGACGCCGAGATGAAGGCGCTGGCCGAGGAGGAGTTCCGCGCCGCCAAGGAGCGCGTGCCCCAGCTGGAGCGCAGCGTGCAGCTGATGCTGCTGCCCAAGGACGAAGCCGACGCGCGCAACGCCATCCTGGAGGTGCGCGCCGGCACCGGCGGCGAGGAGGCCGCGCTGTTCGCCGCCGACCTGTTCCGCATGTACCAGCGCTACGCCGCGCTACGGGGATGGAAGTTCGAGGTGATGGAGCTCAGCGACAGCGGCATGGGCGGCTATCGCGAGGCCACCGCCACCGTCACCGGCAAGGACGTCTTCGCGCGGCTGAAGTTCGAATCGGGTGTGCACCGCGTGCAGCGCGTGCCGGCCACCGAATCGCAGGGCCGCATCCACACCTCTGCCGCCACCGTGGCCGTGCTGCCCGAGGCGGAGGAGGTCGACATCAAGATCGAGGACAAGGACCTGCGCATCGACGTGTTCCGCTCCTCCGGTCCGGGCGGTCAGTCGGTCAACACGACGGACAGCGCCGTGCGCATCACCCATCTGCCGACCGGCGTCGTGGTCAGCCAGCAGGACGAGAAGAGCCAGCACAAGAACAAGGCCAAGGCGATGAAGATCCTGCGCGCGCGCCTCTACGAGGCGCAGCGCCAGAAGCTGCACGACGAACGCGCCGCCTCGCGCAAGGGCCAGGTCGGCAGCGGCGATCGCAGCGAACGCATCCGCACGTACAATTTTCCCCAGGGTCGGTGCACGGACCATCGCATCAATCTGACCTTGTATGAGCTGGACAAGGTCATGGAGGGCACGGCGCTCGACAAGGTGGTCGAGGCGCTGATCGCGGATGACGAGGCGGCGAGGCTGGCGGAGTTCGCGGTTTAAGCGCGACCCAGGGAAAGACGATTCGACGGTAGGGTATCTGCGGTTGCTGTCACGTGGCGGTTGGCGCCGCCGGGTGTGGCCGGTGACCGTCAGGTCAACACCACCTCAGCATAGTCAAGCATTTGGATCGGTACTTTTTCAATGGCAAAGCATCTCCGCTCGCATTCCAACAGTTCAGCAATTCCATTTCATTGGCCGCTACGTTCGAAGCCTCTGATGTAGATCCACAAACCATGATCAGCTGGCGCGTCTGACCATGTCGGACCGGCATTATTATCGATGCTGCCCGCACTCGATCACAAGTTGCAACAGTTATCAGCATCTGCTTAGCTAGAAGCCTACAGGTAGCTGAATCACTGACGTTCGATTCTGTACGGTCAGCGCCGCAAGCCACTGGCGGCGCTGCTGCGGGTACCAGTTCATCAATGCAGGTTTCGGCTTCTCCAACAACGATCACGTCTGCATTTGCGTAGATCGCCGGACTAGCGCTGACGTCGAACCCTCCTACGACTACTGGAACACCGCACTTCTGTGAGATCCGGATGACCTCCAATGTATCGCTGCGTTGTGTCAGCATTCCGCCCGTCAGGACCACGTCGGTATCTTGGAGATCATGGGCGGACAGAACGTTAAAGTTCCTGTCGAGCAGCCGGATCTGCCAATTATCTGGAAGCAGAGCGGCGACTGAGAGAAGCCCTAAAGGAGGAGTAAAGAACTTTGCTCCAAGCGCCTCGCACATCCGGTCGTAAGACCAGATGTTCTGATCGTTGTGCGTTGGATTGACGAGAAGCGCTCTAATGCGTGCCGCTCCCTTGTGTCCAGAGTGATCTATCGCCATGCCCGTCCATCACTTCAATTGCGTTCCCTGGGGGTGACCGCATGTTAGCTGCTCGCTCCACCGCAGCCAATGGTTGCGAGCGTTACCTGGGCGCTCAGGCCTAGGGTTATTGCTCGCGGGCGTTTGTAGATTGGCTGTCTCGGGCACGAAGGCCGTAGCTTGGCTTGGATTATCGTCCGTGCAGTCGCTCTGTTTTCCACTATCCAGTAGGATTTATTGAGACGGTATTTGATTAACAGTCGCCGAGCCTTAGTCAGAGCTTGGGCGGCGTTAGCCTGGGCGTCGAGTCTGCGGGTAAGGTCACTCACCGCTTCGGCACACTATCGAGAACCTTCGCCATCTCCGCGAACCCGCGCCAACTGCACCGCGGTCCTGCCGTTGCGATCGGGAATCTCCCGATTGGCCCCCGCCTCGACCAACGCCCGCGCACACGCGACATGGCGCGGTCCGCCGTCGCCCAGCACCACCGCCTCGATCAGCGCCGTCCAGCCGAGGTTGTTGACGTGGTCGAGCGGCGCGCCGGCCTCGATCAGGGCGCGCACGACCTCGTCGTGGCCGAGATGGGCGGCGGCGATCAGCGCCGTGCCGTCATAGGGGCTGGTGATGGCGCGCGGATC
>VGCZ01000059.1 GCA_016869975.1 Alphaproteobacteria bacterium
GGCCTCGGCGAGTTCCTCGCCTGGATGAAGCACGGCGGCGGCGAGAAGGGCATGCAGGAGCTGTACGCCAAGTACAACATCCACTCCATCATGTGCCATCTCATCCCGCCCGAGGCCTCCGGCTGGTTCCGCAAGGAGATCAAGACGCTCGACGACATGAAGGGCCTGAAGATGCGTTTCTTCGGGCTGGGCGCGAACGTCATGCAGAAGCTGGGCGTGGCCACCCAGCTGCTCCAGGCGGGCGAGATCTTCCAGGCGTTGCAGCTGGGCACGATCGACGCCACTGAGTTCTCGATGCCGGTCATGGACCTGAGCCTCGGGTTCCATCAGGTCGCGAAGTTCTACTACTTCCCGGGCTGGCACCAGCAGGCGACAGTCGGTGACCTGATTATCAACAAGGCGAAGTGGGACTCGTTGTCGCCGCACCAGAAGGCGTCGATCGAAGCGGCGTGCGACCAGACCACGCTGCGCGGCATGAGCCTGGGCGAGTCGCTGCAGCCCGCCGCGCTGAAGGAGATCGAGTCCAAGGGCGTCAAGCTGATGACCTGGGGCCCCGAGTTCCTCGCGGCCTTCGAGAAGGCCTGGAAGGAAGTCGCCGAGGAGCAGGCGGCGAAGAGCCCCGAGTTCAAGAAGGCCTGGGACTCGCTCACGAAGTTTCGCGCCGAGTACTCTGTCTGGCGCGAGCGCGGCTACCTGAAGTAGCCACCGATCCGGGGGCCGGCCCAAGCGCCGGCCCCCAACGTTTCTGGCGTGGCCCGATCCGCGCTCAAGAAGGTCGTACAGGGTAGTTCGAACTCAAATTTGGGGATTGCGGCATGCGCGCGTTGCTTGGCATTAGCGACGCGATCGACAGGCTCCTTGAGCGGATCGCGTGGCTCTTCGGCTGGCTGTTCCTCGTCCTGGTCGTTGTGATCTGTTGGGACGTAATCACCCGCAAGATCGGCTTCCAGCTACCCGGGTTCGGCTCGACGCCGATCCAGGAGTTGGAGTGGCATCTGCACGGGATGTTGTTCATGTTCTGGCTCGGCTACGCCTACGTCCGCAACGTCCATGTCCGCATCGACGTCTTTACCGCCAATCGTAGCCCGCGCGCCCAGGCCTGGCTGGAGGTCTTTGGCGTGATCTTGTTCGCGATCCCCTACTGCGCCGTCGCGACCTATTTCTCCTATATCTTCGCCGAGACGTCCTGGATTCAGAACGAGCGGTCCGACGCACCCAACGGGCTGGCCTACCGCTGGATCATCAAGTCCTGCCTCGTCGCCGGACTGCTGCTGCTCGACCTCGCGGTCGCCTCGGTGCTGTTCCGCAAGCTCGCCTTCCTCTTCGGTTCACCCGACATCGCCGCCCGCGCCGCCGCGCCGGCGCCGAGCCACTGAGGGAGGCGGACCATGGAGTGGCTCGTCGACCACCTCGCGGTGCTGATGTTCCTGGTGCTCACCTTCATCATGTTCATCGGCTATCCGGTGGCGTTCGTGCTGGGCGGCGTCGCGCTGGCCTTCGGCGTGATCGGCATCATGTTCGATGTCTTCCGGCCGGCGCAGTTCGGCAGCTTGATCCCGCGCATCTGGGGTCAGGCGGTGCAGAACCCCGTGCTGATCGCGATTCCCATGTTCGTGTTCATGGGCACATTGCTGGAAAAATCCGGCGTCGCCGACGAACTGCTCAAGGCGCTGCAGGTCCTGACTCGGCGGATTCCCGGCGGCCTCGCGATGTCGGTGACGCTGATGGGCACCATCATGGCCGCCACCACCGGCATTGTCGGCGCATCGGTGATCATGCTCACCCTGATCGCGCTGCCGACGATGCTCGCGCGGGGCTACTCCAAGGAGCTGTCCGTCGGCACGATCGCGTCAGCCGGCACGCTCGGCATCCTGATACCGCCCAGTATCATGCTGGTGATCATGGGCGACCTGCTGACGATCTCCGTCGGCACGCTCTTCACGGCCGCGATCCTGCCAGGCATCCTGCTGTCGGTCCTGTACCTGATCTATCAGGGCGTGATCGCCGCGGTGAAGCCGGAGCTGGCGCCGCCGCTCAGCGACGCCGCCGCGCCGGCCTCGCGCGCGGAATTCTGGCGCATGATCCTGCGCAGCTTCCTGCCACCCTCGTTCCTGATCTTCGTCGTGCTGGGCTCGATTTTCGGTGGTTTCGCGACCCCGACCGAGGCCGGCGGCACGGGCTGCGCCGGCGCCATCCTGCTGGCGATCTGGAACAAGCGCTTCAATATGAAGATGTTGAAGGAGGTGATCGAGAGTTCGGCGCTGACCAATGCGCTGGTGTTCTTCATCGTCTTCGGCGCGACGCTGTTCTCGTTCGTCTTCCGTGCGCTGGGCGGCGACGAGGCGGTCGAGGAACTGCTGAAGGCGCTCGGCATCGATACTGGCTGGGAAGTTCTCGTGTTCGTGATGATCATCGTGTTCATCATGGGCTTCTTCTTTGACTGGATCGAGATCTGCCTCATCGTGCTGCCGATCTTCGGGCCGCTGCTGATGAAGGCCAGTTTCGAGCCGCATCTCGCCACCAACAAGGACTTCATGATCTGGTTCGCGATCCTCGTAGCCGTGAACCTGCAGTCGGCGTTCTTGACGCCACCCTTCGGCTTCGCGCTCTTTTATATGAAGGGAACGGTGCCGCCCTCGGTCACGATGCAGCACATCTATCGCGGTATCATACCGTTCGTTGCGCTGCAGATGCTCGCGGTCGCGTTGTGCATCATCTTCCCGGAGGTCGTGCTGTGGCTACCGCGCTACTTCGGGTTCCTCGATTGAGACGCGCGGACCGGGTGTAAAGACGGCAATCGTGCGTTCCCTGCTGACCATCGCGGGACGGATCGAGTCTGTCTTGCGTGGTATCGCCGAGGCGTCGGGATGGCTGATGGTCGTCCTGATGGTGGTGATCTGCTTCGACGTGGTGACCCGCAAGTTCGGCTTCCAGATGCCGGGGCTGGGCTCGACGCGGCTGCAGGAGCTGGAGTGGCACCTGCACACCATCCTCTTCGCGATGTGGCTGGGTCACTGCTACATCCTCAACGCCCATCCCCGCGTCGACACGCTGACCGCGCACCGCAAGCTGCGCAGCCGGGCCTGGATCGAGATCGTCGGATGCCTCGCCTTCGCGCTGCCCTATATCGGCGTCGTGGCCTGGTACGGGCTCGGCTTTGTCGCCATGTCCTACGCCACCGGGGAAGGCTCGGAGGCGGTGATCGGCCTTCCGTATCGCTGGGTCATCAAGGGCCTTTTCGTGTTCGGCCTGTGGCTGGCGGTGGCCGCCGTAGTGGCCACGCTGTTGCGCCTGATCGCATTCCTGTTCGGCGGTGTCGGGCGGGGGGCGGAGCTCAACATCGATCGCGTCGTCGAGCCGATGTGAGGGTGGGCTTGGCGTCCGCGGAGTGTCCGTCGTGATGGCGTGGTTCGCGGAGAACCTGGCGCTGATCATGTTCGCGACGATGTTCGTCGTGATCTTCTGCGGCTATCCGGTGGCCTATGTGTTGGGCGGCACCGGGCTGATATTCGGCCTGATCGGCTGGAGCCTAGGCGAATTCAGCCTTGTCAAGATCAACAGCATCCTGCTGCGTATGTGGGGCGGGGTCGCGGTCGACCCGGTGCTGGTATCGCTGCCCATGTTCATCTTCATGGGCGCGATCCTCGAGCGCAGCGGCGTCGCCAAGGACATGCTCGACGCCGCGCAGGTGATGTTGCGCCGCACGCCCGGCGGTCTCGCGGTCGCGGTCATGGTGATGGGCACGATCCTCGCCGCGCCGATCGGCGTCGTCGGCGCCTCGGTGATCCTGCTGTCGCTGATCTCGCTGCCGCCGATGCTGAAGGCGGGCTACGACAAGCGCCTGTCGCTTGGCACTATCGCCTCGGCCGGTACGCTCGGCATCCTGATTCCGCCCTCAATCATGCTCGTCGTCATGGGCGAGATGCTCAACACCTCCGCCGGCGCGCTGTTCGCGGCCGCGACCATCCCCGGCTTCGTGCTGTCGGGCCTCTATCTGCTCTACATCTGGGGCGTGGCGCTCGCCAAGCCGGAATGGGCGCCCAAGATCCCGCGCGATCAGGGACCGCAAACGGCGCGCGAGACTTTCGTCGTGGTCGGGCGCGGCCTGCTGCCGATGACGACGCTGATGGTCGTGGTGCTGGGCTCGATCTTTGCCGGATGGGCGACCGCGACCGAGAGCGCCGGCGTTGGCTGCGCGGGCTCGCTGCTGATCGCGTGGATGAATGGCCGGCTCCGGCTGACGATGCTCAGGGAGTCGATCCGCGACGCCTGCCGCGCCAACGGCCTGGTGTTCATGGTGGTGCTTGGCGCCACCGGCTTCTCGCTGATCTTTCGCGAACTGGGCGGCGACGAGCTCATGCTGAGCACGCTCGAAGCGATGGGCATCGACACGCCGTGGGAGATGATGATCTTCGTGATGGTCCTCATTTTCCTGCTGGGCTTCCCGTTCGAGTGGATCGAGATCTGCCTCATCGTGCTGCCGGTCTTCGGACCGATCCTCGCCAAGATGGATTTCTCCTCGCATATCGGCCCCAACCCGGCCGCCTTCATGCCGTGGTTCGCCACGCTGGTGGCGGTCAACCTGCAGACCTCGTTCATGTCGCCGCCCTTCGGCGCGACGCTATTCTACATGAAGGGCACCGTGCCGCCGGATTGCTCCATGACCGACGTCTATCGCGGCATGTATCCGTTCCTGGCGTTGCAGGTGATCGGGCTGTTCCTGTGCCTGGCCTTCCCCGGCCTGTCGCTGTGGCTGCCGCAGATCGCCGGCCTGCTCGACTGAACGAAAGGCTTTCGCCCGTTGCGGGCGCGCGCTAGATCGCGCGTCGGAGGCATTCATGTCGCACGATTTTCCGCACCGGCCGCTCGACTTCCATCCTCTCCCGGACGCCGAGATGTTGCCTCGCGCCCGTGCCTTCGCGGACGATCTGACGCGGCGGCGGACGGTACGCGACTTCAGCGATCGTCCCGTCGATCGCGCCATCGTCGAAGCGGCGATCGACGCCGCGCGCCACGCGCCCAGTGGCGCCAACCACCAGCCCTGGCATTTCGTCGCCGTCGCCGATCCCGCCGTGAAAGCGCGGATTCGCGAGGCCGCCGAGGTCGAGGAGAAGGCCTTCTACGACGGCAAGGCCAGCGAGGAATGGCTGCGCGCCCTGAAGCCGCTGGGCACCGACTGGCGCAAGCCGTTTCTGGAGACGGCGCCGTGGCTGATCGTCGTCTTCGCCCAGCAATGGGGAAGCTGGCCGGACGGCTCGCGCAAGAAGAACTACTACGTGCCCGAGTCAGTCGGCATTGCCTGCGGCTTCCTGCTCGCGACGCTGCATCAGGCCGGGCTGGCGACCTTGACGCATACGCCCAACCCGATGGGTTTCCTCGGCCAGCTATTGGGGCGACCGAAGAACGAGAAGGCCTACATGATCATCGTCGCCGGCCACCCGGCGCCCGACGCGGTGGTGCCGCTGCACGCGCTGGCCAAGAAGCCGTTCGACGATGTCGCGACGTTCGTGTGACGGCGGCCCCTTCCACGCCATCGTGACGAGTCGCCGCGCGCCGTGCGATGGTCGCGCCGCGAGTCGCGGCGCGGAGAGCGGATCGTGGTGAAATCGGTTCTGGGTGTGATCGGCGGATCGGGTCTCTACGAACTGCCGGGTCTGAGCAATGTGCGTTGGGAGGCCGTCGCCTCGCCTTGGGGCGAACCGTCTGATCAGCTGTGCTTCGGCGAGTTCGCCGGCCTGCCCATGGTCTTCCTGCCGCGTCACGGTCGCGGCCATGTCCACGCGCCCAGCGACATCAACTACCGCGCCAATATCGACGCGCTCAAGCGCGCGGGCGTCACCGACGTGGTGTCGCTCTCCGCCGTGGGATCGCTGCGCGAGGACACGCCGCCGGGCAGTTTCGTCGTCGTCGACCAGTTCATCGACCGCAGCTTCGCACGCGCCAAGAGCTTCTTCGGCAAGGGCTGCGTCGCCCATGTCGCCTTCGGCGATCCGGTGAGCCCGAGGCTCGCCGACCGACTGGAGGCCGCGGCGCGTGGCGTCGGCGCCGACGTCCGGCGCGGCGGCACCTACATCGTGATGGAGGGGCCGCAATTCTCGACCCTGGCCGAGAGCCGGCTGTATCGGAGCTGGGGCTGCGACGTGATCGGCATGACCAACATGCCCGAGGCCAAGCTCGCGCGCGAAGCCGAGCTCTGCTACGCCACGCTCGCCATGGTCACCGACTTCGACAGCTGGCACGCGGACCACGGCACGGTCGATGTCGCCAAGATCGTCGCCGTCATGCACGCCAACGCCGACAAGGCGAAGGCGCTGGTCGCGGCGCTGGCGCGCGACTTCCCGCGCGAGCATGAGCTGTGTCCGATCGGCTCCGACAGGGCGC
The DNA here is from genome assembly GCA_016869975.1 of Alphaproteobacteria bacterium. Classification (GTDB taxonomy): domain Bacteria; phylum Pseudomonadota; class Alphaproteobacteria; order Reyranellales; family Reyranellaceae; genus JAFAZJ01. The sequence continues at coordinate 6,382 of VGCZ01000059.1, forward strand.
TGGACCACGCGATCATCACGGCGCCGGAGAAACGCGATCCGGCGCTGCTCGCCAAGCTCGACGCCGTGGCCGGTCGCGTCCTCAAACGCTGAGTCGTTTCACGTCGTCCGCCTGACTGACGAGCGCGAAATCGGCATCATCCTGTCATCCCGAGCGTAGCGAGGGATCTAGACAGCTTTCCTAGATCCCTCGCTACGCTCGGGATGACAGGTGTGTCTGACGGACCGCTCGATGCTTTACGCGGCGTGAGCCGTGGGCGAGAACGGGCCGTTGGGCAGCTCGGGCAGACGCGCCAACTCGGCGTAGAGCGCGGGGAAGTCGACCTGCGTCGCCTCGAAGAGCTGGCGGAAATCGTCGAGCACGAAGTACGTGCGCTGCAGCTTGTCGATCTCGTAGGCGGTGCGCATCACCCGCTTCGCCTCGAACGGCAGGCGAGCCGGCACATCGGACTCGATGGCGTAGAGCGTTTCCTTGGCCGAGGAGATGATGCCGGCGCCGTAGATTTTCGGGCCCTCGGCGGTGCGGATCAGGCCGAACTCGACCGTGTACCAGTAGAGGCGGGCGAGCCGGTGGATGTTGGCGGGGCCGGCCTCGACGCCGCGCTGACCGTAGGCCTGCATGTAGTCGGCGAAGACCGGGTTGGCGAGCATCGGCACGTGGCCGAAGAAGTCATGGAACAGGTCGGGCTCGGCGAGATAGTCGAGCTCGTCGCGGCGGCGGATCCAGACGGTCACCGGAAATCGCCGCGCCGCGAGGTGGCCGTAGAATGCGTCGTCGGGAATCAGGCCGGGCACGCCGACGATGCGCCAGCCGGTGCGCTGCTCCAGCACGTCACTGGCGCGCTCGAAGTCGGGCACACGCTCGTCGATCCGCAGCGCCGCGAGACCGTCGAGGAACTCCGGGCAGGCGTGACGTTGAGCCAACAGGGTCTGGCGACGCAACAGGGTGCGCCACGTGTCGTGCTCCTCGGCGCCATAGCCGTTGGCGGGCTGCTTGACGGTCCAGTCCGTGGTCATCGCGCTGTAGTCGCCGCGGAGGCCCGCGGTATCGGGATGGAGGGGCTTCTTCATATATCCAGGATACGAATCGAGCCGTAGCGGATCCATGCAAAGTGCGTCGTGTCTTGCGTCAGAATTGGTGATAAAAGCTATAGATCGAATAGAAAATAGATGATTCCTCCATGATCGATCTCGACGACATCGACCGCCGTATCATCTCGGAACTCCAGCGCGACGGCCGGCTGGCGATCGTCGATTTAGTCGACCGCGTCGGCCTGTCCGCGACCCCCTGCCTGCGCCGGGTGAAGCGGCTGGAGGCCGACGGGCTGATCCGTCGCTACGCGGCGCTGGTCGATCCGAAGGGGCTGGGGCTGAGTACCCAGGCGCTGGTGCAGGTCTCGCTCGACGATCACTCGGAGCCGGTGGTCGAGGCCTTCGAGGCAGCGATCCGCCAGCGGCCGGAGGTGATCGCCTGCTATGCCGTGACCGGCGAGATGGACTTCCTGCTGCAGGTGCAGGTCGCCGACCTCGAGGCGTTCAGCGAGTTCGCGCTCAAGGCGCTGCTGCGCATGCCCGGAGTCCGGGGCACCAAGTCGAGCTTCATCATGCAGACGGTCAAGAGCGATCTGGCGTGGGCGCCGCTGAAATGATGCGCGCGTAGACCGGCCGGTCGATATTGCCGCCGCTCAGGATCACCGCGACCTTGCGCCCCTTCATGCGGTCGCGCTCCTGCATCAACGCCGCCAGCGGCACGGCGCCGGCGCCCTCGGCGAGCTGGTGGGTGTCGGTATAGAAGGCGCGCATCGCGTCCTCGACCTCGGCGTCGCTCACCTGCACGATGCGCTCGGCGCCCTTGACGATGATGTCCAGCGCTTCGGCCGACGGTATGCGCACCGCCACGCCGTCCGCGAAGGTGTCGGCGCTGTTGGTCTCGACCGTCTTCTTCGCCGCGAAGGACAGGGCATAGGCCGGCGCGTTGGCCGAGACGCAGCCGACGATCTTGGTCTTCAAGCCCAGCGCGTCGCGCGCGGTGATCAGGCCGCAGATACCGGAGCCCAGGCCGATCGGCGCGTAGACCGTGTCGAGATCGGGCGCGGCGCGGAACAGCTCCATGGCGTAGGTGCCGACGCCGCGCACCAGATCCAGGTGGAACGACGGCAGCATCTCCAGCCCGCGCTCGGGCGCGATGCGGACGGCTTGCTCGCGCGCGGCGTCGAAGTCGTGGCCGTGCTCGATCAGCTCGGCGCCGAAGGCGCGCATGGCGGCGTTCTTCTCGACGCTGTTGCCGTGCGGCACGAGAATCACCGCCTTGACGCCGTTGCGCGCGGCCGCGAAGGCCACGCTCTGGCCGTGATTGCCACGTGTGGCGCTGATCACGCCCTTCACATGAGATCGCTCGCGCTTCAGACGATCCATGTAGACCAGACCGCCACGGACCTTGAAGGCGCCTGTGGGCGTGTGGTTCTCGTGCTTGACCCAGACCTCGGCGCCGATGCGCCGGGCCAGCAGCGGCCAGGCGTATTGCGCTGTCGGCGGCATGGCGCCGTAAACGATGCGCTGGGCGGCCTCGTAGTCGGCGACGGTCAGCAGGGGCATGTCGGTCCTCCTGACCCACTCTCGCGAGCCGGCGATGCCGGATCAACCGCGACCTTGTCGGCAGACAAATCGGCCGCGATCCGGGTTAGGATCGTCCGCCCTGACGCCAGAAGGACCCTGTTCATGCCCATCGTTCCGCGCTCGCTCGAATTGCAGGCCGAGCTGACGCGCATCCGCCGCGACATCCACGCCCATCCCGAGCTGGCGTACGAAGAGCACCGTACCTCGGACATCGTCGCGGCCAAGCTGACGGAGTGGGGGCTGGAAGTGCATCGCGGCCTGGGCAAGACCGGCGTGGTCGGCACCCTGCGCAAGGGCAACAGCCCCAAGGCGGTCGGCCTGCGCGCCGACATGGACGCGCTGCCGATGCAGGAGACCAACGAGTTCGAGCACCGCTCCACCAACACCGGCCGCATGCACGCCTGCGGCCATGACGGCCACACCACCATGCTGCTGGGCGCCGCCAAGGTTATGGCCGAGACGCGCAATTTCGAAGGCGCGGTCCATTTCATCTTCCAGCCGGCCGAGGAAGGCGGCGGCGGCGCCAAGGCGATGATCGACGACGGGCTGTTCGAGAAATTCCCCTGCGACGCGGTGTTCGCGATCCACAACAAGCCCGGCCTGAAGCTGGGCACGATCGCCACCAAGCCCGGCCCGCTGCTGGCCGCGGCCGATCGCTGGGACATCCGCATCAAGGGCCATGGCGGGCACGCCGCGCATCCGCACCTCGCGCGCGATCCGATCGTGATCGGCTCGCAGGTCGTGATGGCGCTGCAGGGCATCGTCGCGCGCAATACCGACCCGCTCGACGCCGCCGTCGTCACCGTGGGCTTCATGAAGGGCGGCTCCGCCTACAACGTCATTCCCGGCGAGATGCATATCGGCGGCACGACGCGCACCACCACGGTCGAGAACCGCGCCATGGTCGAGCGCCGCATGCGCGAGATCTGCGCCGGCGCCGCGGCGATGCATGGCGTGGAGATCAGCGTCGAGCATCGCGCGGGCTACGGCCCGACCATCAACGACGCCGACAAGGCGCGCTTCGCCGCCGATGTCGCAGCCGAGGTGTGCGGCGAGGCCAATATCCTGCGCACGGTTAAGCCGTCGATGGGCGCCGAGGACTTCTCCTACATGCTCAACGCCGTGCCCGGCGCAATGGTGTGGCTGGGCAACGGCATCAGCGAGCAGGGCCTGCACAATCCGGGCTACGACTTCAACGACCAGGCGATTCCGTTCGGCGTCAGCTTCTTCGTGCGCGCCGCCGAACGCTTCCTGTCGAAGGACGCCTGAGAGCGGGCCGGGGGCGCGCGGCATGAGCTTCATCGCCATCTACGGCCGTGTCCTCGGGCTCCTGCGCCCGGAGTTCGGCCTCGCGCTGACCCTGGCGCTGGCCAACATAGCCGTCGCCGGCCTGCAGTTCCTCGAGCCGGTGCTGTTCGGCCGCGTCGTCGACACGCTCACCGGCTCGGCGGGGCGGCCGAAGGACGAGGTGTGGGGCGATACGCTCAGCCTGCTCGGCATCTGGATCGCCGTCGGCATCGGCGGCATCGTCGCCAACATCGTCGTGTCGCTGCACGCCGACCGCATGGCGCATCGCAACCGGCTGGCGGCCATGGCGCGCTATTTCGAGCACGTGCTGGCGCTGCCCTTCGCCTTCCACAACGCGCAGCATTCCGGCCGCCTGCTCAAGATCATGCTGCAGGGCGTCGACCATCTGTTCGGCCTGTGGCTGATGTTCTTCCGCGAGCACCTGGCGACCTTCGTGGCGATCTTCGTCATGCTGCCGCTGTCGCTGTTCATGAACTGGCGGCTGGGCCTGCTGCTGATCGGGCTGATCATCTTCTTCGCCATCACCAACGCCTGGATCGTGGCCCGCACCGACAACCTGCAGCGCGCGGTCGAGGACTATCACAGCAAGCTGGCGGGCCGCGCCGGCGACGCGCTGGGCAACGTGCATCTGATCCAGAGCTTCGTGCGCCTGTCGGCCGAGACCCGCATGCTGCACGAGACCATCCGCGAGCTGCTCTCGGTGCAGTTCCCGGTGCTCAACTGGTGGGCGCTGCTCAGCGTGCTCACGCGCGCCGCCGCGACGGTCACGACGCTCGCGATCTTCATGCTCGGCACCTGGTTGCACCTCAACGGCCAGGCCAGCGTCGGCGAGATCGTCAGCTTCATGGGCTTCGCCGCCATGCTGATCGGCCGCATGGAGCAGGCCTCGAGCTTCGTCGCCCGCATGTTCTTCCAGATGCCGGCGTTGGCCGATTTCTTCACCGTGCTGGAGACCGAGTCGACGGTGCGCGACAAGCCCAACGCCGGCACCTTGCCGCGCGTACAAGGGGCCGTCGAGTTCTCGAACGTGGCCTTCTCCTATGACGGCCGACGCCCGGCGCTGAAGGACTTCTCGCTCAAGGTCACGCCGGGCATGACGGTGGCGTTGGTCGGCCCGACCGGCGCCGGCAAGAGCACCAGCATGGCGCTGCTGCACCGCATGTGGGATCCGCAATCCGGTTCGATCCGCATCGACGGCGTCGATATCCGCGACGTGACGCTGGAAAGCCTGCGGCGCAATGTCGGCGTGGTGTTCCAGGACAACACGATGTTCTACCGCACGCTGGCGGAGAACCTGCGTGTCGGCAAACCCGACGCGACCGATGCCGAGCTGGTCGAGGCCGCCACGCTCGCCGAGGCGCATGAGTTCATCGAGCGGCAGAGCGACGGCTACAACACCCAGGTCGGCGAGCGCGGCGCCACGCTGTCGGGCGGCGAGCGCCAGCGCATCTCGATCGCCCGCGCGCTCCTGAAGAACCCGCCGATCCTGATCCTCGACGAGGCGACCAGCGCGCTCGACGCGGTGACCGAGGCGAAGATCCAGAATGCGCTGAAGACACTGATGAAGGGCCGCACCACCTTCGTCATCGCCCATCGCCTCTCCACCATCCGCGACGCCGACCTCGTGGTGGTCTTCGACCAGGGCGAGGCGGTCGAAATCGGCGGCTATCAGGAGCTGCTGGAGAGGAACGGCGCCTTCGCGCGCCTGGTGGCGACGCAGCAGGGCGGCACGCTGACCGGCACCGCGGTCCGCCAGTACATGGGCGATCCAGACGAGCCGGCGTCGTCGCCGGCCGCACCTGGCTGAGCGGTTCGCGCCGTCACGGACCCTTACGGGTCTTCGCCTCGGCGATGATCACGTCGGCGATCGCCTTGAATTCCGCCCACATCGCCGCGCCCGCGGCGATCTTGTGCGCGACGCCGCACAGCTCGTCGTACGGCCCGATGATCCAGCCATAACCCGTCGTGACACAGGCATTGAGACCTGGGTCCGGATACTCACCGGGAGCCTTGGCCTGGATGGCATTCCATAGCGCGCTGGCGAAGGGCATGACCTGCACCCTCCAGAATTGATCAGGCGCCAGTTTCTTTGGATCGCGGTCTTGGAATAAGGAAAAAGTGGACATCTGCTCATTTCTTGCTGTTGATGAGGCCAGGGACCACATGGTGTCCACATGCTTGGACCGGCGGGACTTGGCACGGCGTGGGCGCGCCAGTAGGGTCGATCGAGCCCTATGGCATGGAACATGCGAGCCGTCGGGACGAAAGACACGGGAAGCAGCGGGAGATGTCGCTTATGACAATGAGATTCGGTTTGCGGCTTGGCATGGCGGCGCTGAGCGCGACCCTGGCGTCGGCGCTGGCGATCCCGGCGCAGGCGCAGACGGCGATCAAGTTCACCCTGGACTGGGTGTTCCAAGGGCCGACCTCGCCATTCCTCGTGGCGCTGGAGAAGGGCTACTACAAGGCCGAAGGGCTCGACGTCACCATGGATCCCGGCCAGGGCTCGGCCGGCGCCGTGCAGCGCGTCGCCACCGGCGCCTATCAGATCGGCTTCGCCGACGTGAACGCGCTGATCGAGTACAACGCCAAGAATCCCGGCAAAGAGATCCTCAGCGTCTTCATGGCTTATGATTTCCCGCCCTTTGGCGTGTATGCGCTGAAGAAGAGCGGCATCAAGACGCCCAAGGACCTCGAGGGCAAGAAGCTGGGCGCGCCGGTCTTCGACGCCTCGTTCCGCCTGTTCCCGGCCTTCGCCAAGCGCCAGGGCATCGGCAAGTGGGAGCACGTGAACCTCACACCGCAGCTGCGCGAGCAGAGCCTGGTGCAGGGCTCGGTCGACTTCATCTCCGGCCACTACTTCTCCTCGATGCTCGACCTGAAGGCGCGCGGCGTGAAGTTCGACGACATCGTGGCGATGCGCTACAGCGACTTCGGCATGAACGTCTACGGCAATGGCATCATCGTCTCGCCTGAAATGGCGAACAACGAGAAGGCGGTGAAGGGCTTCATCGCCGCCACGATCAAGGGCTGGAAGGACGTCATCGCCGATCCCAAGCTCGGCATCGCCGCCGCCAAGAAGCGCGACCCGCTGATCAACGAGGAACTGGAATTGGAACGCCTGCAGCTGTCGCTGCAGACCAATATCTTCACGCCTTATGTGAAGGCCAACGGCATGGGCGACGTCGATCCGGCGCGCTTTGCGCAGTCGGTGAAGGAAGTGGCCGAGGCGTTCGGCCTGCCGACGGCGCCCGATGTGGCCAAAGTCTTCAGCAACAAGTATCTGCCGCCCAAGGCCGACCGGATGGTCGTGAAGTAGCGGCCGGGTTCATCCCATGTGATGGCACGGGGCGGCCCGCGACGGCCGCCCCGTTTCGCGACAAGCGAGGCGTATTGGGGAGCGCGATGGTGGATCAGGCATTGGTCGAGTTGCGAGGCGTGAAGCTCGCCTACGGCGTGGGGCGCGACAGCACGCTGGCCGTCGATGGCCTCGACATGCGCATCGGCAAGGGCGAGTTCGTCGCCGTGGTCGGCCCGTCGGGCTGCGGCAAGTCGACCCTGATGAAGCTGGTCACCGGCCTGCTGCCGCCGACTTCGGGCGAGATCATCGTCCATGGCCAGACGGTCACCAAGCCGATCAAGGGCGTCGGCATGGCCTTCCAGAACCCGACCTTGATGCCGTGGCGCACGACCATGGACAACGTGCTGCTGCCGATGGAGGTGGTCGAGCCGCACAAGCGCCGCTTCCGTCGCCACCGCGCGGAGTACGAGGAGCGCGCCATGAAGCTCCTGCGTACCGTCGGCCTCGCCGACTTCTCGCAGAAGTTCCCGTGGCAATTGTCGGGCGGCATGCAGCAGCGCTCCAACCTCTGCCGCGCGCTGATCCACGAGCCCGAGATCCTGATGCTCGACGAGCCGTTCGGCGCGCTCGACGCCTTCACCCGCGAGGAGTTGTGGGGCGTGATGCAGGCGCTGTGGCTCGAGCAGCGCTTCACCGCCGTGCTGGTGACGCACGATCTGCGCGAGGCGGTCTATCTCGCCGACACGGTGTACGTGATGAGCCGGCGGCCGGGAAAGATCGTCCTGGTGCAGCAGGTCGAGCTGCCCCGACCACGCACGCTCGCCAGCACCTTCGAGCCGGCCTTCGTCGATCTCGTGCACAAGCTGCGCGACCGCATCCACCTCGAGCACGCGTGAGGGCGGGCTGATGGAAAACCTCGAACGCAACCGCCTGCTGCGCCTGGCCATGCCATGGCTGGTTATGATCGTCTTCTTCGCCATATGGGAGCTGGCCTGCGTCGTCTTCGCCATCGAGGAGATCATCCTGCCGCGACCCAGCAAGGTCTTCGAGGTGATCGTCCTGCGCTTCGACATCCTGCTGAAATTCTGCCTGCAGACCCTGTGGAGCACGGTGATCGGCTTCGGGCTGGCGATCGCCGGCGGCCTGCTGCTGGGACTGGCAATCGGCGCCTCGCCTTTCGTGTACTCCGGGCTTTATCCGCTGCTGATCGCCTTCAACGCGATCCCGAAGGTGGCGATCGTGCCGATCCTGATGATCTGGGTCGGCGTCGGTTTCCTGCCGGCGATCATCACTGCCTTCGTCATCAGCTTCTTCCCGATCGTCGTCAACGTCGCCACCGGGTTGGCGACTATCGAGCCCGAGATGCGCGACGTGATGCGCAGCCTGGGCGCGACGCGCACCGAGATCCTGGTCAAGGTCGGCATCCCGCGCGCCATGCCCTATCTCTTCGCCAGCCTGAAGGTGGCGATCACCTTGGCCTTCATCGGCTCGGTCATCGCCGAGACCGTCGGCGGCAACAACGGTATTGGCTTCCTCATGCTCTCGGCCGGCGCGCGCAACGACGCGCCGACGACCTTCGCGGGCCTGTTCGCCATCGCCATCATGGGCATCCTGATGTACGCGATCTGCGCCTGGTTCGAGCGGCGCATGACGAAGTGGGCCTTCCGCGGCGAGCTGGTGAGCTGATCGTGTCGGTTCGCGTCAACGCGTAACATTGTATTGCCGCGGCTGTGCGGGTGGGCCGATCGCGTCATCATGGCCGGATGACGCTCGCTATTCGGCTGCTGGCGACGCTGCTCTTCGGCCTCGCCGCCGGCTTCTTTTTTGCCTTCGCTATCGATGTCGCGCCGGCGCTGGCGCGCGCCGAATCTTCGGCCGCGGTCGCGGTGTTCCAGCAGATCAACATCGTCGTGCGCAACGCCTGGTTCGGCGCGGTGTATTTTGGCGCGGTCGTCGTGGCCCCGCTGGCGCTGGCCTTGACCTGGCGCGATCGTCGCGCGCTCGGTTGGCGGCTCCTGCTCGCCGCTTGGCTGATCTATCTCGGTGGCGTGCAGGCACCGACTGCCGCGATCAACGTGCCGATCAACGAGGTCGTCGCGGCGTGGACACCATCGGCGCCGGCCGGCGACTGGCGTGCTTTGCTCGAGCGCTGGACGAGCTACAACACCCTGCGCACAATCGCCGCGACGCTTGCCTTCGTGGTCTCGTTGACCAGCCTCGCGTTACCGGCGGCGCGGCGCCAGTGATGTCACCCGGCGCAGGTCGTCGTCGGGAAAGTCGGGCGTGCCATAGCTGCGGAACAGCTCGATCACGCGGGCCATCTCGTCGGCGGAGAGCTGCGTGGGTTCAGTGACGGCGCGGGCGCGCAGATACATGCCGCACAGCGTCTCGACCTCGATGGCCAGCGCCAGCGCCTTCTGTGGCGTGGCGCCGGTGGCGATCAGGCCGTGGTTGGCCAGCAGGCAGGCCTTGCGCCCCTCGAGCGCGGCGAGCGCGTGGTCGGACAGCTCCTGCGTGCCGAACGTGGCGTAGGGCGTGCAACGGATCGAATCGCCGCCGGCGACCGCGACCATGTAGTGGAACGACGGCACGTCGAGGCGCAGGCAGGCCAGCGCCGTCGCGAACGAGGAATGCGCATGCACGATCGCGCCAACATCCGGCCGGGCGGCGAAAATGTCGCGATGGAAGCGCCATTCGGTCGACGGTCGATAGGAACCCGACCAGCGCCCGTCCAGCGCCATGACCGGCAAGTCGGCCGGCTTCATCGTATCGTAGGCGCGGCCGCTGGGCGTGATCAGGAAGCGTCGCGCGTCGAGCCGTGCGCTGGCGTTGCCCGACGTGCCCTGGTTGACGCCGCTGGCGTTCATCGCCCGGCAGGTGTCGACCAGCGCTCGGCGCAGGGTGGCCTCGCTCGCCATGTCACGCCGCCCAGGCATGTTCTGGAAACAGCGACAGCAGGCCGGCGGCGCTGGCCTCGCAGACGCCGCGCTCGGTAATCAGGCCGCTGATCAGCCGGGCCGGTGTGACGTCGAAGGCATAGTTCGCCACCGCCGTGCCCGCCGGCACGATCTCGACCGAGGCGATCGCGCCGTTGGCCAGTCGGCCGGTGACGCGCGAAACCTCGGCGCCGTCGCGCTGTTCGATCGGGATGTCGCGCACGCCGTCGTCCAGCGTCCAATCGATCGAGGGTGACGGGACGGCGGCGTAGAACGGCACGCCGTTGTCGCGCGCCGCCAGCGCCTTCAGGTAGGTGCCGATCTTGTTGCCGACATCGCCGCGCCGGGACGTGCGGTCGGTGCCGACGATGCACAGATCGACCATGCCGTGCTGCATCAGGTGGCCGCCCGTGTTGTCGGCGATCACGGTATGCGGCACGCCGTGCTTGCCCAGCTCCCAGGCGGTGAGGCTGGCACCTTGGTTGCGCGGGCGCGTCTCGTCGACCCAAACATGCACATCCAGCCCCTGGTCGTGCGCCATGTAGACCGGCGCCATCGCCGTGCCCCAGTCCACCGTGGCCAGCCATCCGGCGTTGCAATGGGTGAGGATGTTGACGCGTTCGCCCGGCTTCTTGCGCCGCTGGGCCACCTCGATCAGCCGCAAGCCGTGCCGGCCGATCGAAGCGCAGATCGCGACGTCGCCGGCGCAGATCTCGTCGGCGCGCGCATACGCCGCCGTGACGCGTTGGTCCGTCGGCAACGGCAATAGCAGGTGGCGCAAATCGTCGAGCGCCCAGCGCAGGTTCACAGCGGTCGGCCGCGTCGTCATCAGGCGATCGTGGGCGCGGCTCAGCATCGCGTCCGACGAGTCCTCGGCCATGGCCAGCGCCATGCCGTACCCGGCCGTGGCCCCGATCAGCGGCGCGCCACGGATAATCATGTCGCGGATCACGGCGACGGCGTCATCGAGCGTGCCCAGCGCGCGAATCTCGAAGGCGTGCGGCAGACGCGTCTGGTCGATGACCTCGACGGTGCGGCCGTCGGCCGCCAGCCAGATCGTGCGATACGGCTTGCCATCGATCCTCATGCCGCGCGCTCCACGGCGCGTGCCGTGGCCCATTCGGCGACAAGCAGGATCGCCGCCACCAGCAAACCGAAAGCCCAGATCGACAGGGTCAGCGCCATCGCCAGCGGCGTGTTGAGCATCGCCATCGCCGTCATGACCATGTGACCCAATCCGTCGCGCCCCGCGACCATGTCACAAACGACCACGAGCAGCAGAGCCATTAGGGAGGCGTGTCGCAACCCCCGTAGAACGGCTGGCGCGATGCCGGCGAGGCCGTGCGTGGTCAACACACCGAGCGTGGCCGCCGCAAAGGCGAGCGCCGCGCCGGTCGCGGCGGCACGAATTCGAGTGGCCTCACCGACACCACCCCACACGACGAGCATGGGCACCAGGCTGACGATGAGTAGCGGCGCCACGCCGCCGATCCAGAGGGCAAGGAAGCGTAGGGCGCGACCGAAACCCGGCATCGCGGCGGCAATGGCGCCGAACACGACGTAGACCGGGGCGGCGATAGCAAGCCCAATGAGCGTGGCGATGAGCGTCGCTCGCGCGGTCACGATGATCGCCGGCGCGAGAGTCGACCAGTGCTCCAACAGCGCCTCCAGGACGCGTTCGGGCGTCGGCAGGATGTGGCCGGGTTGGGCAAGGGTGTTGGACACGAACTGCCATGCGGCGACGGCGAATGCGAGAAGGACGACGCCCAGTGCCACGCCACCTGCAGGGGCGGCGGCGCCAAGTCCCGCCGCGAGCGTGGACCGCGATCGTGCGTTGCTCATGCGTCGTCACTCTCTCAAGCCGCCTGCCGTCGTGCCAGACGCGACAGGGCGAAGATCGTGCCCAAGGATAGCGTCGCCGCGACCAGCGAGGCCAGCAGCGTCACCGTGACGCCAGCGCGCTCCATCATCGTGGCGAAGACCACCGGCGCGATGGCGGTGACGACGTTCAGCGGCACCGCCAGCCAGCCCATATAGCGGCCGTACTCCGATCGCTCGAACAGCGCCAGCGGCAGGGTCGCGCGCACGACGGCTTTCAGCCCGTTGGCAATGGCGTAGAGCGCGACGATCGCGAAGCCGGCGGCGACCGTCGCGCCACCGGCCAGGCCGACCACCAGCGCGATCGGCAGCGCGGCGGCGCCGATGATGGCGGCGTTCATGGTCGACAGTCGATTGGCGAGCGCGATCTCGATCAGCCGCACGCCGATCTGGATCGGCCCCATGAAGGACGCGAGGATGACGGCTGTCGCTGGCGAATGACCCAGCTCGCGCAGGATCTCGATCAGGTACAGCGTCATGCCGGTGTAGACGATCCCGCCGGTCGATAGCCCGATCGCCAGAAGGGCGAACACCATCGGTCGGCGCACCGGCCCGGCCGAACCCGACGAGCGATCGCCCGCGGATGCGGCCGGCGTCGGGCGCGGTGGCGCCGTCGCGGGCAGGATCAGGAGGTGGATCGGCAGGCAGATCAGGATATGCAGGCCGGCGTAGAGCAGGACGGTGGTGCGCCAGCCCAGGGTCGCGTCGAGCGCGCCGCCCAGAGGCCAGAACACCGTCGAGGCCAGGCCACCCACGGTGGTCAGGAACGCCAGCGCCCGGCGCGCGCGATCACCGGCGATCTGCGCCAAGGCGATGGAGGAGATCGTGCCCATCATCATCACGCCGGCGATGCCCAGCAACAGCCAGGCGGCGAGATATGTCGCCGGACCGCGCGCGAACGACAACGTGACCAATCCGCAGGACGCCAGCACCGAGCCGGTCGCCATCAACGTGCGCGCGCCGCGGCGGTCGACCGTGCGGCCGATGCGTGGCGCCAAGAGCGCGCCGACCACGAACATGATGGTCGGGCCAGCGAAGACCACCTCGGCCGGCAGGTTCAAATCGTCGCCGATATGGCGACCCATCACCGAGGGAATGAAGAAGGTCGATCCCCAGGCGACGATCTGCGACACGCCGAGCCCGATGATGGAGACGGGTAATGAACGCGGTCTGAAGGCGGCGGTGGTCACCGCCGCAGTGTAGCGAGCGCGAATGCGCGTTCCGATCAAATACCTTCCCCCGCCAGCGCGCAGGGGCTGCGCTTCGACGCGCGGGCGGATTGCTATGGGTTTCTATGGT
>VGCZ01000060.1 GCA_016869975.1 Alphaproteobacteria bacterium
CCTCTCCCCGCAAGCGGGGAGAGGGAGGACGATGCCGTCAGAACAAGCTCGACAGGTTGGTGGCGTGGATGACGGTGTGGTCCAGGTAGATATGGCGCCGGGCGATGCGGAAGCCTTCGCCGGCGCGGCGCAGGCCGTCCTCGCGGCGGGCGCAGAAATTGTCGGTCACGCCTTCCAGCCGCGAGCGGTAGAGATGAAGCGAGGAGCGCACCGAGACGAGATCGCCGTCGACGGCGGTGATCTGCACGTTGCCGACGAAGTGGCGCGTGCGCGACGGCGGGTCCTCCGACCAGGACGAGCCGGTGTAGAGCTTCTCCACCCGCATGCTCAGGTCTTTATGGTCGTCGTCGAAATAGGCCATGTCGCCAATGCGCGTGAACTCGCGGTCGATATCCTTCGCCGTGACCGTGCGGCGGATCGGCATCCAGTAGTGGATGTCCTCGGCGACCAGCTCGAGCCAGTCGCGGAAGCGCCGCTGATCGAGCAGATGGGCCTCGTGGAACAGGAACTGCTCGACGAGGAAGTGCAGGGCCATGCGGTCGGCGAGCGGCAGATCGACCGAGCCGATCGGCGCCTCGGGCGGCGCGGCGACGGACATCGTCAGATCCTCCCGGTGGGCGAGGGCGTACGCGTGCGCTTGAGCTCGTCCCAGCTCTCCGCCTGCAGCCAGTCGGTCCAGCAGCGGTAGTGCCAGCGTTGGGCGTGCTCGTTGACGCGCGTTTCGATGCTGCGCTGGCCGGACGGATCCTCGCGCACCTCGTCCTGGCCCAGCCCCATCTGCAGGTTCTGCGGCCGCCGCCGGGCGACGCGACCGAGCGCTGCCCTAGTGCTGTAGGTCCAGTTCTCGCCGTCGTCCTGCTCGAGCAGGCCGGCCGGGCCGAACGAATGGGTCATGAACCGCATCATCGCGCGGCGCTGGTCGAGCGAGTAGCTCTTGGGCATGAAGGTGAACCACCAGACCTCGGTCTTCAGCGGCCCGCGCGGCAGGCGCAGGCTGAGCTGCAGCGCCCGCGTCGAAATCCACAGATTGGGGAAGATGTTGGGATGGCCCATGGCGCGCATGCCGACCGGGCCCATTACCTCCTTCATGTGAGTCGGACGGATCGGCCGGCGCTCGCTGATGCGCGGCGCGAGCTTGGCGCGTTCCTCGAAGCTCAGGCTGTCGAGCCGGGTGCGCTCCTCGTCGCTCAGCCCGTCGAGCACTTCCTGCTGCGCCGGCGACACGCCGGGGCCACCGATGGCGTGGCCGTACTCGCCCAGCATGACCATCTGCTGCATCGGCTGCATGACGGAGGCCGACACGAAGCCGACGCGCATGGCCGAACGGTGGCTGAAATTGACGTGGTACCAGTCGTAGAGATTGTCGACGGCGATCTTCCAGTTGCAGTCGATAACGTTCTTCTGCACGCCGTCGATCGCGACCAGCTCGCCATGCACGGCCATCTGGTCGATGCCGATGCGGCCGACCTCGCCGAGATAGTCGTGCAGCGACGGCGCGTCCGGATCGAGGGTGGCGAAATAGAATCCCTTGTACTGCTCGACCTTCGCCGCCTTGCGCAGCGCCCACTGCGCGGTGTCGAGCTTGTCGCGGTAGAAGTTCGCGCCGCCCGGCACGGCCTGCAGCTTGCCGTCGAGTCCGAAGGTCCAGCCGTGATAGGTGCATTGGAAGGACTTGGTGTTGCCCATCTCCGCGCGGCACAGCGCGTTTCCCCGATGGCTGCAGGTGTTGAGCAGGACCTGGATGGCGCGGTTCTCGTCGCGCACGACGATGACCTGGTCCTCGCCGATGTAGTTGGTGAAATAGTCGCCGACCTCGGGAATGTGGCTCTCGTGGCACATGAAGTTCCATCCCCGGGCGAAGACCCGCTCGAGCTCCAGCTCGTAGATGTCCGGGTCGACGTAGATGGTCTTGTCGATCAGGCCCTTCTCGCCGTCGAACCAGCCGCCGATTTCCTCGCGCCCGAGAGGGCGCCCCCGCCTCGCATCTGTAGACATTCCGCCGCCTCCTGCCGTGCCGACATCGCCGAGCCTACCCCGTCCGGGGCACCGGGCGCTGCCCGCCGATCCGCGAAAATTGATCGTTCGTCCGTAATTGAGAGACGGGGAGGAGGGGGTTCCGGGGGTGACAAACCGCCCGAGGCTGCCTATGTATCGGGGGTCGAGGGAGGCTTCCGATGCCGGTGACCCGTGTGTTGGCGCGTTTGCCGCTGGGTGTCTGGCTGCGCCTGATCGTACTCGCCGTCGTGGCGGCGGCGCTGCTGGCGTTCGGCGTCGCGGTGATCGCCGTGGTCGCGATCGGGCTGGCGATCGGCGTGCTGGTTTACAAGGCACGCACTTGGCTCGCCGGCCTGTTCGAGGGTGCCGCCTCGATGGCCTCCGGATCGCCGCGCCCCGTGCCGGCGCGCGTCCAGCGCGCCCGCGCCACCGACGCCGAATATACCGTCATCGAACGCCGCTGACCGGCGTTCCGGGAATCAGCGCCGCGCCGCGTTGACCCCGCCCAGCGCCAGTTGGGTGGCGAATTTGGCCGCCTCGACCGCGTCGACCGGCATGCGCGTCACCATCACCAGCGAGACCTCGAAGGCGATGCCGCCCATCGCGGCGGCGAGGTAGTAGACGTCGAGCGGCGGCAGGATGCCCTTGGCCATCGCGTCCCGCAGATCGTCGATCAGGGCGCGGTGGAGGGCGCGTACGTCGGGCTTGTCGAGCAGGGTGCGGATGGCCGTGACGTTGCGCTGCGCCAACGCCACCAGCTCGGGATCCTGGGCGATGAACTCGAAATAGACCTGGAAGTGACGGCGCAGGAACTCCTCCGCCGTCGTCGCCCTGGCGCGGCCCAGGCGATGGCGGCGCACCAGCTCGTCGGTCAGCTCGCCGACCACGGCGGCGAAGATCGCGTCCTTGTCTTCGAAGTAGTTGTAGAACGTGCCGGTGGCGAGGTCCGTTCGGCGCACGATGTCACGTACGCTGGCGGCGCCGAAGCCCATCTCGGCGAAGACGGCGCGGGCGGCGGCGAGCAGGGCGGCGCGGTTGTTGGCCTTCTTGCTTTCGCGCACCCGCGCGCGGGCGCGCTTGGGCGCCGCTTCGGCGATTTCCCCGGTCATGAAAGGTTGGCCAGTTCGTGGCGCAGCCCGGCGACGATGTCGTCCATCGCCCGCGCCGCCGCCTGCACCACCGCGCTCATGCCGACGAAGCCGTGGATCAGGCTGTCGAAGTTGCGGTGCACGACCTTCACACCGGCGGCCTTCAGCTTGGCGGCGTAGGCGATACCCTCGTCGCGCAGCGGATCGAAGCCGGCGGTATAGACCAGCGCCGGCGCGGTGCCGGCCAGGTCCGTGGCGCGCAGCGGCGAGACGCGGGGATCGTCGATCAGCGCCGGATCGTCGCCGACGTAGTTGGCGCGCGCCCATTCCATGCCCTTGCGGGTGAGGAAGAAGCCGTCGCCGAACATCTCGTAGGACTTGGTATCCATGCGCAGATCGGTCGCCGGATAGATCAGCACCTGCAGCGTCGGCTTCACCGCCTCGTGGCGCACGTCGTTGGCCAGCACGGCGGCGAGGTTGCCGCCGGTCGAGTCGCCGGCCACCACCAGGCGCGTGGCGTCGATGCCCAGGGTCGCGGCCGACGCCGTGAGCCAGCGCCAGGCGGCGAGGCAGTCGTCGAGACCCGCGGGAAAGCGATGCTCGGGCGCCTGGCGGTAGTCGACGGCGACGACGACGCAGCCGCCGCGCGCGGCGAGGAAGCGGCAGGGTGGGTCGTAGGCGTCGAGGCTGCCCAGGGTGAAACCGCCGCCATGCAGCCACAGGATCGCCGGCACGCGCTGCGCGCCCAGGCCGAAGGGGCGATAGATGCGCAGCGGCAGCTTGCCGCCCGGCCCGTCGATGGCGCGGTCGACCAGCTCGCCGATCTCCGGCGTCTTGAACGGCGTCATCGGCTTGGACAGCGAGAGCATGGTCTCGGTGAACAGCGCCCGGCCCTCGGCGAGCGGCATCTCGTGGAAGGCGGGATGGCGCGACTGCTCGAACACCTTGAGCAGCCACTGGGCGCGGGTGTCGAGCGTCTGGCCGTCGAGCATGACCGGCGCGCCGCCGGTGGCGACATTGATCCACGACAGCGGGATGCGCAGCGCCAGCTTGCCCAGCTTCGCTTTCAGGAGATCAGTGAATTCACGCCCATCCATGGCGGCAACCTATCACCGCCATGGGCGGTAGGGCTATCGCCTGTGGCGTTCCTCCCTCCTCCCCGCCTGCGCGGGGAGGAGGAAGAGGGCTACACGAACGGCCGGCCCTTGCGGGCGTAGGCGGCGGCGGAATGGCACAGATTCTGGCCCATCAGGCTGGGCTCCAGCGCCGCGCGCAGCTCGTAGATCGCCGCCACCGACTCGCGGACCTCCTCCTGATCCGGCGCCGCCTCCAGCGCGCTGTCGGCGAGGTGGCAGGCCAGACGTATTTCGCCCTTCTGGAGTAGCTCCAGCGCGCGGGCCAGCAGGCGGTCGACGCCGCCGGCCAGCGCGGCGATCTCGCGCGCGAGCGCGTCGCGCGGCGCGGGCTTCAGCTCGCTCGGCCGGCCGTTCCACCAGCCGCCATAGAAGCGCACGATCGAGCGCACGATGAACTCGGTGTCGTCGTAGACCGGCTGCAGCCAGGGCGAGTCGCTCCTGGGCAGCGCGACCGCGTGCACGATGTCGACATGCGGCGGCGCGCCCTTGTTGAGAACCGCGATGGTGCGCGCGACGATGACGTCGAGGAAATCGGCGGTCTCCAGCAGCATGCGGCGCACCAACGCCGGATCGCGCACCACGGGCGCGCCGTGGCCCGGGCACATGGTCTCGGGCTCCTTGGCCGCCATCAGCCGCAGGCCGCGCGCCCAGTCCCAGGGATAGCGCTGCACCTTCTGCGGATTGCCGGCGTTGGGCACCGCCCAGATGAACAGGTCGCCCGGGCAGAGCACGGAGCGATCGGGGCAGAACACCCAGGTATGATCGTCGGTCTCGCCGCGGCAGTGATGCACCTCGAAGCGCACGCCGCCCACCGTCAGGTCGATGCGCTCGTCGTAGAGCGTATCGGGCGGAATTGCCGGCTGGCCGAAATCGCGGAAGGTCTCGGGCTTGGCCTCGGCCCATTCCGCCGTGCCGCCGAACTGGCGCGCGTTGATCGCGGCGTTGTAGCCCTGGGTCAGCGCGTAGCGCGCGAAGCGCGCCGGCATGGCGCGATGCGCCACGACGCGCGGCGCGGCCTGGCCGGGCGAGAGGAAATGCTTCAGCCCGTAGGCGTGATCGAGATGGCCCTGGGTGAAGATCGCGGTGTGGATCGGCGCGGCGGTCTTCTGGCGCAAGAGCGTATTGAGCGTCGCGCCCAGCCGCTCGACGCCCGAATCGACCAGCACGATTCCGTCATCGGTGTCGAAGCCGGTGACGCCGGAGAACAGCGACTGGAAATACGTGCGCGGCGCGACCTCGATCGGCCCGCCCGACCAGTAGAATTTCGCCTCCTCCGCCGGCTTGCCGCGCGCCTCGGCGAGCCGGTCCTTCATCGTGATGGCGGGCATGCGGTCCTCGCTGCGCTGCTCCCTCTCCCCGCGAGCGAGGAGAGGGAGCAAGAACTACTGCGGCGTGATGTTCAGGCTGCGCACCAGCTCGAGCCAGACCGGGCCTTCCTCGTCGATGACCTTGCGCATAACATTGTGGTCCTGCGCGGCCTCGTCGATACCGAAAGTATCGAGCATCTTCTGCAGGCGCTCGGTCTTGCCGCACTCGACGAACAGCGCCGACATCTTCTCGACGATCTCCCTGGGCGTGCCGGTCTGGTAGAAGGCGCCGATCCAGCCCCTGAGCTGGAAGCCCTGGGCGGTGCAGCCCTGCTCGAGGAAGGTGCCGACATCCGGCAGCTTGCGCATGCGCGTGGTCTGCGGCACGGCGATGGCGCGGCCGGAGCCCGACTGCAGCACGCCGCCGGCCGCGGCGTAGCTGCCGCTGCCGGCGTGGACCGCGCCGGCGGCCACGTCTTGCCACATCGGCGCCTCGCCGCGGTAGTGCACCGCTTCCATGCTCAGCCCGTAGAACTTGTTGAGCTCGGCGACGACGACGTGGCTATAGGTCCCGGCGCCGTAGCTGCCGATGCTGACCTTGTTCTTGCGCGCGAACTCGACGAACTCCTTGAGATTCTTCGCCGGCACGTCCTTGTGCACGATGAACGGAAGATGGCCGGCGCTGAAGAAGGCGACCGGCACGAAATCCTTGTCGGGGTCGTAGGGCAGCTTCTTGAACAGCACCTTGTTCATCACC
The DNA here is from genome assembly GCA_016869975.1 of Alphaproteobacteria bacterium. Lineage (GTDB taxonomy): Bacteria > Pseudomonadota > Alphaproteobacteria > Reyranellales > Reyranellaceae > JAFAZJ01. The sequence continues at coordinate 6,284 of VGCZ01000060.1, forward strand.
ATCGTGGTCGAGATGGTGAACATCAGGTTGTAGCCGTCGGGCGCCGCCTTCGACATCTGCTCGGCGCCGATCGCGCCCGAGGCGCCGGTCTTGTTCTCGACGACGAAGGGCTGCCCCAGCTTCTGCGAGGCGTACTCGCTGTAAGTGCGCGCGAAGACGTCGGTCAGACCGCCGGCCGGGAAGGTCACCGTCACCCGCACCGGCTTGTTGGGCCACGCCGACGCCTGGCCGCGCACCGCGGGGGCCGCCAACGCCACGCCGGCGCCCAACGCGCCGGCGACGAATTTCCGTCGATCCACAGACACACCCATCTTATAGCCTCCCGTCGAAGACGTTTTGCTTGATTGACGCTGAACTGTACGGGCGCGAGTCGATAGCGGCTATGGGTTTTTCTCCCTCTCCCCGCACGCGGGGAGAGGGGGCCAAGAGCAACCGCGCTACCACGGCGTCAGGACAGGAGCCGGGCCTCGTGTCCCTGCTTCGACAGCAACGCCACAGCCTGCTTGTCGAACGACACGAACGTGTCGGCGCCGAGCCACGCGCCTTCATAGGCCATGACGCCGTCGGCGAAATCGCCGCCCGCCTCGAGGATGACAAGCCCGGCCTCGGCGGCGGGCCGGTTGGTCACGACGTTGCCGGCATCGAGCAGCGCGCGGATCGCGATTGCGATGGCCGTGTCGGCCAGGCCATAGACCCGCCGCAGCACCCAGACGAACTCACACAGGCAGGGCAGGGACACCGCGATCAGCGTGGCCTGCTTCAACGCCTTGTCGGCGGCGCGGCTCTGGCGGGGATCGTCGTGCACGACGGCGCGGACCAGCACGTTGGTGTCGACGGTGATCTTCACCGCTTGCCCGCCCAGCCGGCGGCGATCGCCTCGTTCATCTCCTCGATGGTCGCGACCTTGCGGGTCTTGCCGGCGAGCAGGCCGATGAAGCCCTTGATGCTGCCGGCCGAGCGGGCCGCCCGTATCCTGATCTCGCCGTCGGGCAGCGTCTCGACATCGATCCGCTCGCCCGGCTTCACGCCCAGGTGACGCAGCAATTCCCGCTTGAGCGTGACTTGTCCCTTTGCCGTGACGGCGAGCGACGCCATGCCTGACCTCCGTGGTTGGCATGGCAGTATATGGTAATGGAGAATTACATTACCAGCATTCTCTTACCTTCCCCGGGGGAAGGTAGTCAGACAACGCGTTGCTTGCGCAGATCGGCGATCTGGTCCTTGGAGTAGCCCAGCCCGGCGAGGATCTCGTCGGTGTGTTCGCCGAGCGTCGGCGGGCGGCGGGTGATCTCCAGCGGGGTGCGGGAGAGGCGCACGGGCTGGTCGAGGATCGGGTAGGGCTTGCCGAGGCCGGGATACTCGATCTGCTTGAAGAAGCCGGCTTCCTTGACGTGCGGATCGTCGAGCGCCTCCTGCGGCGTGTAGATCGGGCCGGCCGGCACGCGCGCGGCGGCGAGCTGCTTGAGCACGTCGTCGCGGGTGCGGCTGCCGCACCATTCCTGCATGATGGCGCTGATCGCCTCGCCGTTGTCGCCGCGCGCCAGATCGTCCTTGAACCGCGGATCGTCGATCAGCTCCTCGCGCTTCATCATCTTGCACCAGCGCACGAAGAGCGGCTGGCCGATGGCGAGCACGTAGATCCAGCCATCCTTGCACCGATACGAATCGCCCGGCCCGGCGGTGAAGGCGCGGTTGCCGACGCGCTCGCGGTTGAGGTTCAGCATGGCCTGCTCGATCAAGAGCGGATTGGCGACGTTGAGCGCGCTCTTCAGGAGCGCGGTCTCGATCATCTGGCCCTTGCCGCTGGTGTCGCGCTCGCGCAGCGCCGCGAGCACGCCGACCACCGAGAGCGTCGCCGACATGAAGTCGACATAGGGCGAGGCCATGCGCACCGGCTTGTCGCCGAAGCCGGTGAGGTGCGCCGCGCCCGACATCACCTGGCCGATGGTGTCGAAGCCGACGCGATCGGCATACGGACCGACCATGCCGAAGGTCGAGTTGGTGACCAGGATGATGCGCGGATTGATCGCCGACAGCGTGTCGTAGTCGAGCCCCATCTCCTTCAAGGTCTGGAACGGCAGGTTGGCGATCACCACGTCGGACGCCTTCACCAGCTTCGCCACGATCTCGCGGCCTTCGGGCTTGGTGGGGTTGAGCGTCATGCCGAGCTTGCTGCGGTTCATCTGGAGGAAGGTGATGCCTTCGCCCTTGCGCGCCTCGTCGACCGGCGCGACCCAGCGATCCTCGCTGCCGTCGAGCTTCTCCAGCCGGATCACCTCGGCGCCCATGTCGCCCAGCAACGCGCCGCAGAACGGACCGGCGATGTAGCGCCCGAAATCGAGGACGCGGATACCCTTCAGAACGCCCGACATCGATTCTGTTCCCTCCGGTTGAGCGGTGCCGCGGGAGCGGCAGGCGCCGGGCGCCATGATAGCGCCACGCGGCGCGGGCCGTCCAAGGCGGGCGGCGGCGGAAATCCGCAGGCCGAGGCGAGGCGGGCCGCCGTCGCCCCGGGCGCGGCGCGCGGCCCGCCGGTTCAGGCCGGTCGCGGTCGCCGCGCCATGAACCAGGCCAGCGTCAGCGCCGGCAGCGACACGGCCGTAGCCGCCGCCGTCATCTGCAGCGGCGACAGCGGCATGTGGCCGCCGCCCGGCGCGGCGAACATCAGCCCGCCGACGATCAGCGCGATGCGCACCGGCCATTCCAGCACGCCGCAGCGCCGCAGATCGCCGATGAGTCCCTGATATCCCTGCAGCCCGCCGCATACCAGCGTGATGCCGATCAGCGCCGTGACGAAATGGCCGAGGAAGTCGAGCGCCTCGCCCTGCAGCACCAGCGAGGGGTTCATGACGAAGAAGAACGGCACGAAGTAGATGATGCTGCCGATCTTCATCGCCTGCACGCCGGTGTCGATCGGATTGGCCTTGGCGACCGAGGCGCCGGCGAAGGCGGCCAGCGCCACCGGCGGCGTGATGAACGAGACCATGCCCCAGTACATGATGAACAGATGCACGGCGAGCGGGTTCAGCCCGGCCTGGATCAGGCTGGGCGCCAGCAGCACGGCGAGGAAGATGTAGCAGGCGGTGATCGTCATCCCCATGCCGAGGATGAAGCTGGTCAGCGCGCCCATCAGCATCAGCAGCAGCGGCTGGCCGCCGGCCATGTGCAGCAGGCTGTTGGTCAGCGAGCCGGTCAGCCCGGTCAGCGAGAAGGCGCCGACCAGCAGGCCGATGCCGGCCAGGATGGCCACCAGCTCGACGAAGACGCGGCCGTTGCCTTCGAAGAATCCGACGACCTCCTTCCAGCCCCAGCGGTGCTTGGAGAACAGCTGGTTGAGGATCAGCAGCAGGCCGGTGGCCAGCCACGGCGCCCAGTTCTCGCGCTTCATCACCAGCAGCAGCACGACGAGCAGGATGATGACGAAGATGAAGTACCAGCCTTCGCGGAACACCTTGCCGACATCGGGCATCTCCGCCGCCGGCAGGCCGACCATGGCGTTGCGCCCGGCGTTGAAGTCGATCTGCATGAACAGCGCGAAGTAGTAGAGCGCTGCCGGCACCGCCGCCGCCAGCGCCACCTCGGCGTAGGAGATGTTAAGGAACTCCGCCATGATGAAGGCGGTGGCGCCCATCACCGGCGGCGCCAGCACGGCGCCGGTCGAGGCGCAGGCCTCGATGGCGCCGGCGACCGAGGCCTTGAAGCCCGTGCGCTTCATCGCCGGGATGGTCATGGTCCCGGTGGTCAGCACGTTGGAGATCACGCTGCCGCTCATCGAGCCGAGCAGGCCCGAGGAGAAGATCGCCACCTTGGCCGCGCCGCCCCGGTAACGGCCGCACAGCGCGAAGGCGAAGTCGATGAAGAACGAGCCGGCGCCGGTGTACTGCAGCGCCGTGCCGAAGACGAGGAAGCCGATCACCAGTTCGGCGAAGGCGCGCATCGGGATGCCGAGCACGCTCTCGCGCGAGAAGATGTGGTAGGCCGCCGTGTCGAGCACGGCGACCGAGGGTGCGCTGAACGGCGCCGGCATGACGCTGGCGAAGATCGGAAACAGCGAGAAGGCGGCCATGATGAAGAACAGCACCCAGCCGCCGGCGCGCCGCAGCGCCTCCAGCACCACCACCCACATCGCCACCGCGCTGGCGATCGCCCAGCGCGGCGCGGCGTCGGCGGCGCTGTACTCCCAGCCGGCCGCCGCCGATTCGCGCGCCGTCCAGATCAGCACGATGGCGAGCGCGCTGGACAGGACGAACAGCGCCAGGTCGTAGATCGGCACGCGATCGACGTGCAGCCCCGGCTTCAGCGGATAGACGATGAACGCCAGCGGCAGCAGGACAAGGACCAGGCCCCAGAAATACTCGGTGTCGAGCATTGTGAAGCCGACGAAGAAGCGAAGCGTGAACTGCTGGTTGAAGCACAACGCGATGGACACGACGGTCCACGCGATCAGCAGCGCGCGCCACCCCGGTGAGAGGTGCCGGATGCGGGAAGGTCCCGTACCCGGCACGTCGTCGGCCGATGATTCCGACATGATTGGTGCGGTCGATCGATTCGTGAAGCGCCGGCGCCTATTCGAAGACCGGATCCATGCCGGCCTTGGTCAGCGCCGCCTTGCGCGCCACCATCCACGCCTTGGCGAAGGCCGCCTTGTCTTCCGGCGGGTTGGTCTTGAGGAAGGCGGTCCACGCCTCGCCCAACGTGTCCTGGCGCTTGACCAGCATGTCGTTGTGCTTCTGCGCCGCCTCGGTCCAGGCGCCAGCCTCCTTCAGTGCCTTCACCGTGCCCGGGTGGTAGGGCAGCACCCAGTCGAGGATCTGCCGCTTGACCTCGAGCCCGTCGGCGCCCGGCGCGCCGTCCTTGTAGGCCGCGTAGTTGACGATCATCGACTTGGCGACGCCGTAGATCAGGTCGGCCGGCTGCGAGGCGTAGGCCATGAAGATCGGGTAGGGATAGGTCGGCAGCTCGAGCGAGTTGGTCGCCGACAGGCCGGCGGCGCCACAGGTCGCCTTGTGCGGGTAGTAATACGGCCCGAGCTTGCGCATGCGCGCCCAGCCTTCCTTGTCGGCGGCCGGCGTCTGCGGCATGACGATGCCGCGCGGCGAGGTCTCGACCTCGCGTACCACGCTGGTGATCGTCGAGGCGATGGCGGCGTCGACCTCGTTGTTCAGCATGCCCTTCCACATCGCGCCGAAGCTGGAGAACTCGACCAGCTTGACGTCGGCCGTGGTCAGGCCGGCGAAGGCCAGGATGGCGAAGGCGTTCTGGTTGAGCGCCGGCGATCCGACGACGACGCCGATGCGCTTGCCCTTGAGGTCCTTGAACTCCTTGACCCCGGTGTCCTTGGCGACGTTGAGCGTGATGCCGTTGCACGAGGACGACGACAGGATCAGCTGCAGCTTCTGCGGACCCCAGTCCTTGGCCGCGAACTCGAAGACGCCCTCCTGGGCGAAGTAGCCGCCGATTCCCATGGCCGAGGCCTGGGCGCGGTTGGCCTTCAGCGGCGCCAGCCGGGCGATGTCGTTGCCGGCCGGCAGGATGCGCAGGTCGGTGTTGTGCTTCTCTTTCATCATCTTGCCCAGCGCGACGACGATGTTGAAGCCGGAAGTCCCGGTGTCGTAGGCGGTCAAGGTCAGCGATGTCGGCAGCGTGATCTGCTGGGCGACCGTCGGTCCGCCAGCCAGCGCGGCCGTCGCGATCGCGCCGGCCATCAGAATGCTTCTCCGCTTCATCGTTTCACTCCCTGTCTTGTTGATCGCACCCGCCTCGCTTCGGAGGCTTCGAGCCGTCGCGCCGCCGCGGGTTCACCCCGCGGAACGACGCGTCCGTCGGCCCAGGTCACAGTAGCCCAAGAGGTTCCGCGGGAGAAGCGACTCGGCGAGGGTCGCGTACGGTCGAGCCCGACGCGGCTTCCGCTCGATACAAAGTAGCGCCGTCTCAGCCCGCGCTCGGCCCCAGCCGCGTCGCCTGGCTGGCGGCGAGCTTCCAGGCGCCGTCGTCGCGCACATAGACCTGCAGCCAGCGGAAATCGTAGAGCTTGTTCTCGGCCCTGTTGAGGATCGGGCTGCGGCCACTGAGCAGCGCGGTCTCACCATGCAGGCGCACCAGGGTCTCGGTCATCGGCGCGTCCTCGATCACCGGCTCGCCCGTGAGCAGCGCGATGACGCGCGTGTCGCGGCCGTCGACCTTGCCCGAGCCGTGGGTGTGCGTGAACGACTCGGTGTACATCGCCCGCAGCTTCAAGACGTCCTTCGCCACCATCGCCGCCTTCATCGCCTCGCGGAAGGCCATCAGCTCGGCCGCGACCTTCTGCGTCGCCGGATCCATCGCGCCCTGCGGATGGGCGAACGCGGCGGGCGCGAGTGCGGTGGCGAGAAGGACGAGGGCGGTGCGGCGGGCGAGCATCGGCTACTCCAGATCGACGGCGCGCCGCGACTCTAGATCGCCTGTGCTCGAAGGGGGAGGGCTATCGCAGGGGGCGTTTGCCTCTCTTCCCGCGCCCGTTACGGCGCGCAGGCGGTCTGGCCATGATCGACCAGGATCAGACTGTCGACGGGGAAGCCCAGGCCGCGCGCCTGCTCGACCAGACGATTGCGGATATCGGCGGGCAGGTCCGGCCGGCGCGCCAGGATCCACAGGTAGTTGCGCGACGGACCCGAGACCAAAGCCCAACCGTAATCCTTCTGGTCGAGTGCCAGCACGTGATAGCCGCCGGCGAACGGCCAGAAGAATGTGACCGAAAGGCTGGCCGTGTCGCGCGCACCCTGGAAGACGGCGCGGCCATCGGCTTCTTTCCAGCGGCAGGCCTTGCGATCGAAGCCGCGGTTGCGCACGCCGAGCGAGCCGTCGTCGCGCGGTGTGTAGGTAGCCGTCACGTTGGTCAGCCCGCGCTCGAAGCTGTGATCCAGGCGCATGATCTCGAACCACTCGCCGGTATAGCGCTGGACGTCGAAGGGGCGCACCGGCTCGACGCCCTCGGGCCTGGCGGTGCAGCCAGCCAGGAATGCCAGCAGCGCCACCGCGCCGACGCGCCGGAGCCGGGACATGGCGGACGCGGCGCGCATCAGCCGAAGACCCCGGCCAAAGCGCCGTAGAAGCAGGCGAGGGCGGCGATCCCCAGCACGCCGAACGTGGTGACGACGCCCGCGACGCGGAAGCTGAAATTCTCCTCGACCTGGGACATGCCAAAGGCGTGCGAGAGCCGGGCGCCCAGAAGGGCGATGCCGAGCCCGTGCAACAGCCAGGCGTTGGTCCCCAGGCTCTCCGCCAGCCCGAGCAGCAGCAAGCTGAGCGGCACATACTCGGCGAAGTTCGCATGCACGCGCATGCGTCGGATCAGCATGCGATTGCCGCCATCGCCCACCGCGATCCGCGCGCCGCGCCGGGCGCGGATGACCCGGGCGGCCAGTACGAGGAAAAGCGGCACCATCAGGCTGGCGTAGAGGGCGGTGATCGGCACGCTGAGCGCTCCTTCGAGGCGGCTTCTCTTAAACGTCGCGGACCGGGCAATGGATCATCGCCGCCGGGGCGATCACCTACGACGCTCCTCTCTCTCCTCAGGCGACGACCTTCGGTCGCGACCAAGCGGACAGGCAGAGCAGCGCGGACGAGGGCGCGTCCTCATCGCGACGCGTCACGATGACTGCTCCCTCCAGATTCGACCACGGAGCTGTCGGGCGCAGCGGCGCCAGCCTCTTACTTGGTTCCCGGTGTCCTGATGACCGTGCCGTCCGGCTTGATGATATCGCCCGGGCGCTGATCGGCGGTGCACGGACCGATGTATCTGGACTCGATCGTCGTGTTCACCGTTCGCGTCTGCTGCGGCGCAAGCACCTCGACCGACGTAACCTGCACGGTCACCTTCGAACTGAAATCACCGCTGATCCAGGCCTTCAGGGTCGAGTTGAACTGGCCGCATGACGACGCCACAACCTCATAACCCTGGGCGGTCTTGGCCGAACGCCCCTGTTCGCATGGCCTGATGGCGTTCCGCGCCAGAGAATCGGTCTTGTCGTCGATGCATTGCTTGACGACCGAGTTCGCGCCCACAGTGCGGTCCTTCGTTGTTACCGCGCTCGTCGTCGTTGTTTCCCAGATCCCGGCGCGTCGCGTGGGAATGTCCGCTGCCTGTGCGGCGATGCTCCACAACACCCCGATGGCCACGGTCGCGTGCGGAATGATGCGCGAGCGCGTCATGTCAGCTCCTCCTGTCCGAAGGCGGCGTGGCGGGCGAGCATGGGCTACTCCAAATCGACAGCGCGCCGCGACTCTAGATCGCCGCACGGAAAGCTGGAAGGACCCTGTCATCCCGAGCGGTGCGAGGGACGACAGACGGGCCTGTTCGATCGACTCGCGCGTCAGCGCCTGACCCCGGCGATGGATCACTGGCGGCGGGACAATTCGCTCTTCACTCCCTCTCCCCGCTTGCGGGGAGAGGGAGGAAAGGACTACGCCAACAACCCCTCGACCAGCGCCTCGCAGTCGCGCGCGATGGGATGCCTGAACCAGCGTTGCGCGTTGATCTCGGGATCGCCGGAGTAGAGCCGCTCGTACAGCCCGGAGCGCGAGCCGAACTCGGTGCCGGTCATGTCCCAGGCGAGCTTCATCAGCTCGAGCCGGCGCTTGGCCGTGGTGTTGGGACCGATCAGCCAGTCATCCATCAAGCGGCCGATCTCCGGCCTGGCGTAGTCGGCCTCGTTCATCGCCAGCACACCCGAGCCGGCGGCGATGCGCAGCACGTCGGCGGCCTTGGTGTTGGCGTAGGGGAAGAAGAAATTCACCGCCGCGTTGGCCGGACTGCCGATCGCCCTGGCCTCGCCCAGCCCGTCGCCTTCGGGCGCCGTCTTGCCCGCCGCGTAGGCCTCGACGCGGCGCAGCGCGTCGTTGATCGCACCGGAGCGGATGCCCTCGGCGACGCTGACCAACGCGATCAGCTCGCCGATCGCCGCCTGGAAGCGCTGCGTCTTGTCGCGGCCATTGGCGCGCGCGATCGCCAGCGCGATGCCCGCGAGGAAGCGCAGCTTCACCGTCGAGCGCGTGCAGGCCTGCAGCGAGGTGTAGCCGACGCGCGCGCCGAGGATGCCGTTGTACGCCTCGATGTCGCCGTCGACCATGACGCGCGCGTTGGGCACGAAGACCCGATCGAACATCAGGATGGCGTCGCCCTCGTCGAAGCGCGCGCTGAGCGGGCGGTCGAAGCGGCTCTCTCCACGATGGAAGCTCTCGCGGCAGAGGATCGACAGGCCCGGCGTGTTCATCGCCACCAGGAAGTTCAGCGCGAACTTCTCTTCGCCCGGCTTGCGCGGATAATACGGGCCGACGTAGCACTCGTTGGACACTGGCGCGAGGGTGGACAGCATGCGGCAGCCGCTGACCACGATGCCGTCGTCCCTGCGCTCGACCAGGTGCACGGCCTGCGCCGGCGCGTCGATCGTCGAGCGGTCGGATTGCGGATCGATCAGCGCGTGGGTGATCTGCAGGTCGTTCTCGCGGCAGAGCTCCATCAGGCCGCGCGTGCGCTCGGCCGCCAGGGTCTTGCCCAGCATGTCGAGCGCCACCGCCTGGTCGACCATCCAGCCCGACATGAAATCGGTCAGCCGTCCCATCAGGCCGAAGGTCCTGGACGCGCGCAGATGGAAGCAGGCGGCCAGCGACTCCATCTCGGGCCGCGTCTTGGCTTCGAGATAGGTCTTGCTCACCAACTCGCCCGAGCTCGGCGAGACAAAGGTCAGCCTGTCCCTTAGCGCCGGATCGAACTGCTCGTCATGCAATCCCGCGATGGTGTCGATCACGCCGCGCAACGGCGCATAGGCGGTGACATCGCCAACCGCCTTGCCATCGATGAACAACCGCCGACCATCGCGCAGCGACTCGATGTACTGCCGTCCCGTCCTGATACCCATGATCCGATCCCTCGCGGCGGTGGTCGGGGTGAGGGGCTGCATCAAGTGACGCACGCGACTCCCCCTCGCCTCCAGAGCTTATGTCTCACCTTCCCCCGGAGGGGGAAGGTACCTGAAGGGCGGATGGGGGATGTCGAAGACGGACACCGCGTGTGTGGGAACATCCCCCATCCGGCGCTCCGCGCCACCTTCCCCCTCCGGGGGAAGGTAGATCCCAGTCCTTGCGCGACCGAACGGCTACCAGGCGTGGCGCGGGCCGAGGGAGGCGGCGTGGGTGTGGGCGCCGCCGCCGAGCTGGCCGTCGTAGCGGGCGTAGGCGGTGGTCGCGGCACCGAGCTTCGCATCAAGCCACACTGCCGCCGCGGACGAACAAGCCGCGCGGTGCCTTTCCTCTCACCCCGGAAGAGGAGCTCAATTTTCTCGGCGGGTTGCGGAGCCTGATGTGAGGCCGCTCGCGATTGCGCGCTGCCGACGTGCAAACCTCGGGTGCTCATGGGCCCCGGTAAGTGGCACTCAGCCCTGGTCGAAGAACCGGTTGGGGCTGAGAAACACCGCCAGCATCGTCGCACCGGTGCGCGTCCACGCCTCGTGCCGGCTGCCCTGGGGGCGCCAGACGTAGTTGCCCGCCGTGCAGACGCCCTGGTGGTCCTCGAAGCTGCCGTCGAGTACGAAGGTCTGCTCGATCTCGACATGCTCGTGCAGCGGCAGGCGCGCGCCGGGCGCCCAGCGCATCAGCGCGGTCAGCAGGCCGCGCTCCTTGTCCTCCATCAGGATCTTCCACTCGACGCCCTCGAAGCGCGTCTTCTCCCAGGCGACGTTGGCGACATCGACATAGCGCGAGGCAAGCGGGCCGTTGATCGGCGTCGGCGCGGGCTGCGTGGCGTCGGGCATGGCGGGGTTCCTCCTTCAGGTTCCCTCTCCCCGCAAGCGGGGAGAGGGAGCTAAGACGCGTTGCGTCTGCGGATCGCCTCGAGCGAGCCGCCGTTCTTGACGTGGCCGGGCAGCTTGCGGCCGACCACCGACTCGGCGACCTGCGCCGCCTCGATCAGCGCGTCGAGGTCGAGCCCGGTCTCGATGCCCATCTCCGCGCACATGAAGGCGAGGTCCTCGGTGCAGATATTGCCGACCGCGCCCTCGGTGGCGGCGAACGGGCAACCACCGAGTCCGGCGATCGAGGCGTCCATCGTCGTCACGCCCATGCGCAACCCGGCATAGGCCACCGCCATGCCCACCCCGCGCGTGTCGTGCAGGTGCAGCGCGACCTCAAGATCGGGCCAACGCTCGCGGATCGCGCCAATAGCGCGCTCGACGCGCAACGGCGTCGCCCAGCCCATGGCGTCGGTCAGCTTGATGCCCTTGATGGTGACGCCCAGCAGGGCGGCCTCGTCGAGGATCTGGCGCACGCGGGTGACCACGACCTCGGGCGCGATGTCGCCCTCGTAGTTGCAGCCGAAGGCGCCCAGCACAACGCCCCATTCGACCGGGATGTCGTGCGCCTTGAAGATCGGCATCCAGCCGCGCTGCTCGACGAAGGCGTCTTCGAGCGACTTGCCGATGTTCTTGCGCGAGAAGGTTTCCGAGGCGTTGGTGCGTAACGAGCCGTGGACGTCGAGCGGTCCCTTCAGCGCGCGTTCGAGTCCCTGCTGGTTGAGATACAGCGCGCTGTAGCCGACACCCGGCTTGCGGCGGATGCCGGCGGCCACTTCCTCGGCATCGGCCATCTGCGGCACGCGCCGGGGGTTCACGTAGGACACACAGGCGATGCGCGAGAGCCCGGTCTCGGCCAGCGCCTCGATCAGGCGCACCTTGTTGGCCACTGATATGCCGGCGGGCTCCGACTGGAAGCCCTCGCGTGGGCCTTCCTCCTCGATGATCACGCGCTTGGGCAGATCGGACATGCGGGTTCCTCCAGATTTGCTCGCAGGCTACCCCCGCCGATCGTGCCGGGGAAGGCTTCGGCACGGTGTCGGGCCTTGCCTTTCCCCCGCCAGCGGGGGAAGGGAGGGGCGCGCGTGCCGAGCGTGGTGGAATGCGTGGGCGAATCGCGGCATCCTCCTGCCCATGAAACCCCACGTGATCTGCCACATGGTGACGAGTGTCGATGGCCGCACGCGGCGCAGCCGCTGGCGGCCGGAGGGCGCCGACGCCGGGCTGTTCGAGCGCCTGCACGACAAGATCGGCTGCGATGCCTGGCTGGTCGGCCGCGTCACCGGCTACGAGTTCTCGCGGCGCAAGGACGAGACCTATCCGGCCTATAGCGGCCCGCCGATCGCGCGCGCGCATTTCATCGCCCGGCGTGGTGCGGCTGCCTATGGCGTCGTGCTCGACACGCACGGCACGCTCGTCTGGGGCCGCGCCGATATCGGCGGCGATCCCATCGTCGTCGTGCTGAGCGAGCACGTGAGCGACGCGCACCTCGCCGGCCTGCGCGGCGAGGGCCATTCCTACATCTTCGCCGGCAAGGAGACGCTCGATCTGGCGCTGGCGCTGGAGACGCTGAACCGCGAGCTCGGCATCAAGCGCCTGCTGCTCGAAGGCGGCGGCACGGCCAATGGCGGCTTCCTGCGCGCCGGCCTGGTCGACGAGATCAGCATCGCGATCCAGCCGGTGGTCGATGGCGGCAAGGGCGTGTCGGCGAGCTTCGATCAGCCGGCGGGCGAGGCCTTCATGCCGGCGCCGCTGAACTCGATGACGCTGTCGAGTTGCGAGGTGCTCGACGGCGGCGCGGTGTGGCTGCGCTACGCGCTGCGCAACGGCTGAGAGTCGCGCTCGCGCGCCGTCATCATCCTCTGGCGCAGGCGATGGCCCGCTCAGCCCGGAGCTTCAGAGCTTGGTCATCGAGATAACGCACGGCCGGCCGGCGACGCGCGTACCTGAGGCGTTGCGCCCGGAAAACCGGGTGGCCAACTGGAAGGAGATGCGTGACCCAGCCGCCGCGTTGCCCAGGGCGTACTTTGGATCTCCAGTCGCGCCGTCGACCGCGATCATGGCCGAACCGCTTGGCTCGATTCTGCCCTTGAACGTCATCTGCGACCCGGCAGGGCTGACGTAGTTACCCGTGATCTCGCCGTTGCGAATGTTCAGCGTGAAATGAATGAGGTATGCCGCCGCGCTCTTCGAGGCGTCGCACGAGAGCTGGCTCGCCCAGGCGCCATCGAAGCTCGGCGAGTCCGGAGCGGCGGCCGTCGCTGGTGGCGAGGACGAGGGCTGTGGCGCCGCCGCCTTCTGCCGCTCGGCGTCGGCCTTGCGCTTCTCGTCCTCGAGCTTCGCCTGCGCGCTCTGGCCCTCCTGCGACAGCAGCGCGGCCTGCGTCGCGGTGAGGAAGCCGGTGGCCGGCTCATTGCGGCTCTTCCGCCAGTTGGTGATCATCAGCCGCGTGCGCGGGCC
>VGCZ01000061.1 GCA_016869975.1 Alphaproteobacteria bacterium
GCCTTCACCGGGCTCGAGACCAACATGCTCAGGCCCTCGATCGTCGCCGCCGGCGCCGATCCCGACAACCTGCCGGCGCGCGGCGGCATCGATGTCGCCAAGGACATCAACAGCGAGGCGCGCGAGCGGGGTGCCCGGCGATGGAAGGACATCTGGAGCGCTGGCCATTCGGTGTCGGGCGTTGCCGATATCCCCGCCGTCGCCGGCCTGATCGCCCGCACGCGCCGGGAGTACGCCGACGCGTCTTGACATCGAGGATGACAAATTATCGATGGTAGAGTAGGTTAAAAGAAAATCTTGAAGTAGTTTTCCAGAAAGCCCGACGGTGCGCCTCCTCTCCGACGACGTTGAGCGCTATTTGCCGCCCACTGCCGTGCGGCGTGTGGCGATGTTTCTCGGGTTTCTGGTCGCGGTGACCCTGGTGTGCGGGATCGGCGCGTTCTATTCGCCAGCGCACGATCCGACCTGGTGGAACAGCCTGAACAAGCCGGTCGCCATGCCGCCTGGCTGGATCCTCCCATCAATCTGGATGGCGATGTACGTCGCCATGGCGATGTCGGTCTGGCTGGTCTGGCGCAGCGCGCCTTGGCACCGCACCGGCTCGGCCCAGCTGCTGTGGTGGACCCAGCTCACGCTCAACGCGATGTGGATGCCGCTGTTCTTCAGCGCCCATCGTATCGATCTGGCCGTGGTCCTGATGCTGGTGTTGATCGTCGCCATCGGCGCCACCATCAGCGCCTTCCGTCGGCACTCCAGGCTCGCCGCCTGGCTGCTCGCGCCCTATCTCGCCTGGGTCGGCTTCCTGGCGGTACTGAGCATGCAGGTCTGGCAGCTCAACCGCTGAACCGCCGCCTTGCCGCGCGTCAGTGCACCGTCGCCAGCATCTGGGCGAAACGGAACTCGGCCGGCTGGATCAGGCCGGCGCTGGCGACTCGCACGCGATGCAGCTTGCCGTCGAGGTTCGTCTGCCAGAAGGTCAGGAACTTCGTCAGAACGGGATATTTCGGCGCGACATCGAGATCCTGCCAGATGAAGGTCTGCAGCAGGTTCTGATGGTCAGGCAGAAAATAGAGGATTTCCGCCGTCGTCAGCCGATAGTCGCGAAGCTGCTTCTCCAGGGCGCCAGACATCCTGAACCCCTTTTTTGGGTGGTTTCAAACGTCGAGGGACATCGATGGTCTCGCGAGACGCGTGCCAACGCAATGGATTTCATTAAATAAATCAAAGCATTAGCAGCCACGCGGCGGGATTGCTGCTGATCCTTGACTAAATCGAGGCAAACCCCTACATCCCGCGCGCGATTGGCACTCATGATTCGGGAGTGCTAACAGCAATCTTATTTCCCGGCCCGGAGAGGGGCCTCATTTTGACCCAAGGAGGAGGGAGTTCATGAGCTTTCGTCCGCTGCATGACCGCGTCGTGGTGAAGCGCGTCGCGGAAGAAGAGAAGACCAAGGGCGGCATCATCATCCCCGACACCGCCAAGGAGAAGCCGATGGAAGGCGAGATCGTCGCCGTCGGTCCGGGCGCGCGCGACGAGAAGGGCACGCTGGTGCCGCTCGACGTCAAGGTCGGCGACCGCATCCTGTTCGGCAAGTGGTCGGGCACCGAGGTGAAGCTCGACGGCGTCGATCTCCTGATCATGAAGGAGAGCGACATCATGGGCATCCTCGAGGCGCCCGCCAAAGCCGCCAAGAAAGCCGCCTGAGACCGTCGCGCCATCGCGCGCGGTCTTTTTTTTGTTGAACCGAATTCCACGAGGGAACAATGGCTGCCAAAGACGTACGTTTTTCGGGTGACGCGCGCGATCGCATGCTGCGCGGCGTCGACGTTCTCGCCAACGCGGTGAAGGTGACGCTGGGTCCGAAGGGCCGCAACGTCGTGCTCGACAAGAGCTTCGGCGCGCCGCGCATCACCAAGGACGGTGTGACGGTCGCCAAGGAGATCGAGCTCGCCGACAAGTTCGAGAACATGGGCGCCCAGATGGTGCGCGAAGTGGCCTCGAAGACCAACGACGTGGCCGGCGACGGCACGACGACGGCGACCGTGCTGGCCCAGGCGATCGTGCGCGAAGGCGCCAAGCTGGTCGCCGCCGGCATGAACCCGATGGACCTGAAGCGCGGCATCGACCTGGCGGTCGAGGCGGCGGTCGAGGACATCAAGGGCCGCGCCAAGAAGATCACCACCTCCGACGAGGTGGCGCAGGTCGGCACGATCTCGGCCAATGGCGAGGAGTCGATCGGCAAGATGATCGCCGAGGCGATGAAGAAGGTCGGCAACGAGGGCGTGATCACGGTGGAAGAGGCCAAGAGCCTCGACACCGAGCTCGACGTCGTCGAGGGCATGCAGTTCGATCGCGGCTACCTGTCGCCGTACTTCATCACCAACGCCGACAAGATGACCTGCGAGCTCGAGTCGCCGTTCCTGCTGCTGTTCGAGAAGAAGCTCTCGGGCCTGCAGGCGATGCTGCCGGTGCTCGAGGCGGTCGTGCAGTCGGGCAAGCCGCTGCTGATCGTCGCCGAGGACGTCGAGGGCGAGGCGCTGGCCACGCTGGTCGTCAACAAGCTGCGCGGCGGCCTGAAGGTCTCGGCCGTGAAGGCGCCGGGCTTCGGTGATCGCCGCAAGGCGATGCTCGAGGACATGGCGATCCTCACGGGCGGCCAGCTGATCAGCGACGATCTCGGCATCAAGCTGGAGAACGTCACGCTCGACATGCTGGGCAAGGCGAAGCGGGTGCTGATCCAGAAGGAGAACACCACGATCGTCGACGGCGCCGGCAAGAAGAAGGACATCGAGGGCCGCATCGCCCAGATCAAGGCGCAGATCGAGGAGACCACCTCGGACTACGACAAGGAGAAGCTCCAGGAGCGTCTCGCCAAGCTGGCCGGCGGCGTCGCCGTCATCAAGGTCGGCGGCTCGACCGAGATCGAGGTCAAGGAGCGCAAGGATCGCGTTGATGACGCGATGCATGCGACCCGCGCCGCGGTGGAAGAGGGTGTCGTCGCCGGCGGCGGCTCGGCCCTGCTCTACGCCACCCGCTCGCTCGAGAAGCTGCGCACCGCGAACGCCGACCAGAAGGCGGGCGTCGACATCATCCGCCGCGCCCTGCAGGCGCCGGTGCGGCAGATCGTCGACAACGCCGGCGAGGATGGCTCCGTGGTCGTCGGCAAGCTGCTCGAGTCGAAGGACAGCAACTTCGGCTTCGACGCGCAGAAGGGCGAGTACGTCAACATGATCAAGGCCGGCATCATCGACCCGACCAAGGTCGTGCGCACGGCGCTGCAGGACGCGGCTTCGGTCGCCGGCCTGCTGATCACCACCGAGGCGATGATCGCCGAGCGGCCCGAGAAGAAGGGCCCGCCGATGCCGGGTGGCGGCGGCATGGGTGGCATGGGCGGCGACATGGACTTCTAAGTCCGTCGTCGATCCATCCGGATCGGATACGGAAGGGCCGGGGAGCGATCCCCGGCCCTTTGTCTTTGTGTACGATGGCGCCGGCGCATTGAGCGGCAAGTCAGACGCATCTGTCGTCCCGAGCGCAGCGAGGGATCCAGGGTCGGCCTAGATCCCTCGCTGCGCTCGGGATGACGGGGTGGGTTCGTCACTCCAGCGCGGAGGTACTCTGTCTTGACAATTCCCGTATCGGTCAAAGGCGTCGTCGTGATCGATGGTCGCGTCCTGTTGCTGCGCAACGATCGCGATGAATGGGATCTGCCGGGTGGTCGTCCGGATTCCGGCGAGAGCCACGAGGCCGCCGTCGTGCGCGAGGCGCGCGAGGAGGCCAATGTCGAGGTCGCCGCCGAGGACCAGCTTGACGACTGGCCCTACGAGGTCCTGCCGGGCCGCTTCGTGCGCATCCTGGCCTATGGCTGCCGGGTGGTCGACGTTTCGCGCATGGCGCTCGGCTCGGAGCACCGCGAGTTGCGCCTCTTCGCGCCCGACGAGCTCGACGGGCTCAAGCTGCACGAGGGCTATCGCCGGGTCATCGAGCGCTGGTTCGCACGCGCCACTCGATAGTCCAGTCGCCATCGCCGCCGCGCGCGCGGCGCGTCTCCAGCGCCTGGAACCGATCGCTGGCCGCGAGCGCGCCCCGCCATAACTCGTTCCAGGCGTCGAAGGCGGCCAACGCCCGATCGTCATCCCCCAGCGCAACACCGCGCATCAGCTTCCAGCCACGCTGAGTAACACTCCCGCCGTCGAGGGTGACGTCCTCGCCCTGTGCCGCCTGCATTGCGGCGAGGAAGGCGGCGAAGCTATCGGCCGCGCCGCCGAGAAGCCGGGCGCATTCGTCGAAATACTGCATGCCGACGAGCCGCGCGGCGCGACCGACTTCTTCGCGTACGCCCTCGGCGCCGATCAGCTCGAGCAAGGTCGGCAACAGACTGCGCACGTACTCCATGGCGTAGGAACGATAGACCTTGTGCAGGCGCTCGGCCGGCCAGCTGGCGACGTCGAGTGTCGGCGCTTGCGCGACGTCGAAGCGCGGCATGGTCTCGCCCTCGACGAAGCGCACGCGTTCGCGCTCGGTGATGTCGCGGTCGTATTCGAGGTAGTAGCCTTCGAGGCCCGGCGCCCCTGTCGTGATCATGCCGGTGCAGACGAAGCCCAGACGCGGATTGCCCAGCGACACGCCGTTGTGGCCATGCCAGCCGTGCAGCATCGCGGCGTTGACCGCGTGCGGCACGGCGCAGACCGCGGTGCCGCGCCAGATCCAGCGCGGCGGCGGATAGCGCACCCAGGCCTTGCGGTCGGACTCCCGGACGTACTCGGTCTTCACGCCGCCCACGGCGTTCGACAGGTAGTGGTACTGCGCGCAAGCGACGGCATGCGGCAGCTTGTCGAGGCCGAGCTTGATCAGGCCGGGCTTGAACTTCTCGAGATGCTGGCGGCGGAAATGGCGGAAGACGAACTCGCGCGCGACCTCTTCGCCGCGGCGCGTGACCAGGGTCAGCACCACGCCGGTCATCAGCGCGTTGTAGAGATCGGCGACCGCTTGATTCGCCCCGTCGCCGTCCGCTCGGGTCATGTCAGGCCGGCGGCACGCCGTCGGCCAGCACGGCGCGGTTGTTGCCGGCCTTCAGCCGCATCGCCAGCACTGGCTTGTACTCCTCCGAGCGATAGAAGCGCCGCGCCGCCGCGATGTCGGGGAACTCGATCACCACCATGCGCGGCGGCGACCAGCCGCCCTCGAGCGTCTCGGTCTCGCCGCCGCGCACGATGAACTTGCCGCCGAACTTGGCGATGAGTCCGGGCGTGTGCTTGCGATACTCCGCCATCAAGTCGGCGTCCGTGGTCTCGATCTCGACGATCAGATAGGCGGCCATGGTCTTTCCTCTCAACCCACGCTCATCGGCAGGCTGGGATCGGTCGCCCATTCCTGCAGGGATGCGTCGTACACCGCAACGTCGTCGTGGCCCAGCAGCGCCACCAGCGCGAAGGCGTCGCCGGTCGCGGCGATGCCGCCCCCGCAATACGCCACGACACGCTTGCCGCCCTTGATGCCGCGATCGGTGAACATCGCGCGCAGCGTGTCGGTGTTCTTGAACGTGCCGTCGTCCGCGAATAGCGAGGCGGCCGGCAGGCTGACGCTGCCGGTGATGTGGCCCGGCCGGCCGTAGTTCGCGCCGCCGGTGCCTCGGTGCTGTTCTTCGGTCAGGCAGTTCACCACGATGGCGCTGCTGTCAGCGAGCGCGGCCAGCACCTCGTCCTTGCCGACCAGCAGGCCAGCGCGTGGCTTCGCTGTTAGTGTCGCGGGTGCGTAGGTGTTGGTTTTGTGCTCGACCGGCCGACCTTCGGCGGTCCACTTCTTGAAGCCGCCGTCGAGGATGCGCGCGCGATCGAAGCCGATGGCGCGCAGCATCCACCACACGCGCGTCGCCCACCACTGCGTGCCGTTGCAGTAGAGGACGACTTCGCTGTTGTCGCCGATGCCCTTGGCGCCGGCCATGCGCGCCAGCGCCGGCGCATCGGGCATGGTGAAGCGCAGCGTGCTCGCGGGATCGGACAGATCCTGTTGCAGCTCGATCAGCGCCGCGCCGGGAATGTGGCCCTTCTCGCCATAGGCGGCGCGGCCGGTCTCGACGCGCATGCGCCCGCCGGGCTCGGGATGCAGGAAGGTCGTGCAGTCGAAGATGCGCAGCGCGGGCTCGCCGAGCCGGCGTGCGAGGTCAGCGGTGGTGATCAGCGGGTCCATCGGCGCATCGTGATGCGCCGTGGCCCGACGTGCAATGCGCTCAGTTCTGGCTGTCGGCGGGGGGCGTCGCGGCCGGCGGCGGGCGCTTGGCGGCCTTGCGCGGCGGCTTCGCCTGCGCGCGGCGCTGGCATGCGGCCTTGGCCTGCTCGTCCTTGATCTTGGCGCAGGCGCGCAGCGCACGCTGCTGGGCGGTCGGCTTCGGCGCCGGCTTCGTCGTCGGCCCTGTCGTAGGCGGCGCGGTCGGCGCGGCGATGGTGGCAGTCGCGAAGGAGCCGGCGGCCAGCGCCAGCACGAGCGCGAGGGTGATGCGGCGCATGGTGATCTCCGTTGGTTCTTGAACGGCGCCGACAGTTTGGTCGCCGTTGACGAGGGTGTCGGAAATATATTGTAAATCAGAAGGATGCGTCAATATCCTCATGTCTGGTCATGGTGTCGCGCCAGACATGACGAGGCCTGCCGTCGTCGCTATACGTCGACGCCGTGACCGTTGTCTTTTCCGTCGCCTTCCCGCTCTTCGCGCTGATCGCCACCGGCTTCGTCGCCGGCCGCGCCCGGCTGCTGGGCCGCGACGGCTCGGGCGCGCTCAACGTCTTTGTCACCTGGTTCGCGCTGCCGGCGCTGCTGTTCAGCGCCATCGCCAATGTGCGGCTCTCCGAGGTGCTGAACCTGCCGTTCATCGCCGCCTTCGGCCTGGTGATCGTCATCGTCTTCGCCCTCGGCATGTTGCTGGCCCGCCTCGCCTCGCGCGCCAGGCTGGCGCATATGAGCCTGCACGGGCTCAGCGCTGCCTACGGCAATGTCGGCTATGTCGGCATCCCGCTCTGCCTCTATGCGCTGGGTCCACAGGGCGCCGTGCCCGCCGCCGCGGTGACCTGCCTGGGCGCCTTCCTGTTGACCTTCGCGATGGTGCTGGTCGAGACCGACCTGCAGGGCGGTCGGGGAGTCTGGCGCACCGCGTGGCGCGTGCTGTCGGCGGTAGCGCGCAGCCCGGTGCTGATCGCGATCGTCCTGGGCGGCGTCGTCTCGGCGCTGGGCGTCAAGCCGCCGGTGCCGCTGCAGCGCTTCCTCGACCTGATCGGCGCGGCGGCCGCGCCCTGCGCGCTATTCGCCATCGGCCTGTTCCTGTCCGACACCGCGATCCGCGCCAATCTGCGCGAGGTCGGTCTCGTGACCATCGCCAAGGTGCTGCTGCAACCGCTGCTGGCGCTGGCGATCGTGCCGTGGTTCCTGCCGCTGGATTCCGTGTGGGCCCAGGCCGCGCTCTTGATGGCCGCGCTGCCCACGGCCTCGAACGCCTTCGTGCTCGCCAAGCAGTACGACATTTTCGTCGAGGAGACCTCGGCCACCATCCTGCTGTCGACGACGTTCTCCGTGTTCACCGTCTCGGCCATGCTGGTGTGGCTGCGCGTCGGCTTCTAACGACCAATCTACGCCGTGCCCGGGAAGATGTCAGATATTTGACCTGTTCGATTTTCGCCCGAGCGGCGAAGGATGGCGCCGGCGCGACCTGCGCAGAAGAGGGAGGATGAGGATGCTCAAAGAGTTTCGCGAATTCGCGATCAAGGGCAATGTCGTAGATCTTGCCATCGGCGTGATCATCGGTGCGGCGTTCGGCAAGATCGTCGAGTCGCTCGTCAAAGACGTCTTCATGCCGATCATCGGCCGCCTTCTGGGCGGTCTCAACTTCGACAACTACTTCTTCGGCCTCACCGAGGCGGCGTCAAAGGCGACGACCTACGAGGCGGCGCAGAAAGCCGGTGCGACCTTGGGCTATGGCGCCTTCATCACCGTGGCGATCAACTTTCTGATCATCGCCTGGATCCTCTTCCTCATCGTGAAGGGCATCAACCGCATGAAGGCCAGGGCGGCAGCTGAAGCTG
Source organism: Alphaproteobacteria bacterium (assembly GCA_016869975.1). Taxonomy (GTDB): domain Bacteria; phylum Pseudomonadota; class Alphaproteobacteria; order Reyranellales; family Reyranellaceae; genus JAFAZJ01. The sequence goes on from VGCZ01000061.1 coordinate 8,073, forward strand.
CGCCGCCCCCGCCGCCTCCGCCGCCGGAAGTGCCGGCCGACGTGAAGCTGCTGACCGAGATCCGCGACCTGCTGAAGAAGCCCTGAGGCCGGTTGCCGAAATGCGGGCCGATTCGCGTCGGCCCGCATTTCTGTTTGATAAATAGCAATAAATATGTATATTTAGGGGATATTATTGAAGTGATTCTAGAGGCGGCCGCGCCGCTGGCGTACTCGAGAGGAGAGACAATCGTGATATTTGGCTTCCTCAAGGGCCTGCTCGTTAAGGCCGCCGTCCTCGGTTGCACCTTCGCGGCCGTGAAGTACGGCCCCGTCATGTACGCCAAGTACGTGGGCCCGCTGCCGCCGGCGCTGCAGGAGGCGCACAAGTACACGGACTTCAACGAGGTCTACAAAGCCTTCGGCGAGATCTCCAAGAAGATGCCCAACTAGGGCGACATTTTCAGGAAATCGCGGGTCTCCTTGATCGCGTCGGCCAGCCCGACGCGGCTGATCGATACGCCCGCGGGAAACGCCGCCAGCAGGCGTGACGCCAGGCGGTTGTCGAGCATCACGAACACACCCCGATCGTCGGCGCGGCGCACCAGCCGGCCGAAAGCCTGCTTCAGCCGGAAGCGTGTCAGCATGTCGTCGTAGGCGTTGGCGCCATGCCCCGCCGCGCGATGGGCGTCCTTGCGCGCGCGATGCAAAATATCTGGCCGCGGCCACGGCACGCGATCGAACACGATCAGCCTGAGCGAGCGGCCGGGCACGTCGACGCCGTCGCGCACCGCATCCGTGCCCAGCAGGCAGGAGCGCTCCTCGGCGCGGAAGATGTCGACCAGGGTGGCGGCGTCCATGCCGCCGACATGCTGGGCGTAGAGCGGGATGCCGGCCTCCTCGAGCGGCGCTGCGATCTGGCGATGCACGGCGCGCAGCCGGCCGATCGCGGTGAACAGGCCGAGCCCGCCGCCATCGGCGGCGAGGAACAGCGCGCGATAGGCCGCCGCGACCTGCTCTACCGAATCGCGCGCGACGTCGCGCACGATCAATACGCGCGTGTTGGCGGCGTAGTCGAAGGGCGAGGCGACGGCGGCGCGGATCGCCGGCGCCGCGAGATGGCGCGCGCCGGTGCGTGCCTCTGCGGCGTCCCAGTCGGCCGCCTCCAGCGCGCCCGAGGCGATCGTCGGCGTGGGTGGCGGATCGTTGGCGCCGGTCCAGTCGCGCAAGGTCGCCGACGTGATGACCACGCCATGCGCCGGCTTGACCACCGCCTCGGCGAAAGGCTGCGTCGGATCGACATAGTGGCGGTACATGCCGACGTCGTATTCGCGCCCCTCGATGCGCTCGATGGCGAACCAGTCGACGAAGGCCTCCTGCGGCTCGCTCTCGACGCTCTTGAGCATGCCGATCCAGGCCGCGAGCACGTACTGGCAGCGATTGCGCAGTGAGCGCGTGATGCCCTCGATGCGGTTGCGCTGCGAGGTGTCGAGCGTCTCGGCGCCCTCGTCGAGCTGGCGCGCCAGCGCGGCGATCAGCGCCAGCGCCGGCTTGAGCATGGCCTCGATCGCCTCGCCGCAGGCGCGCGCCGCCGCGACCAGATCGGTCGCCACCGGCCGCACGTCGCACTCGATGCGATAGGGATTGTCGTCCTTGGGCGCGCGCGCCAGCACCTGCTGGCGCACCAGCGCCAGGAAATCCTCGATATCGCCCTGCGTCGTGCCGTCGGCCAGCCGGGTCTGCCAACCCGCCGAAGGCAGAGCCTGCGCCGCGTCGAGCAGCGCGCGCAGCGCATGTGAGGTGGCGGGATCGCTTTCCGCCAGCTCGTTGACGCGCCGCTGCAGCCCGCGCGCGCGACCGCCGCGCCCCTCGGCGCCCAGCAGCCAGCGCCGCAGGTCGGAGCCCTCGACGCCGGTGAGATGGGCGGCGAAGGCCGAGTCGGCCGCGTCGAACAGGTGATGGCCCTCGTCGAAGACGTAACGCGTCGGTCGCGTGTTGTCGTCGAGCCCGCCGGTGGCGGCCTGCATCATGACCAGCGCGTGGTTGGCGATGACGATGTCGGCGTGGCGCGCGCGGCGGATGGTGCGTTCAACGAAGCAGCGCCGATAATGATCGCAGCCGGCATAGACGCATTCGCCGCGCCGGTCGGCCAGGCGCGACAGCCGCGCGCGGCCGATCAGGTCGCCGAGCCAGGCCGGCAGGTCGCCGCCCACCATGTCGCCGTCGCGTGTCGCCATCGTCCAGCGCGCCAGCAGGCCGAGCCCGACGGCGTTCTGTGGCGTTCCGCGCGTGCGTTGCACCGCCTCCTCGTAGTTCAGCAGGCAGAGATAGTTCTCCCGTCCCTTGCGCACGACGACACGCGCGCGCTTGGCGGCGTCGTCGGGATGCAGGCGGTCGAGCTCGCCGTCGATCTGGCGCTGCAGATTGCGCGTGAAGGTCGCGATCCACACCGGCGCGCCGTTGCGCTCCGCCCACAGCGAGGCCGGCGCGACATAGCCCAGGGTCTTGCCGGTGCCGGTGCCGGCCTCGGCCAGCACGACGCGCGGTTCGTTCTCGCGTTCGCGCGGCAGGAAAGCGAGCGACACGGCCGAGGCGTAGTCGCTCTGCGTTGGTCGCACCTCGGTGGCGCCAGCGCCCGCATGGACCAGGTCGGCCAAACGCGCGCGCGCCTCGTGCGGCTCGACCGGCAGGCTGCGTGGCGGTGTCGCCGGCGGATCGTCCTCCCAGGCCGGCAGGTGCTTCCAGGTATCGAGGCCGGTGAAGCCGCGCGGTCTGTCGCCGACGGCGACGCCCAGCGCGGCGCAGACCGCCGCGCCCCATGGCCAGCCGCCCGCCGCCATGCGCCGTGCCAGCTCGGCGGTCGCCGGGGGCTCGCGATGGCGCGCATCGGCCAGCTCGTCGAGCAGCGTCTCGGCGATCAGCGGCAGGGCGACGACGTCGTCCTCGGGCGTCGCCGGCGTCGCAAGGTCGAGCGCCGCGGCGAGGCCGCGGATGGTCGGCAGGCAGAAGCGCGCCGGCCGCACGAACGCGAAAAGCTCAAGTACGTCGGTGGCGTCGACCTCTGCCAACCTCAGGCGCGCGCCGGCGTCGGGCGCGTGGCAGACCAGCGGCCGCTCCAGCGCCAGACGCGCCGCCGCGGCGTCGTGGCTCAGCCGCTCGATCTCGCCATCGGCCGACAGCCAATAGGCGCCGCCCGCCGTCACCGCGAGCGCGGGCGGACGGCGGCTCGCGCCCGCCACCGAGGTCGCGCGGTCCGGACCGGTCGTGCTCATGGTCAAGGCGTAGCATATTCGGTCCGGGCGCCGTCAGGATGGCGACGGTTACTTTTCTCGCAGGCGGGCCGATCGACAGGGGATGGTCTCGGCGCCGGTCGCGTATACTGGCGACGGCAGCCAAGCTTCCGAGGAGGGCTTCGCCATGTGGACGTCCCGAGCGTGTCTGGGCCTGAAAGCGGTCCTGCTGGGCCTTGCAGTGATGACCGCGCCGGTGTTGGCGCGCGACGACAACAAAGGCCCGGCCTCGGGCGGCAACAAGGGCGTGACCCAGAAAGGCCCAGCGAGCACGCCCAAGGCGGACAGTGTGAAGGGTCGGACGGAGACCGTCGACAAGGACGAGACGATCTCGATCCACCGCAAGAAGTAGGGCGGCGACCGCCGTTGACGCTGTGGCGCATGGCGCCTAGTTTGCCCGACCCGCACGTGGGCGGGTCGAAATCCTATAGACGGCGGCGTTATGAGCAGCGAACGGGAGCTGGCGGGACAGGCGCGGGCGTGGCCTTTCGAGGAGGCGCGCAAGATCGTGGCGCGACTGGGTGGGCCCGAGCTGTCGAAAACCCCCGCCAAGGGCTACGTGCTGCTCGAGACCGGCTACGGCCCCTCGGGCCTGCCGCATATCGGCACCTTCGGCGAGGTGGCGCGCACCACCATGGTGCGCAACGCGTTCAAGCGGCTGTCGGATATTCCGACCAAGCTGTTCGCCTTCTCCGACGACATGGACGGCTTCCGCAAGGTGCCGGACAACGTGCCCAACCGCGAGATGCTGGCGGCCCATCTCGGCAAGCCGCTGACCGCGGTGCCCGATCCTTTCGGCACGCATGACAGCTTCGGCGCGCACAACAACGCGCGGCTGAAGGCGTTCCTCGATTCGTTCGGCTTCGAATACGAGTTCCAGTCGGGCACCGAGTGGTACAAGTCCGGCCGCTTCGATCCGATGCTGCGCGCCATGCTGAACCACTACGACGAGATCCAGGCGGTGATGCTGCCCACACTCGGCGAGGAGCGGCAGCAGAGCTACTCGATCTTCCTGCCGGTGTGCCGCAAGACCGGCCGCGTGCTGCAGGCGCCTGTCGTGAAGACCGACGCGGCCGCCGGCACCATCGTCTATCGCGACGAGGATGGCGCGCTGGTCGAGACGCCGGTGACCGGCGGCAACGTGAAGCTGCAGTGGAAGGCCGACTGGGCGGGCCGCTGGTTCGCGCTGGGCGTCGATTACGAGATGTACGGCAAGGATTTGATCCCGTCGGCCGAACTCAGCGCCAAGATCGTGCGCATCCTCGGCGGCAAGCCGCCGGAGGGCTTCAACTACGAGCTCTTCCTCGACCACGAGGGCAAGAAGATCTCCAAGTCCAAGGGCAATGGCCTGTCGGTCGAGGAGTGGCTGGCCTACGCGCCGCCGGAATCGCTGGCGCTCTACATGCAGCAGCAGCCGCGTCGGGCGAAGCGTCTGTACTTCGACGTCATCCCGCGCGCGGTCGACGAGTATCTGTCGCTGGTCGAGAAGCTGCCGAGCGAGGAGCCGGCCAAGGCGCTGGAGAATCCCGCCTGGCACATCCACGACGGCAAGGCGCCCGACAACCGCGCAGCCGGCGTCAGCTTCGCCATGCTGCTGAACCTCGCCGGTGTCGCCAACACCGACGACAAGGACGTGCTCTGGCAGTACCTGCGGCGCTACGTGCCGGGCGCCACGCCGGAGAACGCGCCCTATCTCGACACGTTGCTCGCGCGCGCGGCGCGCTACTACGTCGACTTCGTGAAGGCCAACAAGAAGTTCCGCCTGCCCAACGAGCTGGAGCGCGCGGCGCTCGCCGACCTGCGCGACACGCTGAAGCGCCTGACCGACGACACCAGCGCCGAGGACATCCAGAACGAGGTCTACGAGGCGGGCAAGCGCCACTTCCCCAAGGAGAAGCTGCGCGACTGGTTCGGCACGCTCTACCAGGTGCTGCTGGGCGCCGAGCAGGGCCCACGCATGGGCGCCTTCATCAAGCTCTACGGCCGCGACAACGTCGTGCGCCTGATCGAACGCGCGCTCGCCGGCGAGGATCTCGGCCAAGCGGCATAACGCTCTTCCTCCCTCTCCCCGCACGCGGGGAGAGGGGGCGATGACGTCTTCCACCATCTCATGCGACGGGTGTAGACTGTCGCCGCAGCGCGTCCAGTCGGGCAGCAAGTCCGCGATGTGGCGCCGGCTGTGGAGGAAGCGCCATGAAGTTACCCCGCCGCACATTCGTGCACCTGGCCGCGGGCGCGGCCGCGGTGCCGGCTCTATCGAGAGTCGCGTCGGCGCAGGCCTATCCGTCGCGCACGGCGCGCATCGTCGTCGGCTTTCCCGCCGGCGGGGCGACCGACATCATGGCGCGTCTGATGAGCGAATTTCTGACGCAGCGGCTGGGCCAGCAGTTCATCGTCGAGAACAAGCCCGGCGCCAGCGGCAACATCGGCACCGAGGTGGTCGCCAAGGCGCCGGCGGACGGCTACACGCTGCTGCAGGTCGTCACGCCGCACGCGATCAATCCCGCGCTGTTCACCAATCTCAGCTTCGACTTCATCCGCGACTTCGCGCCGGTGATCTACCTCGCGCGGCTGGCCTATGTCGTCGTGGTGCATCCGTCGGTGCCGGCCAACACGCTGCCCGAGCTGATCGCCTACGCCAAGGCCAACCCGGGCAAGATCAACTACGGCTCGGCCGGCGCCGGCACGCCGCAGAACATCACGGTCGAGCTGTTCAAGATGATGAGCGGGGTCAATCTGGTCCACGTGCCGTATCGCGGCGGCGCGCCCGCGGTCGTCGACCTGCTCGCCGGCCAAGTGCAGCTGATCTTCGCGCCGGTATCGGAAGCGATCCAGCACATCAAGGCCGGCAAGCTGCGCGCGCTCGCGGTGACGCCCGCCGCGCGATTGGACGTGTTTCCCGACTTGCCGACCGTGGGCAGTGTCCTGCCGGGTTACGAAGCCAGCGGCTTCGCTGGCATCAGCGTGCCCAAGGGCACCCCGGCCGCGATCATCGACCTGCTCAACAAGGAGCTCAACGCTGCCCTCGCCGATCCCAGGATCAGGGGCCGGATCATCGAGCTGGGCGGCACGCCGGTGGGCGGCACGCCGCAGGAATTCGCGACGATCGTCTCGGAGGCCACCGAGAAGTGGGCGAGGGTGATCAAGACCGCGAACATCAAGGTTGAATAGCCGATCCGAGGGAGGACCACGCATGGCACGCGCTCTCGACTTCGAACCGCTCCAGGGCGTCACCTTCGGCGCCGTGGTGCGCGGACCCAGGGTCACCGACCTCGACGAGGCGGAGTTCGGTACGCTCTACAAGGCCTGGCTGCGATACGCCCTGCTGATCTTCCCTGGCCAGTTCCTCAAGCGCGACGAGCAGATCGCCTTCGCCAAGCGCTTCGGGCCGCTGGAGTTCGAGATGGCGGCGATCAGCAACGTCAAGGCCGACGGCACCGTGCGCGTCGAGAAGGACAACGACGACGTGATGAAGGTGCTGAAGGGCAATATGGGCTGGCATTGCGACAGCACCTACATGCCGCTGCAGGCCAAGGGCGCGGTGTTCAGCGCCGAGGAAGTGCCGACCATCGGCGGCCACACCGGCTTTGCCGATCTGCGCGCCGGCTACGATGCGCTCGACGCGGCGACCAAGGCGAAACTCGAGGGGCTCTCGGCCTTCCACTCGCTGTATTACAGCCAGGGAAAGCTCGGTCATCTGCCGCAGAAGAAGGCCGATGGTGAATACAACGGCTACGGCTTCCACAACGGCCCGGTGCCGCGCCGCGCGCTGGTCAAGACGCATCCCGAGACCGGCCGCAAATCGCTGCTGATCGGCCGTCACGCGCACAACATTCCCGGCATGGCCGAGGACGAGTCCGAGCGCTTCCTGCAGGCGCTGGTCGACCACACCTGCCAGAAGCCGCGCATCTACCACCACGACTGGCGGCCGGGCGACGCGGTGGTCTGGGACAATCGCTGCCTGATGCATCAGGCGACACCCTGGGACATGACCCAGCGGCGCATCATGTGGCACAGCCGCATCGCCGGCGATCCGGTGCACGAGGCGGGGCTGGCGTAGCTGGGTCGCCCCGGCGGTCCCAGGCAAACCGATCGTCGGCACGGCGAACGACGCCCACCCCTCGCGAGGCGGGCGCCGCGTCGTCGTCGGACCCCCGGGGAAGGGCGCCGGCGCCGACTACTTCTTCGGCAGCACCACAGTGTCGATGACGTGAATCACGCCGTTGGACTGCTGGACGTCGGCGATGGTGACGTTGGCCACGCCGCCGTTCTCGTCGGTCAGCGTGATCTTGCCGGCCATCGGCATCTTCGCCACCAGCGTGCAGCCGCCCACGGTCTTGACCGCGTGGGTGCCCTTGCTGTCGGTGATCATCTTGGCGATCGCCGCCGACATCGCCTTGGCGGAGACGACGTGGCAGGTGAGGATCTTCGTCAGCGTCGCCTTGTTCTCGGGCTTCACGAGATTCTCGACCGTGCCCGCCGGCAGCTTGGCGAATGCCGCGTTGGTCGGCGCGAAGACGGTGAACGGACCCGCGCCCTGCAGGGTCTCGACCAGGCCGGCGGCCTTGATCGCGGTGACCAGCGTGGTGTGATCCTTCGAAGCGGACGCGTTCTCGACGATGTTCTTGTTGGCCATCATCGGCGCGCCACCGACCATCGGATTCACCGTCGCCGACGGCGGCGTCGATTGGGCGAACGCGACCGCTGGGGCGGCGACGACGGAAAGGGCGGTCAGCGCAGCCAGCGCGGCCATACGGTTGGTCATCTGAAATCTCCAGTGTCTCGGTGTGACGCTCGCGTCCGTTGTCTGGATCCTCGGCGTTGGCGTTGACACGGGAGCGGCGCCGTTTCGGATCATCGCCTCGCGTATCTTGCGATTCCGGCCCGTGTGCCCGGCGTTATTCGGTTGTGTCGAAAGCGCGGCGAAAGAAAGGCGCATGCCGCTGAAGATTTGTGTGCTGTCGGGCCAGGCATCCGCAGGCGCAAGAGGACCGCGAGGCGCAATCGCGGGCGAGAGAACTCAACTCGGCTTCCCTGTTCGACGCGATTGCAAACCGCGCGACAAAGGATAGGAAACGGCCTTCCAGGCGCTAGCCCCCCGTTTCGAAGCCAGCCGAGCATCTGCCGATTGTCAGGCTCTGATATCGCGTTGTGCGATTGACGCGGTCACCGGCGAAGGCGCGCAGACGTTATCGGAAACAATGCGAGCCAGACACTGTTGGCGGTCGGTGTACATCCCCTTCTTCGAGTATCGCCGACGTCTGCCGGAGATCGTAAGTTCCTTGCGCGCAGGGTCGTCAATAGGCCAAGAGGAAATCAACGGGCTGGTCGAGATCTCAACGCCCGGACTGAAGGACAAGATGCTCGCGCTCGGAACGGCCATGAAGGATGACCCGGGTGGCTATATGACAGTCGTCATCCAGGTGCCATCGTGAACAGGGAGTGGCTTGATGCGACGGCGGCCGGCGATACCACCCGCGTCCGCGCGCTGCTGGATGCCGGCACGAACATTGACGCCCTGGACAAACACGGCCAAACCGCGCTCATGAATGCCGCGCGCCGCGGCGATGCCGAGTTGGTTCGCCTCCTTGTCGATCGCGGCGCAAACCTCGATCACACCGCGAAGTATCGCCTCACGGCGCTCATGCTGGCGGTCATCAACGACCGCGCCGATGTCGTGCGCATTCTTGTGGCCGCTGGCGCCGATCGTGAGATGAAAGGCAGCAAGGGTCACTTTGCGCGCACTCCGCTGCAGTACGCGGAGGAGCACGGGCGAGCACACTTGGCTGACATCCTGCGCAGTGGCACCTGACCCTTCGTTCCGCCTGCAGGTGAAATCGACCGTTGGGCGTCGCGCGGCGATAACTGCGCCGGATCCCCGCCAGGACTCGGCCTGTCCCGTGTCCTTGTCGCACCGCTTGCTTCGATAATCTTCGCACGACGCTTAGGGTCACCCAGCAGCATGGCGGCAGCATCTCGGTCGACAGCCGGGTGGGGGAGTTCACCGAGTTCACAATCCGCCTGCCCCGCGGCCGGTAGACACGCCCAGAAGCGGAAGCCTCGACAGTGTCGGATATCGCGCCGTCGGAATGCCGCCCACCAAGAGGTGTCCGCGCTAGACCGGTCTCAGGGACCAAAACCCGCTCGACCTCGGCATCCAGAGCGATGTCCGGGCGAGTTGAATCTCCGCTGTCATCATCGGGGCCGCGGACGGCCCCGAGGACAACAGAAAGTCCAACCTGACCGGACATTGCTCGAGGCGCGGTCAGGCGACCGCCTCGAGATAGCTCTGGAAGACGGCGACGTGGATTTCGGCCGACTCGGCCCCGCCGGGCCATAGATCTTCGCTGCGGAACCGCACGTCGTAGGTCGGCTCGTCGGCCGCTTCGAGGCCGTGAGCATGGGCGTCGGGGAAAGGCGTGAGCGGTCCCTCGTACATGACGACGCCGATCTTGCCGCGGATATAGCCGGGCAGGCGGATATGCCCTGACACGAAATCGTTTCGAACGCGCACCCGCTCCCCACGCTGGAAGGACTTGCGATCGGGCGCGTTGGTCCTGCCCCCGGCGCCCGGATGCGACAGCGCGAACCCGCCGCCGGCGATCGCTTCCAGTTCGGCTTTGGTCGTTACGCCCTTTTCGACGAGGAGCGTCGCGATGGCCGTGATCACCCGTTCATAGTAGCCGGCGCTCACCGAATGGCGCGGGTCCATGCGCTCGACGGCATGGCGGTACTCATCGATGTTGTACACGCCAAGCTGCGACACCATGGATCGCAGCGCATAGGCGCGCTTCTCCCAAGGCGCCTGGAACGGCGACGCCTTCGGCGCGAACGCGACCTTGCCAAAGCCCTGGCGCCCGCCCAGGTCGTGCATGCCGTCCATCGTCAGCCTCCCGCCACGGACAGTCGCGCGACCCCGATCAGGGAATCACGTGTGACGATCGAGGCCAGCTTGTCCTCCGGCCAGCCGATCGTTTCGGGCGGCTGCATGGGCAGCACCATGAAGCGCGTGTCCGCCGTGGTGTCCCAGACGCGGACTTCCGTATCGGGCGCCACGGGGCAGCCCATTTCCTCGAGCACGGTGCGCGCCTCGCGGACGACCCGCGCCCGGTACTCCAGATCCTCGTACCAGTTCGGCGGCGGGCCGATCAGGGTCGTCGCGGTGCAGGAACACAGCGTGCAGACGATGACATTGTGCACCGTCGGCGTGTTTTCGAGCACGTAGACCTGGCGCTGGATCGCCGGCAGGCCGATGCCGAATTCGGCGATCGCCGCCTTGCCGTCGGCCAGCAGGCGCTGGCGAAAGGCGGGATCGGTCCAGGCGCGCGCGACGACCTTCGCGCCATTCTCCGCCAGCAGATTTTCGTCCTGCCACTCCATCGTGTGATCGACCGACAGGCCTTTGTCGTGCGCGCGCACCTCCAGCACCCGTTCGACGGCCGCGAGGCGCCGCTCCATGGGAGCGTCGGGCGCTTGTCGAGAAGCCATGGCGGATTCTCCTTTGGATTTCGATGGTGGAAAGCGTAGCGGCGACTTCACACCAGCCACGGGGCTGACGCAAGGGATCGTGTCCCGAGCCGTAGTGTGGCTGACAAGAAGTCAGTGCGGCGATTCCGAGCCGGCGCTGGAGCGATCAGGCGGCGACGGTAGGCAGCCCGATGACGGGATCACCGGCAAAATGCGCCGGGCGCAAGAGCGGCCCACCGGATCGGAGGGTCTTACATAAACATTCCAAAGAATATATATATGAATTCCACGGAATGTTTATGGAGGCGAAAGTGGCCATGACCAAGCGCGGTTTCATTCGGATCCTGGGTGGCGGGGCGGTTCTGGCGGCGGGCGGCGCCTGGGCGGTGCCCCGGC
>VGCZ01000062.1 GCA_016869975.1 Alphaproteobacteria bacterium
CGCCGAAGGCGCGCGCGCCATGATGCTGGAGGACATGATCGTGCGGCCCGACCATCGCGGCCAGGGTGTCGGGCTTGCGTTGATCGAGGCGGCGATCGCGCGCGCCGCCGCGAAGGGCTGCGCGCGCATCACCTTGCTGACCGACGAAGACAACACGCAGGCGCAGTGGTTTTACGGCCGAGCCGGCTTCCGGCGCTCGGCGATGATCCCGATGCGGCGTGCGATTCCGTAGGCTGGCCTCAGGGCCGCCAGCCGTCGATGACGAGGAGCGAGCCGTTGATGCCGACGCCTTTGTGGATCGTGACATACAGCCGGTCGCCGACCACCAGCATGCCGCGCGGGCCATCGCCGGCGAGGCCGGGTGCGCCCAGCCGCGCCAGCGGCGTCAGATCGTCGGCCGACAGCACGAACAGCGCGCCCAGCTCGTCAGCGGTGACGATGTGCCGGCCGGCCGAGGCGATCGCCGCGATACGCGCCGCGCCGGGCAAGGAGCCGCGGTGGGTCACGGCGCGGCTGGCGACGTCGATGCGCGCCACCAGCGGCGCGGCGCCGTCGAGGCCGCCGACAAAGACGGCGCTCTCGCTGGCGGCCAAGGCCAGGGTGGCGCCGCCGATGGCGACGGTAGCGCGTTTGGTCAGCGCGGCGATGTCGACCACATCGACGGCGCCGTCGCGGTGCAGGACCCAGGCGTGACCCCCCGCGGCGACGATGGCAACGGCATCGCGGCCCAGCGCCGGCGAGCTGCGCGAGCGCGCGGTCGCGGTGTCGACGGCGACGATCTTCGAGTCGGCGGACGAGCAGTCCGGCCAGGTCAGCACCAGCACGGTGGTACCGCTGAGCGCCATGCGCTCGGGGCAGCCGGCGACGCCGGAAAGCACGGCGCCCGGGCCGCCGCGCTTGCGCGCGAAGACCGCGCGGTCGGTGTTGACCAGGGTGTAGACCGTGCCGTCGGCGCTGGCGGCCATGTCGATAGGCAGGCGGCCGACGCGCACCGTCTCGGCGACGCGGCCGGCTGCGGGGTCGACCTTGGCGATGCGCTGCACGCCGCTCTCGGCGATCCACAGCGCCGCGCCGTCCCACGTCAGCCCTTCCGGCCAGCGTCCCAGCGGCACGACGGTCGTGGTCGGCGTGAGGGTGCGGATGGTTGCGTCGGGTGCAGCCGGGCGCGACGTCTGCGCGTGCGCCGCGCCGGCGCCGGCGAGGAGCGCCAAGAGGGCGCCAGCGATCGCGAGCGTCGCGTGGCGTCGGTGTTCGGTCATGCGCCGGTCCTTGGAGAGCTCATCGAATACGGAATCATGATGCGGTCGCGAGACGACAACAAGCACAGCACGGAGCCGCGACCGGCGCGGCCCCGTCCTGCGCTCGCCGTACCGACGTCGTCAGCGATTGAGGTTGATGATCGGCGTTTCGATGTTGCCGCAGGTGTAGCAGCAGCTCGTGCAGCTCTGCTTGTTGTTGCGGCCGCCGCCCCAGTAGGAGCTCTCGGTACCGCGCACCCAGGCGCCGTAGCAGACCTTCTCGCCCTGCACGCAGGAGATCCGGACGGTGTGCACGTTGTAGTCCTTCAGCGACCACACTTGGCCGCTGCCCGGCCAGACGTTATTGCGCGCCGAGGCGTAGAGCTGCACATCGACGATGTTGGCGTGGTAGCTCCTGAACTTCCACACCATGGTGTCGGCCATCGCGGCCCCAACCGCGAAGACTTGCGCCGCGATCAGGACGATCGCGGCCAGCAGAGACTTCCTCATTGACGACAAATCCCCTTAAAAAGGAGCGCTCACTTTGTTTCTAGATTGTGGCGCAATCAAGCTTAACTGTGTGAAACCGCGTGTGGGGCACTAGATTGGCGGGTGCGACGATGAAACCGGAGGCCGGCACATGACCAGCATCGGCTGGCGGGGCATCGTCCCCGCCGCGGCTCTCTTGGTTGGGTTGCTGCCGGGCGTCGCCTCGGCGCAGGGCAATTTCGACGGCACCTGGACCGGCCAGGCCGGCGACTGGAAGATCCGGTTGGTGGTCAAGGGCCAGAAGGGCCTGATCGCGCTGACCTGCACGACGATCGAGCACCGCTTCGATATCCCGGTGGCCGCCGACGGCGTCATCGATTCGTGGCTAAGCTCGCAGACTTTCGGCCGCCGCCAGGTCGCCGGCAAGCTGCCGCACCTGATCATCCCCACCGGCGGCTCCTGCAAGGGCGGCTCGACCAACCTCAGTCGATGAATTGAAATGCTGCGGCGCAATATGTCAGTCTTCGCGCATGCAGCGTATCGCCATCGTCGGCACGACCGGGTCGGGCAAGAGCGTGCTGGCCGAAAGGCTGGCGCCCCTGCTCGGGGCCGAGAATGTCGAGCTCGATGCGCTGTTCTGGACGGCCGGCTGGCGGCCCGTGTTGGCCGAGCTGTTCCGCCAGCGGGTCGAGGCGGCAACCTCGGGAAGTCGCTGGATTGTCGCCGGCAATTACGGCCAGGTCCGCGATATCGTCTGGGGCCGGGCCGACACGCTGGTCTGGCTCGACTATCCCTTGCCGCTGGTTCTGCGCCGCCTGGCCCTGCGGACGGTCAAGCGCGCGGTCACCCGCGAGGACCTCTGGAAAACCGGCAACCGCGAGTCGCTCGGCAACATGATCGGCAAGCAGTCCATCCTGCGCTACGCGCTGCGCACCCATCGCGCCAATTGTGCGCGCTTCGCGTCCGACGTCGCCGATCCGCGTTACGGCCACCTCGAGGTGCACCGCTTCGACGCGCCGCGCGCGCTCGCCCCATGGCTTGATCGGCTCAAGGCGCGATGACCCAGCACAGCTTCACCTGCCTCGACGGCCACACCTGCGGCAACCCGGTCCGCCTGGTGACATCGGGCGCGCCGATCCTCAGGGGCGCGACCATGAGCGAGAAGCGGCTCGACTTCCTCGCGCGCTGGGACTGGATCCGCCGCGCCCTGATGTTCGAGCCGCGCGGCCACGACGTGATGTCGGGCTCGATGCTCTATGCGCCGACGCGCGCGGATTGCGACATCGCCATCCTGTTCATCGAGACCTCGGGCTGCCTGCCGATGTGTGGCCACGGCACCATCGGCACGGTGACCATGGCGCTGGAGAACGGGCTGGTAAGTCCGGCGCGCGACGGAGAAGTGGCTCTCGACGCGCCGGCCGGCCGCGTCGTGGCGCGCTACCGGCGCGAAGGCCGCTTCGTCGAGCAGGTGCGCATCACCAACGTCGCCTCCTACCTCGCGGCGACCGATATCCACATCGACGTGCCCGGCCTCGGCGAGCTGGTGGTCGACGTCTCCTACGGCGGCAACTACTACGCCATCGTCGAGCCGCAGAAGAACTTCGCCGGCCTCGAGTCGATCTCCGCCGGCGACGTGCTGCGGCTCTCGCCCATCGTGCGCGACCTGGTGCGCGCCAGGATCGAGCCCGTGCATCCCGAGAACGAGACCATCAGGGGCGTGAGCCACGTGATGTGGACCGGCAAGGCGCGCGACCCGAGAGCCCATCTGCGCAACGCCGTGTTCTACGGCGACAGGGCGATCGACCGCAGCCCCTGCGGCACCGGCACCTCGGCGCGCATGGCGCATCTCGTGGCCAAGGGCCGGCTGAACGTCGGCGACGACTTCGTGCACGAGAGCATCATCGGCACGCTCTTCGACGGCCGCGTCGAGGCCGCGGCGCGGGTCGGCAATCACGAGGCCATCGTCCCCTCGATCGCCGGCTGGGCGCGCCAGCACGGTATCAACACCATCTTCGTCGACGAGCGCGATCCGCTGGCGCATGGCTTCAGCGTGACCTGACGTGCCCCCGATCCTGCCCTGGCTGCTGCGGCTGCCACCCAATGTGCAAGGCGCGCTGTGGCTGATCAGCGGCGGCTTCATCTTCACCACGACCAGCGCGATGATCCGCCTGCTGTCGGAGCAGATCGAGAGCGTCCAGACCGCGTTCTTCCGCTCCATCATCGGCGTGGTTCTGCTGATCCCGCACATGGCCGCCGGCCGCGTGCGGCCGTGGGCGAGCCAGCGCGTCGGCGGCCATTTCTGGCGCACGGTGGTCGGCACCTCCTCGATGGTCTGCGGCTTCTACGCCGTGGCGCTCCTGCCGCTGGCCGACGCCACGGCGCTGTCCTTCTCGCAGCCGCTGTTCTCTGTGGTGATCGCCGCCCTCGTGCTGCGCGAGGCGGTGCGCTGGCGGCGCTGGAGCGCCACCATCGTCGGCTTCATCGGCGTGCTGATCATGGTCAGGCCGGGCGAGGGCTCGTTGCAGCCCGGCGCGCTGATCGCGCTGGCCAACGCGTTGCTGGTGGCGATCTCCATCCTGATGGTCAAGCGGCTGACCGACACCGAATCGCCGATGATGATCCTGACCATGTTCGCGCTGTTCTCGACCGTGCTGCTGGCCGGGCCGGCGATCTGGGTGTGGCGCTGGCCCGACCTCACGGGCTGGCTGCTGGCCGTCGGCATCGCGCTCACCGCCACGGTGGGCCAGTACTTCTGGGTCCAGGCCTTCCGCGTCGGCGAGATGTCGGCGGTGGCGCCGTTCGAGTATCTGCGCCTGCCTTTCGCGGTATTCGTGGGCTGGGTGTTGTGGCAGGAGATGCCGGTGATCTGGACCTTCGTCGGCGCCGGCATCGTCATCGCCTCGGCGGTCTACATCATCCGTCGAGAGGCCAAGCTGGCGCGTGAGCGGCGCTGGCAACAGCCCAAACCGTGAGTGTGAGTTACGCGTCCATGGCCATGACCTTCACCCGCCAGACCATCCGCCGCTTCACGCGCGTCGGCCTGCTCGTGGCGCTGCTCAGCTGGCCGGCCGTCTGGGGCTTTTCCACCTGGCTCAGCGACTCGCGCGCGGCGATGGCGGAGCGTATCCGCACCGAGGGCGTCGAGGTGCAGGCCACGCCGCTCTCGATCACCGGCTCGCTCGGCTGGCAGAAGCGCGACATCGGCTATGACTTCACCTACCGCTTCACCGACAAGGCCGGCCGCGTGGTCGTCGGCAGCGACCAGGTGCGCGTCTCGGTCAACAGCATCGCGCGCGGCCAGTACGAGGCGATGCGCGATGCCGGTTCGCCCAACGGCATCCGGCCCGATGCGCGCATCCCGGTGATCTACCTGCCGTCGAAGCCCGAGGTGAACGGCATGCGCCTGCGCTTCGACTCGACGCGCGTGCCCGATGGCTCTTGGGCCTTCATGGCCGGCTTCGGCACCGCCCTGGTGCTGGGCGCCATCGTCATTGGCGTCGGCTCGTTCATGGAAAAGCGCTTCCGGCCCGGCTGATGTCTTGCGCGGCGACCACCGCTCTTCCATGGTCCGCGCCGGTGAGGGTGCGGATGGCAGGCTTGATTCGGGCGATGGCGCTTGTCTGCGCGACGCTCGCGTGCGTCTTGAGCGGCGCCGCGGCGCAGGATCTGCGCGTCGGGCTCAGCGCCGATCCCGGCTCGCTCGACCCGCACTACGACAACTTCTCGGCCAACAACCAGATCTCGCTGCACATCTTCGAGGCGTTGGTGGCGCAGGACGAGCACCAGCTGCTGCGCCCGTCGCTGGCGACCAGCTGGCGGGCGATCGACGAGCGGACCTGGGAATTCAAGCTGCGCGAAGGGGTGCGCTTCCACGACGGCTCGCCCTTCACCGCCGACGATGTCGTCTTCAGCCTTGATCGCGTCGCCAAGGTACCCAACGCGCCGTCGCCCTTCACCCATTTCACGCGCCAGATCGCCGAGGTCGAGGTGGTCGATCCGCTGACCATCCGCCTGCGCGCCGCGGGCCCGGCGCCGCTGCTGCCGCGCGATCTCAGCGCCATCCGCATTCTGTCGCGCAAGGCGGCGTCGGGGCCGGCGCCGGAAGGCAGGACCACCGAGCAGCTCAATCGCGGCGAGGGCCTGGTCGGTACCGGTCCGTTCCGCTTCGTCTCCTGGACACGCGGTCGCCAGCTCACGCTGGTGCGCAACGAGGACAACTGGGGCACCAAGCCGGCCTGGGTCAACGTCGCCTTCTATCCCATCGCCGACACCACGACGCGGTTGGCCGCGCTCGATTCCGGCGATCTGGACTTCGTCGAGAATCCGCCGGCGCTGGAGCTGCCGCGGCTGCGCCGCGACGAGCGCTGGCGCGTCGTCACGGTGGCCTCCAACCGGCTGATCTATCTGCATCTCGACCATCGCGGCGAGCCGTCGCCGGGTATTCCCGACACCGCCGGCAAGAACCCGCTCAAGGACCGCCGCGTGCGCGAGGCGCTCAACCTGGCGCTCGATCGCGGCGAGCTGGTGAGCCGCGCGATGGCCGGCGACGCGGTGATCGCCCCCGATCTGCTGCCCTGGCCGATGTTCGGCGCGCGACAGAACGCGGCCGCCGTCACGCCCAATCCCGACCTCGCCCGTCGCCTGCTCGCCGAGGCCGGCTATCCCGACGGCTTCTCGCTCATCCTGGGCGCGCCCAACGGCCGCTACGTCAACGACGTGCGCGTGGCCGAGGCGGTGGCGGCGCGCTGGACGGCGATTGGCGTGAAGACCCGCGTCGAGGCCAGCCAGCCCCAGGCGTTCTTCCAGAACCGCGACGCGCATCGCTACAGCGCCTATCTCGCCGGCTGGAGCACGGCGGCGGGCGAGGCCGGCGATCCGCTGCGCGCGCTGATCGCCACGCCCGACCGCGAGCGCGGCCTGGGCGGTACGAACAGGGGCCGGTACTCCAACCCCGAGGTCGACGCCCTGCTGATCGAGGCGCTGCGCACCATCGACGACGATCGTCGCCGCGCCCTGCTGGCCGATGCCTCTCGGCTGGCGCTCGAGGATGTCGCGCTGCTGCCGCTGTACTTCGAGATGGCCGGCTGGCTGATGCGCCGCGGGCTCACCTATCTCGGCCGCACCGACCAGTTCACGCTCGCCGCCTTCATCACCCCGGTGCCGTGACGTGCCCTTATGACCGATGCGCCGCGTATCGCCCGCAAATCCTTCGATCCGCGCGCCACGGGGCCGCTCGAGGGCGTCCGCGTCATCGACATGTCGCGGCTGGTGGCCGGCAACATCGTCACCCACGCGCTGGCCGATTTCGGCGCCGACGTCATCAAGGTCGAGCGGCCCGGCGCCGGCGACGACCTGCGCAACTGGCGGGTGCGCGGCCATTCCGTGTTCTGGAAGACCTACGCGCGCAACAAGCGCTCGATCGCGCTCGACATCAAGGACGCCAAGGGCCGCGCCATCCTCGAGCGGCTGATCAGGCAGGCCCACGTTCTGGTCGAGAACTTCGTGCCCGGCACGATGGAGAAGATGGGGCTTGGCCCCGACGCGCTCTTGGCGATGAACCGCAAGCTGGTCGTCGTGCGCGTCTCCGGCTGGGGCCAGACCGGGCCGTGGAAGGACAAGCCGGGCTTCGGCACATTGGTCGAGGCGATGTCGGGCTTCGCGCACATGAACGGCTTTCCCGACAAGCCGCCGGCGGTGCCGCCATTGGCGCTGGCCGACATGATCGCCGGCCAGACCGGCGCCTTCGCCGTCATGACCGCCTTGCGCGAGGTCGAGGTCAAGGGCGGCGACGGCCAGGTGATCGATTTGTCCTTGTTCGAGCCGATCTTCGCCGCCGTCGCCTCGGAGGCCGGCGTCGCCAGCATCGAGGGCAAGGGCGCGATGCGCGCGGGTAACACCGCCAGCCACACCGCGCCGCGCAATCTCTACGCCTGTTCGGACGGGAAGTATGTCGCGCTGTCAGGCTCGATGCAGGCCATGGCCGAGCGCATCCTGCGCACGATCGGGCGACCTGAACTCGTGAACGATCCGCGCTTCGCCACCAACGACGCGCGGGTGCGCCATCGCGACGAGCTCGACGCGATCATCGCCGGCTTCATCGGCGCGCGCACGCAGGAGCAGAACCTGGCGCTGTTCGAGGCCGCCGGCGTGACGGTGGGGCCGGTCTGCGCCATGGAAGACCTGCTGGTGCATCCCTATCCGCTGGGGCGCGAGGCGATCGTCGCGGCTGATGACGTCGATCTCGGCCATCTGCCGATGCACAACGTCGTGCCGCGCCTGTCGCGCACGCCCGGCACCTTTCGCCGACCGGCGCCGACGGTCGGCGCCGATACCGAGGAAGTGCTGGCCGACCTTGAGCGATGGGAGAAGTCGGCCGGCGGCTAGTCTCGGAAGCTGGTCGCGAGCGCGTGGTAGAGCATGTGGCGGTTGATCGCCTGATGCACGTCGTCGCGATTCTTGACCTCGCTGCTCAATCCCGACCAGCGGCCGAGCGGCAGGTGGAAGCGATTGGGCAGCACGGCGGCCGACTTGCCGAGGTCGACCTGGTCGTAGATCACGACGCGCGCGCCGCCGCCGCGCGCCAGCAGTCCGCCCGACAAGTGGCCCGACTCGGCGGAGAAGGAGCCGTCGAAATCGTAGATCTCGCGCAGATGCTGGCGATAGTCCGGCGCGAGTCTGAGGAAGGCGTCGAGGTACTCGATGCCGGCGCTGAAGCTCGCAAGGGTGAGGTTGTAGAACACCGGCGCGATGTCGTCGGCCGGGGCGATCTGCGCGTGGGTGAGCGACAGCAGGCTGTTGACGATCGCTTTCCAGTTGGCCGCGAACATGCCGAGGTTGCCACTCGAGGCGCTGGTGAAGAACGGCATGATCAGCGCCCTGGGCTTGCCCGACAGCGCGATCTGCATGCCCATGCGCCACATGTAGTTCGGCAGGTTGGCGCGCCACTTGCCGGCCTTCGCGGCGTAGTCGCGATCGTGATAGTTGGCCTGGCCCGGGATCGGGTGGAAGTAGAGGATCACCTCGCTGAGGTCGGTGACGCCGTCGGGTACAGCGACGCCGAACCAGTTGGGCACGACCCTGTCCGACAGCTCGAACAGCAGGCAATGCACCTTGCGCGTGGCCTGGCCGATCCAGAGCGGTCCGTTGCCGACGACTGAAGCCGGATGGACAAAGGGCTTGTTGAGATCGAGCAATCCGGTGAGCGGAAGACTGCCCTAGGCATCCGTGAGATCGACGCGCTTGAAACTATAGCCGGCCATACGGTCTCCGATAGTGGCGGGTATGGGGTGAGCCACGCTGGACTCGCGGGGCGATCGATGGAACGGTGCACTGAGGACTCTGTCAACCGGTGACCACGCCCATGAGTCATCACGACCACTTCTCGCCCGACTACAGCACGGCGCGCGCCAAGTTCCGTGCCGCCTGCGCCGCCGAGAACGTCGAGGTCACGAGCTGGCAGCATCCGCTCAAGGGCTTCCACGGCGAGGAGCTGGCGACCGACGCCGCGTGGGTGGGACCACGCGACGCGCGCAAGATGCTGGTGCTGTGCAGCGGCACGCACGGCGTCGAGGGCCTGTACGGCAGCGGCGTGCAGGTGGGCTTCCTGCGCGATCGCCTGCATCGCGAGCTGCCCTCAGGCACGGCGGCGCTCCTGGTGCACGCGACGAACCCGTGGGGCTTCTCGTGGCTGCGTCGGGTCAACGAGGACAACATCGACGTCAACCGCAACTTCCGGGACTTCCACGCCAAGCTGCCGCCCAACAGGGGCTATCTGGAGATCGCGCCCTTTTTCGAGCCGCGCGAGTGGAACGATCGCGTGCGTGCCGAGCTCAACAAGCAGCTGCGCGACTACGGCGCGGCCAACGGCATGGCGGCGCTGCACGCCGCGATCGGCGCCGGCCAGCACACCCATCCCAACGGCGTGTTCTATGGCGGCACCGGCCCGTCGTGGTCGAACCGCACCGTGCACGAGATCGTGCCGCACTTCCTCGACGCGGCCGAGGCGGTCTGCGTGCTCGACCTGCATACCGGGCTGGGGCCGTTCGGCTATTCCGAGATGATCTGCCGCCATCCGCCGGGCAGCGAGGCGCTGAAGCTTGCGCGCCAATGGTTCGGCAAGGCGGTGACCTCGCCGCAGGCGGGCGAGTCGGAATCGCCGGTGATCGAGGGCAATCTGCGCATGGCCTTTCCACATATCCTGCCGGAGGCGACGGTGATCGCCTCGGCGATCGAGGTCGGCACGCAATCGGCCACCGAGGTCAACGCCGCGCTGTTCGCCGACAACTGGCTGCATCTGCACGGCGAGCCGCGCTCGGCGCAGGGCGACGAAATCCGCAAGCAGGTACGCGACGCCTTCTATCCCGACAGCGGCGACTGGCGCGACCTCTGCTACCCGCGCGCCGTCGAAATCCAGCGCGCGGCGCTCGCTGGGCTGGCCGCGCTGTAGGTCACGGCGAATCGCAGCCCTTCATCGCCGTGCGGCCGCGCGCGCCGCAAGATTCGCCGAGCAGGCCGGGTGCCTCGTCGGCCTTGCGCCAGCACCAGGTCGCGTCGTCAGGGCCGACATGCAGGCGCAGGTTCTTCTTCGCCGGCCATGCGTAGAGCGCCCAACGTCCGTCGGGCCATTCCAGGCGCAACGCCGCGGCGAAGTCGTTGTCGTTGCGAAAGCAGGCGAACTCCCCGGTGCTCACCGAGCCGGGGTTCGAGCCAGCCAGTGCCGCCGCGGGCGCCGCGAGCCCCGCCGCGATGATCGAAACAGCCAAGCGCTTCATGTCGATGCCTTCACCAAAGAACGCCGGACCGCCGCCGCGTCGAGCCGGCCGCGCAGGCCGATAGCGACCAGATCGCCCGGTCGCGCATCGGCTGGCGCGTCGTCAAGATGCCAGCGTGCCCCCACAATGTGCAGGGCGTGTGGCCGACCGGTGCGATCGGCGAGCAGACCCTTCGCGCGCAGGATACCCAGCGTCGGGTCCACCAGCCTCTCGGCGAGGCCGGCGAGATCCTCGCCCGGCGGCACCTCGACCCTGAGCCAGTCGTAGAGCGTCGCGGCGTCGACATGACCCGGCGTGCTCAGCGCCACGCTCGGCGCTGCCGGCGCGCGAGCCATGCCGAGAACCACGTCGATGGGCGCGGCCGACCGGGCGACTTCGACGATCCGCGCGCGCGGCGCCGCCTCGGCGATGGTCCGTCGCGCGGCGTCGAGCGCGGCGGCGGAGGCGAGGTCGATCTTGTTGAGCAGCACCAGATCGGCGGCGGCGAACTGCCTGACGATGGTATCCGCCATGTAGAGATCCGTGGCGCGCGTCGCCGTTGTCTCCGCGTCGGCGAGCACCACCACCGCGTCGAGCCGGTAGCCGGCGAGCAGGCTCAAGGTGGCGGCCACGGCGCCGGGCAGCGCGACGCCACTTGTTTCCAGCAGCACGTGGTCGATACCCAGCACGCGTGACGGCAGGTCGAGCAATGCGCCGACCAGGTCGCTGCCATAGCTGCAACAGACGCAGCCGCCGGCCAGCGACAGGACCTCGCCGTCGCGACCCTCGATCAGCGCGGCGTCGATCGGCAGCGCGCCGAAATCGTTGACCAGCACGGCGAGTCGCCGCCCCGCCGCCTGGCGCAGCAGATGGTTGACGAGCGTCGTCTTGCCGGCGCCGAGATAGCCGCCGATCACCGTGACGGGCAGCGGCAGCCGGCTCATGCGTCGCCGGCGGCGAACACGCGGCCGCCCTGCACCGTGCCCCAGATGCCGACGTCCTTGAGGTTCTCGGCGCCGATCGCCAGCGGATCGTCGTTCAGCACCGCGAAGTCGGCGCGCTTGCCGCATTCGATCGAGCCGACCTCGCCGTCGAGCTTCAGCGTATAGGCCGCGCCCAGGGTGATGGTGCGCAACGCATCGGCAACGGAGATGCGCTCGTGCGTGCCCAAGGTGCGGCCGCTGGCGGTGCGCCGGTTGACCGCGCACCACGCCGTGAACAGCGGGCCGAGCGGCGTCACCGGCGCGTCGGAGTGGATGGCGAGCGGCACGCCCGAGGCCAGCGCCGTGGCGCAGGCGTTCATGCGCTCGGCGCGCTCGGGCCCGACGGTCGTCGCGTAGTGCTGGTCGCCCCAGTAGAAATGGTGGTTGGGGAACAGGTTGACGCACATGCCCAGCCTGGCCATGCGGCGGAACTGCGCCGCGTCGGCGAGCTGGCAGTGCTGCAAGGTGAAGCGATGGTCGCGCGACGGCGCGGCCTTGAGCGCCGCCTCGAGACAATCGAGCGCCATCTCGGTTGCCTCGTCGCCGTTGGTGTGGGTATGCACCAGCACGTCGTGCTCGAGCGCGTGGCGGTAGACCTCGCGCAGCACTTCCGGCGGCGTGTACCACAGACCGTTGGGTGCGCCGTTGTAGTAGCCGGGCCAGCGCAGCCGCGCCGAGAAGCCCTGGATCGAGCCGTCGGCGAAGGCCTTCACCGCGCCCAGGCGCAACCGGTCGCTCGACTGGCGGCGCAACTCGACGGCGCGCTCGACGACTTCCTGGGGCGACATCGCCTGGAAACGGCGCAGCGAGACGATGCGCACGGGGAAGGTGCTTTCGCCGGTGACGCGCAGCATCATGGCGACGGCGTCCTGCGGCAGCAGGTTGGCCAGATCGGTCGCCGTGGTCACGCCCTTGCGCACGCACAGCCGCGCGAAGCGGCGCAGGCCGGGCTCGTCGTTGGCCAGCACCTCGCGGTCGAAGCCGACGTGATGGCCGACCAGGGTCATCGCGTCGGGCCCCTTGAGTTCGCCGGTGGGCAGGCCGTCGGCGCCCAGCGGCACGCCGGGATGGTTGATGCCGGGCCGCAGCAGGCCGGCCAGCTCCAGCGCCCGGCTGTTGACGTTGAGGATGTGGCCGCTGGCGTGCATCACGCCGATGGCGCGCGCGCTCGATACCGCGTCGAAATCCCGCCGCGTCACGCGCCGCTCGCCGTAGTAGATCGGATCGAGGCCCCAGCCCGTCAGCGGCGTGTCGAGCCCGCCGAGCGTCGCTTCGGCCCGCTTCATGCCAGCGATCACCGCGTCGATCGAGTCCGCGCCGGGCCACACCTTGCCCTCGGGGTCCATGCGATCGAAGCGGCCGAGATAGACATAGCGCCAGAACGTGCCCTCGCTGGCATGGCTGTGGCCCTCGACGAGGCCGGGCATCAGCACCTTGTCGGCGAAGCGCTCGTCGAGCGTCGCTGCGCCCCAGCCAGCCAGCTCCTCGGCCGTGCCGGCGCCCAGGATGCGGCCGTCGCGCACGGCCACGTGAGTCGCCTCGGGACGGGCGGGGTTCATCGTCAGGATGCGGCGGGCGCGGTAGATCGTGGTGGTCATCGGAACTCGACCAAGAGCGGGAGCGTGCCATGCCATAGCACGCCATTGACCGCGCGGTACGGCGCTTGCGATGGTCGAGACACAGCCGCCCCGTCCGCAGGACCCGCGCCATGCTCGACGCCTCGCTCGCCACGCAGATCATGAACGCCGTCGATGAGAGGCACGACGAGCAGACCTCGGTGCTGGCCGATCTCGTGAAGATCCCTTCGACGCGCTACAACGAGGCGCCGGCGCAGGACATGATGGCGCGCCTGTTCCGCGATCAGAAGCTGTCGATCGATCGCTGGCAGATCCGTGTCGACGACATCCGCCACCTGCCGGGCTTCTCGCCCAAGCACCAGGACTACGACGACGCCTGGAACGTCGTCGGCGCCTGGCGTCCGAGCAATCCCAAGGGCCGCTCGCTGATCCTCAACGGCCACATCGACGTGGTGCCCGAGGGGCCGCACGAGATGTGGACCGCGCCGCCTTTCGAGCCGCGCATCAAGGATGGCTGGCTCTATGGCCGCGGCTCGGGCGACATGAAGGCCGGGCTGATCCTCAACCACTACGCGCTGCTGGCGCTCAAGCGCGTCGGCTATCGCCCGGCGGCCGATGTTTACATGCAGTCCGTGGTCGAGGAGGAGTGCACCGGCAACGGCGCGCTGGCCTGCCTGCAGCGCGGCTATCGTGCCGACGCCGCGCTGATCCCCGAGCCGTCGAGCCACGTGCTGACCGTGGCCCAGGTCGGCGTGATGTGGTTCCAGGTCAAGGTCACCGGCCATCCCGTGCATGTCTACAAGGCCGATGCCGGCTCCAACGCCATCGAATCGGCCTATCGCCTGATCCAGGCGCTGCGCGAGCTGGAGAAGAAGTGGAACGTCGCGAAGAAGGACGACAAGCATTTCTGCGACCACCATCACCCCGTGAACTTCAACGTCGGCAAGATCGCCGGCGGCGACTGGGCGAGTTCGGTGCCGGCGTGGTGCACCTTCGACATGCGCGTGGGCGTGCTGCCGTCGATGACGCTTGCCGAGGCGCGGCGCGAAGTTGAGGACTGTGTTCGCCAGGCCGCGGCACGCGATCCCTTCCTCGGCAATTCGCCGCCGACGGTTACCTGGGAAGGCTTTCAGGCCGAGCCCTTCGTGCTGAAGAACCATGAGGCGGTGCGCGAGGTGCTGGCGGGCGCGCACCAGGCCGTGTTCGGCGAGGCGCTGCTCGACAAGACCTCGACCGGCACCGCCGACAACCGCTTCTTCGGTCTCTACGCCGGCATCCCGGCGCTGGTCTATGGACCGAAGTCCGATGATATCCACGGCTTCGACGAGCGGGTCGAGCTCGAATCCACTCGGCGCATAACCCAGGCCACGGCGCTGTTCATCGCCGAATGGTGCGGGCTGGAGCGCGTCTAGGTCGATCAGGCACCTGACATGCGCGCCCGGCGAGTCAGGCTTGTCGGGCCGACGCTGGCGTAGGCCGTCGAATCAGTCGAGGAGTCCGCCCTTTATTTCGGTTCGGGGGCGTGTTCGTGGTTCGCGGTGGGGTAGTCCGTTTTCTTGTGTTGCGCGTTCTGCTTGCGCTGGGTCTGTCCATCGCGTTGCCGGTCGGCGCGTGGGCGGAGGGTGGCCTGCGCACCATCCTGATGGGCGACAGCTTCGCCGTCGGCATGGCGCCGATGTTCGGCGCCGACAAGACCGTGGCGATGATCGGCGGCAGCGTGCGCTATCGCTGGGAAACCGCCCCCCATGTCGATCGCGGCACGCGCGTCGTGGTCGTCCTGGGCACCAACGACTCGGTCGAGAACGGTCCCGAGTCCGCCGCCAACTACGGCTATCGCGTACGCGAGATCGCCCGCAGGCTCGCCGAGCGCGCGCGCGAGGTCGTGTGGGTCGGTCCGCCCTGCATCCTGCCAGGCCACCCGGCCATCGACGACGAGCATCTGCGCGACATGAGCGCGGTGCAGCGCGAGGCGGTGGTCGGGCTGGGCATGCCCAATCTGCGCTGGATGTCGCTGCGCGCGCTCACCGAGCGCGACGGCCAATGCGTCGAGCACGATCGCACCGAGGATCAGATCCACTTCACCGCCGCCGGTTACGCCCGCATCGCGCGGGCCGTCCGAGAGGCGGCGGGCATGCGCGTGCGCTGATCCGGACCGACCCGGTCTTTCGGCCCCAGCGCGGCGGGGACCAGTGAAAGGGGGCATATATTTGCATTTGCAAATATATGCCGACGGGAGCAGGATCGCCGTCGACGATGGTCGGGAGGCGGCGATGGGGCTGGATTTCGGTTACTTCACGCTGAGCGACAACCGCTACAAGGACAACCCGCGCAGCGCCGAGGCCTTCATCAAGGACATCTACGCCGAGGCGCTGTGGGCCGAGGCGGTGGGGCTGAATTCGGCCTGGATCGGCGAGCATCACTTCAACCTGCTGGGTGTCAACGCCAGCCCGCTGGCGATCCTGGCGCAGATCGCCGGGGCGACGAAGCGCATCCGGCTGGCGCCGGCGGTGACCTTGCTGCCGGTGCATCATCCGCTGCATGTCGCCGAAGAATGGGCGACGCTCGACCTGCTGTCGGACGGGCGCGTCGATTTCGCCGCCGGTCGCGGCTACGACCGGCTGGAGTACGGCCCGTTTCAGGCCAGTTTCGACGACTCCGCCGAACTCTTCGCCGAGGGGCTGGAGGTCGTCTGGCGCGCCTGGACCGAGACCGGCAAGTGGTCGCACAAGGGCCGCTTCTTCCAGTTCGAGAACGTCGAGGTGCGGCCCAAGCCGGCGCAACAGCCGCTGCGGCCCTACGTCGCCTGCTTCTCGCGGCCCTCGATGGAGTTGGCGGCGCGCAACGACTGGAACATCATCTACGCACCCTTCGCCGCCGCCATGGTCTATGGCTCGCTGGCCGACGCGGTGCGCGTCTATCGGCAGACCTGCGAGGGCATGCACAAGCGCCCGGCGCGGCGTGCGATGTGCTCCTACTTCGTGCATATCGCCTCGACGCCGCAGGAAGAGGCCTATGGCCGCGAGGCGCTGATCCGCTATTTCCACGACGCGCTGATCGCCGCCTTCCCCTCGTCCTCGGGCGAGAAGGTGCCGCCGACCTACAAGTACTTCGTCGAGATCGTGAACCTCCTGCGCGAGATGCGGCCGGAGAAGCTCACCAGCAAGTCGATCCTGGTCGGACCGCCATCCAAGATCATCGAGGATCTCAAGACAGTGGAGGCCGCCGGCATCGCCGAGGTGATCCTGTACTTCAACTACGGCGCCAAGCCGCACGCGCTGGTCAAGGAGCAGATGCAGCGCTTCATGCGGGAGGTGGCGCCGGCCTTCGAGGGCGCGCACACCAGGCTCGACCTGCGGGCGGCCGAGTAGCGTGTTGCCGCTCGACGACTACGTCCCCTACCTGCTGAACCGCGCCGGTGCGCGCATCGCGGTCTCGTTCAGCGAGGCGGTGCGGCCGATGGGCGTCACCTTGCCGATGTGGCGCGCGTTGGCGGCGCTGACCGATCGCGACGGCCAGACAGTGGGCGAGCTGTCGAGCCGAACCAGCATCGAGATCTCCACCCTGTCGCGCGTGCTCGACGGCCTGCAGCGCCGCAAGCTGGTCGAACGCAAGCGGGCGGAGGACGACGCTCGCGTGGTGACCTTGCGCCTCACGCCGGCCGGTCGAACGATGGTCCGCCGCGTGATGCCGATCGCCGAGCGCTACGAGCGCGTGGCGATCGCCGGTCTGTCGTCGCGCGATGTCGCGACGCTCAAGCGCCTGCTGCGCGCGCTCTATGCCAACATGGACGGGCTGGCGCCAAGACCCTGATATCGGCGGTTACGCCGCCTGCGTCGCCTGCGCCGCCGTCGGGCCGTCACCCGCCAGCGTGGTTCGGCGCATGTCACGCGGCTCGTGCGCCGGGAAGGGCCGCGCGCGGTGCATGGTCTGGCGGTTGTCCCACATCACCAGATCGCCCACCCGCCATCGGTGGGTGTGGACGAATTCGCGTTGGGTGGCGTGCTCGACCAGGTCTCGAAGGAAGGCGCGCGCCTCGGGTGTCGGCCATCCGACGATGCCGCCGGCATGGCTCGACAGATAGAGCGACTTTCGGCCCGTGACCGGGTGGACGCGAACCATGCACTGTCGGACAGGCCGGAAGCGTTGCCGTTCTTCGTCGGTGAAATCGAAGAAGCCGATCTGCTGGCGGGAGAACATCTGGCTATGTTCGCAGACCATGCCCTCGACCTGCGCTTTGGTGTCCTCGTCCAGCGCGTCATAGGCCGCGCGCATGTCGGCGAATTGTGTGTTGCCGCCCGTCGACGGAACGCTGATGGCGTGCAGCAGCGAGTACTTCGCAGGCACGACCTTGAACGAGCTGTCGGAATGCCACAGCCGGTTGCCGATGCCGAACAGGCGTCGGCGATCGTCGCGCGCGAACGGCGTGTTGTTCTGGTCGAGGTTGGAGACGTCGGCGAAGGTCGTCGGCAGCCGGTACTCGTGCGCCGCGCGCAGGCTCGTACCGATGGCGTGCTCGATCTCGCCGAGGCCGCGGGTGAAGGCGAGTTGCTGGGCGTCGTCGATCTTCTGATCACGAAAGATCAGCACGGCATACTTGTCCATGCCGGCATGGATCGCCGCGGCGTCCTCGCCCGACAGCGGGTCGCGCATGTCGAGACCGTGGACCTCTCCGGCGAAGCCGGGACCAAGCTCGCGGATGGCGATGGTCATCGTGGCGCTTCTCCCTTCTTGTGACTCACACCGGCTTGTCGCCGCAGATCTGGATGCGGCGCAGCAGGCGGTGGAACGGGCCGGTGTCGCCCATCGCGATGTGCTTGGTGCTGCGGTTGTCCCAGAAGGCGATGGAGCCCTTCTGCCAGCGATAGCGGAAGGTGAACTCCGGCCGGTCGCCATGCGCCATCAGGAAATCGAGCAGCGGCTTGCTCTCGGCCTCGGTCATGCCCTCGAAACCCACGGTATAGGACTTGTTGACGAACAGCATCTTGCGGCCGGTCTCGGGATGGGTGCGCACGACCGGGTGGACGCTGCGCGTCTCGCGCCAGTCGGCGCCGTCGCGATGCTTGGTCGAGCGGCCCTTGTTCTTGTCAGCCTGCGGACCCGCGACCCTGATGTCGCTGTGCACGGCGCGCAGCCCGGCGAGCATCTTCTTCATGCCCTCGGACAGGGTCTCGTAGGCGAGGTACTGGTTGGCGAACATGGTGTCGCCGCCATACTCGGGAATGTCGATGCCGTAGAGGATGGCGCCCATCGGCGGCTCGGCGACCATGGTCGTGTCGGCGTGCCAATCCTCGCCGACATAGCCGGTGTCGCCTGGCTGGCGACGAACCATGACGATCTCGGGATCGTCGCCCGTGCCGACATAGTTGGGGTGGATGAAGATCTCGCCGAAGCGGCGGGCGAAGGCTTTGTGCCGGCCAACGTCGAGCTCCTGGTCGCGGAAGAACACGACGCAATGCTCGTTCAACGCGTCGCGGATCTCCCCGACGGTCTCGTCGTCCAAGTCCTGCGCCACGTCGACGCCGGAGATCTCCGCGCCACCGGCGCCGGAGAGCAGACGAATCTCAAGGCGCCTGTTGCGCATGGGGCCGCTCCGTCGTGTTCGTGCCGGCCTGCCGACCGGCCGCGTATAGTTGGCGCAGATCGGACGCTGCGCAACCGCGCCGCATCCAGGCGAACTGGTGACGCCACGTCACGAATTCATGCGATGCAGGGCGGCAAGTCGCCGACGCCTACGGGGTTTAACGGTGTAGACGTCTCGTCCATGCTGGATTTCTCATTTCATGGAGCCGAACTACATGGCGCGCCTCACCTCCGTCGACGCCCTGCGCGGTATCGTCAAGCCGCCGAACCCGCGCACCTTCACCAAGATCGCGCCCGAGCTCGACGAGCAGGCGATCGCCTTCCTCCGGCGCTGCCCCTTCGCGCTGGTCAGCA
>VGCZ01000063.1 GCA_016869975.1 Alphaproteobacteria bacterium
CTTCTTCCAGTACCGCGACCTGGAGGTCGCCGAGGCCAGCGCCGGGATGCTGCGCGCCCAGGTGATGAGCTCGAGCCAGGGCTTGAGCCGGCCCACCGGCTGGCACTTCCACGAGTGCGACGGCCAGTTCATCTACGTGCTGAAGGGCTGGGTCGACCTCGAGTTCGAGGACGGCCGCACCCTGCGCGTCGAGCAGGGCGACTCGCTGTTCATCCCGGGCTACATGAAGCACAACGAGATCCGCACCGCTTCGGAGCTGGAGATCCTCGAGGTCTCGACGCCGGGCGTGCTGGGCACCACGGCCTGCGATCCGCCGGCGGGGTTCAAGTCGGCCTAAGGGTCGGAGTCCACAGCGAAAGCTGTTGACCCAACCCCTTGCATTTGTTTAATGCGCCGCCGGTCGGAAACGAGCCGGCCCGCGCGCGCGCGTGGCGCGGAGGGGTGGCCGAGCGGTCAATGGCAGCAGACTGTAAATCTGCCGACTTCACGTCTACGAAGGTTCGAATCCTTCCCCCTCCACCAGCGCCACACGTCGTCGCCGCGGGCCCTCGGGACCGGCGACGGTTCGCGGGTGTAGCTCAATGGTAGAGCAGAAGCCTTCCAAGCTTACGACGAGGGTTCGATTCCCTTCACCCGCTCCAGTTGGCTGAGGACGACAAGACCATGACGAAGAGCAAGTTCGAGCGGACGAAGCCGCACTGCAACATCGGGACGATCGGGCACGTGGATCACGGCAAGACGTCGCTGACGGCGGCGATCACGAAGATCCTGGCGAAGACGGGCGGCGCGACGTACACGGCGTACGACCAGATCGACAAGGCGCCGGAAGAGCGCGAGCGTGGCATCACGATCTCGACGGCGCATGTCGAGTACGAGACGCAGAACCGGCATTACGCGCATGTCGACTGCCCGGGCCACGCGGACTACGTGAAGAACATGATCACGGGCGCGGCGCAGATGGACGGTGCGATCCTGGTGGTGTCGGCAGCGGACGGTCCGATGCCGCAGACGCGCGAGCACATCCTGCTGGCGCGCCAGGTGGGCGTGCCGGCGCTGGTGGTGTTCATGAACAAGGTCGACATGGTGGACGACCCGGAGCTCTTGGAGCTGGTCGAGCTGGAAGTGCGCGAGCTGCTGAAGAGCTACCAGTTCCCGGGCGACGACCTGCCGGTGGTGAAGGGCTCGGCGCTGATGGCGCTGGAGGACAAGAACCCTGAGATCGGCGAGCAGGCGGTGCTGAAGCTGATGGCGGAGGTGGACCGCTACATCCCGCAGCCGATGCGCGACAAGGACAAGCCGTTCCTGATGCCGATCGAGGACGTGTTCTCGATCTCGGGCCGCGGCACGGTGGTGACGGGCCGCGTGGAGCGCGGGATCGTGAAGGTGGGCGAGGAGATCGAGATCGTCGGTCTGAAGGCGACGGCGAAGACTGTCGTGACGGGCGTGGAGATGTTCCGCAAGCTGCTGGACCAGGGCGAGGCGGGCGACAACATCGGCGCGCTGCTGCGTGGTGTCGGTCGCGAGGACGTGGAGCGCGGCCAGGTCCTGGCGAAGCCGGGCTCGATCACGCCGCACACGAACTTCGAGGCGGAGGCCTACATCCTGACGAAGGAGGAGGGTGGCCGTCACACACCGTTCTTCACCAACTACCGGCCGCAGTTCTATTTCCGCACGACCGACGTGACGGGCGTGGTGACCCTGCCGGAAGGCACGGAGATGGTGATGCCGGGCGACAACGCGCGGATGGTGGTGGAGCTGATCCAGCCGATCGCGATGGACGAGGGCCTGCGCTTCGCCATCCGCGAGGGCGGCCGCACCGTCGGCGCCGGCGTCGTCACCAAGGTCGTGAAGTGATATAGAGCCTTGGGCGTCAAGCTTGGGGCATTAGGAGTGTAGCTCAGCTGGTAGAGCATCGGTCTCCAAAACCGAGGGCCGGGGGTTCGAGTCCCTCCACTCCTGCCAGATCGTGATGCGGCGCCCGGCGATGCCGTCGGGCGCCGGCTTTACTTTTGGGGCCGGCTCGCTTACATGCCGCCCCTTCACCCCGATCATCGACGAGCGCATGAAAAACCCGGTCGAGTTTCTCCGCGAGGTCCGCCAGGAAGGCGCCAGGATCACCTGGCCCGGACGGCGCGAGACTTTGTCGTGGGCCCTGATGATCTTCGTCTTCGTCGCGATCTCCGCGGTGTTCTTCCTGGTGGTCGACAAGCTGATCGCCTGGATCGTCAAGCTGCTGCTGGGAGTGGGCTGATCATGGCGATGCGCTGGTATGTCGTGCATGCCCATTCGGGCTTCGAGAACAAGGTCGCCCAGTCGATCCGCGAGCAGGCCAAGAAGAAGGGCATCGACGACGAGATCACCGAGGTCATGGTGCCGACCGAGGAGGTCGTCGAGCTGCGCCGCGGCTCGAAGGTCCAGACCGAGCGCAAGTTCTTCCCCGGCTACGTCCTGGTGCGCATGGACCTGACCGACGAGAGCTGGCACCTGATCAAGAACACGCCCAAGGTCACCGGCTTCCTCGGCGGCAAGGGCCGCCCGGTGCCGATCAGCGACGCCGAGGCCGGCCGTATCCTCAAGCAGGTCCAGGAAGGCATCGAGCGGCCCAAGCCCTCCGTCATGTTCGAGATCGGCGAGCAGGTGAAGGTCTCGGACGGCCCGTTCGCCTCCTTCAACGGCGTCGTCGAGGAGATCGAGGAGGAGAAGCAGCGGCTGAAGGTCTCGGTCTCGATCTTCGGCCGCTCGACCCCGGTCGAGCTCGACTACGGCCAGGTCGAGAAGCTTTAACAAAGCCATTTGCGCGCCGGCGGTCGATCCGCTATACAGCGCCCCACTCCGAAGGCTGGCGGGATCGCCGGCCTTCGGGTTTTTGTCTTGGCTGAGGTCGATTTCCCTGAGAAATCAACCAGTTGAGGTCAGGGCATATCGTGCGGGAGGCTCGCCATAGCCGTACCGCGCGCCCCGTAACTCCAGAGGGTGACCCATGGCGAAAAAGATCCAGGCCTTCGTCAAGCTGCAGGTGCCGGCTGGCAAGGCCAACCCGTCCCCGCCGATCGGCCCCGCGCTCGGTCAGCAGGGCGTGAACATCATGGAATTCTGCAAGCAGTTCAACGCGCGCACGCAGAAGATGGAACAGGGCATGCCGATCCCGGTGGTCATCACCGTGTTCCAGGATCGCAGCTTCACCTTCGTCACCAAGACGCCGCCGGTGAGCTACTTCATCAAGAAGGCGATCGGCATCGAGTCGGGTGCCAAGACCACCGGCACGCAGACCGTCGGCGAGATCACCCGGGCGCAGATGGAAGCCATCGCCAAGGAGAAGATGCCCGACCTCAACTGCCACACGATCGACGCCGCGGTGGCGCAGATCGCCGGCTCCGCCCGTTCCATGGGCGTCAAGGTGGTGGGGTAAGCCATGTCGCAGCACGGCAAGCGCTACAAGAAGGCGTCCGAGGGCGTCGATCGCGAGAAGACCTACGGTCTCGACGAGGCGGTCAAGCTGGTCAAGGCCGGCGCCAAGGCCAAGTTCGATGAGACGGTCGAGATCTCGATGAACCTCGGCATCGATCCGCGTCACGCCGACCAGATGGTGCGCGGCGTGGTCTCGCTGCCCAACGGCACCGGCAAGTCGGTGCGCGTCGCGGTCTTCGCGCGCGGCGCCAAGGCCGAGGAGGCCAAGGCGGCCGGGGCCGACATCGTCGGCGCCGAGGATCTCGCCGAGAAGATCAACGGCGGCGCGATGGATTTCGAGCGCTGCATCGCCACGCCGGACATGATGGGCGTGGTCGGCCGCCTCGGTAAGGTGCTGGGCCCGCGCGGCCTGATGCCCAACCCGAAGCTGGGCTCGGTGACGATGGACGTGGCCGGCGCCGTCAAGGCGGCCAAGGCCGGCCAGGTCGAGTTCCGCGCCGAGAAGGCCGGCATCGTGCACGCCGGCGTCGGCAAGGCGAGCTTCAGCGAGGCGGCGCTTTCGGAGAACGTCAAGGCGTTCGTCGGCGCGATCACGCGCGCCAAGCCGACCGGCGCCAAGGGCACCTTCATCAACAAGGTGACCATCAGCTCGACCATGGGACCGGGCGTCAAGCTCGACATCCCCAGCCTCACCAGCTGAGGCGATTGAGGAATTCCGGCGGCGGGTTCGCGCCCGCCACCGGCTGAGGGATCGCCCGGTTCGCCGGTCGATCCCGACCTGTCCGAGACTGCAGGTGCCAATCCGGCCCGTCCGGTGCGGCCTAAGGGGGCAGCCCGCCAGCATAGACGGGGGTACGGGAACGAGATGGCCGGTGCGCCGGCCATGGATGCCCCGAGCTTCCGGGATGGGAAACCCGGGAAGCGCTTTGTCCTTCGGGACGGGACGCGACCCTCATGCAGTCGATCCGGCGCCAGCCGGGTCATTGCCTGGAGACGATAGTGGACCGCACTGAGAAAGCAGAGGCGATCGCGTCGCTCAACAAGGGCTTCGGTGCCGTGGAACTGCTGGTGGTTACCCGCCAGTCGGGCCTGACGGTCGCTGAGGTCTCGGCCCTGCGCGCGCAGGTCCGTGAAGCGGGCGCCTCGTACAAGGTTTCGAAGAACCGGCTCACCCGTCTCGCTCTGGAAGGAACGGCGTTCAAGGATATCGGACCCATGCTCACGGGTCCGACCGCGATCGCCTCGTCCAAGGACCCGGTCGCCGCCGCCAAGGCGGTGGTGACCTACGCCAAGGGCAACGAGAAGCTGACGATCGTCGGCGGTGCGCTCAAGGGCCAGGTGCTCGACGCCGAAGGCGTCAAGCAACTTGCCTCGCTGCCGTCGCTCGACGAATTGCGCGGCAAGATCATCGGCCTCATCCAGGCGCCCGCGACCAAGATCGCCGGTGTCCTGCAGGCGCCCGGTGGCCAGCTCGCGCGCGTCTTCAGCGCCTACGGCTCCAAGGACTCTTCCGGTTCGCAGGCGGCGTAAGCCGATCCGTCGACCACACGTAACACTCGGGACATCTGGAGAAACATCATGGCCAATCTGGAACAGATCGTTGATCAGCTCTCGTCGCTGTCGGTGCTCGAAGCCGCGCAGCTCAGCAAGATGCTGGAAGAGAAGTGGGGCGTCTCGGCCGCCGCGCCGGTCGCCGTCGCCGCCGTCGGTGGCGCCGCCGCCGCCGCCGCACCGGCCGAGGTGAAGGACGAGTTCAACGTCATCCTCGCCGCCGCCGGCGACAAGAAGATCAACGTCATCAAGGTGGTGCGCGAGCTCACCGGTCTCGGCCTGAAGGAGGCCAAGGACCTGGTCGAGGCCGCCCCGAAGGCGGTCAAGGAAGCCGTGCCGAAGGCCGACGCCGAGAAGATGAAGGCGAAGCTCGAGGCCGAGGGCGCCAAGGTCGAGCTGAAGTAAGCGTTTTGGGGTTCCGACCGGGGTTTCACCGCCCCGGTCGGGCCGCTTCATCGAGCCGGCGCGCGCCGCCGGCTCCGTCAAGTGGCCCGCTGCAACGAATGGTGCCGACGGCTTCGCGGATCGTCGGGACCGAGACAGCAGATGGGGCGTCCGCCGCCTGAAACCGAAGAGGTTTTCGCATGGCCACGACCTTCAACGCCCGTACCAGGATTCGCCGGCAGTTCGGCCACATCGCCGCCGCCGCTCCGATGCCGAACCTGATCGAGGTGCAGAAGAAGTCGTACGAGCAGTTCCTGCAGATGCACACCCAGCCCGCCGCGCGGGTCAATGTCGGTGTCCAGGAGGTGTTTCGTTCCGTCTTCCCGATCAAGGACTTCGCCGAGCGCTCCAGCCTTGAGTTCGTGAAGTACGAGTTCGAGGAGCCGAAGTACGACGTCGAGGAGTGCCAGCAGCGCGGCATGACCTACGCCGCGCCGCTCAAGGTCACCCTGCAGCTCGTCGTCTGGGACATCGACGAGGAGACCGGCTCGCGCTCGATCCGCGACATCAAAGAGCAGGACGTCTACATGGGCGACATGCCCTTGATGACGAGCAACGGCACTTTCATCGTCAACGGCACCGAGCGCGTGATCGTCTCGCAGATGCACCGCTCGCCGGGCGTATTCTTCGACCACGACAAGGGCAAGACCCACTCGTCGGGCAAGTACCTGTTCGCCGCGCGCATCATCCCCTATCGCGGCTCGTGGCTCGACTTCGAGTTCGACGCCAAGGATCTCGTGCATGTGCGTATCGACCGGCGCCGCAAGCTGCCGGTGACGACCCTGCTGATGGCGCTCGATAGCGTCGAGACCGAGCGCAAGCGCGCCGACCTCGCCGCCAAGGGCCAGACGCTCGACCCGATCGAGGCGGTCGGCATCTCCCACGAGGACATCCTCTCGGCGTTCTACGGCGCGACGACCTATTCGCGCGACAAGGAAGGCTGGCGCACCGCCTTCCAGGCCGAGGCGCTGCGCGGCGTGAAGCTGACGCACGACCTGATCAACGCCAAGACCGGCAAGGTCGTGGCCGAGGCTGGCACCAAGATGACGCCGCGCCTTTCGGTCCGCCTGGTCGAGGGCGGACTGAAGGAAGTGCGCGTGCTGCCGGAGGAGCTGGCCGGCAAGTACGCCGCGCGCGACGTGATCAACAAGAAGACCGGCGAGATCTACATTGAGGCCGGCCACGAGATCACCGAGGCGACGCTGGCGGCGCTCGACGCGGCCAAGATCGACAGCGTCGACGTGCTGGCTATCGACCACGTCAACACCGGCGGCTACCTGCGCAACACGCTGGTCGCCGACAAGAACCAGACGCGCGAAGACGCGCTGATGGAGATCTACCGCGTCATGCGCCCGGGCGAGCCGCCGACCTTGGAGACGGCGGAGACCCTGTTCCGCGGCCTGTTCTTCGACGCCGAGCGCTACGACCTGTCGGCCGTCGGCCGCGTGAAGATGAACATGCGCCTGGGGCTGAAGGGCGTCGACGACCAGATGCGCATCCTGCGCCGCGAGGACATCCTGGCGGTGGTCAAGACCTTGCACGACCTCAAGGACGGTCGCGGCGAGATCGACGACATCGACCATCTCGGCAACCGCCGGGTGCGCTCGGTCGGCGAGCTGATGGAGAACCAGTACCGCGTCGGTCTGCTGCGCATGGAGCGCGCGATCCGCGAGCGCATGAGCTCGATCGACATCGACACCGTCATGCCGCACGACCTGATCAACGCCAAGCCGGCGGCGGCGGCGGTGCGCGAGTTCTTCGGCTCCTCGCAGCTCTCGCAGTTCATGGATCAGACCAACCCGCTCTCCGAGGTCACGCATAAGCGTCGTCTGTCGGCGCTCGGGCCGGGCGGTCTGACCCGCGAGCGCGCCGGCTTCGAGGTGCGCGACGTGCATCCCACGCACTACGGCCGCATCTGCCCGATCGAGACGCCGGAAGGCCCGAACATCGGCCTGATCAACTCGCTGGCGACCTACGCGCGCGTCAACCAGTACGGCTTTATCGAGAGCCCGTACCGCAAGGTCGCGGGCGGCCGGGTCGGCGACGAGGTCGTCTACCTGTCGGCTATGGAGGAGGGGCGCTACACCATCGCCCAGGCCAACGCCGCGCTCGATCCGCGCGGCAAGTTCGCCACCGACCTGGTGAGCTGCCGCAAGGGCGGCGAGTACATCTTGGCGCGGCCCGAGACGATCGACTTCATCGACGTATCGCCCAAGCAGGTCGTATCGGTCGCCGCGGCGCTGATTCCGTTCCTCGAGAACGACGACGCCAACCGCGCGCTGATGGGCTCGAACATGCAGCGTCAGGCCGTGCCGCTGCTGCGCAGCGACGCGCCGCTGGTCGGCACCGGCATGGAGGAGATCGTCGCGCGCGACTCGGGCGTGACCATCGTCGCGCGCCGCGCCGGCTATATCGACCAGGTCGACGCCATGCGCATCGTCGTGCGCGCCACCGAGGATACCGGCCCGGGTGCGCCGGCGGTCGACATCTACAACCTGCTGAAGTTCCAGCGTTCCAACCAGAGCACCTGCATCACGCAGAAGCCGCTGGTGAAGGTCGGCGACTCGGTGGCCAAGGGCGAGATCATCGCCGACGGCCCCTCGACGCAGAACGGCGAGCTGGCGCTGGGCCGCAACGTGCTCGTCGCCTTCATGCCGTGGAACGGCTACAACTTCGAGGACTCCATCCTCATCTCCGAGCGCATCGTCTCCGACGACGTGTTCACCTCGATCCACATCGAGGAGTTCGAGGTGATGGCCCGCGACACCA
Organism: Alphaproteobacteria bacterium; assembly: GCA_016869975.1. Lineage (GTDB taxonomy): Bacteria > Pseudomonadota > Alphaproteobacteria > Reyranellales > Reyranellaceae > JAFAZJ01. The sequence continues at coordinate 8,173 of VGCZ01000063.1, forward strand.
AGCTGGGCCAGGAGGAGATTACCCGCGACATCCCGAACGTCGGCGAAGAGGCGCTGAAGAACCTCGACGAGGCGGGCATCGTCTATATCGGCGCCGAGGTCGAGGCCGGCGACATCCTGGTGGGCAAGGTGACGCCGAAGGGCGAATCGCCGATGACCCCCGAGGAGAAGCTGCTGCGCGCCATCTTCGGCGAGAAGGCGTCCGACGTGCGTGACACGTCGCTGCGCGTTCCGCCCGGCGTCAACGGCACCATTGTCGAGGTCCGCGTCTTCAACCGACGCGGCGTCGACAAGGACGAGCGCGCCCTGGCCATCGAGCGGGACGAGATCGAGCGTCTCGCCAAGGACCGCGACGACGAGAAGGCCATCCTCGAGCGCAGCTTCTACAACCAGCTTCAGGAGCTGCTGCTCAACCAGACCATCGCCGGCGGCCTGAAGGGCGCAAAGGCGGGCACCAAGATCAACGAGAAGGTCCTGGGCGAGTTCCCGCCCGCGCAGTGGCGCCAGATCGCCGTCAAGGGCGACAAGCGCATGGAGGAGATCGAATCGCTCACCAAGCAGTTCGACGAGTCCATGAAGCGCCTGCAGGACCGCTTCGAGAACAAGGTCGACAAGCTGCAGCGCGGCGACGAGCTGCCGCCCGGCGTGATGAAGATGGTCAAGGTCTTCGTCGCGGTGAAGCGCAAGCTGCAGCCGGGCGACAAGATGGCCGGCCGTCACGGCAACAAGGGCGTCATCTCCAAGATCATGCCGATCGAGGACATGCCGTACCTGCCCGACGGGCGTCACGTCGACATCGTGCTCAACCCGCTGGGCGTGCCTTCGCGCATGAACGTGGGCCAGATCCTCGAAACCCATCTCGGATGGGCCGCGGCGGGCCTGGGCCACAAGATCGGCGACATCGTCGTCGCCGCGAAGGGCGAGAAGGCGGCGGCCGGCGGCGTGCGCAAGACGTTGCGCGAGGTCTACGGCGAGAAGATCTACAAGAGCGACATCGCCGAGCTCGACGACGAGCAGACGCTGACCCTGGCGGAGAATCTCAAGGGCGGCGTGCCCTTCGCCTCGCCTGTGTTCGACGGCGCCCACGAGGGCGACATCGTCGACATGCTGCGCGAGGCCGGGCTCGACACGTCGGGCCAGGTCACGCTGATCGACGGCCGGACCGGCGAGACGTTCCATCGCAAGGTGACCGTCGGCTACATCTACATGCTCAAGCTGCACCATCTCGTGGACGACAAGATCCACGCGCGCTCGATCGGACCGTACTCGCTGGTCACCCAGCAGCCGCTCGGCGGCAAGGCGCAGTTCGGCGGACAGCGCTTCGGCGAGATGGAGGTCTGGGCGCTGGAGGCGTACGGCGCGGCCTACACATTGCAGGAGATGCTGACGGTGAAGTCCGACGACGTCTCCGGCCGCACCAAGGTCTACGAGGCCATCGTGCGCGGCGATGACACGTTCGAGGCGGGTATCCCCGAATCGTTCAACGTGCTCGTCAAGGAGCTGCGCTCGCTGTGCCTCAACGTCGAACTTGAGACCAAGGCCATCTAACGAGAACGGGGACGGCCGCGAGGCCGTCCCACCCCCTCACGTCGCGACATCGCGCCCATAACAGGAGCAGCGGACCATGACCGACCTCGTGAACATCCTGGGCCAGCCGCAGGGCACCCAGAGCTTCGACCACATCCGTATCGCCATCGCCTCGCCGGAGCGCATCCGCTCGTGGAGCTACGGCGAGATCAAGAAGCCGGAGACCATCAACTACCGCACGTTCAAGCCGGAGCGGGACGGCCTGTTCTGCGCCCGCATCTTCGGGCCGATCAAGGACTACGAGTGCCTGTGCGGCAAGTACAAGCGGATGAAGTTCCGCGGCATCATCTGCGAGAAGTGCGGCGTCGAGGTCACCCTGACCAAGGTGCGCCGCGAGCGCATGGGCCACATCGAGCTGGCCTCGCCGGTGGCGCACATCTGGTTCATGAAGTCGCTGCCCAGCCGCATCGGCCTGCTGCTCGACATGACCCTGAAGGATCTCGAGCGCATCCTGTACTTCGAGAACTACGTCGTTATCGAGCCCGGCCTGACGCCGCTGAAGTACCGCGAGCTGCTGTCCGAGGAAGCGCATATCCGCGCCGAGGACGAGTACGGCGACGGCAGCTTCACGGCCAAGATCGGCGCCGAGGCGATCAAGGACATGCTGGTCGCCATCGACCTGCAGAAGGAGCGCGAGACGCTGCGCGTCGATCTGCGCGAGACCGGCTCGGAGGCCAAGCGCAAGAAGCTGGTCAAGCGGCTGAAGATGATCGAGGCGTTCATTGACTCCGGCGCGCGTCCGGAGTGGATGATCCTTGACGTTGTGCCGGTCATTCCGCCCGAGCTGCGTCCGCTGGTGCCGCTCGACGGTGGCCGCTTCGCCACCTCGGACCTCAACGACCTCTATCGCCGCGTCATCAACCGCAACAACCGCCTCAAGCGGCTGATCGAGCTGCGCGCGCCCGACATCATCGTGCGCAATGAGAAGCGCATGCTGCAGGAGGCGGTCGACGCGCTGTTCGACAACGGCCGCCGCGGCCGCGTCATCACCGGCGCCAACAAGCGTCCGCTGAAGTCGCTCTCCGACATGCTGAAAGGCAAGCAGGGCCGCTTCCGTCAGAACCTGCTCGGCAAGCGCGTCGACTACTCGGGCCGTTCGGTGATCGTCGTCGGTCCCGAGCTCAAGCTGCACCAGTGCGGCCTGCCCAAGAAGATGGCGCTCGAGCTGTTCAAGCCGTTCATCTATTCGCGCCTGCAGAACTACGCCATGGCCAACACCATCAAGGCGGCCAAGCGCATGGTCGAGAAGGAGCGGCCGGAGGTCTGGGACATCCTCGAGGAGGTCATCCGCGAGCATCCCGTGATGCTCAACCGCGCGCCGACCCTGCACCGCCTTGGCATCCAGGCCTTCGAGCCGGTGCTGGTCGAGGGCAAGGCGATCCAGCTGCACCCGCTGGTCTGCACCGCCTTCAACGCCGACTTCGACGGCGACCAGATGGCGGTGCATGTGCCGCTGTCGCTCGAGGCCCAGCTCGAGGCGCGTGTGCTGATGATGTCGACCAACAACATCCTCAGCCCAGCCAACGGCAAGCCGATCATCGTGCCCAGCCAGGATATCGTGCTCGGCATCTACTACATCACCATGGAGCGCGAGGGCGAGCCCGGCGAGGGCATGGTCTTCGGCGACATGGGCGAGATCCAGCACGCGCTGGATTCGCAGGCCGTCAGCCTGCACAGCCGCATCAAGGCGCGCCTGCACACGGTCGATGAGACCGGCGCCCAGGTGGTCAAGGTGGTCGAGACCACGCCCGGCCGCATGCTGCTGTCGGAGATCCTGCCGCGGAACAAGGACGTGCCGTTCTCGCTGATCAACCGCGTGCTGACCAAGAAGGACATCCAGAACGTCATCGACGTGGTCTATCGCCACTGCGGCCAGAAGGAGACGGTGATCTTCGCCGACCGGCTGATGTCGCTGGGCTTCGGCCACGCCTGCCGCGCCGGCATCTCCTTCGGCAAGGACGACCTGGTCATCCCCGCGTCCAAGGAGAAGCTGGTCGCGCAGACCCAGAAGGAGGTCAAGGAGTACGAGCAGCAGTACCAGGATGGCCTGATCACCTCGGGCGAGAAGTACAACAAGGTGGTCGACGCCTGGTCGCGCTGCTCCGAGAAGGTCGCCGACGAGATGATGAAGGGCATCTCGACGCCGAAGAAGGGCGATCCGATCAACTCGGTGTTCATGATGGCCCACTCCGGCGCCCGCGGCTCGGCGGCGCAGATGAAGCAGCTCGCCGGCATGCGCGGCCTGATGGCCAAGCCGTCGGGCGAGATCATCGAGACGCCAATCATCTCGAACTTCAAGGAAGGCCTCTCGGTGCTGGAGTACTTCAACTCCACCCACGGCGCGCGCAAGGGCCTGGCCGACACGGCGCTCAAGACGGCGAACTCGGGCTACCTGACCCGCCGCCTGGTCGACGTGGCGCAGGACTGCATCATCACCGAGGTCGATTGCGGCACGAAGGACGGGCTCACGATGCGCGCCGTCGTCGACGGCAGCGACGTCATCGAGCCGCTCGGCGAGCGCATCCTCGGCCGCTCGGCGCTCGAGGACATCGTCGATCCGCTCAAGGGCACCGTGCTGGTGAAGGCCGGCGCGCTGATCGGCGAGGAGGACATCGATGCCATCGAGCAGGCCGGTATCGAGGAGGTGAAGATCCGCTCGGCGCTGACCTGCGACACCCGCTGGGGCATCTGCGCCACTTGCTACGGCCGCGATCTGGCGCGCGGCACGCCGGTCAACATCGGCGAGGCGGTGGGCGTCATCGCCGCGCAGTCGATCGGCGAGCCGGGCACGCAGCTCACCATGCGCACCTTCCACATCGGCGGCGCCGCCCAGCGCGGCGCCGAGCAGTCGAACGTGGAAGCCTCGCATGACGGCCGTGTCTCGGTGCGCAACCGCAACGTCGTCACCAACGGCGAGGGCGTGCTCATCGTCATGGGCCGCAACACCGAGCTGGTGGTGATCGATGCCAACGAGCGCGAGCGCGCCCGCTTCCGCGTGCCCTACGGCGCGCGCCTGCTGGCCGACAACGACACCCGGGTCGTCAAGGGCCAGAAGCTGGCGGAGTGGGACCCCTACACGCTGCCGGTGATCACCGAGAAGGCGGGCAGGGCAAGCTACGTCGACCTCGTCGAGGGCACCTCGATGCGCGAGGTGATCGACGACGCGACCGGCATCTCCAACCGCGTCGTCGTCGACTGGAAGCAGCAGGCGCGCGGCGGCGAGCTCAGGCCGCGTATCGCCATCCTCGACGCCCAGGGCAAGCCGATCACGCTCGCCAACGGCCAGGAGGCCCGCTACTTCCTCGCCGTCGACTCGGTGCTGTCGGTCGAGAACGGCCAGACGGTGAATGCCGGCGACGTCCTGGCGCGTATCCCGCGCGAGGGCAGCAAGACGCGCGACATCACCGGCGGTCTGCCGCGCGTCGCCGAACTGTTCGAGGCGCGCCGGCCGAAGGACTTCGCCATCATCAGCGACGGGCCGGGCCGCATCGAGTTCGGCAAGGACTACAAGAACAAGCGTCGTCTGCTGGTGGTCCCGCCGGAGGGCCAGGGCGAGCAGGTCGAGTACCTGATCCCCAAGGGCAAGCGCATCGCGGTCCAGGAAGGCGACTGGATCGAGAAGGGCGACCTGCTGATCGACGGCAATCCGGTGCCGCACGACATCCTGCGCGTCATGGGCATCGAGGCGCTCGCCACCTATCTGGTGAACGAGATCCAGGAGGTCTATCGACTGCAGGGCGTGAAGATCAACGACAAGCACATCGAGGTCATCTGCCGCCAGATGCTGCAGAAGGTCGAGATCGTCGATCCGGGCGAGTCGACCTTCCTGGTCGGCGAGCAGGTCGACAAGCTGGAGTTCGAGGAACTCAACGCCAAGCTGTCGGCCGACAACCTCAAGCCGGCGCGTGGCGAGCCGGTGCTGCTGGGTATCACCAAGGCCAGCCTGCAGACCAAGTCGTTCATCTCCGCGGCGTCCTTCCAGGAGACCACGCGCGTGCTCACCGAGGCGGCCGTGTCGGGCAAGATCGACACTTTGCTCGGCCTGAAGGAGAACGTCATCGTCGGCCGTCTGATCCCGGCGGGCACCGGTGGCGTGATGAACCGCCTGAAGGAGCTGGCGGCCAAGCGCGACCGCGAGATGCTGGCCTCGCAGCCCGAGGACGGCTTCCAGCCGGACGAGCAGACGCTGCGCGAGCGGGCGCCGGCGGCCGAATAGCCAACGTCGCTGACCGAAGTCACATTATTCGGGGCGCCTCGCGAGAGGCGCCCCAATATTTTGTGGCGGCGCCATCGGGCGCAACGAAGTTGCGCGCTTCAGGATCGCCGTCAAAGCAAGGAAAAATCTTGAGAAATCGGCGCTGCGCGCTTGACGGTGCATGGCTCGGGCCATATAACCCGCGCGCTTTCCCGGGAGGACTGGTGGTAGGGCGTGCCCTAGACGCAGTCTGAGCGGGAGAACCGTTACATCGTTGTCCGGGCCACTCTGGCAGGCCTCCCACCCGTTACAGGGCAAAGCCAGCGCATGTTGGCGTTTTGCCTTTTTTGCGTTTCGGGGGTTCTGGACGGTGATGGCGACAGTCAGGTGATCGGCGAGGACCCGAGCGAATGCCCACCATCAACCAGTTGATCCGCAAGCCGCGAGTGGCACCGACCTATCGCAACACGGTGCCGGCAATGCAGAACTGCCCGCAGAAGCGCGGCGTCTGCACGCGCGTCTACACGACGACGCCGAAGAAGCCGAACTCCGCGCTGCGCAAGGTCGCCAAGGTGCGCCTGACCAACGGGTACGAGGTGGTGAGCTACATCCCGGGCGAGGGCCACAATCTGCAGGAGCACTCGGTCGTCATGATCCGCGGCGGTCGCGTCAAGGACCTGCCGGGCGTGCGCTACCACATCCTGCGCGGCGTGCTCGATACCCAGGGCGTCAAGGACCGCAAGCAACGCCGGTCGAAGTACGGCGCCAAGCGGCCGAAGTAAGGGAGGGGCTCAACCATGTCGCGTCGTCATCGCGCCGAGAAACGAGAGATCCTCCCCGACGCCAAGTTCGGCGATCTCGTTGTCTCCAAGTTCATGAACACCCTGATGTTCCAGGGCAAGAAGTCGGTCGCCGAGACCATCGTCTATGGCGCCATGGACATTATCGGCGACAAGACCCGGCAGGATCCGCTGCCGGTGTTCCACGAGGCCATCGACAACGTTAAGCCGGCCGTCGAGGTTCGCTCGCGCCGTGTCGGCGGCGCCACCTACCAGGTTCCCGTCGAGGTGCGTCCCGAGCGGCGCCAGGCGCTGGCCATCCGCTGGCTGATCCAGGCGGCGCGCGAGCGCTCCGAGCACAGCATGACCGAGAAGCTCTCCGGCGAGCTGCTCGATGCCGCCAACCGCCGCGGCGCCGCGGTCAAGAAGCGCGAAGACACCCATCGCATGGCCGACGCCAACAAGGCGTTCGCCCATTATCGCTGGTAGTCGGCGCGACCCACGAACGAAAGCCCACCCCCATGGCCCGCACCACCCCCATCGAGCGCTACCGTAACATCGGTATCATGGCGCATATCGACGCCGGCAAGACGACCACGACCGAGCGCGTCCTGTACTACACGGGCAAGAGCTACAAGATCGGCGAGGTGCACGACGGCGCCGCGACCATGGATTTCATGGAGCAGGAGCAGGAGCGCGGCATCACGATCACGTCGGCCGCGACCACGTGCTTCTGGAAGACCGAGAGCGGCCCGTTCAAGGGCGAGCAGCACCGCGTCAACATCATCGACACGCCCGGCCACGTCGACTTCACCATCGAGGTCGAGCGCTCGTTGCGCGTGCTCGACGGCGCCGTCTGCGTGTTCGACTCGGTGGCCGGCGTCGAGCCGCAATCCGAGACGGTGTGGCGCCAGGCCGACAAGTACGGCGTGCCGCGCATCTGCTTCGTCAACAAGATGGACCGCACCGGCGCCAACTACTGGCGCACCATCGACATGATCGTCGATCGCCTGGGATCGAAGCCGCTGGTCACCCAGCTGCCGATCGGCGTCGAGAGCGGCTTCAAGGGCATCGTCGACCTGGTGTCCAACAAGGCGATCGTCTGGCTCGAGGAGACGCTGGGCGCGAAGTTCGAGATCACCGACATCCCCGACGATCTCAAGGAGCAGGCAGCGGAGTACCGCGCCAAGCTGATCGAGATGGCCGTCGAGCAGGACGACGAGGCGCTCGAGAAGTATCTCGGCGGCGAGGAGCCGGACTACGAGACGCTGATCAAGTGCATCCGCAAGGGCACGATCTCCTACGCCTTCGTGCCGACGCTGTGCGGCTCGGCGTTCAAGAACAAGGGCGTGCAGCCCATGCTCGACGCCGTGGTCAACTACCTGCCGGCGCCCAACGACCGCCAGAGCGTCGACGGCAGCAACGTCAAGACCGGCGAGCCGGACACGCGCAAGACCACCGACGACGCGCCGTTCTCCGGCCTGGCGTTCAAGATCATGACCGACCCGCATGTCGGCTCGCTGACCTTCGTGCGCGTCTACTCGGGCGTGCTGCAGAAGAGCACCGGCGTGCTCAACAGCACCAAGGACCGCTCCGAGCGCGTCGGCCGCATGCTGCTGATGCACGCCAACAACCGCGAGGACATCGAGGAGGCCCGTGCCGGCGACATCGTCGCGCTGACCGGCCTGAAGTCGGTGACCACCGGCGACACGCTGTGCGATCCCAAGATCCCGATCATCCTCGAGAAGATGGACTTCCCGGATCCGGTCATCGAACTCGCCATCGAGCCGAAGACCAAGGGCGACCAGGAGAAGCTGTCGCAGGCGCTGGGCAAGCTGGTGCAGGAGGATCCGACCTTCCGCGTCCAGACCGATCCGGAGAGCGGCCAGACCATCATCAAGGGCATGGGCGAACTCCATCTTGAGATCAAGGTCGACATCCTGAAGCGCACCTACAAGGTCGAGGCCAATGTCGGCGCGCCGCAGGTCGCCTATCGCGAGACGCTCGGCCGCCGCGTCGAGCACGACTACACGCACAAGAAGCAGACCGGCGGCTCGGGCCAGTTCGCCCGCATCAAGCTGGTGTTCGAGCCCGGCGAGCCGGGTTCGGGCTACGAGTTCGAAAGCGCCATCGTCGGCGGCTCGGTACCGAAGGAATACGTGCCGGGCGTCGAGAAGGGCCTGGAGTCCTCGCGCGAGTCTGGCGTGCTGGCCGGATTCCCGGTGATCGACTTCACGGTGAAGCTGGTCGATGGCGCTTACCACGACGTCGACTCCAGCGTGCTGGCCTTCGAAATCGCCGCGCGCGCCGCCTTCAAGGAGGCGCTGCAGAAGGCGCAGTGCAAGCTGCTCGAGCCGATCATGAAGGTCGAGGTGGTGACGCCCGAGGATTACATGGGCGACTGCATCGGCGACCTGAACAGCCGGCGCGGCATGATCCAGGGCATGGAAGCCCGCGGCAACGCCCAGGTGATCAACGCCATGGTGCCGCTCGCCAACATGTTCGGCTACGTCAACACGCTGCGCTCCATGACCCAGGGTCGCGCGTCCTATTCGATGGTCTTCGATCACTACGCGCCTGTGCCGCAGGCCGTGGCCGACGAAGTCGTCGCCAAACTCGCCTGATGAGGGAAGCACCATGACGAAGAGCAAGTTCGAGCGGACGAAGCCGCACTGCAACATCGGGACGATCGGGCACGTGGATCACGGCAAGACGTCGCTGACGGCGGCGATCACGAAGATCCTGGCGAAGACGGGCGGCGCGACGTACACGGCGTACGACCAGATCGACAAGGCGCCGGAAGAGCGCGAGCGTGGCATCACGATCTCGACGGCGCATGTCGAGTACGAGACGCAGAACCGGCATTACGCGCATGTCGACTGCCCGGGCCACGCGGACTACGTGAAGAACATGATCACGGGCGCGGCGCAGATGGACGGTGCGATCCTGGTGGTGTCGGCAGCGGACGGTCCGATGCCGCAGACGCGCGAGCACATCCTGCTGGCGCGCCAGGTGGGCGTGCCGGCGCTGGTGGTGTTCATGAACAAGGTCGACATGGTGGACGACCCGGAGCTCTTGGAGCTGGTCGAGCTGGAAGTGCGCGAGCTGCTGAAGAGCTACCAGTTCCCGGGCGACGACCTGCCGGTGGTGAAGGGCTCGGCGCTGATGGCGCTGGAGGACAAGAACCCTGAGATCGGCGAGCAGGCGGTGCTGAAGCTGATGGCGGAGGTGGACCGCTACATCCCGCAGCCGATGCGCGACAAGGACAAGCCGTTCCTGATGCCGATCGAGGACGTGTTCTCGATCTCGGGCCGCGGCACGGTGGTGACGGGCCGCGTGGAGCGCGGGATCGTGAAGGTGGGCGAGGAGATCGAGATCGTCGGTCTGAAGGCGACGGCGAAGACTGTCGTGACGGGCGTGGAGATGTTCCGCAAGCTGCTGGACCAGGGCGAGGCGGGCGACAACATCGGCGCGCTGCTGCGTGGTGTCGGTCGCGAGGACGTGGAGCGCGGCCAGGTCCTGGCGAAGCCGGGCTCGATCACGCCGCACACGAACTTCGAGGCGGAGGCCTACATCCTGACGAAGGAGGAGGGTGGCCGTCACACACCGTTCTTCACCAACTACCGGCCGCAGTTCTATTTCCGCACGACCGACGTGACGGGCGTGGTGACCCTGCCGGAAGGCACGGAGATGGTGATGCCGGGCGACAACGCGCGGATGGTGGTGGAGCTGATCCAGCCGATCGCGATGGACGAGGGCCTGCGCTTCGCCATCCGCGAGGGCGGCCGCACCGTCGGCGCCGGCGTCGTCACCAAGGTCGTGAAGT
>VGCZ01000064.1:0-12500 GCA_016869975.1 Alphaproteobacteria bacterium
GACGTGGTCGAGCGGCGCGCCGGCCTCGATCAGGGCGCGCACCACCGCGTCGTGGCCGAGATGGGCGGCGGCGATCAGCGCCGTGCCGTCATAGGGGCTGGTGATGGCGCGCGGATCGGCGCCCAGGCGGATCGCCAGCCGCACCATGGCCGCGTCGTCGCGCACGGCGGCGATGGTGATGACGTCGTAGCGGCGGTTCTCCTGCGCTTTGGGATTGGCGCCGCCGTCGACCAGCGCCGTGACGGCCGCCTGCTGGCCAGCGAAGGCCGCGACATGCAGCGGCGTGCGCCCGGCGCCGTCGCGCGCGTTCGGGTCGGCCTTGCCGGCGATCAGCCGCCGGATCGCCGCGGCGTCGCCGCGCGCGGCGGCGTGCAGACCGGTATAGGCGGCGATCTCGGTGGCGGAGGGAGGCACTTGTGCCTAGGCCGTCGCGGCAAAAGCTAATGCCATCGCGACAGGCAGGCAGCGGATCAGATCGCGCCATCGGTTCATGGCGTCGATCATGGCGCGTGGTCGCTTCGCCCGAGGCCATCTCGCGCCGCCACTGACGGGGCCGTATGCTCGACGCCATGTCCGCCGTCCGCATCATCGTCGTCGCCGTCCTGCTGCTCGTCGCCGGACGGGCGTCGGCGCAGGCCGTGTTCCAGGAACGCCAATGCATGGAGCGCGGCTGGCAGCGCCTCGCGCTCGGCGTCGCGGGTTACGAGCGACGCCTGCTGTGGTCGGCGCCGACCGGGCCCTGGCGGCGCGGCGCGATCCTGGTGATGCATGGCGGTGGCGGCGCGCATTTCCAGTGGTGCGTCGCCAACGCCGACATCGTGGCGCCGCAGGTGCGCTTCACCGAGGCCGCGTTGCGCGCGGGCTTCGCGGTGTTTTTGCTCGACTCGACGGACAAGGTCGCCGATCTCGAAGGCCGGCCCTGCGGCAAGGTCTGGGACGACGAGGTGCGGCCGCGGCCCAATCTCGATCTGCCCTTCATCGCCGAGGTGGCGCGCTCCATCGTGCCCGGCCTGCGGCCGGCCGGCAGCGCGCCGTCACTCTTCGTCGTCGGCCTGTCGTCGGGCGGCTTCATGACGGTGCGGGCCGCGACCGAGATGCCGGATCTGTTCACCGCCGTCGCGCCGGTGTCCGCGGGCGATCCCTATGGCTGGCATCGGCTTTGTATCGCCGGCGCGACCGGCCGCAGCAACGTGCACGGCTACGGACTCGACAACGAGACCCGCAAGCGCATCGACGCCGAGGAGTCCTGCCGTGCCGACGCCTATCCCAACGAGCGGCCGTGGCCAGCGCGCGCGACGAGTTCGCGCCCGGCCGTGCGGCGCTTTCTCGATCGCGACGACGGCATCCTCGATCCGTCGTGTAGCGACAAGCTCGGCGTGCAGCTGCGCCGGCACGGCTACGCCGAGGCGCCGCCTTTCGAGATCGCGGCCAAGGGACGGCGGGGTTACCTGCCGCACCTGTTTCAGGACGCCTATATCCGTCCGCTCCTGGACTTCTTCGCACAGCATTCGCGCTGAGCCGCTTATCGCCTCGGTGTGGTCTCGAGAACCTTCACCATCTCCGCGAACCCTCGCTCGCGCGCCAACTGCAACGCGGTCTTGCCGCTGCGATCGGGAATCTCCCTGTTGGCGCCTGCCTCGACCAACGCCCGCGCGCAGGCGACATGACGCGGCCCGCCATCGCCCAGCACCACCGCCTCGATCAGCGCCGTCCAGACGAGGTTGTTGACGTGGTCGAGCGGCGCGCCGGCCTCGATCAGGGCGCGCACGACCTCGTCGTGGCCGAGATGGGCGGCGGCGATCAGCGCCGTGCCGTCATAGGGGCTGGTGATGGCGCGCGGATCGGCGCCCAGGCGGATCGCCAGCCGCACCATCGCCGGATCGTCGCGCACAGCGGCGATGGTGATGATGTCGTAGCGGCGGTTCTCCTGCGCCTTGGGATCGGCGCCGCCTTCGACCAGCGCCGCGACGGCGGCCTGATGGCCGGCGAAGGCCGCGACATGCAGCGGCGTGCGCCCGGCGCCGTCGCGTGCGTTGGGGTCGGCCTTGCCGGCGATCAGGTGCCGGATCGTCGCGGCGTCGCCGCGCGCCGCCGCGGCGTGCAGGCCGGTATAGGCGGCGATCTCGGTGGCGGAGGGCGGCACCTGGGCGGCTGCCGGCGGGGTGTGCGCCAGGATCGCCGTGACGAGCAGGCAGAGCAGGGCTGATGGTCGCAACAGGGCTCTCCGACCGTGGGGTTCGCGCGTCTCGTCCCGATCGTAGCATGGCGCGCGCGCCCTTGCGCCGCCGCGCGCGCTGCGCGAGCCTGCCGCATCCTCACGCGACGGAGCCGCCGCCATGTCGACCAGCCCAGCCCCCGACCTGCAGATGGGCATCCTGCAGCGCCGCCGCATCGAGGCGGAGATCATCAAGCCGATCTACGAGGAGATGAAGGCGGCTTTCGGCGAGGCGGCGGCCAAGGGCGTGATCGAGCGCGCGGTGCGCAAGGCGGCGATCGAGGCCGGCAAGCAGTTCGCGGCGCAGGAGAAGGGCGGCACGTCGCTGGCCAGCTTCGCCGCCATCCAGCCGCTGTGGACCAAGGAGGACGCGCTGCGCGTCGAGACCTTGCGCCAGGACGCCGAGCATCTCGACTTCAACGTCGTGCGCTGCCGCTATGCGGAGATGTATCGCGAGATGGGGCTGGGCGAGATCGGCCACCTGCTGTCGTGCAACCGCGACAGCACGTTCATCGAGGGCTACGACGAGCGCATCGAGTTCCAGCGCACGCAGACCATCATGGGCGGCGCCAGCCATTGCGACTTCCGCTATCGCCTGCCCCCTAAGCTCTGAGGGCGAAAAACGAGGGTTGAGCGGCGAGTCCCGGCCCGGCACAGTGGCGCGGTCGCGTAGGGGAGAGTTGGGGGGATGCCCACGGTCGGGGAGATGCTGGCCTCGGTGGCGGCGCGTCTGGCGGCGGCCGGGATCGACAACGGCCGGCTTGAGGCGCGCCTGCTGGTCGGCGACGCCACCGGCCTGGCGGTCGAGGCGATGATTGCCGAGCCCGAGGTCGCGATAAATGACGCCGGCGTCATCGCCCGCGTCGAGCGGCTGACCCTGAGGCGGCTCTCGCGCGAGCCAATGTCGCAAATATTAGGGACACGCGAGTTCTGGAGCCTGCCGTTCAAGGTCACGCCCGACGTGCTGACGCCCCGGCCCGACAGCGAGGCGCTGGTCGAGGCGGTGCTGTCGGTCGTGCCCGACCGCGCCGCCCGGCTCAGCCTGCTCGATCTCGGAGTCGGCTCGGGCTGCCTGCTGCTGGCGCTGCTGCATGGCCTGCCCAACGCCCGCGGCCTGGGGGTCGACCGCAGCGAGCGGGCGCTGGCGGTGGCCCGCGACAACGCGCAGGCGCTGGGCCTCGCCGGCCGCGCCGAGATGCGCGCCGGCGACTGGGGCGCCGGGCTGGCCGAGCAGTACGACATCGTCGTCTCCAACCCGCCCTATATCCCGACCGACGACATCGAGGGGCTGGCGCCGGAGGTGTCGGAGCACGAGCCGTGGCTGGCGCTCGATGGCGGCCAGGACGGGCTGGACGCCTACCGCACCTTGGCCGGCGAGCTGCCCTACCTGGTGCGCGAGGGCGGCTGGACCGCGCTCGAAGTCGGCCAGGGCCAGGCGCCCGACGTGGCCCGGCTGATGCGCGCGGCGGGCTTCCGGATCGAGCGGGTGGTGGCCGATCTGGGCGGCGTCGAGCGGGTGATCCTGGCCCGCCGCCCCTGACCAATAAATCGTTTGGCAAGGGCCGGCCGACCGGATAGGTTGATGGTATCCGAAAAGGAGAACCGCTATCGACGCCCGAAGAGGCGCGAGCGTTCCCCTCGGAACCAAGTCCGCGACGGTTCCCGCAGAGGCGGGTTTTTACGAATAACCGGGGTCTATACCCGTCGCGGCCGACCATCGGCAGACCGAATGAGACCGAACAATCAGAGGCGACAGCGTGGCCGCAACAATGGCGGCGGTGGTGGCGGCGGCGGAAAGCAGAAGTTTCCTGGCCGTAACCAGTCCTTCGACAGCAATGGACCCGACGTGCGGGTCAGGGGCACGGCCCACCAGATCTACGAGAAGTACATGGCGCTGGCGCGCGAGGCGACGACCTCGGGCGACCGGATCCTGGCCGAGTCCTATTACCAATACGCCGAGCACTATTTCCGGGTGATCGCGGCCCAGGGCGGCTTCGTGCGCCCGAGCTTCGACCGCATGTGGGATGAGGAAGGCGGCGGCGAGGAGGGCGCGCCGCAGGGCGAAGGCGCGCCGATGGAGGGCCAGGGCGGCGAAGGTGGCGGCGAAGGCGGCCCACGCCCCGAAGGCGGCGAGCCTCGCCGCTACGACGATCGCGGCGGCTACAACGAGCGCCAGCAGGGTTACGGCGGCGAGCGCGGCCCCAGCGGCGGCTACGACAACCGTCGGCACGAGCAGCGCCGGCATGACGATCGCCGCCACGATGACCGCCGCCATGATGACCGCCGCCAAGACGATCGCCGCCAGGACGATCGCCGGCCGACGGCGGCGCAGGGCGGCGATGGTCCGCGCGATGGCGGCTACGACGATCAGCAGGGCGAAGGCGCGACGCCGATCCCCTATCCGCCGCGCGTGCGCAACCTGACAGAGGATCCGGCCTTCGCCGATCAGCCGCAGGTCGAAGTCGCGCCCTTCAACGGCGCCAGTGTCGTCGGCCCCGACGGCGTGCCGGTCGCCGCGCCCGTGCCGGCGGAAGCCGGCGCGGATGCCGGTGAAGGCCAGGGCGGCCGCGGCGATCGCCAGTTCCGACCGCGCCACCCGCATTTCCGCCGCTTCCGGGGCGCCCAGCGCCGCGAGCGCGATGGCGACGCGGCGCCAGCGCCCGAGCCGGTCGGCGAGCCGCAGGGCGGCGGCGGCAACAAGGAATAGAGAGTCCGTCCGCTAGGGCCGTAACGAACGCGGCGCCGGTTCCCACCGGCGCCGTCTTCGTCTAGGGCGCGCTATTTCTTGGCCTCGAGCGCCTCGATGCGCCGGCGCAGCGCGTTGACCTCGTCCATCCTCATCTCGCCCTTGGCGTCGACGGCGCCGATCTCGCTGCGCAGCCGTTCCTCGGCGACGGTCACCTTGTGCCGGGCCTTGTCGATCAGCTTACGCATCTGCACCATCGCGAGGTAGTCGGCGTCCTCGGCGTGTTGGCGCATCTCGTTCACCGCCGTGTCGATCGCCTTGGTGACGGAAGCGCCGGTGGCGTTGGAGCCTTTCTTCGACGACGCGATCGCCGCCTCGAGGGCGGCTACGCGCTTGGCCAGGCCGCTATCGGCGACCGGTTTCGCCATCACCGCCTTTTTCGCCGGCGCCGGCTTCTTCGCCTTGGCCTTGCCCTTGGCCTTCGCCTTTGGTTTCGCCTTAGCGGCCGCCTTCTTCCGCGCGCCCTTAGCCTTGGCCATGCGATCTCTCCCTATGCGCGAGCCTCTGTGCTGATCGTAGACCGACCGGCGCCAGACGCAAGTCGGCTCACGCAGGATAGAGGATAAACCCGACGCGACGCGGGACTTGTCGCCGCTTGGCGCGGCCCCATATCTGCGGTGGACGCCTCATCAGAGGGTCCGCCCGTTCGCCCGCCGCCAGACGGGGGCACGACAGAAGGGGTGATTGATATGGATCAAGAGAAGTACACCGATCGCGTCCGCGGTTTTCTGCAGAGCGCCCAGATGCTGGCGTTGCGTGCCGGTCACCAGCGCTTCAATCCCGAACACGTCCTCAAAGTTCTGCTCGACGACGAGGAAGGCCTCGCCGCCAACCTGATCGCCGGCGCCGGTGGCGATTCCCGCCTGGCGCTGCGAGAGACCGAGCAGGCGCTGGCCAAGCTGCCCAAGGTCGAAGGCTCGGGCGCCGGTCAGGTCTACCTCGCACCGGAGACGGCGCGCGCCTTCGAGCAGGCCGAGCAGCTGTCCAAGAAGGCGGGCGACTCCTTCGTCACCGTCGAGCGGCTGCTGCAGGCGCTGGCGATGCCCGGCGCCGGCAACGCCATCGATATCCTCAAGCGCGCCGGCGTGACGCCCGCCGCGCTCAACGAGTCGGTCAACAAGCTGCGCAAAGGCCGCACCGCCGATAACGCCGCCGCTGAAAGTTCTTACGACGCGCTGAAGAAGTACGCGCGCGATCTCACGCAGGTGGCGCGCGAGGGCAAGCTCGACCCGGTGATCGGTCGCGACGAGGAGATCCGCCGCACCATCCAGGTGCTGAGCCGCCGCACCAAGAACAACCCTGTGCTGATCGGCGAACCCGGCGTCGGCAAGACCGCCATTGCCGAGGGCCTGGCGCTGCGCATCGTCAACGACGACGTGCCCGAGGCGCTCAAGGGCAAGAAGCTGATGGCGCTCGATCTCGGCGCCATGGTCGCCGGCGCGAAGTATCGCGGCGAGTTCGAGGAGCGGCTGAAGTCCGTGCTGTCGGAGATCGCCGCGGCCGCGGGCGACATCGTCGTCTTCATCGACGAGCTGCACACCCTGGTCGGCGCCGGCAAGGCGGAAGGCGCGATGGACGCCTCCAACATGCTGAAGCCGGCGCTGGCGCGCGGCGAGCTGCACTGCGTTGGCGCCACCACGCTCGACGAGTACCGCAAGCACATCGAGAAGGACGCCGCCCTGGCGCGGCGCTTCCAGCCGGTGTTCGTCACCGAGCCGTCGGTCGAAGACACGATCTCGATCCTGCGCGGCATCAAGGAGAAGTACGAGCTGCACCACGGCGTGCGCATCGCCGACGCCGCGATCGTCGCCGCCGCGACGCTGTCGAACCGCTACATCTCCGACCGCTTCCTGCCCGACAAGGCGATCGACCTGATGGACGAGGCGGCCAGCCGTATCCGCATGCAGGTCGACTCCAAGCCCGAGGACATCGACGAGTTGGATCGCCGTATCCTGCAGCTGCAGATCGAGCGCGAGGCGCTGCGGAAGGAAAGCGACACCGCGTCCAAGGACCGGCTGGGCAAGCTCGAGAAGGAGCTGGCCGAGCTGGAGCAGAAGAGCGCCAGCCTGACGGCGGCGTGGAAGGCGGCCAAGGACAAGCTGGCTGGCGCGCAGAAGCTCAAGGAAGAGCTCGATCGCGCGCGCGCCGACCTCGAGATCGCGCAGCGGCGCGGTGAGCTGGGCAAGGCGGGCGAGCTGGCTTACGGCAAGATCCCCGAGCTCGAGAAGCAGCTCAAGGCGGCCGAGCATGCCGAAGCCGCCGGCGGCCGCGCGCTGAAGGAAGAGGTGCAGCCCGAGGACATCGCGGCCGTCGTGTCGCGCTGGACCGGCGTGCCGGTCGACAAGATGCTTGAGGGCGAGCGCGCCAAGCTCCTGCGCATGGAGGACGAGCTGCACAAGCGCGTCATCGGCCAGGACGAGGCGATCGTCGCGGTGTCCAACGCCGTGCGCCGCGCACGCGCGGGCCTGCAGGATCCGAACCGGCCGATCGGCTCGTTCCTGTTCCTCGGCCCCACCGGCGTCGGCAAGACCGAGCTGACCAAGGCACTGGCGGCGTTCCTGTTCGACGACGACCAGGCGATGGTGCGCATCGACATGTCGGAGTACATGGAGAAGCATGCCGTCAGCCGGCTGATCGGCGCGCCGCCGGGCTATGTCGGCTATGACGAGGGCGGCGCGCTCACCGAGGCGGTGCGGCGCCGGCCCTACCAGGTGATCCTGTTCGACGAGGTCGAGAAGGCGCATCCCGACGTCTTCAACGTGCTGCTGCAGGTGCTCGACGACGGCCGCCTGACCGATGGTCAGGGCCGCACCGTCGACTTCCGCAACACGTTGATCGTGCTGACCAGCAACCTCGGCAGCGAATACCTCGCGGCGCTGAAGGACGACCAGCCGGTCGATGACGCGCGCGAGCAGGTGATGGAGCAGGTGCGCCGCGCCTTCCGGCCGGAGTTCCTCAACCGGCTCGACGAGGTGCTGCTGTTCACCCGCCTGTCGCGCGGCCACATGGGCGACATCGTAGAGATCCAGCTGGCGCGGCTGCGCAAGCTGCTGGAGGTGCGCAAGATCGAGCTCAGGCTCGACGACAAGGCGCGCACCTGGCTGGCCAATCGCGGCTATGATCCGGTCTACGGCGCGCGACCGCTCAAGCGGGTGATCCAGCGCTCGATCCAGAACCCGCTGGCGCAGCTGATCCTCGACGGCACCGTGCCCGACGGCGCGGCGGTCGACGTCTCGGTGAAGGACGGCGAGCTCAGCATTGCGGGCCACGTGGTGAAGCCGGATCTGGCCGACGCGGCCGACGATTAGACCGCGATATCGTCCTGAGCGACGCGAAGGCGGCGCCGGCGTAGTTCCGGCGCCGCTCCTGTCTGTGATCACGACTGCGAGGTCCTTCGCTGGCGCTCAGGACGACAGCGGGGCATGCTGCGCCGCATGGCTTGGGACCCCGCTCAATACCTGAGATTCGCCGGCGAGCGCTTGCAGCCCGCGATTGATCTGCTCGGCCGCATTCCGGCGACCGCGCCGAAGGACGTCATCGATGTCGGCTGCGGCGCCGGCAACATGATGCCGCTGCTCGCGGCGCGCTGGCCCGACGCTCGGCTCGCCGGAGTCGACGGTTCGCCGGAGATGCTGGCGCGGGCGCGCAAGGATCATCCGGCCGCGCGCTTCATCGAGGCGGACCTCAATCGCTGGAAAGCTGACGCGCCGGCCGATGTGCTGTTCAGCAACGCCACGCTGCACTGGCTCGATCATCACGCGACGCTGTTCCCCGCGCTGCTCGGGCAGCTCGCGCCGGGCGGCTGGCTCGCCGTCCAGATGCCGCGCAATTTCGACGCGCCCTCGCATTCGACGGTGGTCGACACTATTGAGGACGGGCCGTGGCGCGCGACATTGTTGCCGGTCCTGCGTCGCAGGCCGGTGGCGCCGCCCGACGAGTACTGGCGCCTGCTCGCGCCGCTCGCCGCCTCGGTCGCGATCTGGGAGATCGAGTATCTGCAGGTGCTCAAGGGCGAGAATCCGGTGGCGGAGTTCACCAAGGGCTCGTGGTTGCCGCAGTTCCTGACTCGGCTCGAGGAACCGATGCGCTCGCGATTTGAGGCGGCCTATCGGGCGCGCGTCGCCGCTGCCTATCCCAAAGAAGCCGACGGCAGCACGCTGTTCCGCTTCCGCCGCCTGTTCATCCTGGCGCAGGCCAAGGCTTAGTTGACGCCGCGGCCCACCGGATCGCCGAAGCGCTGCATCATCACCTCGCTGAACGGCGTGCTCGCCGGCGCGATCCAGCTGCCCGATCGCAGCGTGTACGCCGCCGGAGTCGCGGCGCTGGCCGGTGCGATGCCGTGGTCACGCAACGCCCGCGCACCTTCAAGAAGACTGGAGCGGAAACGGACGACGGCCATGTCGGTGGGCGTGAGGATCTCCTGGCTGCGATCGACGATTGCGCCCTGGCTCTCCTGCACCATGGCGTCCTGCTCGGCGACGCCTTTCACGCCGGTGAAGCTGCGATGCCTCATGTCCTCGATGTCGCGCAGGTAGCCGTTGGCCTTGTTGCGCAGCGGCACGTAGTCCTTGTCGACCTCGGCGATCACGCCGTGACCGGTGGCGAATTTCTCGCGCTCGGCGTTGGTCAGCGGCCGCGCCGGATTCCACGCATAGGTGTAGATCCAGCAATCCTCGTCAGTGATCGGCACGAAGGTGTAGCCGAAATAGGTTTCACCCGGCAATGTCGAGGGTGTCGTGGCGTGCGCGGGCAGCATGAACTGCGAGGTGCGCCAATAGAGATCGCCGCCATCGGCGGCGCGCGAGGCGCCGATGATGAAGCCGCAATCATGCGGCACGATCTGGAATTTCGGTCGCGGATCGTCGCGGATCCAACGCAGGCGGCGTTCGTCGGCGGGTGCGTCGGGGTTGTCGTTGGACCTCACCGACGGTGCGGGCATGTGCAGGAAGGAGAAATGCGCCGTGTCGAGCGCGCCCTCCATGGTCTGCGCCCAGTTGCATTGCTGCAGCTTCTTGGTGACGAAGCGGTGCGTCGCCGGCACCAGGCCGAACTCCAGCTCGGGTACGCCCGCGGGCGGTTCGCCCGGCCCGAGCCAGGCCCAGACGATGTCGCCGAACTCGCGCGTCGGATGCGCCTTGAGCTTGACGTTGCGATAGAGCGCCGAGTCGGGCTCGACATTGGGCAGGTCGACCGCCTTGCCGTCGACGTCGAACTTCCAGCCGTGGTAGGCGCAGCGCAGACCGCACTCCTCGTTGCGGCCCCAGACCAGATCGGCGCCGCGATGCGGGCAGCGCGGCGAGACCAGGCCGACGCGACCGTTCGAGTCGCGGAAGCACAGCCAGGTTTGGTTCATCACGGTGACGTGGATCGGCACCGCGTCGCGCTCCGCCACCTGCGCCGACAGCGCCACGGGCTGCCAGAAATGACGGAAATACGCGCCCATCGGAGTCGCCGGTCCGGTCCGTGTCAGAAGCTCGTTGTCGGCGGCGCTGAGCATGGCGGATCCTCCGCCCGCGACTGTGCGCTAGGCGCCGCCGCGCGGCAAGCCGAGGCACGGGCGCGAGTGGACGATCCGGCCGCTGCGCGATGTGACGATCCCGCGCGACCTCGCCTAACGAGACGTCATCGTCTGACGTGGCTCGGTGTCACCTTGGCGCGCACTGCGTCGCCGCTGTCGGAATCGCTGCGCGCCGCCAGCACCGGCGCGGTATCGCGTTCGCGGTTGGTCTTGGCGACCTGGGCACGGAAGCGCTCGAGATCCTTGCCGGCGAGCGCGCCACGCACCGCGGCGCGATGCGTGATCGGATTCACCGGCCGACCGTTGACATGCAACTCGTAGTGCAGATGCGGACCGGTCGAAATGCCGGTGCTGCCGACGAAGCCGATCACCTGGCCCTGGCGCACGCGGGCGCCAGGCCGGATGCCCGGCGCGAAACGCGCGAGATGGGCGTAGCCGGTCGAGATTCTGGTGTCGTGCGCGATCAGCACCCAGTTGCCGTAGCCGCCGTTGACGCCGGCCTGCTTGACCACGCCGCTGCCGGCGGCGATCACCGGCGTGCCAAAGGGTGCGGCGAAATCGGTACCGGTGTGCATGCCGGTAAAGCCGAGAATCGGATGGTCGCGCATACCGAAGCGCGACGAGACTCGGCGCAGATCCATTGGTGTGCGGATCAGCGACTTCACGACGCTCTGGCCGTTGGGCAGCCAGAATTGGTCGGCGCCGCCTTCGGGGCGGAAGCGATGGACCGAGACGGTGCGATTGCCCGACAGCCTCAACTCGGCCGAGATGATTCGGCCCGGGCCGACCTGGCGGCCATCGCTGGTGAAAGCCTGCTCGAGCAGTACGATGAAGCGATCGCCGCCCTTCACGTCGCGTTGCAGGTCGAGATCGTAGGCGAAGGCGCGTAGCGCCTCGGTCATCGCGTCTGGCGGCACGCCCGCGCTGTCGGTCGAGGCGCGCAACGAGCCTTTCACCTGGCCTGTCGCGCGCATGAGCCTGGTGACGACCTTGTAGATGCGCTCCTGCGCGTCGAAGTCGCCATCGTCGAGGCGGCGCAGTGCGATCTCGCGCGTCACGGTCGGCCGTATCGACAGCTCCAGCAAAGTCGGTACGCCATCGGTTTGCGTGGGTGTGCCGACGCTGACCTCGACGGCCTCGCCGATCGGCAAGCGGATCGGCGCCTGCCAAGCCTGCAGCGCCTTGGCGTGCACCGCCTTGGCGTTCTTGCCTTTGCCTTCGACCGGCTTGGGTCCGCGCATCGCTGCGCGCAACGCATCCGTCGCTTTCACGATTTCGGCCGGCGCGAAGTCGAGATCGGCGAGAATCTTTTCCAGCGTGTCGCCTCTCTCGACACGCACCGTGACGTCGAAGCGATCCATCGATGGCGCCGGCTCGGCGGGATCGCCGTCGGACGGCTTGGGCGGGGCGGCGGCGACTGTCGGCGTTTGGCCGGCAGGGGCGCCGACGTGCGGCGGGCTGCGCGCGATCAACTCATCGACCGTCGGTTCCGGCGGCGGGGCTGCGGCAACCGAAGGCGGCACGGGTTTGCGCGGTGTGTTGTAGGCGAGGGCCAGCCAGCCCAGGCCGATCAGCAGCGCCACGCCGCCCAGCGCCATGGCAGGTCTTGCGATGATGAGGGACGGTGACCACCACCCATTGGTGCGGGGTGCGCCGATGGCGTCGTCGCGGGTCACGCTGAGCTGCGACGATGGCACAGACGTATTCATGTCCGGGGCTGAGTCATCACGCATGGTGATCGCTTCCGGCGGCTAGAGGGGCTTGCCGACGGGCCGGGATGGATCTTGTTCACAGCTTGTCCACCGCCATGCCGACGTCTCAGCTTATTGTTGCCTCATAATGGGTTGCAGGGCAACCTCGCGATGCTTTCAGAGGTTCATCAACAGCTCCCGCGGCGCCTATTTCATGCGCGGGCAGAAAAGCGTTTGACACCTCCGAGCCGGTCGCCATATAAGGCCGGCCTCCCCGATGGACGGGTGTTTGCGGGCCGCTTCTGTGGCGGCTCAAGCATCGTTTGTCGC
>VGCZ01000064.1:15000-18461 GCA_016869975.1 Alphaproteobacteria bacterium
ACGGGCGTTGATCCGAAGATTTCCGAATGGGGAAACCCCACCTTAGGGTGATCCCACGCTGAATTCATAGGCGTGGGAGGCGAACCCGGGGAACTGAAACATCTCAGTACCCGGAGGAAAGGACATCAACAGAGACTCCGCGAGTAGTGGCGAGCGAAAGCGGATCAGGCCAGTGGTCTTCGAGAGAGAACCGGAACCGTCTGGAAAGTCGGGCCAAAGCGGGTGATAGCCCCGTACGGGTAGAGCTCTTGGAGATCCTTGAGTAAGGCGGGACACGTGCAATCCTGTCTGAAGATGGGGGGACCACCCTCCAAGCCTAAGTACTCCTTGGCGACCGATAGTGGACAAGTACCGTGAGGGAAAGGTGAAAAGCACCCCGACGAGGGGAGTGAAAGAGACCTGAAACCGAACGCCTACAAGCAGTCGGAGCCCCGCAAGGGGTGACGGCGTACCTTTTGTATAATGGGTCAGCGACTTGGTCTGTGCAGCGAGCTTAAGCCGAGAGGCGTAGGCGCAGCGAAAGCGAGTCTGAAGAGGGCGACGCAGTTGCACGGATCAGACCCGAAACCGGGTGATCTAGCCATGGGCAGGTTGAAGGCGTGGTAACGCGCGCTGGAGGACCGAACCCACTTCCGTTGAAAAGGCAGGGGATGACCTGTGGCTAGGGGTGAAAGGCCAATCAAACTCGGAAATAGCTGGTTCTCCGCGAAAACTATTTAGGTAGTGCGTCGCGTGTATGCTGCCGGGGGTAGAGCACCGGAAGGACTAGGGGGGCCCAAAGCCCTACCAAATCCTACCGAACTCCGAATACCGGCAAGTCTTGCGCGGCAGACAGACGGCGGGTGCTAAGGTCCGTCGTCGAGAGGGGAAGAGCCCAGACCGACAGCTAAGGTCCCGAAATCGTGGCTAAGTGGGAAAGGAAGTGGGAAGGCCAAAACAACCAGGAGGTTGGCTTAGAAGCAGCCATCCTTTAAAGAAAGCGTAATAGCTCACTGGTCTAGACAAGCCGTCCTGCGCCGAAAATGTAACGGGGCTCAAGCCACGTACCGAAGCTTCGGGCTGCAGCTTGCTGCAGCGGTAGCGGAGCGTTCCGTAAGCCTGCGAAGGTGCACCGTGAGGTGTGCTGGAGGTATCGGAAGTGCGAATGCTGACATGAGTAGCGACAAGGAGCGTGGGAAACGCTCCCGCCGCAAGTCCAAGGGTTCCTGCGCAAGGTTAATCCGCGCAGGGTTAGTCGGTCCCTAAGGCGAGGCCGAGAGGCGTAGTCGATGGGAAGCAGGTTAATATTCCTGCACCTGCTGGTAGTGACGGATTCTGTGGGTTGTTTCTCCGAGAGGGCCGCAAGGCGCGGAGGGGCAACGAAGGAGTCCCAGGAAATAGCTCCAGCGTATAGACCGTACCCGAAACCGACACAGGTGGACTGGTAGAGTATACCGAGGCGCTTGAGAGAACGATGTCGAAGGAACTAGGCAAAATGCCCTCGTAACTTCGGGAGAAGAGGGCCTCGGCTATGGGCAACCATGGTCGAGGGGCACAGACCAGGGGGTAGCGACTGTTTACTAAAAACACAGGGCTCTGCGAAGCCGAGAGGCGACGTATAGGGTCTGACGCCTGCCCGGTGCCGGAAGGTTAAGAGGAGAGGTGCAAGCCTTGAATCGAAGCCCCGGTAAACGGCGGCCGTAACTATAACGGTCCTAAGGTAGCGAAATTCCTTGTCGGGTAAGTTCCGACCTGCACGAATGGCGTAACGACTTCCCCGCTGTCTCCGACATCGGCTCAGCGAAATTGAATTCCCCGTGAAGATGCGGGGTACCCGCGGTTAGACGGAAAGACCCCGTGCACCTTTACTACAGCTTTGCAGTGGCATTAGGGAAAGGATGTGTAGGATAGGCGGGAGGCTATGAAGCGGGGGCGCCAGCTCTCGTGGAGCCAACCTTGAAATACCGCCCTTTCGTTCTCTGATGTCTAACCGTGGTCGCGACACGATCCGGGACCCTGCATGGCGGGTAGTTTGACTGGGGCGGTCGCCTCCCAAAGAGTAACGGAGGCGCGCGATGGTGGGCTCAGGCCGGTCGGAAATCGGCTGTGGAGTGCAATGGCATAAGCCCGCCTGACTGCGAGGCCGACAAGCCGAGCAGAGACGAAAGTCGGTCATAGTGATCCGGTGGTTCCGCGTGGAAGGGCCATCGCTTAACGGATAAAAGGTACGCCGGGGATAACAGGCTGATCTCCCCCAAGAGTCCACATCGACGGGGAGGTTTGGCACCTCGATGTCGGCTCATCGCATCCTGGGGCTGGAGCAGGTCCCAAGGGTATGGCTGTTCGCCATTTAAAGCGGTACGTGAGCTGGGTTTAGAACGTCGTGAGACAGTTCGGTCCCTATCTGCCGTGGGTGTTCGAGACTTGAGAGGCGCTGTCCCTAGTACGAGAGGACCGGGATGGACGCACCTCTGGTGTACCGGTTGTGGCGCCAGCCGCATCGCCGGGTAGCTATGTGCGGACGGGATAAACGCTGAACGCATCTAAGCGTGAAACCCTCCTCAAAACCAGGTCTCGCTAAATAGGGCCGTGGCAGACCACCACGTCGATAGGCCGCAGGTGTAAGCGCAGCGATGCGTTCAGCCAAGCGGTACTAATCGCCCGATCGACTTGATCCTTCTCATTCTCCACCGTCCCGTGCAGCGGTCATTCCCTGCCGGACTTCGAACTCACACCAAGACTTAACTCCCGACCACCGGCTGACTTCGACGGCCTGGTGGCTCTGGCGAGGGGTGAACACCCGATCCCATCCCGAACTCGGCCGTGAAAACCCTCAGCGCCCATGGTACTGCGTCTCAAGACGCGGGAGAGTAGGTCGCCGCCAGGCCTTCCAAGTCACGCCACTCGGTATTCTTCGCTTCCTCTCAACCAAACCATCCCCGCGGGATGGAGCAGCCCGGTAGCTCGTCAGGCTCATAACCTGAAGGTCGTTGGTTCAAATCCAGCTCCCGCAACCAAAAACGCCCGCTAACTCAATAGGTTAGCGGGCATTATGTTTTTGCGCTTATATCTGAAAAAAGTGATAGACACTGATAGACAAGATTTAGACTCTTTTACGAGCTTTGCGGCGATAGCGGTCGATGCCAAATGGGAACGGTTGCAGGTAGCTTTGCCAGTAGGTCACGAACCAAGCGCAGAAAAATAAGTCAGCAAACTCTATGCTTTAGAGTTCCATCTCACGCGTGAAATGGGAAGCCATGCATCCGCGGGCTTGATCGTAAATCTTTCGGTGGTGGGCGGGTCTGCTTCCTCAGTCAGCCACTCGCTGAAACCCTTAATTTCAGTTGATTGCCTAGCTTAAGAGGGAGACAATTCACTATTGGAGGATTCGATGAAAAAAACGCTAGCGCCAATATTTCTAATTCTGTGCTCATCAACCACCCTGGCTCAAGATATCTCTTGCAAGGATCTTGAGGGAGACT
>VGCZ01000065.1 GCA_016869975.1 Alphaproteobacteria bacterium
ACCGGCAGGGTCGGCGCCGCGAAGATCACGCGGCGCAGCACGTCGCGCAGGTGGAACTTCCGGCCCGAGTTCCAGTACGGCATGACGTCCTTCATGTGGACCATGCCGATCGTGTCGTCGAGCGACTCGCGATAGACGGGATAGCGCGAATGCGCCTCGCGCTGCATCAGCCGCACGGTGTCCTCCAGCGAGGTGTCGACCGGCATGGCGAGGATGTCAGCGCGCGGCACCATGACGTCCGATACGGTGCGGCCGCGCAGGCGCAGGATGTTGGCGAACAGCGCGCGCTCTTCCTCGCCCAGTGCCGGCTCGTTGGCCGGCGCGTCGCGTAGCTCGGGCGCCTCCTCGATGATCTCCTGGATGGCTTCGCGGATTTCTTCGCCGCGGTCGCGGCGACGCAGCCGGCGCCAGACTCGGCGCAATGGACCGTCGTCGCCGGCCGCGCCGGGACTTCGGTCAGACGGTGATTCGGACATTGCCCACCATACGAAGCGGGGCCTCAGGGTGAAAGGCCTCGCCGAAGAACCCAATCAGTACGGGCGGATAGCGGCCCTGGCATGCCTGACGGCATGGACCTCATGCATGTCCCGGTAGGCCTTGGCCTCACGGCGCTCGACGAACAGCCCCTCCGGCCGGGCGAACCCGGCCAACCACCCGAGATACCGACGCGGGACGCTGAGCATCACCGTCTCCTACATCACGACTTCGATCAGGTACGGACCTTTGGAATTCATAGCATAGTGCAGCTGCTTGTTCAGCCCCTCCAGGTCGTGTGCCTGGGCGCCCTCGACGCCCATGCCCTTGGCCAGCTCGGCAAATTTCAGGGTCGGGCGGTCCAGGGTCAGCATGTCGATGGCGCGCGGGCCCGGGTTGGGCGCGCCGACATCGGAGAGCTGGCTGTAGAGGATCTGGTAGGAGCGGTTGGCGAAGATGATGACGCAGACATCGAGGTTGTCGCGCGCCATCGTCCACAGCGCCTGGATCGTGTACATCGCGCTGCCGTCGCCGATCATGCAGATGACCTTGCGATCCGGGCAGGCGACCGCCGCGCCGACGGCGACGGGCGCGCCGAAGCCGATCGAGCCGCCCATGTTGTTCAGCCAGTCGTGTGGCGGCGCGCCGGCGCTGAACGGGAAGAAGCCGCGGCCGGTGGTCACCGACTCGTCGATGACGATGGCGCCTTCGGGCAGCACGGCGCCCAGCGCCTGGCCCAGTCCATCGAGGGTGAACTTGCCGCTCGGCTTGTCCGGCCGCTTGGGCTGCGCCACGCCAGCCGGCTGCAGACCGGTGGCGCCGAGTTCCGCCGCGAGCGCCTCGAGCGCGGCTTCGCAATCGTCCTCGACGGCGCAGAGCTTGGTCAGGGTGCAGCCCTCGGGCGTGAGGATGCTGGGCTTGCCGGGATAGGCGAAGAACGCCGCCGGCTCCTTGGCGCCCACCAGCACAATCTGCTTCATGCCCTTGAGCATGGCCTGCGCCTGCTCGACGACGAAATGCAGGCGGGTGATCTGCACCCGGCCCGCCCCACGCGACAGCCGCGCCGTGCCGCCCGAGCCCTGCACCTTGCAGCCGGTCTTGGCGGCGATCTTACCGGCCAGTTCCAGTCCCCGGGCGCGCAGCGCCCGGCCGCCCAGCAGCAGCATCGCCGGCTCGCCCGAGCTCAGCGCCTTGGCGGCGGCCTTCACCGTGTCGGCGTTTGGCTTGCTCTGGCTCGGCACGGGAAGCGGCTCGGCGACCTCGCCGCCCGGCGTCCAGGCGCAATCGGCCGGCAGGATCAAGGTAGCGATCTGGCCGCAGCCCTGACGCGCGGCCTGCACCGCGGCGGCGCCGTCCTTGCCCACGGTGCCCGGGTTGGGCGAGGTCTTGACCCAGTGCGAGAAAGGCTTGGCGATGCCCTCGATATCGGCGGTCAGCGGCGTGTCGTACTTGATGTGGTGCGTGGCGTGCTCGCCCACGATGTTAACGATGCCCGAGCCGGCCTTCTTGGCGTTGTGCAGGTTGGCCGCCGAGTTGGCGAGGCCTGGCCCGAGATGCAGCAGGGTCGCGGCCGGCTTGTCGGTCATGCGGTAATAGCCGTCGGCGGCGCCCGAGCAGACGCCTTCGAACAGGCCGAGCACGCAGCGCATGCCTTCGACGCGATCGAGGGCAGCGACGTAATGCATCTCGGACGTGCCGGGATTGCTAAACGACACGCTCACGCCACTCTTCACCAGCGTGCGTACGAGGCTCTCCGCGCCTGTCATCTGGTCGTTGCCGTCCATCGTCGTTCTCCCTGGATCCCGTCGCGTCTCGGCCGGAGATTAGCGGGCGGCCAGGCCGATCGGGAAGCGCCCGGCGGCGCAGGGCTTCCTTGCGTCCATGGGTTCGTGTCTAGTGCCGTTATGCGTAGTTCGGGCGTGCTGGGCGCGATCCTGCTGGTTCTCGCGCCTGTGCCGAGCAGAGACCCGCACCGTCGTCGCCCGCCTGCGAGCCCGACAAGCAGTATTGCGATCCCGCAACGGCGCTGCCTGGCGGCGACTACGCCACGAACGTCGCCACCCTGCTCTATGGCGAATGGGATCGCTTCGGCCGCCAGACCTGGCGCTATCCGGTCGGCGACGCCAAGGGCCGGGAACTGCGATCGGGCCTGCGCGAGACCCAACGGCCCGAATGGGTGCAGGCCTATTGGCGCGCGGTTGGCTGGTCGCTGCCGATCGAGCAGATCGCGGTCCAGCCGTGGTCCGCGGCGTTCGTATCGTGGGTGATGATCCAGGCCGGCACGCCAACCGCGGCGTTCTGCGGCCACCCGGCTCATTCGGCCTATCTCGAGACGATCTGGAAGCGCCAGCAACGCGATAGGGCCGCTCCTTTCGTGCTGCGCCACTATCTCGAGGCGGTGCCGCAGCCCTGCGATTTGGTCTGCGCGGCGCGCAGGCCGTCGCAGCGGGCACCGGTCTCGGAAGTCTCGGTTGGCCATTTCCGGCAGCCGGATGGCAACTTCCTCGCCTCGCATTGCGACGTCGTGGTGCGGGTAGATCCAGCGCGCGGGCTGCTGGAAGTGATCGGCGGCAATGTCGCCGACTCGGGGACGATGAGCGTCTTCGACATCGACGGCTCGGGCCGCCTGCTCGCGCCGCGCGACCGCGACGGCGCACGGCCATGGTTCGCCGTGGTCGAGAATCGCTATGCGCGCCGCTAACGTCGCCCGGCGAACGTACCGGTGGCCTTGTAGTCGGTGCTGGCGACCGAGAACGTGCCGGCCTTGTAGGCAGCCGGATCCGAGGGGCTCTTGAAGAACGAGCCCGCGACGATGCCGGATCGGCCGGCGCTGTCGGTGACCAGCCCAATGAAGCTGACGTTGGCGGGCGAACCTGAGGTGGAGCCGGCGTAGTTCACACCATCGAAGTTATTGATGCTCACCGAGCCGATGCGGTACGAGAAGTACCACGTCGGCTGGAACGTCCCGATCGCGTTGTAGCGGCTGGCGCCATTGAGGACCGTTCCGACGGCCCGGCCGTTGTAGATCGCGGTGCCGACGGTCGGCAGTTGCGCCGGCGTCGGCATGTTGTTGAATACGTTACAGACACGCTGCCGCGCGATCGGGTGCTGGCCGGGCTGGCTCGGAGGTCCACCGGAGCCTGTGCCGGGCCCGGGGCGTGGCAGCGTCGCGTCGGGATTGCCGGAGTTCTGCCGGCTGATCTGCGACTGCGCCATGCGCTGCTCGATGGGCGCGCCGCGACCGGCGGGCTCGCGGCCGGCGCGCAGCGTGATCGCCGAACTGGGCCGCGTGGCTGTCTCGTCGCGGCCCTTGCTGTCGCCGCGCATGCCGCGGCCGAAGACGAAGTAGGCGTTGGTCTGGGTTGGACCGGTGATCTCGACGATGGTGATGCCGCCGCGGATACCGATCGTTCCCGAAGGGGTCCGGATGGTCGCCTCGTTGTCCTTGGTGATGGCGCCGCCGACCAGCCTCAGGACGCCCCGTCCGGCGCTGATCGCGATCGTGCCGGTGCTCTTGGCCGGATCGAAGAAGTAACGGTCCAGGGTTAGCTCGCTGTTGGGCCCGATCGAGAGCGTCGAGCCGTCGACGAACAGCAGCTGCGCCCGGTCGTTGGCGGTCGTCGTGATTCGCTCGTTAGCGAAGACGTCGAGTCCCACACGCAGCACGCGCTGGACCTGGTCGACCGGCTTGCCGATTGGCTCGCCGGAGCTGGTGCTGATGACGCCGCCGCGGGCAAACGCCGGCATAGCAATGACGGACAACGCCATCGCGATGGCCGCCGCGCCCAGTATCGTGTTGCGCCCGCTCATGCGACGCTCCCTCCGTTGATACTCAGAATCTCAGCGCGACGCCGATCATCGTGTAGACGTTGCTATAGCGATAGTTGGGCAGGGTCGAGGCCCGTAGGTTGGCGCCGAACTGCCCGACCAGCGAGATGTCGTCGATCACCGGCACGTCCAGCGTCGCCGACGGCCGCCATTCGCGGTCGTGGCGGACCACGTCGGGATCGATGTTTGCGTTGGCCTCGCCATAGCCGCTGAAGAGCAGCGCAGCGCTGAGTGACAGCGCGGCGGCGCGGCCCGGCACGAGGCGGAAGAGATCGTGAGTCAGCAGCAGTCCGGCCGACACCGACCACTTCGCATGGGCGTTGTAAGCCTCGGGCGCGAGGAACCGCGTGTAGCCGAACCCAGCCGAGACGGCGAGCCACGGCGTGATCTCGCGCTCGACGCCGAGGCGCAACGCGATCTCGTCGCCGTTGCGCAGGCTGTTGGTGGGACGCGCCATGGAGTCGTGGTAGCGGCGTCGCCGCCAGTCGATCGAAGCGGCGATCGGGCCGCGCTCGATGCGCTTATCGAGCGTCAGCCCGGCGCCGAACGCGAAGTACTCGCGATACGCGCCCAAGCCGACGAACTCGACGCCGACGTTTGGCCGCGCCGCGAGGCCCTCGATTCGCTGCGGCGCGATGACGAGGCGCGGTCCGGTGGAAAAGGCGCCATAGATCAGATTGACATCGGTGCGCTCAAACTGACGCGCGGCGTAGAAGGTGGCGCGCGTGTCGATGGCGTCGCCGGCTTGGGTGCCAAGGTCTTAGAGGTGCGCCACGTTTGTGGCGAGGAAGAGGTTGAAGTCGGGCTAGGCCTGAGACTGGCCGGTCAGCAGCGCGTCGAAGCAGCCGACACGTACCTCGCCGCGCGACGGTGCGGCATTGGCGTTGGTCTGGAAGCGGACGCCGGCCATCACCCTGCCTGTGAGCTTGCCGGGCGCTCGCTCCTTGTCGATCGCGGCCAGCACGCGCTCGGTGCGCTGGCGTAGGTCGGCCGGCATCTCGGTACTTGCCAACGCGGCCGAAAGGTACGTTCGCGCCACCTCGAAGGAGCCCAGCCGGTAGAAGAGGATGCCGAGCTCGAGGCGCACGCGCGGCAGATTGGGATCAATGATCAGCATGCGCTCCAGCGCGCTGATAGCGCCCTCGAAGTCGCCGACCTGTATCGCGGCGCTGGCGAAGGCGAAGGCCGTGTCGAGGTTCGCGGGCTCGGCCATCATCGCCGAGAACGCGGCGCGACAGCGCTGCTGTTGCTCGGCTGTGCCCGAAGGGGGAGCCGGCTGCGCCAGCGCGACTCCCGGCATGAGACAGAACGCGAGCAGCATCGCCCGCCAGCGACACGAGCAAACCATCCCCGATGATCCCCGGTACCTTCGTTACGCGGAAGGTACGTCAGGGCGTTCGCGATTGATAGCCCGACGCCGGCTGGATCAGCCGATATAGGCGACGAACTCGAAACCACCGAGGCCGACGCCGCGGGCGTTCGGATCCCAGGTGTAGAGCTCCTGGATCTGGTTCGGGATCGTGGCGTCGTAGTTCCACAGCGTGATGTCGGCGAACAGCAGCGGGTTGAAAGTGATCGACCCGCTGGAACCGGAGACGCTGACGGTGATGCTAGTGGCAGAGTTGTAGGGCACGTTGACGTTGCCGGTCTGCGCGGCGGTGTCCGTGTGATTGCCCAGGACGTGGCCGACGGTGAGAATTACGCCGACATCGGTTTCGCGAATGCCGCTGCCGATGGTGAGCAATTGGGGCGGCGTTGCGTTGTCCGCTGTCTCCCAGAAGGTGCCGAAGATCACCAGGTGGTGGACGGCGCCTTCGCCGCCGACCTCGACCACGGTCTGCACCCCGTCGGTGCGGCTGAAGAAGTAAAAATCCTCGCCAGCGCCGCCGTACAGCGTGTCAGTGCCGGCGCCACCGTAGATGTGGTCCGCGGCGACGCCGCCATAGACGGTATCGTTGCCGGGACCAGCCCAGATCGCGTCGGCTCCGTCGCCGGCATCGATCACGTCGTTGCCGGCGAAGACCGAGATCACGTCGTTGCCCAGGCCGCCATAGACCAGATCGTTGCTGGTCGTGATGCTGAGCGAGTTACGGCCGCCGAGGTCGAGGATGAAGTCGTCGCCGCCGCCGCCGTAGATCGTGTCGTTGCCTGCCATGGACGAGGTCGTCAGACCCCAGTCGCCCAGGTCGGACCAGATCACGTCGTTGCCGAGACCGCCGTAGGAGAGATCGGAACCACCCTGCGAGAACACCGTGTCGTCGCCGCCTTTGCCGCCGGTGCCGGTGATCGAGCCGCCGAAATCATCACCCCAGATCGTGTCGGCGCCGCCGCCGGCGGGCGCGGCCGCGGTCATGCCGCCGCCGACAAGCACGTCGTCGCCGGCGCCCGAGATGACGATGTCGTCGCCTTCGAGGCCGGTGACCGTGACGTTGTCGGTGATCGCCGCTCGGCCGATGGTGGTACCGTCGCTGTAGCTGAGATTGACGACGACGCTGTTGTTGCTCGCGATGAAGTACTCGGCCGACAGGATCCACTTCAGGCTAGCGCTGTTGCCGGCGCGAATATACATGCCCTGGGGCGTCGCCGCGTTGCGCGATGCGTCGACCGTGTCGAAGCCGATGCCGCCGAAAAGGAAATCGGTGGTGTCCTGGTGGTTGCTGAGCGTCACGGCGATCACGCTCGACGCGCCTGTCTCGCCGATCCAGCCGTAGAATGTGCCGCTGACGGGCACGGAGCTGCCGTCGTTGCTGAACAGCATGGTGTCGTTGCGGCCGCCGCCGTATAGCGTATCGGGCGCGCCGCCGCCGCTGATCGAAGTGAAACCGCTCAGAAAATCGTTGCCGTCGCCGCCGTAGAGCGTGTCCGCGCCGCCCGCGCCGCCTTCGAGCCAGTCGTCGCCCAGCCCGCCATACTCGAGGTCGCCGCCGCTCGAGCCGAACATCGTGTTGTTGAAGGTCGAGCCGATGTAGCCTCGGATATTGGCGTAGCTGTCTTCGGCCGCATCGCCGGTGTTGTTGGCGGCGTTGGCCAGGTCGAGCGTGACGCCATCGGCCGCCGAAGTATAGGCGGCGTAGTTGGTGCCGGCCCCGCCGTCGAGAGCGTCCGTACCCGCGCTGCCGTCGAGCGTGTCGTCGCCGACGTCGCCGAACAGACTGTCGTCTGCCGCTTCGCCGCGCAGCGTGTCGTTGCCGTCGCCGCCATAGACCGTGTCAACGGCGGCGCCGCCATACGCGGTGTCGTCGGCGCCGGCGCCATAGATCGTATCGCTGCCGGCGTCGCCATAGAGGATGTCGACGCCGTCGGTGGTGCTGCTGGTGGTGATCGACGCCGAATTGTCGCCAATCACCAGATCGTCGCCGTCACCGCCGTAGAGGGTGTCGACGTCGCCCGAACCGGCGCCGCCGAAGAGAGAGTCGTTGCCGCCGGTGGCGAACATGGTGTCGCTGCCGGCGTCGCCGTAGAGGATGTCGAGGCCATCGCTGGCGCAGCTGGTGGTCGTGCTGCTGGAATCGTCGCCGGCGACGAGATCGTTGCCATCACCGCCATAGACGGTGTCGCCGCCCGCGCCGCCGAACAGCGAGTCGACTGCGCCGGCCCTATAGATCGTGTCATTGCCGGTGCCGCTTCAAACAAAGTCGGTGCCATCACTCGCGCCACTGGTGGTGCGGCTCAGGCTGGAATCGCCGGCCAGCACGTCGTTGCCGGCGCCGCCGAACCAGTCCTCGATGTGCGTTGTGTCGTTGCTGCGGTTCCAGCCATAGCGAGAGGCGCCGTTGGCCGTGGCGCGTGCGCCGGTTTCGAGGGTGACGTCATCCCAGACGAACAGATCGTTGCTGGCGGAACCGACCACCGAGTCGTTGGCGCCCGGGCCGTTGGGAATGGTGACGTTTTTGACCTCGTAGCCGGCGACGTTGACCGTGCTGGCGGTCGCAGCACTCGCTTCGTCGTGGCGAGTCAGAAGGACAGTGCCGGCGCCCAGCGTTGCCGTGGACACGCTGATGTTGGTTCCACTGCTGTTGAGGAACGTCTACGGCATGGTCGTCCCTCACCAATCACTTGCCCAGAATCGACGGCAGCCCGTCGGAATGAACGCGGCCACGACCCGAGTAAAGTCGCGAACGGCGCTCTGCCAGTTCATGATAGATATCGAATCGAACGTTCCTTCTTAAAAATTATCTATTCAATATTGATGTGTTATACGACTTTTCTCACAGAATGCTTTCATATAAATTCCGGCGATTTGAATCAATGGCTTAGCTCGGGTTCCGAGGGCTGACGCCGGCCTCTCCGAAGCGAGCCATGCCGTCGAGGCACGCGCAGGCGGCCTTCAGGAGCGAAACGGCGAGAGCGGCGCCGGAGGCTTCGCCCAGTCGCATGCCGAGATCGAGCAGGGGCTGTTTTCCCAGCCGTGCGCATAGCGCGCCGTGTGCCGGTTCAGCCGAGCGATGGGCGATGAGGCAATGATCCAAAGCGGTCGGATCGATGCGGTGCAGCACAGCGGCGGCGGCTGTGCAGGCATAGCCGTCGAGCAGCACCGGGATGTGGCCCATGCGCGCCGCCAGAATGGCGCCGGCGATCGCCGCGAGCTCCTCGCCACCCAGCGCCGCAAGCACCGCCAGCGGATCGCCTGAGATGGCGCGATGGTGTTCGACACCCAGCCCCACCGTCTCGACCTTGCGCGCCAGCGCGGCGCCGACGACGCCGGTACCGGGACCGACCCAGTCCGCCGCCTCGCCGCCGAACAGCGCCAGGCAGAGCGCCGCGGCCGAGGTCGTGTTGGCGATGCCCATCTCACCCAGGCAGAGCACGTCGATACCGGTCTCGGCAGCCATCATGCCGTAGGCCATGGCGCGCGCGCAGCGCGTCTCGTCCATCGCCGGCCCCTGCGTGAAGTCGGCCACGGGATTGGCCAGGTCCATCTCATAGACCCTGAGGTCGCCATCGATCGCCACGGTGAGCTGGTTTACGGCGGCGCCACCGGCGATGAAGTTGCGCACCATCTGCCGGGTGACGTCCGTCGGATAGGCCGACACGCCGCGCGCCGCTACGCCATGCGCGCCGGCGAAGACGCAAACCCGGGGACGCTCGCAGCGCGGCCGCTCGCGGCCCTGCCACGCCGCCAGCCACTCGGCGATCTCCTCAAGCCGGCCGAGCGAGCCGGGCGGCTTGGTGAGATCGGCCTGGCGGAGCTGGACCTTGGTGCGCGCCGCGACATCGGGCCCCGGCATCTGCGCGATCACGGCGCGCATCTCGGCGAAAGTCGCGGCTGGCGGAGCGGTCATGCGGGAAGAGTGCGCGGGCGTATCGGAGGGACGCGGACTGTCCTACAAACATCCTGTCATGACCAGCGAAAACCCCGACCGCCCGGGCACTGTCGAGGAATGGACGGCGGCGCTCGGCGAGAGCGCGACCTTCTTCACGCGCCTGCCGTTGAGCTTCGGCGGAGCGCCGCGCTTCCGGCTGGCGCGGCGCCTGCCGACCCTGCCGGTGCTCGGCCTCGGCGTGGGCCTGGCCGCCGGCGTCGATCTCGCCATCGCCAGGTGGCTGGGCGCCGGACCGATCCTTGCCGCCTTCGTTGGCCTGCTGACGGCGCTGGTGATCACCGGCGCGCTGCACGAGGACGGGCTGGCCGACACCGCCGACGCGCTGGGGCCCGTCGGCGCTTCGGTCGAGCGCCGGTTGGAGATCCTGCGCGACAGCCGCATCGGCGCCTTCGGCGCGCTGGCGCTGATCTTCTCGGTCGGCGTGCGGGTCACGGCGCTGGCGCAGATCGCTGCGCGCGATGCTGGCCTGGCGTTGCTGGCGCTGGTCGCGGCCCATGTGCTGTCGCGCGCGGCGATCGCCTGGCCGATGGGCGCGCTCGAGCCGGCGCGCGGCGACGGGCTGGGCGCCAGTACCGGCCAGCCGACGACCAACGATGTCGGCGTCACGCTGGCGATCGGCGGCGGCCTGGCCATCCTGGTGCTGATCGGCGTGTCGCCGATGGCGGCCGTGCTGGCGCCGGCCGCCGTCTTCGCCGTCGCCTGGGGCGTGGTGCCGCTGGCGCGCGAGCGCTTCGGCGGCTACACCGGCGACATTCTGGGCGCGACGCAACAGATGGCGGAGATCGCCGCTCTGGTCGTCGTGGCGATGTGCTTGGGCTGGAGATAGGCGAATGGCGACGGCGGCTAACATCAAGGCACCGGTGACGCGCTGGTGGTGGGTGCGCCACGCCGTGGTGCCCAATCCCGAGGGCCGCTGCTACGGCCAGAGCGACCTGGATTGCGATGTCAGCGATCACGTGCTGTTCCGCCACCAGGCGGCGCTGCTGCCGCGCGGCGCGGTGTGGGTGACCAGCGGCCTGCTGCGCGCGATCAAGACCGCCGACACCTTGCGCGCGCATGGCGCCGACGGAGACCCGCCGGTGCGCGAGCCGCGCTTCAACGAGCAGCATTTCGGGCAGTGGCAGGGAAAGACCTACGCCGACATCGCCGCCAATCACGGCGA
Source organism: Alphaproteobacteria bacterium (assembly GCA_016869975.1). Classification (GTDB taxonomy): domain Bacteria; phylum Pseudomonadota; class Alphaproteobacteria; order Reyranellales; family Reyranellaceae; genus JAFAZJ01. The sequence goes on from VGCZ01000065.1 coordinate 10,789, forward strand.
CAAACATCTCTTCTGGCTCGGCCCGCCAACCAACCGTCCGCCCAGCGGCGAGAGCTTCGTCGATCTGATGGAACGCGCCAGTTCAGCGATCCTGGAGATCAACGAAGCGCACAAGGGCCGTGATATCGTCGCGGTGACACACGGCGGCACGATCCGCGCCGCGTTGGCGCTGGCGATGGGGCTGGGCGCCGACGCCGCCGTGCGCTTCGAGGCGGAGAACGTCTCGCTGACGCTGATCGAGCACTACGAGCAGGCCGATCCCGAGCACGCCTGGCGCATCGTCTTCACCAACCTGCTGCCGCGCGCCGCCGCCTGACCATGGCCGCGCGCGTCACGCTGGTGCTGGGCGGCGTACGCGCCGGCAAGAGCGGCTACGCGCTGGCGCTGCTGGGCGGCGGCCTCTTCGTCGCCACCGCCGAGGCGGGCGACGCCGAGATGGCCGAGCGCATCGCCGCCCATCGCGCCGAGCGCGGCGAGGCCTGGATGACGATCGAGGAACCTCTCGATCTGCCCGCCGTGTTGCGACGCCACGGCGAAGACTCGCGGTCGATGCTCGTCGACTGCCTGACCCTGTGGCTCAGCAACCTCATGCATCGCGATCGCGACATCGGGGAGGCGACGAGCGCGTTGCTGGCGGCGCTCGACCGGCGTGTGGGCGAGACGGCGCTAGTCAGTAACGAGGTCGGTCTGGGCATCGTGCCCGACAACGCGCTGGCCCGGCGATTCCGCGACGCGCAGGGCACGCTCAACCGCCGAATCGCCGCGCGCGCCGACCACGTGGTCTTCATGGTCGCCGGCCTGCCGCTAACGCTGAAAGGCTGACGGCAATTCATCGCCGCCCGCCGGATGGCGTGCATGTCCCCTATACTCTTACCTTCACCCGGAGACGGAAGGTAAAGCGACGGCGCACGCGATCGCTCTCCTTCGTGAGGATGCCGGGAGTGCGAACGATGAATGTCACGCGTCTGACCACGGGACCGATCGAGTGGTTAATGCTCGTGACGCTATCGGTGCTGTGGGGGGGTCTTTCCTGTTCGGCAAGATCGCGCTTGCCGAGCCCACCTCGAGTCAAACGGAATGGAGGTGGTCGGCACCGAGATGACCATCAAGGGGCCGCTCGGCTCCAGACGCTACGACATCGTGGTGCGGGATTCGGCGGGCCGCTACCACGGCATCGAGGTGAAGACGGGCGGAGCGTCCAAGACCGCCTACCAGGACTTCACCGACCGCTTCGTGAACCTGTTCGGCGGTGCCGGTACAGGAGGCCTGAAGGGCGTCACCATCGAGAGCACATCAACGGTATTCCTGCCATGAGGTCTGCCAGCATGGTCCTCGAACGAGAGGGGGCCACAGCCCTCACGAACCCGTCGCCCGCTCGACTGGCGAGCGAACTCAAGAAGCTCAAAAGCTACGGCAAGTCGTCGTTCGCATCGCTCACACGTTCTGACGGCAGCTACGTTCAAGTGGCTGGCGGGGGCGTGGGCTGCATGCTCGAATGGCGGGACACCAGCACCAAGACACACAGTCGTGCCTTCGTCGAGAATCCGACCGTTCCGTTCGAGGATGGAACCGAGTTGACCTTCGGTGGCGGTAGGGTCCCGCTCCGTCGGGACGAGTGGCTGAGCATCAAACTCGTCATCGAAGCGTTCACGTCCTTCTTGCAGGGTAGTCCGTTTCCGGTCTCCATCGATTGGAGAGACATGTCGGAGGTGGTCGGGCTCCGCTGACGCCCGCCCCGCCGGTCGGCCGCCGGTGCCCTCCGGCTGCAGGTGCCGGTGGCCTTCACGCCGCCAACATCTGCGACACGTAGTTGTAGCGCCACAGGCGGTACAGGACACCGTGGGCCTCGTGCCCCGGCGGCAGGGCGTGCCAGAGGGCGTTCTGGGTCGCCGTGAGGTCATCCTTCCGCACCTCTGCGAGGCGCCCCGCCGAGAGGCCCATGACCACCATGAACGCCTGGTTCTTGGTGGACTCGGGCAAGTGGGCGTTCATCGTGTTCAGCAAGCGGGTGATGTCGTTGTCCGTGGGCACGGTCGAGGTCCTCTCGGAACCCTGCTGAGCGTGAGCGTAGTAAACATAAAACGCGTTTTGCCGGCGCGTAGGTGACATCAGCAGGGTTGTACGGCAACGCGTCCACCGACAGCAACGGCCTGCTGGTCCGAGCGGCGGTCGCTGGCGCAGACTTCCCCCTACCTCGGAGCCGAGCCCGGGTTGAGAGCGTCGTGACGTGACCCGAACCGCATCGGTACCTACTTCACGCAGCGGGCGAAGAGCTGGATGTCGGTCGTGTCCGCCGTCACCTCCACCGGGCGTTCACCGAATTTCGACTGCGCGAAGATGCGCCGCAGGTCTTCGGGGGTACGGTGTATCAGCACCCACTCGCCGATGTAGTCCATGAAGGCCTTTGTGGGATTTCGCGAGTCGAAGTTGCCGATGATCGCCTCGCCGCCCGGTTCCAGCATGTCGAACATCCAGTCGAGGCACCTGACCACCAAGGACTCCTGAAGGTAATCCATGAGCCCGATGCTGTAGACGAGGTGTTGCCTCGGCAACTCGATGGGGGCCTTGCCCGTGGCCATCCGGATGATGTTTCCCTGGACGAGGCGGATCCTCGGCAGCACCCCGGCCGCCGACGCCCGTTCGGCGACGAAATTCAGGGAATCCGGGTCGATGTCCACGCCGGTGATGTGCACCTGGCCGCGACGGTCGAGTTCCAGGGCGTCGAAGAACTCACGACCCGGTCCCACGGCGAGGCTTGTCACGAGCAGGTTCGCCTCGGGAGGGCGGGCGGCGAGAAGGCGCGCGATGTGCGCGCTGATTGTCCCTCGGCGCTGCCGGGTCGCATTGCAATGCGGTTCCTCAAGGATCCAGCGGTCGACGAGCGGCCCGATGCGCCCGTCACCGGTAGGACGGTTTTCGTAGATCATGTTGATCGTCTCAAAGTCACCGGCATAGCCGCGTGGCTTCGTGTAGACGATGTCGATGAATTGACTCGCCATGAAGAATGGAAAAGTCTCGCGAAACGCGTACGCGCCTATTGCATCGCTCAGCTTTTCATTACGCTTGACGTGCTCCTGTAACGATTCGCGCAGGGCAGTGCAGGCCGCGCTTACGAGCGGCTGCACCTCCTCGGCGGTCTTGCGCTCCTTGTTGAGCATCCTCTCCGCCTGCGCCAAGGCGCCCTTGAAGGCATCGATACCCTCCACGAACGAGGGCGGCAAAGAGCGCAGGTCCGCGCGACCGGTGTGCGTGTTCGCGTTCTGCACGACCTGCGCCACTTCCTCGACCATGAGCTCGGGAATGCGCGCTGTGGTTTCCCGCAGCTTCTGCGAAATGACCGCCGCCAAGGCGCGGTAGAAGCGCACCGCGAGTCCCGGGACGGAGACCAGTAGGCTGTTCAGGTCGGCGGCGCTCAGGAATGCGACTTGGTTGTCGACCGCATCTCCATAGACCGAGGCGCTGGCCGGCAAGTCCTCGATGAACCCCATTTCCCCGAACACCGAGCCTTCGCCCAGGGTCGCGACGGTGATCTGCGAACCCATGTACGAACGGACGGCGCGAACCCGCCCCTCGACGACGACCCACAATCCCTTGACCGTGTCCCCGGCCTCCATGATCAGGTGACCTTTGGGGTAGGCCGTCGTCCTGGCAACCGACTCGAGCAGCTTGCGGTCGTCGCCAGTGAGTCCGGACAGAAACCGCGAGCTCTTGTAGCTTTCGAAAAGCAAAGTCATCCTTCCCGCCCAGTTGGCGACATCGCATCCCCGTCGGGCGCGGGAACGGTCTGGAAACTAACCCTCGACCCGAAAGGGCTTCATCTCATACCACCACATGCGGGAGCGTAGTAAACATAAAATGCGTTTTGCCGGCGCGGCCTTCTTCGCCATGAGGCTGATCAATAATCTGATCCCCTTCAGCTTGATCATGTGGGGCCAGCTGCGCATCGGCAGCGGGCTCGCCTCGATCCTCAACGCCACGACGCCGCTGTGGACGGTGGTGGTGGCGCACTGGCTGACGGCCGATGAGAGGATGGACGCGCGCAAGATCGCGGGCGTGCTCGTCGGTGTCGCGGGCGTCGCCGTGATGATCGGGCCCCTGGCGCTCGCCGGCCTGGGTGGCGATGTCGCGGCCCAGCTCGCGGTGATCGGCGCGACGCTCTCCTACGCCTTCGCGGGCCTGTACGGTCGGCGCTTCGCGCGTCTGGGCGTGGCGCCGATGGTGGTGGCGGGCGGGCAAGTCGGCGCCACAACGGTCATGTTGCTGCCCAACGTCCTGCTCGTCGACATGCCCTGGACCCTGTCGATGCCTGGACCGCGCACCTGGGCGGCGTTGGCCGGTCTGGCGCTGCTCAGCACGGCCCTGGCCTACGTGCTCTACTTCCGCATCCTCGCCAAGGCTGGCGCCACCAATGTACTGCTGGTGACCTTCCTGATCCCGGTCAGCGGCGTGCTGATGGGCGTGCTGGTGCTCGATGAGACGCTCGAGCCGCGACAAATCGCCGGCGTGGCGCTGATCGGGCTGGGTCTCGCGGCGATCGATTGACGCCTCCTGCGCCGCGCGACCTAGCTATACTCGGCACCGATGACGCTGGTGGTCGGCGAAACCTTCGTTGTCATGACCGACCGTCCGACCCTGGAGCGCGCCTTCAACGCGTCCCTGGCGGTCGCCGGCGGCGTCACCGCCTGGTTCTGCCTGCGTGTCTACCGGCCGGGCGGTGACTGGGGCGACCTGGCGCTGGCGCTGTTCGTGCCGTTCCTCGCGGTTTTCTCGGCAGCGGTGCTGTGGCGCGCGCTCACGCTGCCGACCACCACCTGCCGGGTCGATGGCGCGCGCCTTATCGTCGAGCTAACGCGACGCGCCCCGTTCGCCCCGCGCCAGGGGCGGTGGCGGTTTGACGATATCGCCGAGTTTCGCGCCGATGTGCAGCCGGGCCACGGCTCGTCGTGGTGGGCCATGGCTATCCTGCGAGACGGCCGGCGCGTCGCTCTGACGCCACGTACCGACATCGATCGCGAAGACATCGACCGATTCGTGCTTGAAGCCCAACGCCTCATATCGACTGCGTGAAGGTCGCCGGCCATCGTCACAAATCCGCCCTGCGTCCTCGGCATGGTCCGCCCCGCCATTGGTGTTATTGTGGCCGTGTCACGGAAGAAGGCGTCCCCCGCGTCCGCGTGACCAAACCCATGGAGCGCGACAATGACGATCCACACCAACCTCCTGTCGCGTCGCGGCGTTGTCGCCGGCGGCACCGCCCTTGTGGGCGTCGGCGCCAGCGCACCGGCGTTGGCCGACGCCAAGCGCCAGGCCCTGGTCAACGACTCGCTGCGCACGGCGCAGAAGATCCTCGAGGGCAAGGAAACGCCCGACGCGCGCAAGAACATGGCCCAGGCGCGCGCGGTGATGATCATGCCGGCCTTCGCCCAGGCCGCCTTCATCATCGGCGGCGCCGGCGGTCGCGCCGTGATGCTGGCGCGCAGCGGCCGTTCCGACTGGTCTTACCCGGCTTTCTACTCGTTGGGCTCCGGCAGCATCGGTCTGCAGGTCGGCGGCCGGGTGCAGGAGATCGTGCTGATTATCCTGACCGACAAGGGGATGAACGCGCTGATGAACGACAAGCTCAAGTTCGGCGCGGAGGCGGGGCTGACCTTCGCGCGCGAGGGCGCCGGTGTGGCCGGCGCCACGACCAGCGCGGTGGGCGCCGACATCGTGTCGTTCTCGACCGCGTCCGGCCTGTTCGCCGGCGGCGCGCTGGAGGGCTCGTTCGTCGAGCCCGACAACGACTGGAACGCGCTGTACTACGGCCAGGGCGCCTCGCCGCGCGCCATTCTGCTCGACCGGCGCTACAGCAATCCAGGCGCCAACGCGCTGCGCCAGTATCTCGGCAGCGTCTGACAGCGGCTGGACACATTTGGTTACCCGCTGGGCGTTGCCCTCGGCGCCGGGTCGGGGAAAGTGACGACATAGTCCGAGGGTGCGCCGATGACGGTGAGCAAGACTCCCTCCGGCCCTCTTGTCGTCGAACCGGTCGACGAGGGCTGGGGGTCCATTGAATGGTTGATGGGCGATCGGGTGTTTCCCGGCGCGGGCCTCAGCGTTGCCCGTATTCTGGTGTGACCCGGCGCCGAATCGCCGCGCGAGCGCCACGCCGAGGCGAGCGAGACGGCGGTCCTGCTGGCCGGCGAGATCACCTGCGTCATCGAAGGCAGGCCGGTCGAGCTGTAGCCAGGCGACGTGGCGCTGATCCCGGCCGGCGCGCTCCACTGCCTGCGCAACGAATCGCGCCATGCGGCCACGGTGCTGCTGAGCTTCTCGGCCGGCGCCGTCGCCGCCGGGGAGGCTTCATCACTCCTTGCCGCCGGCGGCGCGCAGCAGGCTGGCGATCGTCTGGCGGTTGTTGCGCAGGGCGTGGGACAGCGCCGTGCGGCCGGTGAAATCAGCGATGTTCGGGTTGGCCTTGCGCGCCAGCAGCGCGCGCACGACCTCGATCGAGCCGCGCCGGGCGGCGGCGATCAGGGCGGTCACGCCCTGACGGTCCTGCAGGTTGACTCGGGGATTGCGCGCCAGGAGCAGCTGAGCCGCATCGATGTCGTCGCGCTCGGCGGCCCAC
>VGCZ01000066.1 GCA_016869975.1 Alphaproteobacteria bacterium
CGATCCGCCGCACGGTCACGGCGAAGGATATCGACCGCGAGTTCACGCGCATCGGCGACATGGCCTATTTCGACGACGACCACAAAGACCTGCGTATGCGGGTGGAGAAGCTCTACACCGGCTCGTCCTGGTCGGAGGACCCGCCGTCGCGCACGCGCCACTTCGTCGGCAACGTGCAGATCACCGCCGTCGACGGCGATCTCATCTCGGTGCGCTCCTCGCTCCATCTCTACCGCTCACGCCTTGAAGGCGTGACCGACAATTTCTGCGCCCGCCGCGAGGACGGCCTGCGCCGCGCCGGCGAGGGCTTCCGCATCGCCCGGCGCCATATCTACCTGGACCACACCGTCATCCACGCCACCAACCTGTCGAGCTTGTTCTGACGGCATCGTCCTCCCTCTCCCCGCTTGCGGGGAGAGGGCTACACGCGAAGAGGAACCGCAAGCATGCGACTGCACGACGAAGTCATCCTGATCAGCGGCGGCGCGTCGGGCCTGGGCCGGGCCGTGGTCGACCGCCTTCTCGAGGAAGGCGCGCGCGTTGGCGTCCTCGACCGCTCGGAACGCGGTCTCGCGGAGCTGCGCGCGGCCCATGGCGAGGCCATCGTCGGCGTCCAGGGCGATGTCCGCTCGCTGGCCGACAATCGGCGGGCGGTGGCGGCGTGCGTATCGCGATACGGCAAGCTGGACTGCGCCATCGGCAACGCCGGCATCTGGGATTTCTCGACCAACCTGCTGGCCTTGCCCGACGAGTCCGTCGACCAGGCCTTCGACGAGCTCTTCCACATCAACGTGAAGGGCTATCTGCTGCTGGCCAAAGCCGCGCTCGAGGCGCTGGTCGCGAGCCAAGGCTCGATGATCTTCACCATCTCCAATGCCGGCTTCTATCCCGATGGCGGCGGTCCGCTCTACACCGCGAGCAAGCACGCCGCCGTCGGCCTCGTGCGTCAGCTCGCCTTCGAACTCGCGCCCCATGTCCGCGTCAACGGCGTGGCGCCGGGCGGAATCTCGACCGACCTGCGCGGGCCCGACTCGCTCGGTATGGCGCAACGCTCGATCGCCAGCATCGATCTCGCCAAGAGCGCACCGGAGCGGGTACCCATCGGCATGCTGCCCAAGGCCAGCGACTACGCGGCGGCCTATGTCTTCTTCGCCTGCCGCGACGACATCGTGCCCGCCACCGGCAGCATCCTGAACTACGACGGCGGCTTCGGCATCCGCGGGCTGCGCCAGACGATGGGCGGCCGCGACCTGCCCGAACGCATCGCCGCGCGCGATCAACGAGGAGCCCAGCCATGATCCACGACAACACCGTCTCGGTGCGCGCGCTCGCCTATATCGGCGTGGCGGTCGAGAACCCCGACGCCTGGCTGCGCTTCGCCACCGACGCCCTCGGGTTGATGCGCGCGGACGAAGCGGACGGCGCGGGACGGCTGCGCATCGACCAGCGCGCGTGGCGGATCGCCGTCGAGAAGGGCGCCGCCAACGACCTCGCCTTCGCCGGCTTCGAGGTCGCCGGCGCGGGCGAGCTCGTCGCGATGCGCCGCAAGCTGCAGGCGCTGGGCGTCGCCGTCGAGACGGATGACGGTTCGCTGGCGACCGATCGCGGCGTGACCGAGATGATCCGTTGCACCGATCCGGCCGGCACGCGGGTCGAAATCTTCTACGGCGCCACGGACCGCTTCGAGCGTCCCTTCGTGTCGCCCGCCGGCGTCGGCGGCTTCGTCACCGGCGATCAGGGGCTGGGCCACGTCGTGCTGGGCGGCGACGATATCGCGGCGATGCGGTCGTTCTATGTCGACGCGCTGGGCTTCCGCCGCTCCGACCTCATCCGCATGGAGTTCCGCGGGTTGGGCAAGAAGGAGCTCGAGTTCTACCACTGCAATCCACGCCACCACACGGTGGCGCTGGTGCCGCTGCGCGGCCCGCGCCGCATCTTCCACTTCATGGTCCAGGTCGCCAGCATCGACGATGTCGGTTTCGCCCTCGACCGCGTGCAGGCCGCCGGCGCGCGCATCACCTCGACGCTCGGGCGCCACACCAACGACCACATGATCTCGTTCTACGCCGAGACCCCCGGCGGCATCGAGGTCGAGTACGGCTTCGGCGCGCGCACCGTGGACGATGCGCACTGGACCGAAGCCCTGCATCACCGTCCGAGCATCTGGGGCCACCGGCGCGGATAGCGAGGCGAACACCTGTGCCTCCCTCTCCCCGCAAGCGGGGAGAGGGAAGTATCGCACCACACCGACGACGGCTAAGCGTCCGACCCGTCGAGGACCCTCACCGCGATCTCGCCCAGACGTAGCTGGGCGCCGCGCTCCAATCTTGCGGCCGTGAAGGCCGGCAGCCGCCTTCCATCGACATGCGTACCGTTGGTCGACTCGAGATCCTCGACCAGCAGCGCGCCGGCGTCGTCGAGACGGAATCGCGCGTGGCGGCGCGACAGGCTGTCGTCGGGCCAGGCGAGATCGCAATAGCGCGACTGGCGGCCGAAGATCAGGCCCTCCGCGCCGCGCAAGGAGGCGGCGTCGAGCGCCAGGTCGACGGCGACACCGCCACGCCCGGCGCCGACCAACCGCCAGGCCACGCGTCGCGTCGCCGGCTCCGGCACCACGGGCCCGGGCAGCACGCGCCAGGCGCGTACGGGCCGCGCGATGTTCTTGAGCTGCTGATGTCCGAGATCGTCGAAGACGCAGGCGACCAGGCCGCCGACGCTCTCGCGCAATCGATCGGAGGCGCAGATGCCGCCCGCCTCGGCCAGCGACTGCAAACGGGCGGCGAGGTTGACGTCCTCGCCGAAGACATCGCCGTCGGCGCCGACCAGCACCTCGCCGACCGCGAGCCCGATGCGCGCCAGCATGTGCCGCGCCTCGTCGAGCCTGGCGTTGCGCCTGAGCATCGCCGCCTGCAGGTCGAGCGCACAGGCCAGCGCCGCGACCGATCCGGCGAACTCCGCGAGGATCGCGTCGCCGGCGGTGTTGGCGACGCGCCCGCCATGCGCGCTGATCGCCGGGATCCACACCTCGCGGCGCAACGCGATCAGATCGGTTAGCGTACGCGTCTGCGCACCCTCCATCATCCGGCTGTAGCCCGCGATGTCGGCGATCAGGATCGCGGCGGCGCGGCGTTGCATGGCCGTTACCTTCCCCCGCTGGCGGGGAGAGCGATCGCATCCGACTCCCTCTCCCCGCACGCGGGGAGAGGGAGGGAAACGCCAGATGCGGTCGCCGGCGCCTGCGGGCGAAGGCCAGCGCGCCAAATCACGGCGGCACGGGAAAGACGCGGTATCCCGAGCGCTGGGCGAGGAAGCCGGCGCTGCGTTGGCCGGCGACGCCCACCGGCGCCAGGTCGGGACCGGTGGCTTCGAGCGCCACGTAGGTGCGCCCATCATGCTGCAGGACGTCGTCGCCGGGCCGCGGCGGCAGGCTGGCGGCGAGGAAGACGTGGCCGGGCAAGGTCACAAACACCTGGCTCAACGACGGCGCCAACGTCCGCAGGATCGCGCCCAGCGCCACGCTCTTGCTGTCGCATTCGCCCTTGTTGATCTTGAGCATCGCCGGTGGCGCGGCGAAATCGAGCCCGCCGCCCGACGTGCGGGGATCGCGGAACTCGTCGTAGGGAATCGTCTGCAGCATGTGCAGCGCGTGACCGACCAGCGTGCGCTCCTCGCCGCCCAGTCCGCGCAAGGCGTCGGCAAGCGGCCGCAGGATCGGCCCGAAATGCCGCGCCGCCGCGGCGTGATCGACATAGATCGCGTCACCGTCGGCGCGCCTGTAGTGCTTCACCAAGTACAGGCCGCGCGCGTTGTCGAGGATCGCCGGAAAGCGCTGGTTGAGGCGACGCACGCGCTGCGGATCGCCCCGCATGGCGAAGTCGACCGCCTCGCCGACGCGCGTGGAGGTGACGGTGACGCCCTCGCGCTGCCCGGCCTCGATCACTGCGGCTTCGACGTGGCGGTAGAGGTCGGGGATGCTGAAATCGCGGAAGGACTGCATCGCCGCCTCGACCTCGGCGGCCGGCAAACGGAAGGCGATGCGCCGTTCGCGTTGCTCCAGGTCGCGCCAGGCGACATTGAAATCGACGCCGGCGCCGGCGGTGCGCTGATTGAAGGCGAGTTGCCGCGCCGTCGCCGGCCGGAGCCCGGCGATCGACGCGCCGAGCGCGCCCAAGATGGCGACGCGCCGCGACAACCCCGCCATCAGCGCCCCTTGAACACAGGCTTGCGCTTGGCGGCAAGCGCGGCGAGGCCCTCGCGCAGATCCTCGGATTGCGCGCAGACCTGCATGCGCGCGCGCACCGCGGCCTCGTCGAGCTGGTTGGCGGAAATCTGGTTGAGCGCGATCTTCATCGCCTGCAGCGCCAACGGCGCGCCATCGGCAACCGTCGCGGCCAGCCGGTCGACATGCGTCTTGAACTCGGCGCGCTCGACCAGCCAGTCGACATAGCCGACGCGCAACAGCTCTTCGCCGTCGAATTCCTCGGCCAGCAGGTAGAAGCGCTTGGCGACGCCGGGCCCGACGCGCTCGATGAAGCGGCGCATGCCGCCAGGATAGTAGTGCAGGCCCAGCCGCGCCGGCGGCACGAAGGCGCGCATGCCCCTGATGCCGACGCGGAAGTCGCAGGACATCGCGAGGTCAGTGCCGCCGCCATAGACGCCGCCGTTGAAGGCGCCGATGGTCGGCACGCGCAGCGCCTCGACGCGATCGCAGAGCAGCTCGAAGCCGCTCTTGCCCTGCGGGTCCTTCGCCGCGCCGTCCTTCGGCTGCGCCGCGCCCCGCGCGCGCAAGGTGCCGAGGTCGAAGCCGGCGCAGAAGGTCTTCTCGCCGGCGCCCGTGAGCACCAGCACGCGCACATCGGTGGCCGTCTCGACCGTGTCGAGATGGCCCATCAGGGCGCGGATATCGTCGTTGTCCAGGCGATTGTGCTTCGCCGGGTTGTTCAAGGTGATGGTGGCCCGGGGGCCGTCGATGGTGAGCAGGACTGTGTCGGTCATGGGTGCATCATAGCGTCTTCGGCCGCCGTCGCCATTTCTTCGACCGGCGTGCTGGTACCCGGACCGCGCGCCTTTGCCATGCGTTTGAGGCGGGATTGCGTCGCGGACGAAGGAAGATCGGACGCCTCAGCCCTCCGGGGCAGGGACGCGAGTTATGCTACCGTGCGAACCAGTGGTCCGCCCCGCGTCAGGAGCCGTCGATGTCCCGTACCCCACTGTTTCGGCTGATGCGTCGCGGATTGATCGAGGCGGCGATCGGCGAGCGTGCGTTGTCGCGGCGGTCGTTCCTCAGGGGCGCGGGTGGATTGGCGATCGCGGCCGGACCGTTGGCGGCCTGCGCCGAGGCGGAACCGCCGGCTGCCGCCGCGCCTCTCGCCTCCGGCGAGCCGGTGATCGTGATCGGCGCCGGCCTGGCGGGGCTGACGGCGGCGTATGAGCTCGGCAAGCGTGGCGTACCGGTGACGCTCTACGAGGGTTCGTCGCGCATCGGCGGGCGGGTGTGGACGGCCGAGCGCTTCAACGCGGCGGGTCAGTTCATCGAACTGGGCGGCGAGCTGGTCGACAGCGACCACGACGCGCTCAAGGGCGTCTGCCGGGAACTCGGCGTCGGGCTGCAGAGCTTCGGCAAGCCGGGCACCTGGCTCAGCGAGGGCCTCTACGTCCATCAAGGGCGCGTCTACTCGGGCGAGCAGTTCAAGCGCGGGCTGGCGCCGCTGATGGCCGCGGTGCGGCGCACGCATCTGGAGATCGGCGGGCCGACGCGACGGCTCGACATCTCCTGGTCGACGCCGCGCGGCTCGGCGCGCTTCGATCGCATGACCTTGACCGAGTATCTCGACGGCGTCCGTGAGCTCGAGCCCTGGGTGCGCGATCTCGTGCGCGTCGGCTATGTCGGCGAGATGGGCGACGAGGCCGACCGGCAATCGGCGCTCAACCTCATCCTGCTGGTCAATCCCGACAAGGCCAATCTCTACGGCGACAGCGACGAGGGCGCGCGTATTTCGGGTGGCGGCTCGACGCTGACGCGCGCGCTGCACCAGGCGATCGTCAAGCGCGCCGGCAGCGCCGAGGCGGTGCGCACCGGCCACGTGCTGACGGCGATGCGCGAGCGCGGCCAGTCGCTGGAGCTGGTGTTCGACCAGGGCGGCCGCACGATCACCGCGCAAGCGTCGCGCGTGGTGATGGCGATCCCGTTCACCACCTTGCGCCAGGTCGACGGCGTCAAGGCGCTGCCGCTGCATCCCGTGAAGCAGCGCGCCATCGCCGAGTACCATCTCGGCACCAACACCAAGTCGATGCTCGACTTCAGTTCGCGCATCTGGCGCACGCCGGGCGAGAAGCTGCCGGCCTTCACCGGCGGTCTGACCACCGATACGGTGCACCAGGCCTTCTGGGAGACAAGCCGAGGCCAGGACGGACCCAACGGTATCCTCACCAACTATCTCGGTGGCGATGCCGGGCGCGTTTTCGACGGCAAGGGCCGCGCCGCCGTCGACTATCTCGGTGGCCTCGATCCGCGCGTCAAAGCCGAGTTCACCGGAAGGCAGCGCTTCATGAACTGGAGCAAGCACCGTTTCGCGCTGGGCTCCTACTCCTGCCAGAAGCCCGGCCATTACGGCTTCTTCGGCATGGAGGGCCTGCCCGAAATGGGCGGCCGCCTGCTCTTCGCCGGCGAGCACACCAGCACGGACTACTCCGGCTTCATGAACGGCGCGGTCGAGAGCGGCCTGCGCGTCGCCGACGAGATTACCGGGCGCCGGACGGCGCGGGCGGCGTAAGCCCCGCGTCCGGTTGCCGGTCGGCGGGCGTACCGACTATGGTGCCCGCCACTCCGCGCCGTCAGTTCCCGAGGAAACGACATGACTTATTCCGCGCCGCTCGCCGACATGCGCTTCGCGCTGCGCGAGGTCGCCGGCCTGGCCGAGATCGCCGCCCTGCCCGGCTACGAGAACGCCACCGACGACATGGTCGACGCCGTGCTGGAGGAAGCCGCCAAGCTGGCCGGCGGGGCGCTGGCGCCGCTCAACAAGCAGGGCGACGTGCAGGGCGCGCGGCTGGAGAACGGCGTGGTGCGCACGCCCGACGGTTTCCCCGATCTCTACAAGCAGATGGTCGAGGGTGGTTGGAACTCGCTGCCCTTCGATCCGGCCTTCGGCGGCCAGGGCATGCCCTGGCTGCTGGCCACCGCCGTGCAGGAGATGTGGCAATCCGCCAATATGGGCTTCGCGCTGGTGTTGCTTTTGAACCAAGGCGCCATCGACGCCATCGAGCATCATGGCTCCGAGGCACAGAAACAAGCCTATCTGCCGAAGATGGTGAGCGGCGAATGGACCGGCACCATGAATCTCACCGAGCCACAATCCGGCTCCGATCTCGGCACCTTGCGCTGCAAGGCGGTGAAGAACGGCGATCACTACCTGATCAGCGGGCAGAAGATCTACATCTCCTATGGCGATCACGACATGGCCGAGAACATCGTCCATCTCGTGCTGGCGCGCACCCCCGACGCACCCGCCGGTGTGCGCGGCATCTCGCTGTTCATCGTGCCCAAGGTGCTGATCAACGCCGATGGCGGCCCGGGCAAGCGCAACGACGTGCGGGTGGCGAGCATCGAGCACAAGCTCGGCCAGCACGCCAGCCCGACCTGCGTCATGGTCTTCGGCGACAATGGCGGCGCGGTCGGCTATCTCGTCGGCGAGGAAGGCCGCGGGCTCAGCTACATGTTCACCATGATGAACAACGCGCGGCTGAACGTCGGCGTGCAGGGCCTGTCGATCGCCGAACGCGCCTACCAGCAGGCGCTGGCCTTCGCGCGCAACCGGGTGCAGAGCAAGGACGATACCAAAGCGTCCAACGACGGTGTGCCGATCATCCGCCACGCCGATGTGCGGCGCATGCTGATGACCATGAAGGCGACCATCGAGGCGATGCGCGCACTGGGCTACTACGGCGCCGCCGCCACCGATCTGGCGCTGCGCCATCCTGATGCCGAGCAGCGCAAGCGCGCACAGTTCCGGCTGGACCTGCTGATCCCGATCATCAAGGCGTGGTTCACCGATGCCGGCGGCGAGGTCACCTCGCTGGGCGTGCAGATCCACGGCGGCATGGGCTTCATTGAGGAGACCGGCGCGGCGCAGCACCAGCGCGACGCGCGCATCCTGCCGATCTACGAAGGCACCAACGGCATCCAGGCGCGCGATCTCGTCGCGCGGAAGATCGCGCGCGACGGCGGCGAGACCCTGCGCGCGCTGATCGCCGACATGCGGTCGCTCGGCGACGCCCTGGCCAAAGCACCGGGCGACGACCTCCAGGCGATTCGCGACGGCCTGCTCTCGGCGGCCGCCGCGCTCGACGACGCCACGAACTGGGTCGCCGCCAATGTCGCCAAGGAGATCGGCGCCACACTCGCCGGCTCGGCGCACTATCTCCGACTCTGCGGCCTGGCGCTGGGCGCCTACGTGCTGGCCAAGGGCGCGCTGACGGCGTCGCAGAAGCTGATGAGCCGCGACGGCGATCCCACTTTTCTCGAATCCAAGATCGTCACCGCGCGCTTCTTCACCGACACCTTACTGCCGCAGGGCACCGCGCTGGTGGCACCGATGAAAGCCTCCGGCCGCACGGTCTTCGCGCTGAGCGAGGAGCAGTTCTAGCTCCGTCTCACCGCCTGCGCGGGGAGAAGGCAAGAAGCTGTGAGATGAGTGCAGGCCTGATCGAACTGCCCGAGGACGAAGCGCGCGCCGTCGCCGCGCGCTTCGATCTGGCGCGGCTGGAGCCGTCGTTCCTCGACAATCCATTCCCGACCTATCACGCATTGCGCCGCTTCGCGCCGGTGAAGCGGTTGCCCGACGGCAGCGTCTTCGTCTCGCGCTATGCCGACGCCGCGCTGTGCTATCGCGACGCCGCGATGAGCTCGGACAAGCGTCCGGAGTTCGCCGCCAAGTACGGCGAGGGCACGCCGCTCTATCGCCACCACACCACCAGCCTGGTGTTCAACGACGCGCCGCTGCACACCCGCGTGCGCCGGTTGCTGGCCGCGGCCTTCACGCCGCGCGCGCTCAAGGCCATGGAGCCACGCGTCGTAGCGCTGGTCGACGGCCTGCTCGATCGCGCCGCCGAGAAACGCGAGATCGACCTGATCGAGGACTTCGCCTTCGCGCTGCCCGTGGAGGTCGTGTGCGTCATGCTGGGCGTGCCGGCGGCGGATCGCGGGCCGTTCCGGCGCTATTCGCTCGCCATCCTAGGCGCGCTCGAACCGACCGTGCCGGAGGACAGGATGCGCGCCGGCCATGAGGCGGTGCGCGAGTTCTCGGCCTATCTCGAGACGCTGATCGCCGAGCGGCGCAAGCGGCCGGCCGACGACGAGGACGTGCTGGGCGCGTTGATCCATGGCGAGGTCGACGGTGAACGGCTGACGGGGGAGGAGCTGGTGCAGAACTGCATCTTCCTGCTCAACGCCGGGCACGAGACCACGACCAATCTCGTGGGCAACACCGTCGACGCTCTGCTGCGCTTCCCCGACGAGATGGCACGGCTGCGGGCCGACCCGTCGCTGATCCGGGGATGCGTCGAGGAAGGCCTGCGCTTCGAGAGCTCCAACCAGCTCGGCAACCGCAAGCTCACCCGGCCGCTGGCGATCGGCGGCGAGCTTCTGGACGCCGGCACCTACATCCATATCGGCATCGGCGCCGCCAATCGCGATCCGGCCGAGTTCCCCGACCCGGACCGCTTCGATATCGGCCGCACGCCCAACCGCCACCTCGCCTTCGGTTCCGGCATTCATATGTGTCTGGGCGCGACCTTGGCGCGGATGGAGGGCACAATCGCCATCGCGCGATTGCTCGAGCGATTTCCTGGCCTGCGACAGAATGGCCAGCCTGTCAGAGGCGGGCGCGCGCGTTTCAGGGGCTTTGCTTCGTATCCCGTCGCCTTTTGATCAATCCTAGAGCGCATGATTACACTTTGATCAAGATTTGCTCGACACTCATGAGTCGTGGCGCGTTTTTGAGCGCAGATTCCTGATCCATTGCTGATTGAATCGAAATCCAACAATCGCCTGCCGAATAAAGGGGCGACGTGCCTTTTTCGCCGGAAGGCTGGCCCGAGTCTTGCTGAACCCACTCCTGCGTGTGGGCGCCGCGCATGGGGCGTGGCCGTGGCACGGGGAGACTACAGGCATGAAGAAGTTGTCGATGCTCGCTGGTGCGGCGTCCGTCGTGGGCGCGATCGTCGCCTGGTCGGCCGGCGCCTTGGCGCAGCTGCCGCCGATCAAGGTGGGCGTGCTGCATTCGCTGTCCGGCACGATGGCGATCTCGGAGACCACGCTGAAGGACACCGTCCTGATGATGGTCGACGACATTAACAAGAAGGGGGGCCTGCTTGGCCGCCGCGTCGAGGCGGTCGTCGTCGACCCGGCCTCGAACTGGCCGCTGTTCGCCGAGAAGGCGCGCGAGCTGATCCAAAAGGAGAAGGTCGACGTCGTGTTCGGCTGCTGGACCTCGGTGAGCCGCAAGTCGGTGCTGCCGGTGTTCGAGGAGCTCAACGGCCTGCTGTTCTATCCCGTGCAGTACGAGGGCGAGGAAAGCTCGCGCAACGTGTTCTACACCGGCGCCGCGCCGAACCAGCAGGCGATCCCGGCCGTCGAGTACCTGATGAGCAAGGAAGGCGGCGAGGTGAAGCGCTGGGTGCTCGCGGGCACCGACTACGTCTATCCGCGCACGACCAACAAGATCCTCGAGGCCTTCCTGAAGGCCAAGGGCGTCGCGCCGGCCGACATCATGATCAACTACACGCCGTTCGGTCATTCCGACTGGCAGACCATCGTCGCCGACATCAAGAAGTTCGCGGCGGCCGGCAAGAAGACCGCCGTGGTCTCGACCATCAACGGCGACGCCAACGTACCGTTCTACAAGGAGCTGGCCAACGCCGGCATCCAGGCCAAGGACGTGCCCGTCGTGGCCTTCTCGGTCGGTGAGGAAGAGCTCGCCGGCATCGACACCAAGAACCTCGTCGGCCACCTGGCGGCGTGGAACTACTTCCAGTCGGTGAAGAGCCCGGTCAACGACGCCTTCATCAAGCAGTGGAAGGCGTTCATCAAGAACGACAAGCGCGTCACCAACGACCCGATGGAAGCCACCTATATCGGCTTCAAGATGTGGACGCAGGCGGTGCAGCAGGCCGGCACGACCAACGTCGACGCGGTGCGTCAGGCGATGTACGGCCAGAAAGTCATGGCGCCGGGCGGCTTCGAGTCGGTGATGAACACCAACCACCACCTGTCCAAGCCGGTGCTGATCGGCGAGATCCAGGCCAACGGCCAGTTCGAGATCGTCTGGCAGACCAAGGGCCCGGTGAAGGCCGACGCCTGGTCGAAGTACATCCCGGAGAGCGCCAAGCTCACCGCCGACTGGACCTACCCGTGGGTCTGCGGCAACTGCGAGAAGCCGAAGTACTAGTCGCCTGGACGTTCACTGGGGTCGTTCCGAGTCCAACCGGGCGACCCGCTTTTTCCGCCAGCCGCCGCTCCGCGCCAAGCGGAGCGGCAGGCCAGCCAAGCGAACCAAGATCAAGGAAACGTGCGATGTCCTGGCTGATGGCGCGCCTGCGCGCCGTAGCTGTGGCGACAGCGATCGCGCTCGCGGCGGCGCTCGCCGCGTCCCCGGCCTGCGCGCAGCAATTCGACGAGCTGATCCGGAAGCTCGCCTCCGACGATTTCGGCGAGAAGCTCGACGCGGCGGAGAAGCTCGGCGCCTTGGGCGATGGCCGCGCCATCCCCGCGTTGAAAGCGCTCAGCGACGGCACCCTCTTCCTCCGCAAGGCCGACGGCGCGGCCCTGATCGCCGACGGCGCGCGCTACTTCGAGGCGGTCGGCGGCAAGGCGCTGGGCGAGCTGCCGGCGGGCGATGTCGAGAAGGTGCGCGCCAACAACCGCCTGCGCGGCGCGATTTCGGCCTCGCTGTCCAAGCTCTCGCTGTTCAGCGACGATCGCGCCACGCGTCTGGCGGCGGCGCGTGAAGCCTTCAAGAGCCCGACGCCGGAGACCGCCGCAGCGCTGGAGCGCGCGCTCAAGAGCGAGAAGGATCCTGAGATCCTGACGGCGATCCGCTTCAGTCTCAACGCCGCCAAGGTCCGAGCCGGCAGCGTCGAGGATCGCCTCAAGGCGATCGCGACGATGGCCGGCACCGCCGACCCGCAGGTCAAGAACCTGCTGACCGGCGTCAGCAACGACAAGGACGCGCCGCCCGAGGTGCGCAAGGCGGCGGCCGAGGCGCTGGTGTCCATCGAACGCACGCTCGCCATCGTCGGCGTCGCCGAGAACGTCTTCCAGGGCATCAGCCTGGGCTCCGTGCTGCTGCTCGCCGCCGTGGGCCTGGCCATCACTTTCGGCGTGATGGGCGTCATCAACATGGCGCATGGCGAGATGATCATGCTCGGCGCCTACACCGCCTATACCGTGCAGATCGTCTGCCGCGCCCTGCTGCCGAAGGAGTTCGTCGGCTTCTATCTGGTGATCTCGGTGCCGATCGCCTTCGTCGTCGCCGGCGCCGTCGGCATCCTGATCGAGCGCACGGTGATCCGCTTCCTCTACGGCCGCCCGCTCGACACCATGTTGGCGACCTGGGGGCTCAGCCTGATCCTGCAGCAGGCGGTCCGTTCGATCTTCGACGCGCAGAACAAGGAGGTTGCCAACCCGGCCTGGATGACCGGCGGCTTCGAGCTGATCCCCGGCTTCTTCGTCGCCTGGAACCGGCTCTACATCATCGTCTTCTGCCTGATGGTGCTGCTCGCCATCGTCGCCCTGCTGCGCCGCACGTCGTTCGGCCTGCACATGCGCGCGGTGACGCAGAACCGCGACATGGCCGCCGCCATGGGCATTCCCACCGCGCGCATCGACGCGCTGACCTTCGGGCTGGGCTCCGGCCTCGCCGGCATCGCCGGCGTGGCGCTCAGCCAGGTCGGCAATGTCAGCCCCAACCTCGGCACGATCTACATCGTCGATTCCTTCCTCGTGGTGGTGTTCGGCGGCGTCGGCAATCTGCTTGGCACCTTGGTCGGCGCGCTGTCTCTGGGCATCATCAACAAGCTGCTCGAGCCGGTGGCCGGCGCGGTCCTGGGCAAGGTCGCCGTGCTGGTCTTCATCATCCTCTTCATCCAGCGGCGCCCGCGCGGTCTCTTCGCGCTCAAGGGCCGCGCGGCCGATTCGTGAGACGGCGATGACCGACACCCCCAACGACGGCGCGCCTCGCCGCTCGCTGCTGACGCCCCGCGGCTGGGCCGTCTTCCTCGCCTTTGGCTTCGCCCTCGTGGTGGTGCTGCCGATCCTCAATCGCGTGGTGGTCACCGGCTCCTTCACCCATGTGCCGGATTATCTGATCCCGCTGATCGGCAAGTACTGCACCTACGCCATGCTGGCGCTGGCGATGGACCTGATCTGGGGCTACGCCGGCATCCTGAGCCTCGGCCAGGGCGCGTTCTTCGCGCTCGGCGGTTACTGCATGGGCATGTACTTGATGCGCCAGATCGGCGATCGCGGCGTCTACAAGAATGCCCAGCTGCCCGACTTCATGGTGTTCCTGAACTGGAAGGAGCTGCCCTGGTACTGGCACGGCTTCGACATGTTCTGGTTCGCCGCGATCATGGTCGTGCTGGTGCCCGGCGCGCTGGCGCTGATCGTCGGCTGGCTGACCTTCCGCAGCCGCGTCACCGGCGTCTATCTCTCGATCATCACCCAGGCGATGACCTTCGCCCTGCTGCTCGCCTTCTTCCGCAACAACATGGGCTTCGGCGGCAATAACGGGCTGACCGACTTCAAGGACATTCTGGGCTTCCCCATCCAGGCGCAATCGACGCGCGTCGGCCTGCTGATCGCCTCGGCCATCGGGCTGGGCGCCACCTACCTGATCTGCCGCTGGATCGTGAACTCCAAGCTCGGCCGCGTGCTCTTGGCGGTGCGCGACGCTGAGAGCCGCGTGCGCTTCCTGGGATACTCGGTGACCGGCGCCAAGCTCTTCGTCTTCGTCGTCGCTGCCATGCTCTCAGGCATCGCCGGCGCCCTCTATGTGCCGCAGGTCGGCATTATCAATCCCGGCGAGTTCTCGCCCGCGGCGTCCATCGAGATCGCGCTGTGGGTCGCCGTCGGCGGCCGCGGCACGCTCGCCGGTGCGGTGATCGGCGCCTTCCTGGTCAACATCGCCAAGACCTGGCTGACCGGCGCCGCACCCGAAATCTGGCTGTTCTTCCTCGGTCTGTTGTTCATCGTCGTCACCCTGCTCTTGCCGCGCGGTGTCGTCGGCCTTGTCGCCGACCAGCGCGAACGCTGGCGCGCGCGGCAGGCGGCGCGACAAGCCCAGGCGGCGGAGGCCGCGACATGAGCGCGGCGCAAAGTGAAAATGGGCGCACGACAACGCCGCGCCGCGCCGAGACGCTGCTCTACCTCGACGGCGTGTCGGTGAGCTTCGACGGCTTCAAGGCGCTCAACGAGCTGTCGCTGGTGATCGACCGCGGCGAACTACGCACCGTCATCGGTCCCAACGGCGCCGGCAAGACGACGATGATGGACGTCATCACCGGCAAGACGCGGCCCGACGAGGGCACGGTGATCTACGGCGCCGACACCGACCTCACCCGGCTCGACGAGTCGGCGATCGCCAATCTCGGCATCGGCCGCAAGTTCCAGAAGCCGACGGTGTTCGAGAACCTCACCGTCTTCGAGAACCTCGAGCTGGCGGCGCGCGACAGTCGCGGCATCTTCAGGACCCTGCTGGCGAAGCTGAGCGGTACGGACCTCGCGCGCATCGACGAGACGCTGGCGACCACCGGCCTCGTCGAGCATCGCCACCGCCAGGCCGGTGCGCTCAGCCACGGCCAGAAGCAGTGGCTGGAGATCGGCATGTTGCTGATCCACGAGCCGCAGATCCTGCTGCTCGACGAGCCGGTGGCCGGCATGACCGACCACGAGACCGAGCAGACGGCGCAGCTGATCCGCCGCCTGACGGGCAAGCACACCCTGGTCGTGGTCGAGCACGACATGCAGTTCGTGCGCGACCTGGGCGCGCGCGTCACCGTGCTGCACGAGGGCTCGGTGCTGGCCGAGGGCTCGATCGATCACGTGCAGGCTCATCCGCGCGTCATCGAAGTCTATCTGGGGCGCTGACGCCATGCTCAATGTCGAGACCATCGACCTGTTCTACGGCGCCAGCCACGCGCTGCGCCGCGTCAGCATCGCCGCCGAGATCGGCAAGGTGACCTGCGTGCTGGGCCGCAACGGCGTGGGCAAGACCTCGCTGCTGCGCGCCATTTTCGGCCTGCAGTCGATCCGCTCCGGCAGGATCATGTGGGATGGCGAGGACATCGCCGGGCTGAAGCCGCACGAGCGCGCGCGCAAGGGGCTGGCCATCGTGCCGCAAGGCCGCGATATCTTCCCCCGGCTCACGGTCTACGAGAACATGCTGACCGGCTTCGCGCCGCTGGCCAAGCCGCTGCGCACCATCCCGGAGGAGATCTATCAGCTCTTCCCGGTGCTCAAGAGCATGCTCAACCGCCGGGGCGGCGATCTGTCGGGCGGCCAGCAGCAGCAGCTCGCCATCGCCCGCGCCCTGATCACGCGGCCGCGCCTCTTGATCCTCGACGAGCCGACCGAAGGTATCCAGCCCTCGATCATCAAGGACATCGAGCGCGTCATCAAGTTGCTGGCGGCGCGCGGCGACATGGCGATCCTGCTGGTCGAGCAGTATCTCGACTTCGCCCAGGAACTCGCCGACACCATCGTCGTGATGGAGCGCGGCGAGGTGGTGATGAACGGCCCGAAGGCCTCGCTCGACGCCGAGCGAATGCGGCGCTACCTCACCGTGTGAGCGGCGCGTCCCGGCTTACGCCAGACGCACGCTGAGCAGGGCTCCGAGCTCGTTGGCGATGTCGCAGCTGACGCGCGCGTGCACGCGGCCCTGCTTGTCGAAAAAGCGGCCCGACGGCGCCACCGGGAACACGCCCTCGTGCCAGATGTCGGGATGGATGTAGATGCCGAAGCTGCCGTCGGAGCGCAGCGCGACGAAGTCCTCCGCCTTCACATCGTCGCCCGGTGGCGCTGCCGGCACGACGAAGGGCTTGCCGTCGAGCGACCAGAAGAGCTGCCCGCCGTCTGGATGGTAGTTGGCGTGCCACAGCAGCACGCGCGACGGCGGTGCGACCGCAACGCCCTCCAGCGCCTTCGCTTCCGCGGAGCCCGGTGGCTGGCGGAAGCCGATGACGTAGTGGCCGCCGACCGCTTCGTTGCGCCCGTAAAGACGGTTGCCCTTCCACTCGCAGGCGAAGACGCCCTCCGTCGTGCCGCCTTCGTCGCCGGTGCCGGCGTCGA
>VGCZ01000067.1 GCA_016869975.1 Alphaproteobacteria bacterium
GCGCGCTGGCGCCGCCGTGGCCTCCGTCACACCCGGTTCCAGCCCATTATTTCCGTCCATGCTCTACCTCCGTCTTTACGATCGGTAGCGCAGTGCGCTGTCTCAGGAAACCGTGCCCCACCCCATGGCAATCGCCGGGCTGATCGATTCAAGCACTCGTGTTCATTGTGGATATGTTATGTTGAATCAATAATATAAAACGACTTCCTAAGGTGCATGCAGATACTTTGGAAGCCCAAAAATGCCCTTAGATCAGCATCTTACGGGCCTTCTTGACGATTTTTTCCCGATCAATTAGCTACACCTGAACTGATACCTGCGTTAGCATATACATGTTCTTGAAGTTCATATTTTCATCTTTTGGTTAAGGTCATGTTCGCCAGCCGTAGCGCGGTTGTCCGGGTCTCCGCCGCCGCGCTTCCCCATCCCCTCGAAGAGAGCTCGAAGCCGGCAGCTATCGCTGTTGGCAGCCCCTTCCCCAATATCCCCGCTGTCAAGGCGGTGGTTGCCGGCATCGGGTGTCTCTTCGTGGCGATGTCGGCCGGACTGTTCACCCAGTTCGCGGATGTGTCCGACACCCAGACGAGCCTTGCACCGCGTATGACGGCGCTGCGCATGGTCGAGGAGCCGCTGCCCGCGGCGCCGACCATCGTGATCGTCGCAGGCCGCCCGCTGGCGCGTCACTGAGGAGCGAAATCCGAGATCATCAGCGCGTACCCATCCATCATCGAGCATCTGGAGGTCATCTAGTCATCTATTGCTTCCCCGGCGGGTTCCCCCAACCAAACCCGCCTGTATCTTGTGTCTTTTAGTTTCTGTTTATTCTTCCTCATCATCATTCCCCAGACTTCGTCGGCGTTCACCCCCCGTGAACGCCGATATTTTTTTCTGTAGGCTGCGCCGCGCCACGCCGCCGGAGAGTCAGCCAGATGTTCTATGACGCCCTCAAACGCGATCACGGGTTCAAGGTCGACCCACTCAAGGCGCTGATCGTGCCCAGGCCGATCGGCTGGATCTCGACCGTCGATCCCGAGGGCAAGATCAACCTCGCGCCCTACAGCTTCTACAACGCCATCAGCGAGTTCCCACCGATGGTCTATTTCGGCGTCACCGGCACCTACGGCGACTCACCGACCAAGCATTCCCGCATGAACGCCGAGCTGACCGGCGAGTTCGTCGTCAACATGGTCAGCGCCAGGCTGAAGGAGAAGATGAACGTCACCACGGCGATGTTCGCCTATGGCGTCGACGAGATGCGCGAGGCCGGCCTGACGCCGGCGCCGTGCCGCTACGTCAAGGCGCCGCGTGTGGCCGAATCGCCGCTGGCGCTGGAATGCAAGTACTGGAAGACCATCGAGCTGCCGATCGAACCGGGCCGCGAGGCCCATCCCGGCTCAATGGTGATCGGCCAAGTCGTCGGCGTGCATATCGACGACTCGATCATCAAGAACGGCCGCGTCGATGTCGCCGCCTACCAACCGGTCGCTCGCCTTGGCTACAGCGAATACACCACCGTCACCGATGTCTGGGGCATGCGCCGTCCGGACGATCCACGCTACTGACGCCCGCGCCAGGACTCAGAAACGTTTGGCGCCGTTGACCGGCACCTTCAGCGCATAGAGAGATGTCGTCGCGGTTATGTAGAGGTGGTTGCGCTTGGCGCCACCGAACTCGAGGTTGGCGACGCGCTCCGGCACCTTGATCTTGCCGATCAGCGTGCCGTCGGGCTGGAAGCAGTGGACGCCGTCGGCGGCACTGGCCCAGATGCGGCCATCGGTGTCGAGGCGGAAGCCGTCGAAGAAGCCGGCGTTGCAGGTGGCGAAGACACGGTCCTTGGCCAGCTTGCCGCCCTCGTCGACCTCGAAGACCCTGATGTGGCGCGGCCCGTCGGCGGCATGCGAGGCGCCGGTGTCCGCGATGTATAGCGACTTTTCGTCGGGCGAGAAGGCGATGCCATTGGGCCGCACGAAATCGTCGGCGACGATGACGCATTTGCCGTTGGCCGGATCGACGCGATAGACGTGGCAGGCGCCGATCTCGCTCTCGGCCTTGTTGCCTTCGTAGTCGCTGTCGATGCCGTAGGCCGGATCGGTGAACCAGATCGAGCCGTCGGACTTCACCACCAGATCGTTCGGGCTGTTCAGCCGCTTTCCGTCGTAGCGGTCGGCGATGGTGATGACCGATCCGTCGTGCTCGGTGCGCGACACGCGCCGTCCACCATGTTCGCAGCTCACCAGGCGGCCCTCACGGTCGACGGTGTTGCCGTTGCTGTAGCCGGCGGGCTGGCGGAACACGCCGGTGGCGCCCGTCGTCTCGTCCCAGCGCAGCATGCGGTCGTTGGGAATGTCGCTCCACACCAGCGAGCGCGACGCCGGAAAGTATGCCGGCCCCTCGGCCCAGCGGCAGCCTTCGAACAGCTTCTCGACCCGAGCGCTGGTGCGCACGCAGCGCAAGAAAGCTCGATCGAGAATCTCGAACTCGGCGTCAGCCATGGCGTTCTCTCCCCTGCCCGACCCTCAACCGAAGCGGCCCGGATCGCAATGCGCGAGCGCCGGCGGCAGCGACTCGCCGTCGAGCAGCCGGGCGAGCAGCCGGCCCGTCGCCGTGGCCAGCGTCAGGCCGACATGCTGGTGGCCGTAGCCGCAATAGACGTTGACGTGGCGCGGCGCGCGGCCGATCGCTGGACGGAAATCCGGCAGCGAGGGGCGTTCGCCCATCCAGCGCGATGTCTCGGCGCCGCCGACTCCGGGAAAGATCGCTTCGAGGTGCTTCTTCAGCAGATCGGCGCGATGCCACGACTCGGGGCGATTTGGCGCGCCCAGCTCGACGGTGCCGGCGACGCGCAGGCCCTCGCGCATCGGCGTGATGAAGAAGCCGCGCTCGGCCGGCGACACCGGCAGATCGAAGCGCACGTTGTCGGGCTCGAGCATCACGTGATAGCCGCGTTCGGCGACCAACGGCGCCTTGAAACCGAGGTAACGCGTGAGATCGCCGGAAGCGCGGCCGGCGCATATCGCCACCGCGTCGACCGGGATCGACCTGCCGCCCGCGCGCACCGCGGTGACGCGATCGCCGGCGACGTCGAAGCCCTCGACGTTCGTCTTCTCGATGCGCCCGCCTTCGGCGACGAAGCGCTCAGCGAGCGTCGTCACGACGTGATACGGGCTCACCGTGTGCATGCCGTGCGGGTAGTAGACGCCCTTGACGATGTGTGGCGACAGGCCAGGCGCCAGCTCCCGCGCCTGATCACCGTCGAGGATCTCCATCGCGGTGCCCTTGGCCGCTTGCAACGAGCGCTCTTGAGCGCCGCCCTCGAAGCCGGCCAGGGTCTCGTAAACGTAGAGCGCGCCCTTGGACTTGAAGAGCTCGCCCAGACCCGAGGCCTGGATCTCCGCCTTCCAGGCGATGTTGGCCTCGGCCATCAGCGCGCCGAACGAATCGACACCCTTGGCGACCTCTTGCGTGCTCGACGCCGCGCGGCCGAACCGCAGCATCCAGGGGATCAGCCAGAAGAGGCTCGGCGTGTGCAGCGTGAGCGGGCCGTTGCGATCCAGCAGCATGCTCGGCACGCGCTTGAGCACCGAGGGCCGCGCCAGCGGCAGCACGTGGTCGATGGCGATGAAGCCGGCATTGCCGAACGAAGTCTTGCGGCCGGGATCGACGTCGTCGAGTACGATCACCGGCCGACCGCCGCGCTGGATGGCGCGGGCCGTGGCCATGCCGACCACACCCGCGCCGATGACGGCGACGGTCATGTACCCGTCATCCCGAGCGCTTCCTCCGTCATTCCGAGCGAAGCGAGGAATCTCCTGGCAATGGAGTTTTCACGCGCGGGAGATCCCTCGCTCACGCTCGGGATGACGGAATCGCTCGGAATGATGGATCGCATGGCTACGCCGCCGCGCCGACGATGCCACCCTTCTTCAGCTCGGCGATCTCCGCGGCGGAGAAGCCGGACTGCTCCAGCACCTCCTCGGTGTTGGCGCCACGCTTGGGCGCCGGCTTGGGCGTCGCCTCGACCGTGCGGCTGAAGCGCGGCGCCGGCGCCGGCTGGGCGAAGCCCGCGACATCGACATAGGCGTTGCGCGCCTTGGCGGCGGGGTGATGCGGCGCCTCGCTCATGGTCAGCACGGGCGCGAAGCACACGTCGCTGCCCTCCATGATCTGGCACCACTCGTCGCGCGTCTTGGTCTTGAAGACGTCCTCGAGCTTCTGCTTCATCATCGGCCACTGCGCGCGATCGTGCTGCGCCGGCAGGTTCTGGCCCGCGAGCCCGGCCTTCTCGATCAGCAGGGCGTAGAATTGCGGCTCGATCGAGCCGATCGAGACGTACTTGCCGTCCTTGGTCTCGTAGGTGTCGTAGAAATGCGCGCCACCATCGAGCATGTTGACCTCGCGCTCCTTGTCATTCCACAGCCCGGCGCCGACCATGCCGTAGAGCGCGCCCAGCAGCAGGGCGGCGCCATCGACCATCGCGGCGTCGACGACCTGGCCCTTGCCGGATTTCTGCGCCTCGAGCAGGCCACAGACCATGCCGTAGGCCAGCAGCATGCCGCCGCCGCCGAAATCGCCGACGAGGTTGAGCGGTGGCACCGGCTTCTGGCCCTTGCGACCGATGGCGTGCAGCCCGCCGGTCAGCGCGATGTAGTTCTGGTCGTGGCCGGCGGCCTTGGCCAGCGGGCCCGACTGGCCCCAGCCGGTCATGCGGCCATAGACGATCTTGGGATTGGCCTTCAGGCAGGCCTCGGGGCCGACGCCCAGACGCTCGGCGACACCGGGACGGAACGGCTCCATGATGCCGTCGGCGGCCTTGCAGAGGCGCAACACGACCTCGGCGCCCTCGGGCTTCTGCAGGTCGACCGAGACCGAGCGGCGGCTGCGGCCATGGACGTTGAACCTGGGATCGGCGAAGCGGTCCATGACATGCGTCCTGACGCGATCGACGCGGATGATGTCGGCGCCCATGTCGCCCATCATCATGGCGGCCATCGGCGCCGGGCCGATGCCGGCGAGTTCGATGATGCGGTAGCCGGTGAGCGGTCCGGACATGTTGTTCCCTCCTGTATCCGTGGGCGAATGGTAGCCGATCCGCCGGGCCGGGGAAGCCTTCCCACCGCGACAGTTCGCATCGCGGCCAGCGCCGCCGCGCCGCTTCCAAAGCGCGGGGGCGACGGGCTACAGTCCGGCGCGTTCCCATCGAGGCTGTACCGGTAACCGCATGTCGCCAGGCCACGTCGTTCGTCGCGCGTCCATCGCGCTCATCCTGCTGCTTGGCGCCGCGCTGATTCCCGCGACGGCGCAGCAGCCGCCAGCGAAGCCGGCCACGCCACCGGCCACCAAGCCTGCGCAGCCGCCCGCTCCCGCGGCACCGCCGGCGGCGCAGCCAAAACCGCCCGCCGCGCCGCCGTCACAGCAGGCCGCCCCAACTCCTCCGCCTCCGCCGCCGCCACAACAGGCCACGCCGGTCGCGCCGCCGAAATCGTTCATCACGCAGATTCTGGTCCCGGGCTCGCACTTCCACGGCGTGCATGGTCTGGCCTTCGACAAGGACGACCAGCTCTTCGTAGGCAGCGTGGTCGGCCAATCGATCTACCGAGTCAACGTCGATAGCGGCGAGGTCGACGTCGTGGTCGAGCCGGGCATGGATGGCAGGGCCATCGGCATGGCCGATGACATCGCCTTCGCTCCGGACGGCACGATGGCGTGGACCGGCTTTCTCACCGGCAACATCTACATCCGCAAGGGGAACGAGGCACCAAGGCTGATCGCCACCGGCCTGCCGGGCATCAACTCGCTGGCTTTCAAGACCGAGAAGGACAAGGAGCCCCGGTTGTTCGCCACCCAGGTCTTCCTCGGCGACGCGCTGTGGGAGATCGACCTGAAGGCCGACAAGCCGATCAACTACGCCGATCCCGCCAGCAAAAAGCAGCCACTGCTGAAGGACATGGGTGGGCTCAACGGCTTCGAGTTCGGCCCGGACGGCCTGCTCTATGGTCCGCTGTGGTTCCGCGGCCTGGTGGTGAAGATCGACGTCGATAAGGGTGGCCAGATGACCACCGTGGCCGACGGCTTCAGAATTCCAGCCGCTGTGAACTTCGACAAGAAGGGCAATCTCTACGTTGTCGACACAGCGCTCGGCCAATTGGTGCGCGTCATCCCGGCGAGCGGTGAGAAGACGCTGATCGCCACCCTAAAGCCCGGCCTCGACAATCTGGCGATCGACGGACGTGACCGCGTCTTCGTCACCAACATGGTCGACAACGCGGTCTATCAGATCGACACCCGTACGGGCGGCGCGCGCACCGTCATCGAGGGCAAGCTGGCGATACCCTCCGACATCGCCGTGTTCAACGACGGCGATCGCGAGATCCTGCATGTCGCCGACGTCTTCTCGTATCGCACCGTCGACGGCGCCAACGGCGTGGTCGAGACGCATCTGCGCATGCAGGGCGATACGCTGGAATATCCGCTGGGCATCTCGGTGAACGCGCGCCAGGCGCTGCTCACGAGCTGGTTCTCCGGCAGCGTGCAGCGGGTCGATCGCAAGACTGGCAAGAGCATCGAGGTGCTGCACGGCTTCAAGGCGCCGGTCGACGCCATCGAGACCGCCAAGGGCGAGCTGCTGGTGCTCGAGCTGGGCACCGGCAGCCTGCTGCGCGTCACCGGCGCCGACAGCAAGGACCAGGTCGTCATCGCCAAGGACCTCGCCGCGCCGACGGCCATGGTCGAGGGGCCGGACAACGTCGTCTACATCACCGAGACCGCCAGCGGCCGCGTGGTGCAGATCGACATCGCCTCGGGCGCGCGCAAGACGGTGAGCGAGGGGCTCGTCGCGCCCGAGGGCATCGACCTGGGGCCCGACGGTCGGCTCTACGTCGCCGAGGTCGGCCATCGCCGCGTGGTCGCGATCGATCGGACGACCGGCGACCGCGTGATCATCGCCACCAACCTCGACATCGGCCTGCCGGGCTACAAGCACGGCCCGCCGGCCTTCGTCACCACGGGCGTCGCGGTCGGCAAGTCGGGCGCGGTCTATGTCAGCTCCGACATCCGCAACGCCATCTACAAGCTGATCCCGGTGCGCTGATGGCCATTCCCTTCATCAAGGAATTCGATCCCACCTACGGCGCGCCACAGCGCGTGACGCCGCTCATTCGCCGCGTGGTGGCCAAGAACCCCAGCGCGTTCACTTTCATGGGCACCGGCACCTACGTCATCGGCAACGGCAAGGTAGCGATCGTCGATCCCGGCCCCGACATGGCTGACCATGTCGACGCCGTGCTCGACGCCGTGCGCGGCGAGACGGTGACCCACATCCTCGTCACCCATACGCACGCCGACCACTCGCCCGCCTCGCGCGCCATGGCCAAGGCGACCGGCGCACCGGTCTACGCCTTCGGCGGCCATCCCAAACCGCCGCCGGGCGTCACCACCGAGCAGGGCGGTGACCACGATTTCAAGCCCGACGTCACCCTGCGTGACGGCGAGGTCGTGAACGGCGCGGGCTGGACGGTCGAGGCGGTGCACACGCCAGGCCACATCTCCAACCACCTTTGCTTCGCCGTGCGCGAGGACAACGCGCTGCTCACCGGCGATCACGTGATGGGCTGGTCGACGGCGGTGATCTCGCCACCCGACGGCAACATGCGCGATTACTTCGCGGCGCTGCGCAAGGTGATGGCGCGCGACGAGGGCGTGTTCATCCCGACGCATGGCGCGGCGATCAAGAACCCCAAGCCCTTCGTGCTGGCCTATATCGACCACCGGCTGGAGCGCGAACAGCAGATCCTCGGCTGTCTGCGCGACGGGCTGGAGACGATTCCGGACATGGTCGCGAGGGTCTATGCCGCCGTGCCCAAGCACCTGCACCCCGCCGCCGGCCGCTCGATGCTGGCGCATCTCGTGCAATTCGTCGCCGAAGGCCGTGTGCTGGCCGACGGCCCACCCACGATCGGCGCGCGTTACAAGCTGCCGTAAAGCCGGCTGAAGGCTTCCATGAAGCCGCGCTCGAACGCCGCCTGGGCGTAGCGCGTGCGCACGAAGGCGATGCCGGCGTCGCTCAACCGGGTCCGCAGCGCCGCGTCGCCGATCAGCGCGATCATCCTGTCGGCGAATTCGCGATCGTCGAAGCCGCTCAGCAGGCCGGTCTCGTTGTCCAGCACATAGTCTTCCGGCCCGCCGCAGCGCGTCGACACCACCACCGCGCCGCACGCCATCGCCTCGGTGCCGACGATCGACAGGCCCTCCTGGTGCGAGGCCAGCGCGAAGATGTCGAGCGAGCGATACCAGTCCGGCATCCGGGCGAAAGGCACCGACGGCTCGACAATCAATTTCTCCGCGATGCCGCCCGCGTCGTAACGCGCGATGAACTCTTCGCGTGGGAGATCGCCCCTGACATGCAGCTCGATGTCGGGATGCGCCTGCGCGGCGCGCGCGAACGCCTTCACCAGCAGCGGCATGTTCTTGCGCGGATCGGAGATGCGGCCGTTGAAGCCGATGCGCAGCTTGCGGCCGGCAAGCGGCGGTCGGCCGACGGGCGAGTAGCGCTCGGTGTCGACGGGAATCGGCAGCACGCCGAACAGCCGCGCCCTGGGCGTGACTCGACGCAGGCCTTCCTGCGTGTAGCCGCTGATCGACAAGGTGTCGGCGCGCTCGAGCGTGCGGATTTCCTGTCGCGCGCTCACCCAGCTGTTGAGGGCGGCGTCATAGACGCGCCGCCAGACGGGCCAGTGTCGGATGCGGTCGACGCGATCGGGCGCATAGGGCGAGGCGATCCATTGCAGCGAGGGCAGATCGAGCGCCGTCGGACCCCAGCCGGCGAGGTTATTGCCGGACATCACGACATGCGCCCGATGGCCTTCGAGCAGCGCGCGCCAGGGCGCCCAGGGCTGGTGATGCGCCCACTCGAACTCCGGCAGCCAGGTGCCGACGGCGACGCGACGGACGGCGCCGTCCATCGTTTCACGGATCGTCGGCCGTCGCGTCAGCACCCGCCACATCGGCACGGAGAGCGCCGGCTCCTCGCTGTAGTAGGCCCGCCAGGCGACGGTGAGCGGGTAACCGTGCTTCACCAGCACCGCCTCGAGCAAGGTGGCGGCGGCGCCCACACCGCCCAGGCCGGGCGGCAGGGTCAATAACAGGACGGACCTGGCGGGCGGCGCCATGCCGCTCAACGGTTCTCGTGCACCGTGCAGTTCGGCGCCGAGCGGCACCAGCTCTTGAACGCCGACGCGAAGGCGCGCTCCGGGTCGGCGCAGGCGGCCAACGGCGACAGGAGGGATGCGATCAGCAGGAAGCGGAGCAGGCGCATGGGGTGACTATACCCCAGTGTCACTCCTCCAGCAGCATGTGCTTGCGGTGGATGGTCTTGAATAGCTTGATGCGCCGCTCCGCGCCCGCCGCCGGCGGCTCCTTCACCAGCAGCGCGACCTCGCCCAGCATCAGGCCGGTGATGGTCGGCAGCGGCAGCTTGCGCGCCTCGTCGAGCCGCACCCAGCGAATGTCGTAGATCTCGGTGCTGTCCTTCATCGTGCCCCGCACCGCCTCGGCGTCCATCATGAAGAAGCGGGCGTTGAAACGGCGCGGCCGGCCCGGCGGCGTCACCGCGCGGGCGATGTAGTCGAGGTGGTGCAGCGCCGGCGCCAGGCCCTGGTCGAGGAAGCCCTGCCAGTGCTTGGGCACCTCGCCGACCGGCCCGTCGACCTTCTCGCCGATGATCAGGCCGGTCTCCTCGAAGGTCTCGCGGATCGCCGCGATGGCCAGCGCGCGGGCACGCTGCGGCGTGGCTGCACGGCGCAGGCGCTCGTCGATCTCCGGCCGAAGCGACGTCGCCACCGGCACCTTGGCGTCGGCTGGATCGACCCGGCCGCCGGGGAACACATAGCGGTTGGGCATGAAGACGTGGCCCGCGCCGCGGCAACCCATCAGCACCTCGGGCATACCGTCGGGATTCTTAGGCTTGCGCACCATGATCAAGGTGGCGGCGTCACGCGGCTTCATCGCCGGGATCTTGCTGCCTTCGTAGGTCGCGTCGACCGGCCGTTCCTTGCCCACCTCGGGCTTGGGCACCGCTCCACTCAATACCTGCTCGGCGGTGGCGATCTTCGCGCCCTTGTTGTTGCTCTCGGTCATCGTCTCATCGCTTCGGTTGTCGCGGCCAAGATAGTGGACGGCCCGTTGCCCCGATAGGCCGGGCCGGGCAAGGCCGGGTAGCGGGAGGCGCGGGGCTTGGCGGATGGCTTGGCGTCAGGCGGGGATGAGCCTAATCTTGCACCATGAGCGAAGCGGACGGGCTATTCCCCATCCTCCGGCAGACTGCCGACCCGGGCGCTGTCGCCGCGATCGAGCGCTTGGTGCGCGACGGCTCCGACCGCGCGCTGTGTCGCGTCAACGCGTTGGCCTTCGCCAAGGAAAACGGCCTGGACGAAGAGCGGGTGATCGCCGCTTTTCTGCACGCCGCACGGGTCGGCATCTTCGAGCTGTCGTGGAACGTGCTGTGCCCGGGCTGCGGCGGTGTGCTCGGCGCCAACAGCTCGCTCAAGACAGTCAAGCAGGACGCCTACAATTGCGCGCTGTGCGCCGAGGGCTACGAGCCGACGCTCGACGAGATGGTCGAGGTGACCTTCACGGTCAGCCCGCGCGTCCGGCGGATCGCCGCGCACGACCCGGAGACACTGTCGTTCCACGACTACAACACGCAACTCTTCTTCGGCTCGGGCGTCGAGCCGCCGGACGAGTCGATCTGGGACAAGATCACCATCGAGGCGATCGAGCTGCCGCCCGGCGAAAAGGCGCTGGTCTCGGTGCAGATGCCGGCGCAATTCCTCATCGTTTTCGAGCCGGTCAGCCATGCCGCGCATTTCATCGACGTCAAGGGCGAGCCGACGACCGAGCGGCGTAACCTGTCGATCGTCTACAACGACGTCGCCGCGCCCACGGGCACGACTGAGATGCGCCCCGGCCCGCTACGCCTGTCCTTCGACAACCGCACCGGCAAGCGCGCGCTGCCCGGCATCTGGATCGCCGACCACGACCTGCACCACATGATGCAGCAGCGCCGGCCTTTCTTGACCGCCAAGCGCCTGCTGACCAACCAGACCTTCCGCGACATCTACCGCACCAACACGCTCGACGTCGACCAGCGCCTGAAGATCACCAGCCTCACCTTCCTGTTTACCGACCTGAAAGGCTCGACCGAGCTCTACGAGCGCGTCGGCGATCTGGTGGCCTTCGACCTCGTGCGCGGCCACTTTCAGCGGCTCAACGAGATCGTCGCCGCCGAGGCCGGCGCGGTGGTCAAGACCATCGGCGACGCCGTCATGGCCACCTTCCCGACGCCCGACCGCGCCATGGCCGCCGCGTTGCGCATGCGCGAGGCGATGCGCGAGCTCAACGCGGAGCGCGGCAGCGAGGATATGTTGCTGAAAATCGGCATCCACGAAGGCCCGTGCCTGGCCGTGACGCTCAACGAGCGGCAGGACTATTTCGGCCAGACCGTGAACATCGCCGCGCGTGTCCAGGGCCTGGCCGACTCACGCGCGATCTTCACCACCACGCCCGTCGTCGAGCATCCCGAGACCGCGGCGATCCTGGCCGCCACAGGCCACAAGCCGGTGTCACGCCAGCGCTCGCTGCGTGGCATCGCCGCCGACATGGCGGTGTTCGAGATCCCCTAGTAGGCTGCGGCCCGCTGACAGATCAATCGGGGGCGGGACGATGCCGATGTTCAAGCGCGACGACGCCGAGATCTACTACGAGGTCCACGGCAAAGGTTTCCCCTTGCTGCTGTTCGCGCCGGGCGGGCTGCGCTCGGCGTTGACTTACTGGCGCGTCGGCATCGCCGACCCAAGCAAGCCGCCGGCCTGGATGGATCCGATGACGGCGCTCGCCGACACCTTCACCGTCGTCGGCATGGACCAGCGCAACGCCGGCGCCTCGCGCGGCAAGGTGCGCGCCAGCGACGGCTGGCACACCTATGCCGGCGACCATCTCGCGCTGATGGACCACCTCGGCTTCAAGCGGTTCCATGTCATGGGCGGCTGCATCGGTGGCACCTACTGCCTGACACTGTGCAAAATGGCACCCGATCGCGTCGCGTCGGCGGTGCTGCAGAACCCGATCGGCCTGCACGAGAACCGCGACACCTGGGAGGCGGCGGTCAACGGCTTCCAGGAGAAGATGCTAGCCCAGGACGCGTCGCTGACGCCCGAGATTATCCAGAGCTTCGGCCGCAACATGTTCGGTCGCGACTTCGTCTTTTCAGTCGACCGGGATTTCGTGCGCGGCTGCAAGACGCCGCTCTACCTGCAGCCCGGCACCGACAAGCCGCATCCCGCGCAGACCAGCGCCGAGATCGCCGCGCTGGCGCCCGATATCGAGGTACAGACCGATTGGCGCGGGCCCGAGCACCTGCGGGAATCGATCCGGCGCGTGCGGGCCTTCCTGCTGCGCAACACGCCGGCGGCGGCGAAGGCGGCCTAGCCCGCCCGACGGCCGAGCGCGCGCATCGTCGCCAGCATGCGCGGCGCGCGCTTGGCGTCGATCATGCCCAACAGCGTGTCGCGGATCGGCGCGATCCCGACGAAGCCCAGAATGTTGCGACGCAGGGTCTTCAAGCCATGCGCGCCGTACCACAGGCGATACATCAGCGCCGGCATGCCCATGGTGATGACGATGCGCGCCGAGCGGCCCTTCAGCTTCTCGATCGGAAAGCCGCGCGGGCGATACTCGTAGGCGAAGCCGGGCCGCAGGCACTGCTCAAAAAAGCCCTTGAGCAGGGCGGGCATGGCGCCCAGCCACAGTGGAAAGATCACCACCAGGTGCTCCGCCCAGAGCAGCGAGTCCTGCGCCGCCTTGATGTCCGGCGGCGGCTCGCCCTTCTCGAACTCCGCCATGCTGCGCAACAGCGCGAAGTCGAGCTTCGCCACCTCGATACTGCGCAGCTCGTGGCCGCCCTCCGCCGCGCCTTCGGCATAGGCCTGGGCGAGCGCCTGGCCGAAGTGCTTGCCGACGGGATCGGGATGGCCTTGCACGAGCAGAATGCGCGACATCGCCATCTCTTACGACGGCGATGCTCCTGCCGCGTTGCGCCAGATCAAAAGCGATCGGCGCCTACTTCTTCTTGCCCTTGGCCTCGTGCTTCATCTCGGCGAAGACCTCCTTGGCCGTCAGCATCGCCTCGCGCACCGCGGGCAGGCCGACATAGCCGCACATGTGCATCAGCGCCTCGGACAGCTCGTTCTCGGTCCAGCCGGTGTTGCGCGCGAAGCGCAGGTGGATGGCGAGCTCCGGCCAGCGCGCCTGGGCGGTGTCGGAGACCACGCAGATCAGCGCCTTGGTCTTCAGGTCCAGCCCCGGGCGCGCCCACAACATGCCGAACACGGCCTCGCGCGCGTAGTCGCCGAACTTCTTCATCATCGGATCGTCGTAGACCGTGGCCGACATCTTGTCGGCGTAGGCCTTGCCCATCAGCTTGCCGCGGATCTCGCTGCCCTTCTTGTAGTTCTTGCTCACGGCCATTGGCGTTCCTCCTTCTCGTGGACGCCGGCAGCCTAGCGCATGACCGTCTCCCGGCAAGCGCGCTGGCATCGGGGCTGATGCTCCACTAACGTTCGCGCCGAACTGCGGAGCATGACATGGACAGCGTGCGCGACCTCGACCTCGCCTTCACCAAATTCGGCGTCGGCCAGCCGGTGCCGCGCACCGAGGACCCCAAGCTGCTGCGCGGCGAGGGCCGCTATACCGACGACATCAACCTTCCCAACCAGGCCTGGGCGGTGATGGTGCGCAGCCCGATCGCGCACGGCGTGCTGAAGGGGATCGACTCCAGCGCCGCACGCGCCATGCCCGGCGTGCTGGCGATCCTGACCCACGCCGATCTCGACGCCGCAGGCTTCGGCCCGCTGAAATGCGCGCTAAACATCCCCGACCGCCATGGCAAGCCGATGAAGACGCCACCGCGTCCGTCGCTGGCCAAGGGCAAGGTGCGCTTTGTCGGCGAA
The DNA here is from genome assembly GCA_016869975.1 of Alphaproteobacteria bacterium. GTDB lineage: Bacteria > Pseudomonadota > Alphaproteobacteria > Reyranellales > Reyranellaceae > JAFAZJ01. The sequence continues at coordinate 14,001 of VGCZ01000067.1, forward strand.
TCCGTCGCCTGCGTCGTGGCTCAGACGCGCGACCAGGCGAAGGACGCGGCCGAAGCGGTCGCGCTCGACATCGAGGAACTGCCCGCGGCCACCAGTCCAGCCGACGCCCTGAAGCCCGGTGCGGCGCAACTCCACGATGATGCGCCCGGCAACCTCGTGCTCGATTTCCACTACGGCGACACCGAAGCGGTGAAGAAAGCCTTTGCCGAGGCCGCCCACGTCACGCGGCTGGAGATTTTGTCGAACCGCATCGTGGTGAACGCCATGGAGCCGCGCTCGGCGATCGGCGAGTACGACGCCAAGGCCGGGCGCTGGATCCTGCGCGTCGGCTGCCAGGGCGTGATGGGCATGCGCGCCGCGCTGGCGCGCGACGTGCTCCAGGTGACGCCGGACAAAGTACGCGTGCTGACCGGCAATGTCGGCGGCTCGTTCGGCATGAAGGCGCAGCCCTATCCCGAGTACGGCCCGCTGCTGCTGGCCAGCAAGCTGCTGGGACGGCCGGTGAAGTGGACCGACGATCGCACCGAGAGCTTCCTGAGCGACCATCACGGCCGCGATCATCAGCGCGTCGCCGAGCTGGCGCTCGACAAGGACGGCAATTTCCTCGCGGTACGCCTGACGGGCACCGGCAACGCCGGCGCCTACATCAATCCGCCGATGCCACCGACGACCAACGCGGTGAAGAACCTGATCGACGTCTATCGCACACCAACGATGGAGGTGAGCACCAAGGTGGTGTTCACCAACACCACGCCGATCGGCGCCTATCGCGGCGCCGGCCGGCCCGAGGCCAACTACTTCATGGAGCGGCTGATCACCACGGCGGCGCGCGAGATGGGAATCGACCAGGTCGAGCTGCGCCGGCGCAACCACATCGGCAACGATGCGTTTCCCTACAAGGCGCCGTCGGACATGCGCTACGACAGCGGCGATTTCACGACGATCCTCGACAAGGCGCTGAAGGCCGCCGATTGGGACGGCTTCGACGAGCGCAAGGCCGAGAGCGCCAAACGCAACAAGCTGCGCGGCCGCGGCATCGGTTCCTACCTTGAGGTCACTGGTCCGCCGGCCAAGGAATATGGCGGCATCCGCTTCGAGGCTGACGGCACTGTGACGATGCTCAGCGGCACGCTCGACTACGGCCAGGGTCACGCCACGCCCTTCGCCCAGGTGCTGGTCGACCGGCTCGGCATCCCCTTCGAGCGCTTTCGCCTGTTGCAGGGCGATTCCGATCAGCTCAAGGTCGGCGGCGGCACCGGCGGCTCGAAGTCGGCGCTGGTCGCGTCCCAGGCCTTCATCGAGGCCGCCGACCTGCTGATCGAGAAGGGCAAGCTCATCGCCGCGCATGTGCTGGAGGCGTCGGCCCAGGACATCGAGTTCGCGCGCGGCCGCTTCACCATCGCCGGTACCGACCGCGGCGTCACGGTCATCGAGCTCGCCGACAGACTGCGTGCGGGCATCAAGCTGCCGCCCGATGTGCCCAGCTCGCTGGACATCAGCCACATCTCCGACAACCCGCCCTTCTCGTTCCCCAATGGCTGTCACGTCGCCGAGGTCGAGATCGATCGCGACACCGGGCAGATCGAGGTGGTGCGCTATTTCATGGTCAATGACTTCGGCACGGTGATCAATCCGATGCTGGTCGCCGGCCAAGCGCATGGCGGCGTCATCCAGGGCATCGGCCAGGCGCTGATGGAGCGCACGGTCTACGACCAGCAGGGCCAGCCGCTCGCGGGCTCCTACATGGACTACGCCATGCCGCGCGCGTCGGACGCGCCCGACTTCTCGATCGAGAATCACTCAGTACCGTGCAAGACCAACCGGCTGGGCGTGAAGGGTTGCGGCGAGGCCGGCTGCGCCGGCGCCCTGCCCTCGGTCATGAACGCCGTGGTCGACGCGCTGTCAGGCCACGGCGTGACGCATATCGACATGCCGGTGACGCCGGAGAAGGTGTGGCGGATTCTCCACCGCTCCTAGCCGACTTCAAACATCGGGCGGGCGCTGCTATAACCCGCCCGTTCGCATGGCGATGTCCCCGTAGCTCAGCCGGATAGAGCGGCGGTTTCCTAATTTTGATATCTATTCAGGACGGAGACTGCAAGCCATTGATATAATTACATTATTTCTCTCGTGTACCTCTTGTTGACCTCGATGTAGTGTTGACAACTCGTTGACAGTCGAGATC
>VGCZ01000068.1 GCA_016869975.1 Alphaproteobacteria bacterium
TCGAGGAGAGAGTACAGGCGCTATGCCTCCGGCGGAAGCCCCGCCTTGACCCGCGCCTCGGCCTCGGCGCGAACGCTCTCGCGCTCCGGACCGCTGTAGAACAACGGCGCCCAGCGGCGGATCACCTGGCCGTCCTCGGCCCAGGCGTGGCAGGTGTTCATGACCGAGGGCGCGCGGTAGTCCTCGATCTCGAGCTTGCGCTTGGGCGGCGGGCTCTCGCCGCGCGCCGCCAGCTCCTTGTGCCAATGCTCGCGGCTGAGCTCGTCGGCCTTGTCCGAGCTGATGGTCTGGTAGGCCGTGGTGCCCACCGGCCCGAGCAGCTCGACGATATGCGTGCAGCCTTTGGTGCCGCCCACGCGTTCGCGCGCCGCCTTGAGGAAACCGCCGGAGATGCGCAGGCCGATCAGCGCCTTGAAGTTGGGCGCGACATCGCCGCAGATGCGATAGGGCGAGTGGTCGGTGCAAGCCTCGACATCGTGGATCACCATCTTGCGGTCGATGGTGAGCCGGATGGACATGTTGTGGACGTAGTCGCCGGCCTTGAGCGGGCCGCGCCACTCGTTGTCCTGCTCGTAGGTCTTGGCGTCGGTGATCGTGCCTTCGATGTCGAACAGGCCGTCGTCGCGGAAATGGCCGGTGCAGGTGACGCGACGCGTATGCAGGTGCTGGCGCGCGACGGGCGCGGACAAGGGCATGATGGGCTCGTCTGGTGGTTCCCGGGATGCGGCGGCGACTATACCGGCGAGGGCGCGGCGGGCAACGCCGGCGTCACCTTCAGCCTCGCGATGCGGTTGCCCTCGCGGCCCAGCACCTCGAAGCGGAAGCCGTGGAAGGCGAAGGTCTGGCCGACCTCAGGGATGCGGCGCGCCTCGTGCAGGACGATGCCGGCGATGGTGGTGGCGACGTCCTCGGGCAGGCGCCAGCCGAACTCGCGATTGAGGTCGCGCACCGGCACCGAGCCCAGGCAGATGAAGCCGCCGTCGCCCAGCGCCTCGACGCCGGCGACGCGTACATCGGTCTCGTCGTCGATCTCGCCGACGATCTCCTCGATGATGTCCTCGAGCGTCACCACGCCACGCAGCGCGCCATACTCGTCGACGACGACGGCGAAATGCTCGCGCCGTTTCTTGAAGGCCTGCAGCTGGTCGAGCAGCGAGATAGTCTCGAGGATGAACCACGGCGCGGTGACGAAGCCCTGCGGGCTGAGCGCGTCGAGCGGTCCCTGGTGGCGGTGCACGGCGCGGAACAGCGCCTTGGCGTGCACCACGCCGACGATGTTTTCGGGTTGGCCGCGATAGAGCGGGATACGCGTGTGCGGGCTGGCCAGCGCCTTCTCGACCAGCTCGGCCACCGGCTGCGCAGCGTCGAGCGCCTCGACATCGCCGCGCGGCGTCATCACCGAGGCCACCGTCAGGTTGGCGAGGTCGAGCACCGAGCGCAGCATCTTCTTCTCGTCGGGCGCGTCCTTCTCGTCGCCGGCCTCGTCGTGCAGGTCGATCGCGCCGCGCAGGAGCTGCTCGCGCGCCACCGCGTCGTGGTCGGGCCGCAGACGCGGATCGGGCAGGCGCAGCAGCCGGCGCACCAGCCTCGCGCCGCCTTCCATGATCGGCCCGAGCAGCGCGGCGGTGAGCTTCAGCGCCGGCGCCAGCGCCAGCGCCACGCGATCGGGACTGAGCTGGGTCAGGCTGCGCGGCAGAATCTCGCCGAGCAGCAGGACCAGGAGGAAGGCCAGCGCCGCGCCGTAGAACACGCCGTACACACCGTACATCGACGCCAGCAGCGCGCTGCTCAGCGCCGCGACCGCGACGTTGATCGCCATGTTCCCCAGGCGCAGCGCCGCGATCACGTCGTCGCGGCGGTCGATCAGCGCGCCGACCAGCCGCGCGCGACGATTACCCAGTTGCGCGAGGCGGTGCATGCGGGGGCGGGCCGCGTGGATGAGCGCCGCGCGTCCGGCGGAGAAAAACGCCGAGACGCCGACGCAGGCCGCCACCAGCGGCGCGACCACCTCCGGGGTCAGCAATTTCTCAATCACGATGTCGTCCTGAGCGCAGCGAAGGACCTCGCGGTATCGCGGTCACTCTTCCATGCTGCGTCTGTCGGCGCCACCGCGAGGTCCTTCGCTGCGCTCAGGACGACATGGATGTCACGCCGCGAGCGCGCGCCGCATGGTGTCGAGCGCCGCCTCGCCCTCGACGCCGCGGCGCACGAAGGACTGGCCGATACCGCGCGCCAGAATGAAGGTGAGCTTGCCGTCGCGGTTCTTCTTGTCTGCGCGCATATGGTCGACCAGCCGCGCGACATCCCAGCCACGCGCGTTGACGCCGGGGATGGTCAGCGGCGAGACCGGCAGGCCGACGGCCTCCAGATGCGCGCGCACGCGGCGGGCGTCCGACGCCAAGCACAGGCCGAGCGCCGCCGACATGTCGAAAGCCAGCACCATGCCGATGGCCACCGCCTCGCCATGCAGCAACTCGCCACCGAAGCCCACTTCCTTCTCCAGGGCGTGGCCGAAGGTATGGCCGAGATTGAGCAGATCGCGCACCCCGGCCTGCTCACGCTCGTCCTCGGCCACGATGCGCGCCTTGCTCAGGCAGCTGCGCGCGATCGCCTCGCCGCGCGCCCGCGCGTCGCCACCGACCACCGCCTGGCCGTTGGCCTCGAGCCAGGCGAAGAAGGGCTCGTCGTCGATCAGCCCGTACTTGGCGATCTCGGCATAGCCGGCCAGCAGCTCGCGGCGCGGGAGCGTATCGAGCACGCCGGTATCGGCCAGCACCAGGCGCGGCTGATAGAAGGTGCCGACTAGGTTCTTGCCGTGGCGCGTGTTGATCGCCGTCTTGCCGCCGACCGAGCTGTCGACCTGCGCCAGCAACGTCGTCGGGATCTGGATGAAATCGACGCCGCGCAGCAGCACCGAAGCGGCGAAGCCGCACAGATCGCCGACCACGCCGCCGCCCAGCGCGATCAGCACCGTGTCGCGATCGGGGCGCTGGTCGAGCAGCCGCTCCATCAGCCGGCCGAACTCGGCGAAATCCTTGCTCGCCTCGCCCGCCGGTACGACCACCGCGGGCGCGTCGATGCCGGCGGCCTTCAAAGCCCGGGTCAGTGCGTCGAGATGCAGCCGCGCCACCGCGTCGTCGGTGACGACGATGGCGCGGCGCTTGGGAATGTGCGGCGCGCAATGCTCGCCGGCGCGCGCGATCAGGTCGGACCCGATCAGGATGTCGTAGGCGCGATCGCCCAGCGCCACCTTCACGCGACGCGGCGCGGCGCTCACGACGCGTCTCCCGTCGTCACACCGAGATGGCGCATCAACGCGGTATGCACGTCCTCGGCGGTGCGATCGGCCGGCGCGTCGCGGCTGTCGACCACGAGATCGGCCTCGGCATAGATCGGGTAGCGCAGGGCCATCAGCCGCTCCAGCGTGCCGCGCGGATCGCCGTTCTTGAGCAGCGGCCGGTTGGAGCGCCGCGCGACGCGCTCCAGCAGCACCCCCAGCTCGGCGCGCAACCAGATCGTTGTCGCCTTCTCGCGCATGATCGCGCGGGTCTGCGGGTCCATGAAAGCGCCACCACCGGTCGCCAGCACATGCGGCGGCCCGTCGAGCAGACGCTGGATCACGCGGCGCTCGCCGGCGCGGAACTCCGCCTCGCCGAAGCGCTCGAAGAACTCCTCGATCGTGCAGCCGGCCGCCGCCTCGATCTCGGTGTCGGCATCGACGAAGGGCAGGCCAAGCCGCTGGGCCAAGCGCTTGCCGATGGCGCTCTTGCCCGCGCCCATGAGCCCGACCAGGGCGATGGTCCGGGTAATGGCGGGGTCGGGCGTGACGGGGCTCGGTTCGTCCACGATTTCGGCCGATTCTGCGATGATTCTCAACATGTTGCGCGCAGACGCGCGTTGCCTGTCGAATGTCCGGGGAGTAGTGTCGCCTCTATATCGCCGCTTGGCCGTGATCGCACAAGCGGCGCCGTGAGGGTCGCCCCATGCCGGCGCCCCCCGGTCCACCCCCTCTCTTCACCCGCGAGCACGGAACAGAATGGCGAGACTGGGCTTTGGCACGATCCTCCTCGGCTTCTTGCTGGTGCTGGCGCTGGCCGGCTTCGTGATGCTGGCGATCATCGACGTGCCGCCGCCAACCCGTAGCATCGAGATCCAGATCCCCCATGACCGTTTCTCGCGCTAGCGCCTTTCTCGCGACACTCGTCGGCGGCGTGTTGTCCTGGAGCGCCACGCAGGCGCAGATGGATCCGCCGTTGAAGATGGTCCCGCCCACGCCGCAGACCAATCCGCTCGATCGCGTCGGCCTGGTCGACCCGCGCAGCGCCGGCGTTCCGGGTTGGACGTGGTACGGCACGACGATGGCCGAAGCCCGCGCCCTCGTCCTTGGCCTGCCGTCGGCGCCGCAGTCAAGGGTGCTGCGCGATCTGCAGTTCCGCCTGCTCACGGCGGGAGCGCTGCCGCCCCGGCCCGACGGCGCGGAACCCATCCTGTTCACCCTGCGCGTCGAGAAGCTGGCGGCGATGGGCGAGGCGGAGAACGCCAACGAGTTGCTGCGCCTGGGACGCAGCGGCGAAGGGCCGATGACGGCGCAACTCGTGACCGAAGCGTTGATGCGCGCGCGTCAGCGCGACAGCGCCTGCACGCGGGTGAAAGAAGCGGTCGAGGCTCCCGACAAGATGTGGTGGCGCCAGGCGGCGATCGTCTGCGATCTGCACGCGCGCCGGAACGAGGCGGCGCGCGCAGCGCTCGAGCCCCTGCGCGGCCAGGGCGACGCCACCTTCATCGCGCTGGCGAACCGGATCCTGAACGGCGGCGCGGCGCCATCGGTGGGCCCGACCGAGGATGGCCTGCTCCTGGCGCTGATCGACATCGCCGGCCTGGCGACGCCGACAACGAACGCCGATTCGCCGGGAGTGTTGCGCGCGGCCATCGAGAACAAGGCCATCCCACTGGCGGGTCGCGTCGAGATCGCCGAGCGCGCCGAGCGCAATGGCTTGGTCGAACCGGAACGGCTCGCGCAGTTCTATGGCGAGCTCGCGCGCGGTCTCAAGGAGACCGCGGCGACATCGCCGACGGCCTGGCGCGCGGTGGTCTTCGCGCAGGCGCAGGGCGCCACGAGCAACGAGCAACGCGTCGTCCTCGCCCATCGGCTCTACCAGGCGTCGTCGGACACCGCCGGTAGCGCCATCCGCGCCCTGTCGGCGGCGATCGCCGCGGCGCGGCCCACGGTCGCGCACGCCGAGTTCGCCACGTCAGGCATGCTCGCCGTGCTGACCCTGGAGCGCTACGATCGCGCCGCCGAATGGTTCGCGGCCGCGCAGGGTGGACCGGCGGAGCAAAGCGCCGATCGCGTCGCGCTGCTGGCGCCGCTTGCCGCCATCGCCGGCCTCTCCAACCGCGTGCCGCTCGACCCGGGATTGCTCGGACGCCGCGCCGCGCTGCGGCCGCGCACCGCGCCGGCGCTGCACGCCGTGCTGTCGGGGATGAGCTTGGCGTCGCGCGACGCCTTGACGTCCCTCGCGCCGAACGCCGCGCAGGCCACACCCGATCGGGCGATCACCGCGCTGCTTGCCGCCGCGGACGCCGAGCGCTTCGCCGAGACGATCTCCCGGGCGATCAGCCTGGCGGGATCGACGCCGCTCCCCAACCTGGAGCTTGAGAAGGTCACGGCGATCCTGCGCGCGTTCATGCGCATCAAGCGCCCCGATCTGGCGCGCTCTTTCGCGCTCGAATACGCGCTCCTGATGGAGCTCTAGCCGGTGGCCGCCCGTCCACGCCCCCCGGCCCGGCTGCGCGACCGTCGCGGCCGGCGTCCGCGCGAAGGTCCGCCGCGCGATCCGCAGGTCGAGATGTTCATCGAGATGCTGGTCGCCGAGCGCGGCGCCTCGAAGAACACCGAGCAGGCCTACGGCCGCGACCTCGACGACCTCCAGGGCTTCCTCGCGCGGCGCAAGATGCGGCCGCTCGACGCCGACACCGAAGCCTTGCGCGCCTATATCGCCAGCCTGCGCCACGCCGGCATGGGCGCCGGCACGGCGGCGCGGCGGCTGTCTGCTATTCGCCAGTTCTATCGTTTCCTGTTGGCCGACGGCCGGCGGCCGGACGATCCCTCGGCGACGCTCGATTCGCCCAAGCTCGGAAGGCCGCTGCCCAAGGTGCTGTCGACCGGCGAGGTCGGTGCGCTGATCGCGGCCGCGCATCTGCGCGACGCCGGCGAGGGGCTGCGGCTGGCGGCGCTGCTCGAGCTGCTCTATGCCGGCGGCTTGCGCGTGTCGGAGCTGGTGAGCCTGCCGCTGGCCGCCGTCGAGCGCGACCCGCGGGCGCTGATCGTGCGCGGCAAGGGCAACAAGGAACGGCTGGTGCCGCTGGGCGAGCCGGCGCGCGCGGCGATCTTCGCCTGGCTGGGCGCGCGCGGCGCCACCTTGAAGCCCGACGAATCCTCGCCCTACCTCTTCCCCTCGCGTTCGGCCGAGGGCCACCTCACCCGGCAGCGCTTCGGCCAGCTGCTGAAGGAGCTGGCGCTGGAAGCCAATCTCGACCCGCGCCGCGTGTCGCCGCACGTGCTGCGCCACGCCTTCGCCAGCCACCTGCTGGCACACGGCGCGGACCTGCGCAGCGTGCAGATGATGCTCGGCCACGCCGACATCGCCACCACCCAGATCTACACCCACGTGCTCGACGAGAAGCTCAAGGCGCTGGTGCGGGAGCATCATCCGCTGGCGGAGAACACCGCCGACAAGGGCGAGTAACGGGGAGTGCCTACGCCCCATTGACTCAACTCGGCCTTTGCTCATATTGCATTGCACCATCGCACTTGCAGCATAGCCGGGAGACCACTGATGAGCTTCACGATCGCCGAGCCGGCCCCCTCGCGCCTGAACCGCAGCGAGCTGGCGGTACCGGGCAGTCGGGTGGAGCTGTTCGAGAAGGCCGCCAAGGGGCCGGTCGACGTCATCTTCCTCGACCTCGAGGACGCCGTGGCGCCCGACGCCAAGGACCAGGCGCGCAAGAACGTCATCCAGGCGCTCAACGAGGTCGATTGGCGCGGCAAAACCATGTCGCTGCGCATCAACGGGCTCGACACCCATTGGATGTACCGCGACGTCATCGACGTGCTGGAGGGCGCCGTCGACAAGCTCGACCTGATCATGATCCCCAAGGCCGGCACCGCCGCCGACATCTACGCGCTGGACATGCTGGTCACCCAGATCGAGACCGCGACCAGGGCCAAGAAGCGCATCGGCTTCGAGATGATCATCGAGACCGCTTTGGGCATGGCCAATGTCGAGGCCATCGCCGGGGCCTCCAAGCGCAACGAATCGCTGCATTTCGGCGTCGCCGACTACGCCGCCTCGACCAAGGCCAAGACCGTGAACATCGGTGGCCCGCACCCGCAATATGGCGTGCTGACCGACAAGGACGCCGAGGGCAAGCGCGACTTCGTCTGGGCCGATCCCTGGCACTACGCGATCTCCCGCATGGTCGTGGCCGCGCGCGCCCATGGCCTGCGGCCGATCGACGGGCCGTTCGGCGATTTCTCCGATCCCGACGGCTTCCGCGCCCAGGCCAACCGCGCCGCGGTGCTGGGCTGCGAGGGCAAATGGGCCATCCATCCCTCGCAGGTGGCGCTGGCCAACGAGGTCTTCGGCCCCTCCAAGGAGGAGCTGGCCAAGGCCAAACGCGTGCTCGACGCCATGGTCGAGGCCCAGGCGGCCGGCAAGGGGGCGGTGGCGTTGGACGGAAAACTGATCGACAATGCCTCGATCAAGCAGGCAGAAGTCCTGCTCGGCATGGCGCGGCGCCTCGGGATTGCGGCCTGAGGCAGCGTCGGGCCATCCCGGGAGTAGAAGCGCCGTATGCCGACCTATCTCGATTTCGAGAAGCCCATCGCCGACCTCGAGGGCAAGATCGCCGAGCTGCGGCATCAGGGCAGCGGCGACTCGGCGGGCATCGATATCGCCGACGAGGTCGCCAAGCTGCAGGCCAAGGTCGAGCGGCAGATCCGCACGACCTACACCAAGCTGACCGCCTGGCAGCGCGTGCAGGTCGCGCGCCACCCCGAGCGGCCGCATGCCAAGCACTACATCGCCGGCCTGGTCGAGGAGTTCACGCCGCTGGCCGGCGACCGCGGCTTCGCCGAGGACGCTGCGATCATGGGCGGGCTGGGCCGCATCGCCGGCCGTCCCGCCATGATCATCGGCCAGGAGAAGGGCGACGATACCGAGAGCCGGGTGAAGCATAATTTCGGCATGGTGAAGCCCGAGGGCTACCGCAAGGCGCAGCGCCTGATGCAGCTCGCCGACCGCTTCGGCCTGCCGGTGGTGACCTTCGTCGACACCGCCGGCGCCTATCCCGGCATCGACGCCGAGGAGCGCGGCCAGGGCGAGGCCATCGCGCGCTCGATCGAGGTCTGTCTCGACCTCAGGGTCCCGCTCGTCAGCCTCGTGATCGGCGAAGGCGGCTCGGGCGGCGCTATCGCCATCGCCGCCGCCAACCGCGTGCTGATGATGGAGCATTCGGTCTACTCGGTGATCACTCCCGAGGGCTGCGCCTCGATCCTCTGGCGCTCGGCCGAGAAGGCGCAGGAAGCCGCCGAGGCGATGCGCATGACCTCGGACGACCTGAAGAAGCTCGCGATCTGCGACGAGATCGTGCCCGAGCCGGTCGGCGGCGCGCATCGCGATCCCGCCGCCGCGGTGAAGGCCGCCGGCGACGCCATCGCGCGGCATCTGGCGGATCTTGAGAACCTCGACGGCGACACCGTGCGCCGCGCGCGACGTGACAAGTTTCTCGCGATGGGTCAGGTCGGGCTGTAGCGCTCAGAACGCGGTGGTAACCACCGTGTCGTTGTCGGGCAGCGGCCGCATCGTCTTGGAGTCCTTGACCTCCTTGAACTCGCGCCCGCCCGAAACCTCGAGCGTGCCGATCACCGCGGACAAGGCGCATCTCGGGCAGCGGCAGAGCTTGTATATCAGCCGGGCCTTGGGCTGCTTCTTCTCCAGGGCACGTGGCTCGGGCGGCCAAGTCACCGCCTGGCGGATCGCCGGCACGTCGCCCGAGATGAACTGCTCATGCACCGCCGCCGCTTCGTCGATAGGCAGGTCGGAACTCTTCCTGGTGCGCACGGTCTTGAGGTAGGCGCCGCAGCGCGGGCAGGCCGCCATGCCGCGGATCATTGCGAAGACGAAGAAGGCGCCGAGTACGAAACCGCCCAGCTTCAGCAGCGCGAGGAGATAGCCGAGATCGCCGGCCTCGCCGAGATCCTGCCGGGACCGTCCCATCCGCATATGCGATTTGGTCAGCGACAGATCGACATAGGTCCAGAAGTCCACCAGCGTGCGGATCTTTGTGCCGCGCACCTCCAGCATGTTGTATTCGAGGAAGTAGATCAGCAGCATCGTTGCGGCGCCGACGATCGTGGCGCTGACGATGCCCTGCCATAGCGTCGGACGGATATCGAACAGCCGCGCCGCGACGATCGCGCCGCTGGCGGCGATCGCACCGACGATCAGGGCGCCGACCGGGATGACGAACCAAAGCGTCAAGCCGAACAGATTGAAGCCCGCATAGTGCGCCAGCGCCGCGTTGCCTGCGGCGGCGGCGATGCAGGTGATGATCATCGCCAACTCGAGAACGAATCGTTTCACGACGGCCTCCTCGATCCGCGGCGTCAGGACATAACTTCAAAACCTGATGGCTGTGTTACGCGCGATCGAGCTACAGCTCCAGGCCATCGACAGGTGGCTCCAGGCGCGAATCACCTTCGAACTGACAGGCATGCACATAGCCCCTGAGGTCGTGCAGATGCCGGCCCTAATGCGACTGATAGCCCCAGCGGAACTGTCGCATCGCGTCCACGGGGCCATTGTTGACCCAGCGCCAGTCCACCTCGACCAGTTCTCCTGCGATATCCGCGAGATCGTCGATCGCGTCGCCCAGCAGCGCTTCCGACGGCGGAACTTCATGCGGTCGCGCAACGGCGTAGAAGCCGAACTCGGGAAACGCGCGAGCCACCATCGCACGCAGTTCGTCATGACTCGCAAGAGTTGGCGGCTCGCTGTCGTCTTCGACGACAGCGGCGGATGTCTCGTGGTAGGCGAGCGCCAATCGATCGAGCGTTCTGGCGAGAGCACGCACGGCTTCCGCCGCTGTCGAGGGAGGCTCCTTGAGCAACGCGAGATAGGCACGAACAACGTCTATCAGCATCGCTACGCGCCACCCGCCTCCTGCAACCGCAGGATCAGCACGTTGATCTCGTCCTGCAGCCGGCCGAGCCGGCCGCGCAAGGTGGTGATCTGCGCCGCCGTGTAGGCATATTCGGGTACGTTGGAATCGCCGGCGGTGAAGCCGGTGGGCACGAGGTAGCTGCCGTCGAGCGCGCCGGGACGGAACAGCACGACGATGCCGTGCACGATGTCGTCGCGGCGTTGCGCGGCGAGGCCGGCGGCCTCGATCACGCGGCGGCAGGTGGTGCCGTCCTCGGTCTCGCCGTCGCTGAAGCGCGTATCGGCAGCCTCGCTCAGCCGCGCGATCCGCGCGCGCGGGTCGCGCTCCGCGGCGTAGACGCTCCAGGCGGTTTGCGGCGGCGCGCCGTCGAGCGTGGCGTAGAGCCGGCCGAGCGCGATCTCGACCATCGACCATTCGCTGAGCGCGCGGCCGACGGCGATGTAGATGTCGTCGACATCGATGTCGCCGTGGCGCTCGGGCTTGGGCCGGCTCCAGGTGGATGGACGCAGCACATCGTCGTCGGACACGGGCGACCCCGCCGAGGGAACACGAACGGGTGGTATTCTACCACGTGGCTCAACCATTCGTATCGTCGGGTTCCGGCCCGTTGTACGTGATCTGATCGGCGCGCAGGTGGCGCCAGGTGGTGTCCTGTGCCCGCTCCTCGAGGAAATGCGCGCCCATGCTGACGCTGCGCGCCGTCAGCAGGAAGAGCCGCGTGGCACGCCAGTCGAAGCCGAGGTCGAGCGCCACCGCCGCGCCGACACCGTCGAGATTCATCGGCACCGCCTTGCCGCCGCGCGCCAGAGCGAGTTCCTCGCCGATCAGCTCGGCCAGCCGGCAGTAGGCGCCGAAACCGCCGGCGTCGCGCGCGATGGCGAGCAGCCTGGGCGCGCGCGGATCGGCGCCGTGCAGCGGGATGCCGAAGCCGGGCACACGGCCGCCGCCCTGGCGCGCCGCCTCGACCACGTCCTTGGCCGCGACGCGCAGCTGGTCCTCGCCGATCCTGGCGGGATCGCCGAGCTTGCACAGCCGCTCGGCCATCGCCTGCGCCAGCTGCTCGCCCAGCCCGCCCATGCGGTCGCCGAAGGCGATGATGCCGCCGCCGACCGCCGCCTGGATCGAGGTGCCGTAGGAGGCGAAGCAGCGGGCGATCATCGAGGGCGGCGCGATGCCGTGCTCGATCGAGGCGACCAGCAGGGCGTCGAGCACGCGCGCCTGCGCGGGTGTCGGCAGACGGCCCTGCAGCATGAGGAACATCGCCTGGGCAAAGGACACACCGCCGATGAGCTCGCTCATGCGATGGCCGCGCACGACGATTTCCTCCTCGCCGCCGTGGCTCACCACCTTGCAGATCGCGGTTTCCCACCGCGTCATGTCCCGCGTCGCCATCGCCCGTCCTCCGTGATGTCGCGGGCGCAGGCTAGAGCGGATCGGGTCTGGATTGAATCGCCTCCTCGATCCGCCGCGGAGGGCGGCGGATCGAAGGGGGATTACGGTGACCGCCAATCCCGGTCACCGTGACCTCCGACCCCTCACGACCCCTCAGCAACCCTCGTCGGCGATCGCCGCACGGGCGCGTTCAGTTCAGGGTCTCGACGCCGCCGCCGGCCTCGCCAGCCTCCTCGACGATGCGGAACCAGCGCATGCGCGCGCTCCATCCGCCCTGCAGGCCGGGCAGCGTGACGGCGGAGAGGTAGGCGCGCAGGCTGTCGAACAGCAGGCCGCGGGCACCGTCGATCACGTAGAGCCGGCCGCCCATCCGCAGCACCACGAAGTGGTGCGTACGCCGCGCCAGCGCGGGATCGCGCAGGGTCCGCGCGCGCGGCGCATCGGGCGAGCCCTCGACCACGATCGGGCGCAGCTCGGGATAGCCACGCCAGGCGTCGCGCAGCAGGGTGGTCAAGGTGCGCGTCTCCGAGCACGGACCGCCGGCAGAGACCGGCGCGGCGTGGTCGCCGGCGAGCCAGCGCGCCACCGCCTCGGCGATCGTGGCGCTGTCGAAGGCCGCGCCCCGCCGCCCGAACAGGCTGGCCAGCATCGGATTGCGCTCGAGCGTCGGCGCGCGGGAAATGCCCGCCGTCAGCAGCGCCTCGAGACGCTCCACGACATCCGTCCGCCGCAGGCAGGCACGCGCCACGACGGCCCGCGACGGGTCGTGGCGGCCGTCGAAACCGGCGTGGTCATGGGCGCGAATGGCGGCGGTCTGCATGGCTTGGTCTCCCTTTGATGTCGCTAGCACCGTGCACCTGGCCTGTATCGTCCCGGTGTCGCGGGCGCGGTGATCGTGTGTCGTGTGTGTCGTCGGAGGTGTCGATATGGCGGGCCACGCCCGAACCCTCGATGAACCTCGTTTGACCCTCTGTAGAGAGGCGCCGTGGCTGTCGACCTCGCGGTCGCCGTCGCCGCTCGCCGCCGGTCTCCCGGCGTCGCCACCTTGCATTCGCCGCGTCACGCCCCCATCTCGCGGAAGCAGCGGCCATGTCTCGTGTGTAACGCCGTCAGGAATTGTCCGCATCGCCCCGCGCCACGCCGCCAAGCGCTTGATCGGGCGAGGAAATTGCCCCTCTAAAAGGCATGCCAGCAGGCGGAATGTCGCGACGATTGCGCGCTTGCAGGGGGGTAGCCACCCTGCCATCCTCCGCTGCCCCGGCGTCCCGCCGGGGTTTCCACGTTTGGATTTGGTGATGACGTCCGTTTCCGGCCAGCAAGTACCCGATACCACGGTCTCCGTTCGCGAGGCGTTCGGCCTCGACAGCGACATGAAGGCGCCCGCCTTCAAGACGCCGACTGAACATGTCCCGGTGCTCGATCCCGACTATTTGTTCGACCACGACACGACGCTCGCGATCCTGGCCGGCTTCGCGCACAACCGACGTGTGATGATCCAGGGCTATCACGGCACCGGCAAGTCGACGCATATCGAGCAGGTGGCGGCGCGGCTGAACTGGCCCTGCATCCGCGTCAACCTCGACAGCCACATCAGCCGTATCGACCTGATCGGCAAGGACGCCATCGTCCTGAAGGACGGCAAGCAGGTGACGGAGTATCGCGAGGGCATCCTGCCCTACGCCCTGCAGTCGCCCACTGCCCTGGTGTTCGACGAGTACGACGCCGGCCGCGCCGACGTGATGTTCGTGATCCAGCGCGTGCTCGAGGTCGAGGGCAAGCTCACCCTGCTCGACCAGAACAAGGTGATCCGCCCGCACCCCTCGTTCCGCCTGTTCTCGACCGCCAACACGGTGGGCCTGGGCGACACGACCGGCCTCTATCACGGCACGCAGCAGATCAACCAGGGCCAGATGGACCGCTGGTCGATCGTCACCACCCTGAACTACCTGCCGCACGACCAGGAGGTCGGCATCGTGCTGGCCAAGTCGAAGACCTACAACACCGACGCCGGCCGCAAGACCGTCAACAACATGGTGGCCCTGGCTGATCTGACCCGCGCGGGCTTCATCGCCGGCGACATCTCGACCGTCATGTCGCCGCGCACGGTGATCACCTGGGCGCAGAACGCCGAGATCTTCGGCGACATCGGCTTCGCCTTCCGCCTGACCTTCCTTAACAAGTGCGACGAGGTCGAACGCACCACCGTGGCGGAGTACTACCAGCGCTGCTTCGGCAAGGAGCTGCCGACCGGCCACGGCAAGGCCAAGCTGCACTGAGGCGCGGGAGCGCGTCGTGGCGACAACGAGCAAAGACTCGACCCCGATCGAGGAATTCCGGCGGCTGACGTCGGCGACCATGCGCGCGATCTCGCGCAAGGACGTCAACGTCACCTTCGTTCCCGATGGCGGCACCGCCATGGGCAACGAGGCGCGCATCACCGTGCCGGCGCGCGACCTGCCGGCCGAGGATGTCGCGCGCGCCCGCGGCGAAGCCGACTCGATGGCGCTGAAGATGCGCCACCACGATCGCAAGCTGCATCTGCGGCGCATGCCCAGTGGCGAGGCGGCGCGCGCCGTCTACGACGTGGTCGAGCAGGTGCGCGTCGAATCGCTGGGCGCGCGCAAGATGCCCGGCGTGGCACAGAATCTCGACCAGCTGTGGGCCGAGCGCTGCGAGCAGCGCGGCTATCGCCGGGTGCGCTCGAAGGACGACGCGCCCTTCGCCGAGGTCGTCGGCCTGATGGTGCGCGAGAAGCTGATGGGCACGCCGATGCCCGAGGCGGCGCGCGAGATGGTCGAGCTGTTCCGCGAGGACATCGAGAAGTCGGCCGGCAAGGATTTCGAGAAGCTCGCCGAGACGACCGGCAACCAGGAGAATTTCTCGCGCGCGCTGCGCCGCCTGATCCGCGACCTGCACCTGTCCGACGATTCGATGGACATGGAGGACGAGTCCAACGAGGACCAGGACCAGAGCGAGAATCCCGACGGCGAGAGCAACGAGACCGGCGAGGACGGCCAGGATTCGTCGGAGACGCACGGCTACGGCGCCACCGGCGACGAGACCGACGACAGCCAGGACCAGGACGACAGCTCGGAGACCACTGCCGACCAGGCGCAGACCGAGATGCAGATGGGTTCGGGCGACGAGGACGAGCCGGGCCGCGCCGAGCGTCCGTGGCTGCCGCCGGGCGCGCTCAGCAACGAGCCGCACGGCCAGCAGTACCACGCCTATACGACGAAGTTCGACGAGGTGGTCGACGCGCAGGACCTGTGCGACGCCGACGAGCTCTCGCGCCTGCGCCAGCATCTCGACCAGCAGCTCTCGCACCTGCAGGGCGTCATCGGCAAGCTCGCCAACCGCCTGCAGCGCCGCCTGATGGCGCAGCAGAACCGCTCCTGGGAGTTCGACCTCGACGAGGGCATGCTCGACGGCGCGCGGCTGGCGCGCATCGTCGCCAACCCGACGCAGCCGCTGTCCTACAAGCAGGAGAAGGACACCAACTTCCGCGACACTGTGGTCTCGCTGTTGATCGACAATTCCGGCTCGATGCGCGGCCGGCCGATCACCGTGGCCGCGATGAGCGCAGACATCCTGGCGCGCACCCTGGAGCGCTGCGGCGTGAAGGTCGAGTTGCTGGGCTTCACGACGCGCGCCTGGAAGGGCGGCCAGAGCCGCGAGCAATGGCTCGCCGCCGGCAAGCCGGCCAACCCCGGCCGCCTCAACGATCTGCGGCACATCGTCTACAAGGCGGCCGACGCGCCGTGGCGGCGCGCGCGCAAGAATCTCGGCCTGATGCTGCGCGAGGGCATCCTCAAGGAGAACATCGACGGCGAAGCGCTGCTTTGGGCGCACAACCGCCTGATCCCGCGCACCGAGGAGCGCAAGATCCTGATGGTGATCTCCGACGGCGCGCCGGTCGACGATTCCACCTTGTCGGTCAACCCCGGCAACTACCTGGAGCGCCATCTGCGCGACGTCATCGACTGGATCGAGCTGCGCTCGCCGGTCGAGCTGGTGGCCATCGGCATCGGCCACGACGTCACCCGCTACTACAAGCGCGCCGTCACCATCGTCGACGCCGACCAGCTCGGCGGCACGATGATGGAGCAGCTCGCCTCGCTGTTCGACGAGGAAGGCGACGCGCGCACCGCCGACGCCTCCCGCCGCGCTGGCCGCAAGATCAGCGCCGCGATCTCCCAAGGCACGCGCAAGCGCTAACTGGGAGCGCCGACGCTCCCAAACCTACCCGTCGTCCTGAGTCTCCTCGCCCGCGACCTGGGCCGAACTGAAACAGCGCCGACCTCACGGTCGTTTTCCCCCCGAAGGGTTTGGCGCGCCTCCAGTATGTCAGCGATGTTCATGGTTCTCGCGCCGCGCCGCTCCATCGGCGCTGTTGATGCGTCGCTGGAGCGGCGCGGCCCGAAGACAGAAAAGCCTGTCTCCCAGCAACTTCCTGCCCCCATTCGACGCTCCTAGAAGCGGAATACGGGGTGTTTTCTGAAGTGGGCGTATTCTGCTCGGCATGAGCGACCAAAACACACCCCTCCCGCCTCTTTC
>VGCZ01000069.1 GCA_016869975.1 Alphaproteobacteria bacterium
GCACCAGCAGTCGCAGATGACCGACTTCGAGAAGCGGCGCGCGCTGGTGTGGGAGATCGACAAGAAGCTGCAGGAGGACGGCGCGCGTCCGGTGATCTCCCATGGCCGCGGCGCCACCTGCTGGCACCCCCAGGTCAAGGGCGTGAACATCGCCGTCAACTCGATCTACAACCACTGGCGCTTCGAGCACGTCTGGCTCGAAAAGTAGTCATCGTCACGTTCCCGGAACCAAAGCGCGCAGGCCGATCCCATGGGCTCCTATATCGTCAGGCGTCTGCTGCTGATGGCGTTGACCCTGTTCGGGATGTCGATCGTCATCTTTCTGTTGTTGCGCATCGTGCCCGGCAACATCGCCGACATCCTCTTCGAATCGGCGGGCATGGTCGACCCGGCCGAGAAGGCCAAGATCACCAAGGAGCTCGGCCTCGACCTGCCGCTATGGACTCAGTACGCGCACTGGATCGGCGGCCTGTTCCAGGGCGATCTCGGCTACTCCTACGTCTCGGAGAAGCCGACCATCGAGGAGATTGGCCCGCGCATCCCGATCACTGCCAAGCTCGCGGTGCTGGCGCTGGTGTTCTCCGCCATGATCGGCGTGCCACTGGGCGTGATCAGCGCCGTGCGCCAGAACACGCCGCTCGACTACTTTCTGCGCGTGGTCAGCCTGAGCGGCCTGTCGCTGCCCTCGTTCTGGCTCGGCTTGCTGATCCTGATGGCCGCGGTGCGATGGTTCGGCGACATCCCGATCTATACGTCGCCGCCCAAGACCCTGTGGGCGGAACTGGCGCTCTATCTCGTGCCCGCCGCCGCCGTGGGCTTCCGGGCCTCGGCGATCATCATGCGATTGACTCGATCGTCGATGCTCGAGGTGCTGCGGCAGGACTACATCCGCACGGCGCGCTCGAAAGGCGCCACCGAGCAATCGGTGAACTACCGCCACGCGCTGCGTAACGCCGTGCTGCCGGTGGTCACCATCATCGGCATCGAAGCGGCCTTCCTGCTGGGCGGCCTGATCGTCACCGAGACGGTGTTCAACATCCCCGGCGTGGCCCGCTTCCTCGTCGAGGCGATCCGCTGGCGCGACTACCCGATCGTGCAGAACCTCGTGCTGTTCATCGCGCTCGTCGTGGTCGTGGTGAACTTCCTGGTCGATATGGCGTACGTGGTGCTCGATCCACGTATCCGGTACTCGGATTGAGGAGGCGAGCATGGCCGCAATCGACCATCAAGCCGAGCTGATCCGCGCCGGCGCCAATATCTCCTCCACCTGGGGGAACATAAAGTTCTTCGCCCGCCGCTACCCCCTGGGAGCGGCCGGAGCGGTGATCTTCGCGGTCTTCGTCTTCTGCGCGCTGTTCGCTGCGTGGATCGCGCCGCTGGATCCGTTCGCCACCAACGCCCGCGCCTCGTTGTCGATGCCCAACGCCACCCATTGGCTGGGCGCCGACTTCATGGGCCGCGACATGTTCAGTCGCATCGTGCACGGCGCGCGCATCTCGCTCGCCGTCGGCATCGGCGCGATGATCCTGGGCAGCGGCATCGGCGTCATCGTCGGCCTGGCGTCCGGCTATATCGGCGGCTGGTTCGACCTCATCGTGCAACGCGTGTCCGACATCATGCAGTCGCTGCCGCTGCTGGTCATGGCGCTGGTCATGGCCGCCTCGCTCGGGCCATCTCTGCGCAACACCATCATCGCCATCGCCATCCCCCTGGTGCCGACCGTGGCGCGTATCGTGCGCTCCAACACGCTGTCGCTGCGCGAGATGCCGTTCGTCGAGGCGGCGCGCGCCGTGGGCATGAGCGAGTTCCGCATCGCCATCCGCCACGTGCTGCCTAACACCTTGGCGCCGCTGATCGTGCTGGCCACGGCGCAGCTCGGTTCGGCGATCCTCACCGAGGCGTCGCTGTCGTTCCTCGGCCTGGGCGTACCCGAGCCGCACCCGTCCTGGGGGCGCATGCTTTCGGAATCGGCCGCGGAGTACGTCCGCCGCGCGCCGTGGCTGGTGATCTTCCCCGGCCTGGCAATCAGCTTGATCGTCTTCGGCACCAACCTGTTGGGCGACGCCTTGCGCGATATCCTCGACCCACGGCAGCGGAGCTAGCGAAGTATGCCGGATCATCGCGCCGACGCCGTCAGCAGGACCAACAGCGATGTTGCGCTCGAGGTCGAAGGTCTCACCACCTGGTTCTACACCCGCCGCGGCATCGTCAAGGCGGTCGACGACGTTTCCTTCCACGTGCGCAAGGGCGAGACCTTGGCGATCGTGGGCGAGTCGGGCTGCGGCAAGAGCATCACTGCCCTCTCCGTGATCCGTCTGATCCCGACGCCACCGGGCCGCATCGTGGCGGGCAGCGTCAAGCTCAACGGCGTCGACCTGATCCAGCTCGACGAA
Organism: Alphaproteobacteria bacterium; assembly: GCA_016869975.1. GTDB lineage: Bacteria > Pseudomonadota > Alphaproteobacteria > Reyranellales > Reyranellaceae > JAFAZJ01. The sequence continues at coordinate 2,394 of VGCZ01000069.1, forward strand.
GCCAAGATGCGCGACGTGCGCGGCAACCAGATCTCGATGATCTTCCAGGAGCCGATGACCTCGCTGAACCCCGTCATGACAGTGGGCCGGCAGGTTTCCGAAGCGTTGCGCCTGCACCAGAAGCTCTCGAAGGCCGACGCCATGGCGCGCGCCATCGAGATGCTGAAGAAGGTCAAGATCCCCGAGGCCGAGCAGCGCGCCAAGGAGTATCCGCACCAGCTTTCCGGCGGCATGCGTCAGCGCGTGATGATCGCCATGGCGCTGGCCTGCAACCCCGAAGTGCTGATCGCCGACGAGCCGACGACGGCGCTCGATGTCACCATCCAGGCGCAGATCCTGCAGCTCATCGTCGAGTTGCAGCGCGACCTCGGCGCCGCAGTGATCCTGATCACCCATGACCTCGGCGTTGTCGCCGAGACCGCGCGGCGCGTGGTGGTGATGTACGCCGGCCGCAAGGTCGAGGAGGCCGAGGTCGGCGAGCTGTTCGGTCGTCCGCTGCATCCCTATACGCACGGCCTGATGGGCTCGATCCCCCGGCTGGGCCTGATGCGAGGCGAGGAGACCGAGACCGGCGAGCGCCTGCAGGAGATCGTCGGTACCGTGCCGCCGCTCAACGACCTGCCGCCGGGTTGCGCCTTCGCGCCGCGCTGCGCCATGGCCGACGATCGCTGCCGCGTAGAGTATCCGCCCTACGTCGAGCACGTTTCCGGCCATTGGGCCGCCTGCTGGCACGCCGGCAAGACGAAGGGAGAGGCGCGTGGTTGAGGCGGCGCAGAAGCAACGGATTCCCGCGGTCGAGGTCGTCGACCTCAAGAAGCATTTCCCGGTCAAGAAGGGACTGCTTCGACGCACGGTGGGCCACGTGCACGCCGTCGACGGCGTGAGCTTCGCCATCTACGAGGGCGAGACGCTGGGGCTGGTGGGCGAAAGCGGCTGCGGCAAGTCGACGGTCGGTCGCCTGCTGCTGCGCCTGATCGAGCCCAGCGCCGGCAGCATCATGGTCGACGGCGCCGATGTCAGCCGCATGAGCAAGGCGGAGATGCGGCCCTACCGCCGGCAGATGCAGATCATCTTCCAGGACCCGTTCTCCTCGTTGAACCCGCGCATGTCGGCCGGCGACATCGTCGGCGAGCCGCTGATGGTGCACGGCATCTCGCGCGGCAAGGAACGCGCCGAGCGGGTCGCCGCCCTGTTCGAGCGCGTCGGCCTGCGCCCGGCGCAGATGCGGAACTTTCCGCATGAATTCTCCGGCGGCCAGCGCCAACGCATCTGCATCGCCCGCGCGCTGGCGCTGGGCCCCAAGGTCATTGTCGGCGACGAGCCTGTGTCGGCGCTCGACGTGTCGATCCAGGCGCAGGTGATCAACCTGCTGATGGACCTGCAGCGCGGCTCGAACCTCTCCTACCTGTTCATCTCGCACAATCTCGCGGTGGTCGAGCACATCAGTCATCGCGTGGCGGTGATGTATCTCGGCCGCATCGTCGAGGTCGCCGAGAAAAAGACGATCTTCACCTCGCCGCAGCACCCCTACACCGAGGCGCTGCTTTCGGCGGTCCCGGTCCCTGATCCGGCTATCAAGCGCGAGAAGCGGCTGGTCGAGGGCGACGTGCCCAGCCCGGTGAATCGGCCCAGCGGTTGTCACTTCCACACCCGCTGTCCGTACGCGATCGACCGGTGCAAGGTCGAGGAGCCGACGCTCAAGCCGGCCGCCAAGTCGCCCGAGACGCTCGTCGCCTGCCATCTGCGCTGATATAGGCTGGCGGGAATGACCCCGCCGCGTATCGCTCCCCGACCGCCCGGACCGCGCGAGGCGAAGCTGCTGATGGAGGCGGCCGACGCCTTGCGGCGCGGCGACACGAAAACCGCCGAGCCAAAGCTGCGCGCCTATTGCGCCCGGGCGCCGTCCGATCCGGTCGGTCTCTACAATCTCGCCAAGCTGATCCGCGGCCAGGCCGACGAGGCCACTTCGCTGCTGGAGCGCGCCGTGGCGCTGGAGCCGCGCTTCCACGAGGCCTGGCTCAACCTTGGCACCTTGCTGACCGACCGGGTGCGATTCGGCGCGGCGGAACGCGCGCTGCGGGAATCGGTTCGGCTACATACCGGCTCGGCCAACGCCGCCTTCAACCTCGCCATCCTGCTGCACAAGATGGGCCGTATCGACGAGGCCCTGGTCGAGATCGACCGCTGCCTCGCGCTCGCCCCCGACATGATCGAAGCGCGGCGCGAGCGACTCAATATCCTGCTCTACGCCGAAGGCGTGACACCGCAGTCGATCTTCGATGCCCATCGCGCGATCGGCGAGCGGGTCGAGGCGGGTGTGATGCCGCTCGCCGGTGTCGTATGGGACGGCGGCGAGGGACGGAAGCTGCGGATCGGCTACATCTCGCCCGACTTCCGCAGCCATGCCGTGGCGCATTTCTTCGCACCGATCATCGCCGCGCATCGTCGCGACGCCGTCGAAGTCTTCTGCTACGCCGAGGTAGCGGTCGAGGACGAGGTGAGCCGCGTCATCCGTAGCCATGCGCAGGGTTGGTTCACGACCTGCGGCGTGAGCGACGACGACGTGGCGCGCCGTATCGTCGCCGATCGCATCGACGTGCTGGTCGACCTCGCCGGCCATTCCAACGGCAATCGCCTGGGTGTGCTGGCCCGCCGGCCGGCGGCGGCGCAGGGGACCTGGATCGGCTATCCGGCGACGACCGGCATGGGCCGCGTCGATTTCCGCATCACCGACGCCGTCGCCGATCCGCCGGGGCTGAGCGATACGCTGCATAGCGAGCGCCTGTTTCGGCTCGACCCAGTTTTCCTCTGCTATGCCGGGCCGCCCGAGGCGTCGGAGCCCGAGCCGTCGCCGCCTTGCCTGACCGCGGGCCACATCACTTTCGGCTCGTTCAACAACATCATGAAGCTGTCGCCCTCGGTGGTGGCGACCTGGAGTCGAATCCTCGCAGCCGTTCCCGGTTCGCGGCTGATGATCAAGAGTTCCAGCCCGATCGATCAAGCGGCGACCGACGGGCTGCTGGCGCGTTTCGCTACCCATGGCGTAACGCCAGGCCGCGTTCAATGCGTACCCAAGAGCCGCATGCTCGCGGATCACTATCGCCTGTATGGGCAGGTCGACATCGCGCTGGATCCGTTCCCCTACAACGGCACGACCACGACCTGCGAGGCGATGTGGATGGGCGTCCCGGTGGTCGCGCTCCTGGGCGTCGTCGGCCGCCACGCAGCGCGGGTCAGCGCCTCGTTGCTGCGCGCGGTCGGGTTGGCGGACTTTGTCGCGGGTGACCTGGACGAGTATGTCGAGATCGCCGCCCGATTGGCCGCCGACCGCGATGCGCTGGCACGGCTGCGATCCGGCATGCGTGCGCGCCTTCTCGGCTCGCCGCTGATGGATGCGCGTGCGACGGCGCTAGCGCTGGAGAACACCTATCGCGAGGCCCTGCGAGTGCGATCCGGCGGCAGATAAGGGCCAACGGCGCCTCGCGACGCCGCCTTCGAACAAATTGGCGCAGCCTATGACGCAAGAACGATTTGCTCGTGTGGGACCGGCGGCGCGGGTCGGGCGCGACGATGCAATCGCCCGGCCCGCGCGTCCTGGATCAGTTCGACAGACGGTAGAACTTCGCAGCGTTGTCGCAGGTGATCTGCTTGGTGATCGCCGCCGGCAGATGGGCGAACTGCTCGGCGATGTACTTGTCGGATTGCGGCCAGACGCCGTCGCCGTGCGGGTAGTCGGAGCCCCACATCAGGGTTTCGGCGCCCATGTCCTCGATGATCTTCAGGCCGACGCGGTCGAACTGGAAGGTCGCCTTGCACTGGCGGCGCCAGTAGTCGCTGGGCTTCATCTTCAGACCGAGATCCGTGAAGCGGTCTTCCCACTCGTAGTCCATGCGGTCGAGCGCGTAGGGCACCCAGCCGCAACCGCTCTCGCCGAAGGCGACGCGGATGTTGGGATAGCGCTCGAAGACGTTGGCCGACATCATCGCCGCCAGGATGTTCACCAGGTTCATCTGGAAGCCGGACACCACGGTGAAGAACACGCGCCGGCCGACCTGGCCGCCATGCTTCTCGATGGTGTTGGGCGGGATGGTCGGGAAGGTGTGGAAGTGCAGCGGCAGGTCGACGTCGTTGACAGCCGCCCACAGCGGATCCCACATCGGATGCCACATCGGCTCCATGTCCCAGGAACAAGATAGCTCGAGCCCACGCAGCCCAAGCTTGGCGGCGCGGTAGATCTCCTTCACCGCCTCGTCGACATTGCCATATGGCAGGCAGGCGAGACCGATATGCCGGTCGGGATAGTGGCTGCAGAAGCTCTTCAGCCAGTTGTTGTAGATGCGCATCATCTCGTTGGCCGCCTCGGGATCGTTCAGGCGGCTGGCGGCGCCGAGAATGCCGTAGATCACCTCGGCGTCGACGTTGTCGCGATCGAGGTCCTTGATGCGCAGATGCGGGTCGGAGACGCGGCGGATGTCCTTGGCGCCGTCGGCATAGAGGCCGGTCTCGGCCATGACGTCGACGCGATGGTGCTTGCCGGGCACGAATTTCTGGCCGGCCGGACCGACGCCGTTCTTGAAGCCGAAGGTCGATCCGCTCTTGGTCACCCATTTAGCGCCTTCCGGCGTGTCGGTGACGAAGGGCATGCGATCCTTCAGCTCGCGCGGGGCTTCACTGACGAAGAGCTCCGGCGGCATCCAGGGCATGTCGAGGTGGCAATCGGCCGAGATCCTATTGTACTTCATCGCCCGTCTCCTGGTTCCCTGGGATCAATACTAGCAGCGTTTCGGCATGCCGTCGCCGCAGGGCAGGCTTTCGCTGGCGACCCCGCACCTAAGCTCGGCTCGGTGTACCATTCAAGCTCACAAATCCCGGGAGGAACGGCCCATGGCGTACGATCTGGTGATCCGCAACGGCATGATCGTCGACGGCTCCGGCCTGCCGCGCTATCGCGGCGACGTCGGCGTCAAGGATGGACGCATCGTCACCATCGGGCGCATTCCCGGCAACGGAGCCAAGGAGACTATCGACGCCGAGGGTCATGTCGTCTCGCCGGGCTTCATCGACGGCCACACCCACATGGACGCCCAGATCTTCTGGGATCCGATCGGCACCAGCTCCTGCTACCAGGGCGTGACTTCCGTGGTGATGGGCAATTGCGGCTTCACCCTGGCGCCCTGCCGCGAGAGCGAGGCCGACCTCGTCTTCCGCAACCTCGAGCGCGCCGAGGACATCAGCCGCGCCGCCATGCTTGCGGGCATCAAGTGGCGCTGGGAGACCTTCCCGCAGTTCCTCGACGTGCTGGAGTCGTTGCCCAAGGGCATCAACTACGCCGGCTATATCGGCCATTGCGCGCTGCGCACCTATGTGATGGGCCAACGTGCCTTCACCGAGGAAGCGAGCGAAGCCGACATGAAGGCGATGGTGCATCATCTCAAGGAGGCGGTACGCGCCGGCGCCTACGGCTTTTCGACCACACGCAGCGTCAACCACCAGACCTCCGACGATAAGCCCGTGGCGTCTCGCCTCGCGACCTGGGGCGAGTTCGAGGCACTGGTGCATGCCATGGGCGAGCTGGGTACCGGCCTGGTCGAGGTCGCGGGCGAGCCGTCGGGCGCCGACAGCGAAAAGGCGATCAAGTACTACAATGATCTCGCCAGGCTCTCCGCGTCGAGCGGCCGGCCGATCACCTTCGGCCTGTTCAGCCGCCGCCAGAAGCCCGGCGCCTGGCGCGGCACCTTCGACATCATCGAGAAGGCGGCGCAGATGGGCGGCCGCCTGTTCGCGCAGGTGCACAGCCGCGCGCTCAACGTGCTGCTGTCGTTCGAGACCCACCTGCCGTTCGACAAATGGGAGTACTGGCGCGAGATCCGGGCGTTGCCGCTATCGGAGCAGAAGAAGGCGCTGCAAGACCCGGAGAAGCGCCGTCGCCTGGTCGAGATCGCCTCGCGCCCCTATGACGGCCCGCAGGTGTTCGGCACCGAGGCGCGGCCGCCGTCGTGGGAATACGTCTACGCCATGGAGACCATCGGGGGTCCGCACCGGTCGATGGCCGAGCTGGCGCGCCAGCGCAACACGCATCCTGTGGACGTGATGATCGACATGGCGCTCGAGCGCGACATGAAGTTCTTCATGATCCAGCCGATCGCCAACGAGGACCAGTCGGCGGCGCTGGAGCTGATGAAGCATCCCCGCTCTGTGGTGACCTTCTCCGACTCCGGCGCGCATGTCTCGCAGATCATGGACTCCTCGCTGCAGACGCATCTGCTCAGCCATTGGGTGCGCGAGAAGCAGGCCTTCACGCTCGAGGAAGCGGTGAAGATGATCACCTGCGATACCGCCACCCAGTTCGGCTTCCACGATCGCGGTCTGTTGCGCGAGGGCATGGCGGCCGACATGGTGGTGTTCGATCCCAAGACCGTCGGACCTCAGATGCCGGAGGTCGTTACCGATCTGCCGGCCGGCGCCAAGCGTCTGCGCCAGAAGGCGCATGGCATCCGGGCGACGGTGGTCAACGGCCAGACCCTGCTGCGCGACAACGAACCGACGGGAAATTTGCCCGGCAAGCTGGTGCGTTCGAAGCTGCCGGCCTAGGTCGAATCATAAGTCTTTTCTGACGGTTAACGTCCCGCCGGGTTCGCGGCGGGACGTTTTTCGTGAGGCCGGTGCGGGAAAAGTCAAGTCTGTGGATAACTCTCGCTTGACTATGAGTGAGTGCTCGTTCTATGCATTGGGCATAGAGAGTGAGTGCTCAGTTTTACGAACCGCAATCGCGGAGCGGCTGAGCGGAAGGCGAGAGCAGCTATGGTCAAGACGTTCTTCGTGGAAGAGGGGCACATGGCCCGCAGCGGCGGTACCTGGTACGAGCCGGGCATCCTGCTGATCGTCGAGCCGCACGAGCGTGTCGATGTCTTCGTCGCCGAGCGTGGCATGCCGACGGTGTTCGAAGGCCGCTACACCTACGAGCGCCTCAATGTCGACCTGCCGCCGGTGGGCCTGCTGAGCGCGGGCCACCTCAACGGCGGGTCGCTGCACGAGATCGAGGGCAGCGCCACCGCGCGCGGCTCGGCCGCCGGCCAGCGCCGGGTCGAGGTCGCCGCCTGGTCGATGCCGAAGCTGCCGGCGATGCGCGCGCAGGTCCACTGAGACCCTCGAATCTTTCGTCGGCCTGCCCGATACTCCGTCCGCACCGGCGCTCCGAAGGGGAAGCGCCGGCCGGGAGGGGACGATGGGCAAGCTCGACGGCAAGGTGGCGATCGTCACCGGCGCCAGCCGCGGCATAGGCCAAGCGATCGCCGAACTCTTCGCCGCCGAAGGCGCGAAGGTCGTGGTCGCCGCCCGCACACTGAAGGAAGGCGACCACATGTTCGAGGGCTCCCTCGGACGCACGGTCGCCGAGATCAAGGCCAGGGGAGGCGAGGCCAGCGCCGTCGCCGCCGATGTCTCCGTCGATGACGAGTGCATCAAGCTCGCCGACGCGGCGCGCAAGGCCTACGGGCCGATCGACATCCTCGTCAATAACGCCGCGCTGAACTACTACCTGCCGACCGAGACCTATCCGACGAACCGCTGGATCAAGGCGTTCGCGGTCAACGTGCATGGCCCGTTCATACTCAGCAAGGCCGTGCTGCCGGACATGATCGCGCGGAAGGCCGGCGCCATCGTCAATATCAGTTCGGGCTCGGCGATCGGGCCGGGCCGCGGTCCCTACGAGGACAAGACGGTGCGCGGCGGCGTGATGTACGGCGCCACCAAGGCGGCGCTGGAGCGCTTCACCCAGGGCCTGGCGCAGGAGATGTCGGCGCATGGCGGCATCGCGATCTCCGCCCTGTCGCCCTCGCGTGTCGTGCCGACGCCCGGCACTGTCCACCACAAGCTGGTGACGGGTATCGACGATCCCAGGGGCGAGCCGCCCAGCATGATGGCACGCGCCGCGCTCCTGCTAGCGAGCGAGCCGGCATCGAAGGTCAATGGCCGCGTCACCTACAGCCAGCAGATCCTCAAGGAATTCGGTTGGATCGAGAAGGCCGCCGGCCGCGGCGTCGACTCGGTGGGCTCGGGGTACTCGCAGATATGATTGTCGCCACGCGGCGGATCGAGATCGAGTGGGGGCACTGCGATCCGGCCGGCATCGTCTTCAACCCGCGCTTCTTCGAGTGGTTTGATCACTGCACGGCCGGGCTCTTCGCCCATGTCGGCCTGCGCAAGCACGAGATGATCAAGGCCTTCGATTTCGTCGGCTTCCCGCTGGTCGAGTCGCGAGCGAAGTTCCTGCGGCCGGCCAAGTTCGGCGACATCGTGGTGATCGAGAGCTCGATCGCCGAGTTCCGCCGCTCCAGTTTTGACGTCAACCATCGTCTGCTCAACGGCGGTGAACTGGCGGTCGAGGGCTTCGAGACGCGCGTGTGGTCGGGCCGGCATCCCGACGATCCCCACCGCCTGAAATCCCAGCCGATCCCCGATGCCGTGATCGCGAAGTTCCGCGATGGCTGAGATACGAACCCAGGTCGCCATCATCGGCGCAGGTCCGGCCGGTCTGCTGCTTGGCCAGATGCTGCACGTGGCCGGCGTCGATAGCGTCATCCTCGAGCGCCAGGATCGCACCTATGTCGAGAACCGAATTCGCGCCGGGGTGCTGGAGCAGGGCACCGTCGACATGCTGCACGAAGTCGGTGTCGATGCGCGCCTCAAGCGCGAGGGGCTTGTCCATGACGGCGTGGAGATCGCCTTTCTCGGCAAGCGTCACCGAGTCGACTTTCGCGACCTTGTCGGCAAGACGGTCACGGTCTACGGCCAGACCGAGGTCACGCGCGACCTGATCGAGGCGCGTCTGGCGGTCGGACGGCCGCTGGTGTTCGAGGCCGCCGATGTCGCGATCCACGGCGCGGACGGCGACGCGCCCTGGCTGACCTACCGCAAGGACGACGCGCTTCATACCCTGCGCTGCGACTACGTCGCGGGCTGCGACGGCTATCACGGCGTGAGCCGCCAGACCATCCCGCGGCATCTGCTGCGCACCTACGACCGCACCTATCCTTTTGGCTGGTTGGGCATCCTCGCCGACGTGCCGCCGGCTTCGCACGAGCTGATCTACGCCGCGCACGAGCGCGGCTTCGCGCTGGCCAGCATGCGCTCGCCGCGCCGCAGCCGGTATTACATCCAGTCCAGGATCGACGAGAGGCTGGAGGAGTGGCCGGACGAGCGCATCTGGGAAGAGCTGAAGCTCAGGCTGGGCGTGTCGATGACCACGGGCCCCTCGATCGAGAAGAGCGTGGCGCCGCTGCGCAGTTTCGTGTCCGAGCCGATGCGCTGGGGCCGTCTGTTTCTCGCCGGCGACGCCGCGCACATCGTGCCGCCGACCGGCGCCAAGGGCCTCAACCTCGCCGCCTCCGACGTGTACTACCTGTCGCGCGCGTTCAGGTCGCGCTACCGAAGCGGCGACGACTATCTGCTCGACGCCTATTCTTCCATGGCGCTGGCGCGCGTGTGGAAAGCCGAGCGCTTCTCGTGGTGGCTGACCTCGATGCTGCACAAGTTCCACGATCCCGACTCGTTCGAGGCGCGCATGCAGCTTGCCGAGCTGGAGTACCTGATCGGATCGCGCGCGGCACGCACGGCGCTGGCCGAGAACTATGTCGGCCTGCCGTACTGAGCGGTGGCGGAGGAGGAGACGATGGACGCCTACAATCCGCGCGACTGGTCGACGCAACCGGCCTATCTGTCGCCCGAATACAAGTCGACGCCGCTGCGCGCGCCGACCCGCGCGCTGATCCCGCTGAAGCAGACGCTGTCGGAACTCACCGGCCCGGTCTACGGCCACGAGAGCGTCGGCGAACTCGATGCCGATCTGACGCGCAACGGCCGCAAGGCCGGCGAGCCGCAGGGCGAGCGCATCATCGTCACCGGCCGCGTGCTCGACGAGAATGGCCGGCCGGTGCCCGACGCTTTGGTCGAGGTGTGGCAGTGCAACGCGGCCGGCCGCTATATCCACGCGGCCGACCAGCACGACGCGCCGCTCGATCCCAATTTCTTCGGCGGTGGCCGCTGCGTCAGCGACGCCGAGGGCCGCTACAAGTTCATGAGCATCAAGCCCGGCGCCTATCCCTGGCCCAACCACCACAACGCCTGGCGGCCCGCGCATATCCATTTCTCGCTGTTCGGGCCGAGCTTCCTGACCCGGCTGGTGACGCAGATGTACTTTCCCGGCGATCCGCTGCTGGCGCTCGATCCGATCTACAACGCGACGCCGGCGGGTTCGCGCGAGCTACTGGTGTCGACGTTCTCGATCGACGTCACCCAGCCCGGCTACGCGCTGGGCTACGTCTTCGACATCGTGCTGCGCGGCCGCGACGCCACGCCGATGGAGCGCTGAGCCATGGCGCTGAAGCAGACGCCGTCGCAGACCGTCGGCCCGTACTTCGCCTATGGCCTGACGCCCGAGCAGTACGGTTATTCCATGACCAGCATCGCGTCAGGGGCGATGCGCCAGCCCGACACCGAGGGCGAACGCATCCGCATCGAGGGCCGCGTCTTCGACGGCGCCGGCAACACGGTGGTCGATGCCATGATCGAGATCTGGCAGGCCGATTCACAGGGGCGCTACGCCCATCCCGCCGATCCGCGCGGCTCGAACGCGCGCTTCAAGGGATTCGGCCGCATGGGGACGGGCACCGATCCCGAGCACCGCTTCATCTTCGACACCATCAAGCCGGGCCGTGTCGACGCGACGCAGGCGCCGCACATCAACGTCGTCGTCTTCATGCGCGGCCTGCTGCTGCACGCCTATACGCGCATCTACTTCGCCGACGAGGCGGCCGCCAACGCCGCCGACCCGGTGCTGCAAAGCGTGCCGGCCGAACGGCGCGACACGCTGATCGCGAAGCGCGAAGGCGACAGCTACCGCTTCGACATCCACATGCAAGGCGAGCGCGAGACGGTGTTCTTCGACGCGTAGCGCCTACCGGATCGGGTCGAGCACGACCACCGGGATCTGGCGCGAGCCGGCCTTCACCTGGTAGTCGGCATAGGGTGGCCAGAACTTGAGAGCGTCGGTCCACATCGCCTGGCGCTCGGCGCCCTCGGCTACACGGGCCTTGGCCTTCATCTTCTCGGTGCCGACCTGGATCTCGACCTCGGGGTTGGCGGCGATGTTCTGGAACCAGCCGGGATGCTCCGGCGCGCCACCCTTCGAGGCGACGATGTAGTAGCTGCCGCCATGACGGCCGTAGAACAGCGGGAACAGATACTTCTTGCCCGACTTGCGGCCGACCGTGGTCAGCAGCAGCGAGGGCACCTCGCGCTCCGGCAGATTGGGCAGATTGATCTTGTACATGTGGCCGTCCTTGCCGCCGCTCTTGAGGTAGAGCTCGGTGTGGTCGACCATCCACTTGGGCATGTTGGGGGCGAGCTGCGCGTCGGACATGGCGGCCTCATCCTTCGTGACATCGGATGGAACAAGCTTAGCAAGAGATGGCGACCGGACCACGCCGATTCCGCCGTTGTCGGCATCGAGCGGACCGTTTGACCATCCGCCCGGCTACAGGACGCGGAACACCCAGGGCAGGCCGACGATGGGCTGGCTGAACCAGTTCCACCATGCATGGTTGGCGAACTGCGCGACGTAGAGCGCGAGAATGAAAGCCACCCAGACGGCGAATCCGACGACGCCGGTGACCAGCGCCGCCAGCCTCCGCTTCGGCGGTGGGGCCGGGCGGGACGATGGTGCGATGCCCAGCGCGGGTGCGAGATCGCGCAGGCGGCCGGCCGGCCAGATCGCCAGGACCGCACGGGCGTAAAGACGTGCCGCCCACAGCCGCAGCACGGTCACGACAAGGACGAGGTAGACGGTCGCGAATCCATGCAGCCGCGTACCCGCCTCGCGCGCGGTGGCATCGTCGGTGGCGTTGGCCATGAACGCGAAACCCGCCTGTATCGCGAGCGGCGGCAGGGCGGCGACGACGCTGGCGACGCCGAGCGCGAGATAGCGCCAGCGCACCGCGCCAATGAGGCGGCGCGCGACGCCGAATTCCAGGAACGCCGCCAGCCGCCGCTCCACCGCGGCATGCGCCGTCAGCATCGGCGCGTGGAGCAGCGTCGCGGCTGCGATCAGCGTGCCGGCGAGACCCAGCGCCGGCCCGACCCAGGCCTGCTCGTAACCCTTGTTGAAGGAGTTCTCCCAACCCGCCCACCAGGACAGCGCCAGCAGCGCCGAGGCGGGTAGCATAAGCATGGTGATCCCGACCGTGGCGAAGACGCCCGCGGTGAAGGCGCGCCACAGGCCGCGCAGGAAACCGGGGAAGGCGATTTCGGTGTCCGGCGCCCGCGCCAGATCGGCGATCGCCTGCCGGCGCCGCAGCGCCCAGCCCTGCGACAGCAGCGCGATCATCGCCTCGCGCCGCGCCAGGCGAACCAGCCAGCCCAGCGTCAGGACGGCCGTGATCGGCGTCAGCGCCAGCGCCACCGCCGCGAGCGTCGCGGCGAGCGCGCCGAGGCGGCCGCCGGATACTGGGACGATGGCAGGCGATTCCGCGCGTGCCGTCACGGCGCTATCTCGGAGAGCACCCGACCCTCGGCGCCGACCGTCACCGAGGTCAGCGCGCCGATGGTGGCGGCGACGCTGGTTTGATCGACCGCTGTGGCGACGGTGCGGCCGGCGGCGATGCCGGCGCCGACGAACAGCGCGAAGATCTCGTGCGCGGTGCGCGAGTTGAAATGGTGCTGGTACGGCACCGCCATCAGCGGATTGGCGTCGCGCCCGCAATCCGGCACCACGACCATCACCGTGCGGCCACGATAGAACGGGTCGGCGGCGATCGCGGCGTCGAGGCGCTCTAGTCCCTGGTCGATGACGGCGATGGCGCGCGTGTAGTGCGTGGCGTTGCCCCAGTGCACGTAGTCGGGGTCCTGATAGTTGATCATCATCAGCCGCGGCCGCAACTCGCGCATCGCCCACAGCGCGAGCTCGGTCAGCAGGCGGTCGCCGCGCGGATGGCGCAGGCCGCTGTCGCCGTAGTGGCCACGCCATTTCTCCCAGAACGCCGCGAGCGGGGCGCTCTCCTCGACGGCGGTGCCGCGGTAGTCGTGGCTGCGCAGTTCCACGAGTTCGCGCCGCGCCGCGTCCAGCTCGGCCGCCGGCGCGCGGCCCTCGGCGAGGACGCGTCGCAAGCGGTGCAGCTTGAAGCGGTACAGGCCGATGATCTCGGAGCGTGTCCGTCGTCAGAACAAACGGGACGTTCTGAGGTTTCTGTTAACGGAGGCTTTGGCGCATCTAGGCTGTCAGTTTAGGCGGCCGCTTGCCGGTGCAGCAAGCGGCGGTACTCGATGGTCCTGCGCTTGATCGCTTCCCTCCTTTCCAGAATGGCCTGACCGCGTCCGGTGTAGACGTC
>VGCZ01000070.1 GCA_016869975.1 Alphaproteobacteria bacterium
CTGAAATTCAAGGGCCTACTAGCTGCCGTGGCTGGGGGACCAGGATTCGAACCTAGACTAACCGGGTCAGAGCCGGTTGTTCTACCGTTAAACTATCCCCCAGCAGGGGCCGTCGGCCGGGCAGGGATGTAGCGGCCGGAAGCCGGCTTTGCAAGCGCTCGACAGGGCCGTTTCGGGCCCGCCGGCCAGCGCGCGGAAGCGGCGCGCCGGCGCGCAAGTCGGGCTGGCGATCAACCTTGGGAACCAACCGAGCTTGGGCTGGCCGGGGACCAAACCGCGTGGTCTTGCGTGGCGCTCCAGGTGCGGGTCACGCCACCGCTGCCGCGCGTCGGCTCGCGACAGACTTCTGTGGCGAGCAATCCAGAGCCGCCGCGACCCGGTGTGCGGTGTCGATCGAGCGTCGGCGCGACCGTGCTGGCTGAATTTCCCTCGCCGCCAGAAGGCCTTGGCGCTACGATGACCGACTGACGTGGGGACGCAGAAAACGGGGCGGCGGTGACGACAGCGGAGCACATAGGCGGGTGGCGGCGCGGCCGGTTCGCCCATACCTATGCCGCGATCGATCTCGGCACCAACAATTGCCGCCTGCTGATCGCGCGTGCCTCGGCCACCGGTTTCGATGTTGTCGACGCCTTCTCGCGCCCGGTGCGGTTGGGCGAGGGCATCGGTGATCGCGAGCGGCTGTGCGAGCAGGCGATCGATCGCACGCTCGACGCGCTGGAGGTCTGCGCCGCGAAAATCCAGCGCGCCGGCGTCACGCGCTCGCGCCACATCGCCACCGAAGCCTGCCGCCGCGCCGCCAATGGCGCGGATTTTCTGTCGGCGGTACGCGAGCGCGTCGGGCTGAAGCTCGAGATCATCAGCGCCGCCGAGGAGGCGCGATTGGCGCTGGCGAGCTGCCAGTCGCTGATCGACCCGGCGCGGCCCTACGCGCTGCTGGTCGATATCGGCGGCGGCTCGACCGAGGTCGTCTGGGTCATGGTGCGGGCGCGGCCCGACCTGCCCTGCGGCGTGGAACTGGGCATCATCGACATGGTGTCGATCCCCTGGGGCGTGGTGACGCTCACCGAGTCGATGCTGTGCGGCCAGCCGCGCGAGCGGCCGCTCGAGAACGGCGTCTATGACGGCATGGTCGGCCTGATCCAGGACGCGCTCAAGCCGTTCTGCGCCGCCAACAGCGTGCACGAGCGCGCCGGCGCCGGCGAGGTGCAGATGATCGGCGCCTCGGGCACGGTCACCACCATGGCGGCCCACCATCTCGGTCTGCGCCGCTACAGCCGCGCCGCCGTCGACGGCGCGTCGCTGGCGCGCGACACGGTGCTGCGCATCGGCGCCGAGCTCTCGCGCATGTCGGTGCGCGAGCTGACCCAGGTGCCGTGCATCGGCCACGACCGCGCCGACCTGGCACTGGCCGGCGGCGCCATCTTCGAGGCGGTCTGCCGGATGTGGCCGGTGGGCTCCATCCGCGTCGCCGATCGCGGCCTGCGCGAGGGCGTGCTGGCCGACCTGATGCGCGAGGCCGATCGCGAAGCCGATCCGCTGCACGCGCGCGCCGATTGCTGACCATGGCGGCGAAGAAACAGGCCGGCAAGGGAGGCACCCGCTTCACCGGCCGCGGCCAGACCGTGCGCGTGAAGACCGCACGCGGCCGCAAGATCGGCTCGACCCTGTGGCTCGAGCGCCAGCTCAACGATCCCTATGTGCAGGAGGCCAAGCGCCAGGGCTATCGCTCGCGTGCCGCTTTCAAGCTGCGCGAGATCGACGACGAACTGCGCTTCCTCAAGCCGGGCGTGCGCGTGGTCGATCTCGGCTGCGCGCCGGGCGGCTGGACCCAGGTCGCGGTCGAGCGCGTGAAGCCGGAGAAGGGCGGGCAGGTGGTCGGTATCGACATCACCGCCATTGATCCGATCGCCGGCGCCGAGATCCTGCACCACGATTTCATGGCCGACGACGCGCCCGCGATGCTGCGGGCGAAGCTCGGCGGGCCGACCGACGTGGTGCTGAGCGACATGGCCGCTGCCGCGACGGGCCATCCGCAGACCGACCACGCACGCATCATGGCGCTGGCCGAGGCGGCGCACGACTTCGCGCGCGAAGTGCTGCGGCCGGGCGGCGTCTACGTCGCCAAGGTGCTGCGCGGCGGCACCGAGCGCGGGCTGCTGGAGCGGCTCAAGCGCGACTTCGAGAAGGTCAAGCACATCAAGCCGCCGGCCAGCCGTGCCGACTCGGCGGAGATGTACGTCGTCGCCACCGGCTTTCGGGGTGGTGCAGGGGAGAGATAGCGCTTCCTTCTCCCCGCATCCGCGGGGGGAAGGAAGAGACAAGAGGAGAGATCATCATGACCATCAGCATGTATTCGGCCTCGGTGCCGGTCTTCCAGCGTCAGCTCAGGGCGCTTGGCAATGTGCTCGACAAGGGTGCGGCCTTCGCGGCGTCGAAGAAGATGCAGGACGCCGTCGTGCTGCAGCTCAGGCTCTATCCCGACATGCTGCCCTTCGTGCGGCAGATCCAGATCGCCGCCGACTTCGCCAAGGGCACGCCGGCGTTGCTGTCCGGCGTCGAGCCGCCGAAGTACGACGACACCGAGGCGACGCTCGCCGACTGCAAGGCCCGCATCGACAAGACGCTGGCTTACATCAGCGGCTTCAAGCGCGAGCAGATCGACGGCAGCGAGGGCCGCGACATCACGCGCACCATCGGCGGCAACCCGATGACCTTCAAGGGCGAGGTCTATCTGCTGCACTTCGCCATGCCGAACTTCTATTTCCACGTCACCACGGCCTACGCGATCCTGCGCAGCATTGGTGTGGAGGTCGGCAAGCGCGACTTCATCGGCGGGATGTAGCGGCTAGGCCGACGGCCCGAAGGACGCGGTTCATTGCGCCGAAACCTGACGCGACGCAATGAATCGCCACATCCCCTCTGAACAAGCGAGACACAATATCTAGCGAGGTCCTTGGCTTTGCAGCCGCGATGTGTATGATGGCGCGCCATCCCAAGGGAAACGCGGGTGGCGATGGCGCCACCCATCGCTGGACGAGGTGGCCATGGACATTCAGGAAGCGCTGACGTTCGACGACGTCCTCCTGAAGCCGGCCGCCTCGGCGGTCCTCCCGCACCAGACCCAGACCAAGACAAGGCTCACGCGCACGGTCGAGCTCGGTATTCCGCTGATCTCGGCGGCGATGGACACGGTCACCGAGGCCAACATGGCGATCGCCATGGCGCAGGTCGGTGGGCTGGGCGTGGTGCACAAGAATCTCGACATCGCGGCGCAGGCCGACGAGGTGCGCAAGGTCAAGAAGTTCGAAAGCGGCATGGTGGTCAACCCGCTGACCATCGAGCCCGACGCCACCTTGGCCGACGCGCTGAAGTTGATGTCGGCGTACAACATCTCCGGCGTGCCGGTGGTCGAGAAGAGCGGCAAGCTCGCCGGCATCCTCACCAACCGCGACGTGCGCTTCGCCACCGACGAGAGCGCGCTCGTGAGTTCCCTGATGACCAAGGATCGCCTGGTCACGGTGCGCGAAGGCGTCAGCCGCGACGAGGCCAAGCGTCTGCTGCACCAGCGCCGTATCGAGAAGCTGCTGGTGGTCGACAACGACTATCGCTGCGTCGGCCTGATCACGGTGAAGGACATCGAGAAGGCCAACAAGCACCCGCACGCCTGCAAGGACGAGAAGGGCCGCCTGCGCGTCGCCGCCGCCACCGGCGTGGGCGACGACGGCTATCGCCGGGCCGAGGCGCTGCTCGACGCCGATGTCGACATCATCATCGTCGACACCGCGCATGGCCATTCCAGGGGCGTGCTCGACTCGGTCACCCGCATCAAGAAGCTCAGCAACTACGCCCAGGTGATCGCCGGCAACGTCGCCACCGCCGAAGGCGCACGCGCGCTGATCGACGCCGGCGCCGACGCGGTGAAAATCGGCATCGGCCCGGGCTCGATTTGCACCACCCGCATCGTCGCTGGCGTCGGCGTGCCGCAGCTCACCGCGATCATGGAATCGGCCGAGGTCTGCCACGCCGCGGGCGTGCCGGCGATCGCCGATGGCGGCATCAAGTATTCCGGCGACCTTGCCAAGGCGATCGCCGCCGGCGCCGACGTCGCCATGATCGGCTCACTGCTCGCCGGCACCGACGAGAGCCCGGGCGAGGTCTTCCTCTACCAGGGCCGTTCCTACAAATCCTATCGCGGCATGGGCTCGCTCGGCGCCATGGCGCGCGGCTCGGCCGACCGCTACTTCCAGCAGGAAGTCGCCGACTCGCTGAAGCTGGTTCCCGAAGGCATCGAGGGCCGCGTCGGCTACAAGGGCCCGGTCGGCAACGTCATCCATCAGCTGGTCGGCGGGCTGAAGGCGGCGATGGGCTACACCGGCAACGGCTCGATCGCCGAGATGCAGACGAACTGCCGCTTCCTGAAGATCACCGGCTCGGGCCTGCGCGAAAGCCACGTGCACGATGTCGACATCATGCGCGAGGCGCCGAACTACCGGCAGAACATGTAGGTATCGCCAGCGCCGGGGGATCGAGCGGTCGATCGGACGTACCTGTCGCCCCAAGCGCAGCGAGGTTGCGCTCGGGGCGACGGCGCCATGTCGATCTTGGGCTCGTCGCCCTACAGCTTCAGCCCCATCTCGCGCTGGAGCGGCTTGATCGAGGGGTAGTCGGTCAAGGTGCTGGACGTCGCCTTGTAGGCGCCGGTCAGGCGTCCCGAGCCGTCGAGCGACAACGCGGCGTCGAACTTGGCGATGCGATGCGTCGCGTGAGAGCCGAAGAGGCGTGTGCCCGGACCGGAGTCGCGGCCGCCGGTGGTCCGGCCGTCGACCAGGATCGCGCTGGTACGCGAGCGGTAGCAGTGGACGAAAACCTCGAGGTTCGGGAAGTTGTCGCCGTGGACCTCGCCGCTGATGGTCATGCGGTTCGCGGTCGAGAAATCGATCTTGGCGGTCACCATGGTGTCGATCTCTGGCGCGCCGGGCACCAGCGGATTGCCGCCTTCGGTGCTGGCGCTGAACTCGATGGCGCCACTCTTCGACAGGATCCGGCGGAACACTGTCTTGACGTCCGCCATACCGTGGATCGATCCGCCGAACGTCCCGAAGAGGATCGTGCCGCTGCTGCCGCCGATGGCGCGCACGGCCCGGGAGCTGTCGAAATAGACACAGCCGTAGGTGCGCGAGGTGTCGCTGATCGAGCCCGACGCCTGGGTGCGCGTGTCGCCCTCGAAAGTGCCGACACCGATGTCGCCGAAGGTGGTGAAGGGCGCGTAGCGCCGGAACCAAAGGCCGTAGGGGATCCGTTCGTCGGACATGGGTCTCTCCGTGTGCTCGTGTCGATATCTCAGGCGGCGCGGGCGCGCATCGCCGAGACGTAGCCGTAGTGGTTGGTCAGGACGCGCTCGGCTTTGCGGAAGCCGTGGGTGTTGGACGCGCCCCACGACCAGATATCGAGGCTGGCCTGCTCGCCGGTGATGCCGGCGCCACCCTGCAGCACGACCCAGTGGTTCGCCGTGCTGAAGAAGCCCGATACGCCGCCGTCGCGGGCGATCATCCGGGCGTTGATCAACATGCAGACGCGGCGTCTTTGCCCGGCGAGCCCCAGCGCCGTCTTGAGCGAGTCGGCGCCCTTGGTGACGAACAGGTTGGTCTCGTTGGTGACCTGCTTGTAGCCGGCCTTCTCGAACCAGCTCGCCATCGTGCGGGGCATGGTGATGCCGCCGACTTCGTTGGACGAGGATTGGTAGTCGAACAAGGTGTTCTCGGAGTCGCGCAGGCTCGCGAGCGCCACCCAGTCGACCGCCTTGACACCCGGCGGGTTGGCGTTGCGGCAGTCCTTGGACGGCTTGACCTCCAGCTTGCCGATGCGCGCGCTGCCCGTCAGCCACATCTGGGTGACGTAGGTGACCCAGGCTTCCGGGTCGTCCTTGAGCAGGCAGTAGAGGAAGCTGGCGGGCCCGCACAGGCTGGCGTCGCCCTGGTTGATCATGTCCGGATTGGCGAGCCGGTTCCTGATGCCCTGCAGAACCTCGGTGTGGCTGAGATGGGGGAAGGCGCCGGTCTTGGGGCCATTTGCGAAGGCGGCGACGATGGATTCGACGGACATGGGAGGCTCCTCCGGTTGACCGGGGAGCGTCTGAGCGGCTCCCCGATGGCGTTTTCGATGGGGGGAGGATGCCCGCGGCAGATGCCGTGGCCGTGTCGTGGGGCCCGCTGAATTGTGTCGTGTGTGTCGTCGCGGCCGGCGGGCTATTTCTGCGCCTCGAGCCAGTCCAGGATCAGCCTGGCGGTCAGACGATTGCCGGCCGGGTTCATGTGGATGCCGGTGTAGGACCCCGCGATACCGTGCGCGCGCACCGCCTCGGCGACGGCGGCATAGGTGTCGATGGTGTCGATACCGCGCACCCGCGCGCAGTCGGCGACGGCGCGCACGACGGCGACCTCGTGCCGGCGGAGATGCTCGGCCTCCCAGGCCTGGATCGAATACTGCGCGACCAGCACGACCCTGGTCTTGTGCTGGTCGCGCAGCGCGGCCAGCCGGTCCATCAGCAGGCAGGCGACCTTGTCGCCATAGTCGTGCGCCGGCTCGATATGGCCGGGCTGGCCGCGCCACCACCATGCCTCGTGGCCCAGCCGCCGCACGGCGACATCCATGAGGTAGGAGTAGCCCAGCACGCGGCGCAACAGGTCGACCCGCGGATTGGGATCTGGCGCGCTGAGCGGCACGTTGCGCAGCACGAGCTTGCCATCCTCGATCTCGAAGTAGGGCTTCGGCATGCCCCAGAGGATGCGCATGCGCGCGCGTTCGACGTCGTCGGCGATCAGGCCGACGATCAGCGTGTCGGGCCTGTACTTGCCGATCAGCGACTCGGCACGCAGCACCACCTGGTCGATGCCGTAGCCCGGCACGCCGCCGGTCAGCACGCGCCGGTCGAGCGCCTCCTCCATATAGGCCGCCCAGCTCTCGTCGTCGCCGACCTCCGCGCCCATGGCGAAGGAATCGCCGACGACGAGGATCGGCGGCTCCATCGTCGACGGCGGCTTGCCCTGGCGGTGCAGGCGAAAGCCGTCGGCGCCGTATGTGATGTGCACGTGATAGCCGTTGTCGCTGCCGCTGTAGCCATCGCGCGGGATGTAGCCCAGCAGCGGGTCGGGCCGCATGGTGCGCCAGCGGCCGACCCATTGCCCCTGGTCGGCGACATAGTTGTGGAACTCCCATCCCCTGTCGCTGCCGCTCAGCAGGCGGACGCCGATCTCGCAGCCGATCAGGCCGACGACGACGCTGACCAGCAGGACGGCGCTGTTGACCAGGGCGTCGCGCATCAGCGCGGCGCCGTCAGATGCCGCGCGATCAGCGTCGCCGTCAGCGCGTTGCCGGCGTCGTTCATGTGCCAGTTGATGTAGTAGGGGGCGACGCCGTCCTTCACGACCGCGCGCTCGATCGCCTCGAAGGTGTCGAGCACGTCGAGCTTCGCCGCCTTCGCGCAGCCCGCGACATGCGCGACGAGGCGGCGCTGCTCGCGCCGGTCGGCCTCGTCCCGCCAGGCGCCGGGCGTGTACTGCGCGACCAGGACGGTGCGTGTCGGCAGCGCCGCCAGCCGGGCCATCAGCAGGCAGGCGACCCGCTCGCCGTCGCGATGCGCGCGATGCTCCAGCGTGACGCCGGCGTACCAATAGTCGAGCAGGTCGAGGCGGCGCATCACCAGGTCGATCAGGAAGGAATAGCCGAGCACGCGGCGTACGAGATCGAGCCGCGCCGCTTCAGGCGGCGGCACCGGCACGTTGCGCAGCGCCAGCGCGCCGTTCTCGATCGCAAAGTACGGCTTGGCGGCGCCCGAGCGGCGCGTCAGCTCGGCGCGGCCGACATCGTCGGCGATGAAGCCGACCAGCAGGGTCGCGGGCTTCAGTCGCGCCACCAGATCCTCGGCGCGCAGCACGATCTGGTCGAGGCCGTAGCCGCCGACGCCGCCGTTGATCACGCGGCGCTTGGTCAGGCGCTCCAGATGCGCCGGCCAGGATGCGTTGTCCTCGACCTCGCCGCCTTCGGTGTAGGAATCGCCCACGGCGAGGATCGCGTCGTCGGCCGGCGGGGGCGGGCGGTCGTAATTGTGCTGGCGCAGGCTCAGGGCGTCGGCGGTGTACATCACCGCCTCCTGGTGGTCGGTGCCCTTGAAATTGGCGCGCGGCACCCAGCCCAGCCGTGCGTCGTACTGGGTCGGTACGCCCGAGCCCAGGGCGGTGCGATAGGCCGTGATGTAGTTGGGGAATCGCCACAGCGATGCACGCTGGGCGAGCACCCGCGCCGCCGCCTCGAGCGCGGCAAAACAGAGCAGCAGGCTGCACAGAACCAGCGCCGCGCCGATCGTCGCCTCGCGGCCCTTGCCGACTGTCCTGCGCATCGATTGACTTCCGCGCCCGCGGGTGGAACTAGAGCGGCCAACTTACCATGACACAGTCGAATCCGACATGACCCCCGGTGCCCGCATCGGCACGGCGATCGAGGCGCTGGCCGAGATCCTGGCCAATCCGCGCAAGCCGGCCGACGCCGTGGTCGGCGAGTTCCTGCGGGGACGGCGCTATATCGGCGGCGGCGATCGGCGCTCGATCACCGAGCGCGTCTACGGCGTGCTCAGGAAGCGCGCCCAGATCGAATGGTGGCTCGAGCGCGCGAAATCCGAGCTGCCGGTCTCGCCGCGCCTGCGCGTCTTCGTCGACGTGCTGCTGCACGATGGCTGGCGGGTGAACCAGCTCGAGCACGCCATCGATACCGGCCGCTACCGCCCGGCCTCGCTGGCACCGGCCGAGCGCGACGTGCTGACCCGGCTGGAGGGCCACACCTACGACCACCCGGCGCAGCCGCGCGCCGTCAGGCTCAACATCCCGGGCTGGATCGAGCCCTACTTCGACGAGGCCTTCGGTGCGCGCTTCGAGCCGGAGGTCGCGGCGCTCGCCGAAACCGCGCCGGTCGACCTGCGCGTCAATCCGCTGAAGGCCGACCGCGCGCGGGCGAAGAAGGCGCTGAAGGCGGAAGCGGTCGAGACGCTCGACACCGACCTCTCGCCGCTCGGTCTGCGGCTGAAGGCGCGGCAGTCGGTGGTGACGACGCCGGCCTTTCGCGACGGGCTGATCGAGGTGCAGGACGAGGGCTCGCAGCTCGTGGCGCTGCTGGTTGGCGCGGCGCCGGGCATGCAGGTCGTCGACTACTGCGCCGGCGCTGGCGGCAAGACCTTGGCCATCGCCGCCCGTATGGAGAACAAGGGCCGCATCGTCGCCTGCGATGTCTCGGAGGGGCGGCTCGAACGTTCGGCCACGCGCCTGCGCCGTGCCGGCGTGCACAATGTCGAGCGCCGGCCGATCGACGCGGAGGGCCGCAAATGGCTCAAGCGCAATGCCGGCAAGTTCGACCGCGTGCTGGTTGACGCGCCCTGCACCGGCACCGGCACCTGGCGGCGCAACCCCGATGGCCGCTGGACCTTGCAACCGATCGACCTCGAGGAGCTGCCGCCCAAGCAGGGCGAGATCCTCGACGCGGCAGCAAAGCTGGTGCGGCCCGAGGGCCGGCTGGTCTACGCCACCTGCTCGTTGCTGCCGCAGGAGAACGAGCGGGTGATCGAGGGCTTCCTGCAGGCGCATCCCGACTTCGAGGCGCTGCCGGTCGAGGCGGTGTGGGGCGAGACCGTCGGCACGAAATTCCCCGACGACGCGCGCGCCGGCACATCGTTGCGGCTGACGCCGGCGCGGCATGGTACGGATGGCTTCTTCGCCGCCGTGCTCCGGAGGAAGGCCGCATGATCGCCATCCGCCCCGCGCGCCTCGAGGATGCCGCCACCCTCGCGCGCATCTACGTCGAGACCTGGCGCGACACCTATGCCGGCATCCTGCCCGACCAGATGCTGGTCGGCATGTCCGACGTGCGCCACGCCGCCGCCTGGACGCACGAGCTGCGCGGCGACGACCGCTTCGGCGACACCTTGGCGGCGGAGCTGCCGAACGACGGCATCGTCGGCCTGGCCACCGTCGGCGCCACGCGGCGCGGCTCCGACAGCTTCGTCGATGGCGGCGAGATCTACCGGCTCTACGTCTCGCCGGCCTTCCAGAACCGCGGTATCGGCCGCGCGCTGATGCTGGCGAGCTTCGACTGGATGCTGGCGCGCAAGCTGGGCGCGGCGATGCTGTGGGTCGTGGCGCGCAATCCCTCACGCTTCTTTTACGAGCGCCTGGGCGGCATCAAGCTCGGCGAGCGCACCGAGCACATGGGCGGCACCGCGGTGCACGAGATCGCCTATGGCTGGCCCGACCTGAAGGCGGCACGCGAGCGGCTCGACTCCCTCTCCCCGCGCGCGGGGAGAGGGTTGGGGTGAGGGGGAGTCTCAGGTTGCGTACGACGGCGGTGCGACACCGGTGACAGCCCCTCACCCCGACCCTCTCCCCGCAGGCGGGGAGAGGGAGAACTGCCCACATTGTCCCCCCAGCCGGCATTTGCTAAACGGCTGCGTCTCTGCCGCCCCTCCCGGAGACCACCCCCCAAAATGACCGATCGCATCCTGATCGTGGATTTCGGCTCCCAGGTCACCCAGTTGATCGCGCGCCGGGTCCGCGAGGCGGGCGTCTATTGCGAGATCCATCCGTTCAACGCGCTGGATGACGCCAAGCTGAAATCCTTCGACCCCAGGGCGATCATCCTCTCGGGCGGCCCCGCGTCGGTGACCGAGACGCACACGCCGCGCGCGCCGCAGGGCGTCTTCACCCAGGGCGTGCCGGTGCTGGGCATCTGCTACGGCGAGCAGACGATGGCCGCGCAGCTCGGCGGCGCCGTCGAGAGCGGCCATCACCGCGAATTCGGCCGCGCCACCATCGAGGTCAAGACCGACAGCGCGCTGTTCGACGGCGTCTGGGGCCCCGGCGACCACAAGCCGGTGTGGATGAGCCACGGCGATCGCGTCACGCGCCTGCCCGACGGCTTCAAGGTGATCGCCACCTCGGAGAACGCACCCTTCGCCGCCGTCGCCGACGAGGCGCGCAAGTTCTACGGCGTGCAGTTCCACCCCGAGGTGATGCACACCCCCGACGGCGCCAAGCTGCTGCGCAACTTCGCGCGCAAGATCGCGAGCTGCGAGGGCGACTGGACGATGGGCGCCTTCAAGGCGCGCGCCATCGCCGACATCCGCAAGCAGGTCGGCAAGGGCCGCGTGATCTGCGGCCTGAGCGGCGGCGTCGATTCATCGGTCGTCGCGGTGCTGCTGCACGAGGCGATCGGCGATCAGCTGCAATGCGTCTTCGTCGACCACGGCCTCTTGCGCCTGGACGAGGGCGCCGAGGTCGTGCGCCTGTTCCGCGACCACTACAACATCCCGCTGATCCACGCCGACGCCTCGGACCTGTTCCTCGACGCGCTCAAGGGCGTCACCGACCCCGAGGTCAAGCGCAAGACCATCGGCAAGCTGTTCATCGACGTCTTCGAGGCCGAGTCGAAGAAGATCGGCGGTGCGGAGTTCCTCGCCCAGGGCACGCTCTACCCCGACGTGATCGAATCGGTGTCGTTCACCGGCGGCCCGTCGGTGACCATCAAGAGCCACCACAATGTCGGCGGCCTGCCGGCGCGCATGAACATGAAGCTGGTCGAACCGCTGCGCGAACTCTTCAAGGACGAGGTGCGCGTGTTGGGCCGCGAGCTCGGCCTGCCCCAGGACATGGTCAACCGCCACCCGTTCCCCGGCCCCGGGCTGGCCATCCGCATCCCCGGCGACATCACACGGGAGAAGCTCGACCTGCTGCGCAAGGTCGACGCCGTCTATCTCGACGAGATCAAGCGCGCCGGCCTGTACGACGAGATCTGGCAGGCCTTCGCTGTGCTGCTGCCGGTGCGCACCGTGGGCGTGATGGGCGACGGCCGGACCTACGACCAGGCGTGCGCGCTGCGCGCGGTGACGTCGACCGACGGCATGACCGCGGACTACTACCCGTTCCCGCACGAGTTCCTGGGGCGGGTGGCGACGCGCATCATCAACGAGGTGCGGGGGATCAACCGGGTGACGTACGACATCACCAGCAAGCCGCCGGGGACGATTGAGTGGGAGTGAATCTGTCCCACTCTAAGCGCTTCTGTAGCATCCGGGAAACCGCAGTGTAGTTTTATTCCGTGTACCTGACACTAGAGATCAATCTTGAGATCAAGATAGGATACCTTCCTTAGGAAATGGCTAGCATTCCCTCTCTGTCCTCAAAGATCGCCGTCGTCGACGTTTTTTGCGGCGCCGCCGGGCTGTCCTACGGCCTCAAGGCGAGCGGTATTCCGGTGCTGGCTGGGATTGATCTGGACCCGGCCTGCCGCTTCCCGTTCGAGCAGAACGTGGGGGCTACATTTCTCGAAAGAGACGTATCGACATTGCCCTCAGATGAGATTGGCGCCCTGTTTGGCCAAGTCAGAACGAGAGTTTTGGCTGGGTGCGCCCCATGCCAGCCCTTCTCAGGCTACACGACTAAGCGCCGGGCGATTGATCCTCGATGGGAACTCCTTGTCGAGTTTCTGCGGATCGTCTCCGAAGTTCGACCGGAAATTGTGACCCTTGAGAATGTCCCTCGTCTAGTTCATCTGCCGCTTTGGGGAACGTTCTTGTCGAGTTTGAAGGCGGCCGGCTATTCGACCTCTTGGAGGTGATCGGCCCCCACCGAGTGGTCCAGATGGAATGTTAGTTCAGAGTTGGCCTTTTCGCTAGTTGGAGCGCGGATAGCGAAGCCGGTCGGCGTAGCGC
>VGCZ01000071.1 GCA_016869975.1 Alphaproteobacteria bacterium
AGGCGATCAAGGTGTTGTCGGGCGCATCCATGCGGCCCAGCCCGCCGCCACCGCCGCGCGTCGCCGGCTTGGCCGTCTTGTCCTGTGGCGGCTTGGCTACCGGAATGGGCGTTGGCGTCTGCGCCGGCGGCGGGTCGGCCGCGGCGGCGAAGGGATCGTCGCGGCAGGCGTCGAGGATCACGACGTTGAGCTTGGCGCGCCCGGTCTTCATCAGCGCCAGCACGTCGTTGGCGTTGACCATCTGCGCGGGGAAATCGGCCGCGATGCGCGGCGCGGCCGAAACGGGCACCAGCCAGTTGACGCCGGCGACCTGCACGCCATGCCCGGCGTAGAAGAACAGCGCCACGTCGGCGCGGCGCATCTCCTTGCGGAACGCCGCCAGCGCGCGCTCGAAGCCGGCCTTGTCGAGATCCATCTGCGGGCCGTCGCCGATCAGCTCGAAGCCCAGAGCCTCGAGCCGCGCGGCGATCGCCACCGCGTCGTTGACCGGGTTGGCCAGCCGTTCGATCGAGCGATAGGCGCCGTTGCCGATTACCAGCGCCACGCGCGCGCCGCCGTCGGGCGTCGTCTGCGCCCGCGCCTGGACGCAGAGCGCCGCGACAAGGATGGCGCACAGGGCACCCACGACATGACGCAAAGCCAGCCTCCAGCCCGAGCGGGTCGCGCCGAGAATCATAGCAAGCTACAGTCGAGCGGACCATACGGAGTCCAGAGCATGCGCTACGGTTTCTACCTGCCGACCCGCGGCTCGACCGCGACGCGCGATGGCGTGCTGAAGCTGGCGCGCGAGGGCGAGCGGCTGGGCCTGCATTCGGCGATGATCGCCGACCACGTGGTGTTCCCGGTCGAGAGCAAGTCCGACTATCCCTACACGCTCGATCGCAAGCATCCCGGCGGCGGCGACGCGCTCGACGCGCTGTCGATCCTCGGCGTGGTGGCCGGTGCGACCGAGAAGCTGCGGCTGGTGACCTCGGTGCTGGTGCTGCCCTACCGCAATCCCGTGCTGACGGCGAAGATGGTGGCGACGCTCGACGTGCTATCCGGCGGGCGCGTGACCCTGGGCGTCGGCGTCGGCTGGCTGAAGGAGGAGTTCGAGGCGCTGGGCAGCCCCGACTTCGAGCGCCGCGGCGCGGTCAGCGACGAGTGGATCGCGATCTTCAAGCAGCTCTGGACCCAATCGCCGGCCAGCTTCAAGGGCGAATTCTACAGCTACAACGACATCCGCGCCGAGCCGTTCCCGTTGCAGAAACCGCATCCGCCGATCTGGATCGGCGGCCATTCGCGCCCGGCGCTGCGGCGCACCGCGCGCTACGGCGACGGCTGGCATCCTGTCGGCGCCATCGCCGCCTCGCCGCTGCCGCCGCAGGAGATGCGCGCGCATCTCGCGACGCTGAAGCAGATGACCGAGGCCGAGGGCCGCGACTTCGGCAAGCTCGTGATCTCCTACAAGGCGCCGCTCTACGACACCGCCGTGCCCGATCGCGACGGCACGCGCCGCAGCTTCTCCGGCACGCCGGACGATATCGCAGGCGATATCCGCGCCTTCGCCGCTATCGGCGTGCACGAGCTGATCTTCGATTTCCGCAGCGAGAGTACGGCGCAGAGCATCGAGCGCTTGCAACGATTCGCGGCGGATGTGATGCCGCTGGTCGGCTGAATCACCACTGTCATCCCGAGCGCAGTGAGGAATCCAGGCTGCCCCTGGATCCCTCACTGCGCTCGGGATGACAGTGGTCTTGCTCTAGATGTTGTACCCGCCGCCGGCGGCGTCGATCATCGCGCCGGTGATGAAGGAGGCCTCGTCGGACAGCAGCCACAGGATCGCGTCGGCGATCTCGTGGGCTTCGCCGACACGGCGCATCGGGATCGTGGCTTCGATGCCCGACCGATAGGTGGCGTCTTTCAGACGCGCCTCGGTCATCTCGGTCATCACCATGCCGGGGCGGATCGAGTTCACGCGGATGCCTTCGTCGGCGACCTCGCGGGCAAAGGCCTTGGTGAAGGAATCGACGGCGCCCTTGGTCGCGGCGTAGGCCGACGCGCCGGGCCGGCCGCCCAGCGTCGCGGCCAGGGACGAGACGTTGACGATTGCGCCGCCCTTGCCGCCCGATCTGGTCGACAGGCGCTTGGCCGCCTCGCGGCAGCACAGCATCAGGCCGGTGACGTTGACCGCGAAGAGGTGGGCGATCACCGCCGCGTCGTATTCCGCCACGCGTGCCCTTGAGCCGATGCCGGCGCTGTTGACGAGGTGGGTGATCGGCCCCAGCGCGCGCTCGGTTTCCTCGAACATCCGCAGAATGTCGGCCTCGCGCGCCATGTCGCCGGCGATGGCAACGGCCCTGCCGCCTTGTGCGGTAATGTCGGCGACCACCGCGTTCGCCTGGTCGGCGCGCGAGCGGTAGTTGATGGCGATCTTGGTGTAGCCGTGCTTCACCGCGCGGCGCGCGGTTTCGGCGCCGATGCCGCTGGCGCCACCGGTGATCAGCAGGGTTCCGGGCATGATCGCTATCCTTTCAGCGCGCCGCCGGTCAGGCCGTGCACCAGGTACTTGCGCACGATGAAAGAGAACACCAGCACCGGCAGCATGATCATGGTGCCGCCGGCGGCGATGCGGCCCCATTCCCAGCCTTCGTAGTTCATGAAGTTCACGACGGCGACCGGCGCGGTCATCGCCTCGGTACGCGTCAGGATCAGGGCGAAGAAGAAATCGTTCCAGGCGAAGAGGAAGCAGAGGATCGCCGTGGCCGCCAGGCCGGGGCCGGAGAGCGGCAGGATGATGCGATAGAAGCCCTGCCACATGGTGGCGCCGTCGATCCAGGCGGCTTCCTCGAGCGAGCGCGGCAGCTGGTCGTAGAACGGCCGCATCATCCAGATCACCAGCGAGAGGTTGAAGGTGAGGTAGATCACGACCAGGCCGGCGAGCGTGTCGAGCAGCTCGAGATGGCGGTAGACCAGGAAGTAGGGGATGGTGAAGGCGATCGGCGGCGCCATGCGGCTGGCCAGGATCCACAGCGTGATCGCGTTGCCGCCGGGCGCCGTCCAGCGCGACAGCGCGTAGGCCGCCGGCACGCCGACCAGCAGCGACAGGAATGTCGTGGCGGTGGCGACGATCAGGCTGTTGCTGAAGGAGCGGCGGAACTCCGAGGTCCACAGATGGGCGTAGTTGTCGAGCGTCGCCTCGAAGAACAGCCTGGGGGGAAAGCGGAAGATCTCGGCGTTGGTCTTGAACGACATCACCAGCAGCCACAGGAACGGCGCCAGCGCCAGCACCGCCAGCGTCACGGCCAGCGCCTGCAGCAGGAACCGGTTGGTTCGCGTCCTAGTCGACACGCACGCCCCACCCGACGACGCGCACGATCAGCCAGCTGAGCGCCACCGAGGCGGCGAGCAGGGCGATGGTGATGGCGCTGGAGAATCCGAGGAAGGAGAAATTGAACGCCTGGAGATAGGAGTAGTAGTTGGTGACCTCCGTGACGTTGCCCGGCCCGCCATCGGTGAGAATGAAGATCAGCGGGAAGGCCTTGATCGAATCGATCAGCCGGAACAGGCCGGCGACCAGCAGCACGCCCTGCAGGAAGGGCAGGGTGATGTAGAACGTCAGCTGCAGCGGCGTGGCGCCGTCGACCTTGGCGGCGTCGAGGATCTCCTGCGGCATCATCTGCAGCGCGGCCAGCACCATCAGCATGGTGAAGGGGAACCATTCCCAGGTGTCGGCGATGATGATCGCGGTCAGCGCCCAGTTCGGATCGGTGATCAGCGCCGGCACGTTCCAGCCGATGGCGCGGAAGATGCCGTGCATCGGGCTGATATCAGGCGTGTAGATCACCTTCCAGATGATCGCCACGACGATCGGCGGCAGCACCATGGGGATCAGGAACACCGTGCGCAGCGCCTCGATCAGGCCCGAGCGCATGTTGAGCAGCAGCGCCAGCAGGAGCCCGATCAGTACCTGGAGCAGCACGGTCCAGAACGACAGCTTGGCCTGCACCCACAACGAATGGTGCAGGCGCGAATCGGCCAGGATCTGGCGGTAGCTCTCGAAGGGTTGCGAGAAATCCCACTGCGTCTCGGGCCGCGTCAGGTTGAGCTGGGTGAAGCTGGTGACGAGGAGGTAGAGCGAGGGCAAAAGCGTGATCAGCGCCAGCACCGCCAACGACGGCGCCACGCACCAGACGAAGAAGCGGTGTTGACGGCGCATTTTTACCTTCCCCCGCTGCCGGGGGAAGGTGGCGCGCGTAGCGCGACGGATGGGGGTGGCTGGTGCGACGACTCCGATGGCGTCGTCTGGCCGCCATGCCGGCCACCCCCCTCCCCCCCCCGGGCACCTTCCCCCGCCAGCGGGGGAAGGTAAGGGTGCATGTCAGGTATCAATCTTGATCCCGGCCTTCTGGAGGTCCTGGATCGCCTCCGCCTGCGCCTGCTTCATGGCGTCGGCGGCGCCCTGCTGCTTCGTCGCGATGCGCTCGATCGCCTTGTTGATCTTGTCGCCGACCTGCGGGAACACCGGCACGGTGCGATACTTCATGTAGCCCGTCTTGCCGCCGAGCTGCAGCACCTCGAGATAGAGCGCGGCGACGTCCTGGCCGTTGAGCGTCAGGACCTGCTTGAACTCCGGGCTTTGGATGACCGAGAGCCGCGCGATGCCTGGATAGGCGTGCTCCCTGACGACCCTGGTGATGATCTCCTTCGACACCGCCCACTTGATGAACTCCCAGGCCGCCTCCTTCTTTTTCGAGCCGGCCGGGATGCCCAGTGCGTGGCTGTTGGAGCCGGGGTAGTTGCCCGACGGTCCCGCCGGCATCAGCCCGTAGCGCACCGTCTTCTGCACCGTGCTCTCGGCGTGCTTGAAGAGCGGCACCATCCACACCGCGTCCTGCGTGCGGATGTTGGCGCGGCCCGCCATCTGCGAGCGCATCGCCTGGTCGTCGGAGTAGGAGAGGATGCCGTCCGGTCCGTACTTCACCAGCAGGTTGGCGTAGAAGTCCGCCGCTTTCGCCGCCTCGGGCGTGGTGAGCGTCGGCGTCAGGTTCTCCGGCGGCGCCTTGAACACGCCGCCGCCCATGCCCATCAGGTAGGGGATCCAGTTCCAGTGATGCAGGCGGTCGGCGGTGAAGGCCGCGACGCCCTCCTTGCCGTGGATCGCGTCGCACACCTTCAGCAGCTCGTCGAAGGTCTTGGGCATCGACAGCCCGGCCTTCTCGATCAGGTCGTAGCGCGCGGCGGACTGGATCATCGCGCCGGCCAGCCAGGCGTAGCCGAAGGTTTCGCCCTTGGCGTTGCGCATCGCCGATTGCGGGCCGCCGAGAAAATCCTCCGGCGCCCACGCGGCCGGCGTCAGCTTGGCGTCCTTGGTGAAGGTGTCGAGATTGGTCAGCCAGCCGGCGCCGATCCAGCGACCCGAGTAGATGAAGGTGACG
The DNA here is from genome assembly GCA_016869975.1 of Alphaproteobacteria bacterium. Lineage (GTDB taxonomy): Bacteria > Pseudomonadota > Alphaproteobacteria > Reyranellales > Reyranellaceae > JAFAZJ01. The sequence continues at coordinate 5,418 of VGCZ01000071.1, forward strand.
TTGATGACGTCGAGCGCCGAGCCGCGCGTCGACAGCTCCAGATCGGTGCGCTGGTTGTAGACCGGGAAGGCCTGCATGGTGAAGTTCACCTTGATGCCGGTCTTCTCCTCGAACTCCGGGAAGTAGGCGCGGAGATAGTCGAAATAGGTCGTCTGGAAGCAGGCGGCGTTGATCGTCGTGCCGGCGTGCGGCTTGCCGGCCTGGGCGAGTACGGACGGCGCGGACAGGCCGACGGCGGCGAGCGCGCCGGTGCCACGCAGGATGGAACGACGATGGATGCTGGTCATGAAGCCTCCTCCCACGGAGTTTCGGCCATCATTCACGCGCGGGCGGCGATTGGCAAGGACCCTACCTTCCCCCGCTGGCGGGGGAAGGTCGTCAATCTTCGCCATAGAGGTGGCAGGCGACCCAGTGTCCGTCGGCGCGCTGCCGCAATCTCGGAGTCACGACACGGCATTCGGGCATCGCGTGCGGGCAGCGCGGATGCAGCCGGCAGCCGGCGGGCGGATTGAGCGGGCTGGGCACCTCGCCCTGCAGCAGGATGCGTTCGCGCTTGGCCTCGACGGCCCGGTCGGGTACCGGCGCCGCCGACAGCAGCGCCCTTGTGTAGGGGTGCAGCGGCGCGGCGTAGAGCTCGCGCTTGGGCGCGACCTCGACGATCTGGCCGAGATACATGACGGCGACGCGATCGCTGAGGTGGCGCACCACGGCGAGATCATGCGCGACGAAGACGTAGGTGAGGCCCAGGCGCTCGCGCAGCTCCTCGAACAGGTTGACGATCTGCGCCTGGATCGACACGTCGAGCGCCGAGACCGGCTCGTCGCAGACGATGAAGTCCGGCTCGACCGCCAGAGCACGCGCGACGCCGACGCGCTGGCGCTGCCCGCCGCTAAACTCGTGCGGGTAGCGGTCGAGCATGCCGGGATTGAGTCCGACGAGGCGGAACAGCTCGACGGCCTTGTCGCGCGCGTCGGCCCTGGTCGCGAGACCATGCGCCAGCATCGGCTCGGTGATGGCGTCGCCCACTTTCATGCGCGGATTGAGCGAGCTGAACGGATCCTGGAACACCATCTGCATGCGCCGCCGCAGCGGGCGAACCTGCTCGTCGCTCAGCCCGGTCAGCGCCTGGCCGTCGAAGCGCACCTCGCCCGACGTCGGTCGCACGAGCTGCAGGATGGCGCGGCCCAAGGTCGACTTGCCGCAGCCGCTTTCGCCAACCAGGCCCAAGGTCTCGCCGCGGGCGATGTCGAGATCGACGCCGTCGACCGCGTGCACCACGCCGAGCGGACGGCGGCTCAGCAGGCCGCCCGAGATCGGGAAATGGACCTCGAGGCCGCGCACCGAAACCAGAGGTTCAGCCATCGACGTCGACCCAGCAGGCGATGGCGTGCCCGGCGCCGACCTCACGCAGCGCGGGGGCCTCGGCGCGGCAGCGCGCCACGGCGAAGGGGCAGCGCGGATGGAAGGCGCACCCCTGGGGCATGCGCAGGGCGTCGGGCGGCTGGCCCGGGATCGGCACCAGCTTCGCGGCGGTCGGCTGGTCGAGCCGAGGCACCGAGCGCAGCAGGCCGATCGTGTAGGGGTGACGCGGCCTTTCGTAGAGATCGTCGGCGCCGGCGCTTTCGACGATGCGCCCGGCGTACATAACGTTCACGCGGTCGGCGTAGCGCGCGACGATGCCGAGATTGTGCGTGATCAGCATCAGCGCCGTGCGATGCGTCTCGACCTGCTGGCGCAACAGCTCCAGCAGCTGCGCCTGGATGGTGACGTCGAGCGCCGTGGTCGGCTCGTCGGCGATGATGATGTCGGGCGCGCAGCCCATGCCCATGGCGATCATTACCCGCTGGCGCATGCCGCCGCTGAACTGGTGCGGATAGCCACCCATGCGGCGGCGCGGCTCGGGAATGCTGACGCTTTCGAGCAGCTTGACGCACTTCTCCAGCAGCGCTTCCTCGCGCAGCCCCTCGTGCAACATCAACGGCTCGCCGATCTGGCGGCCCACCGTCAGCACGGGGTTGAGGCTGGTCATCGGCTCCTGGAAGATCATGGCGATGCGATTGCCGCGGATGTCGCGGATCTCGTCCTCGCTGGCGCGCAGCAGATCCTGCCCGCGGAACGCGACGCTGCCCGACGCGATGCGGCCGGGCGGATTGGCGATCAGCCGCAAGAGCGCCAGCGCGGTGGCGCTCTTACCGCAGCCGCTTTCGCCGACCAAGGCCAGGATCTCGCCCTCGCGCAGATCGAACGAGACATTGTCGACCGCTGTGATCAGCCCCTCCGCGGTCGCGAAATCGACCGTGAGGTTGCGCACGCTCAAGAGCTCGGGCGCGTCGTTCATTCGCGGTGTTGCCCCGCGCCTTTGAGCCGGGGATCGAGCGCGTCGCGCAAGCCGTCGCCGACGAAGTTGAAGGCGATGACGATCACCGTGATCATCAGGCCGGGCACGATCGAGATCAGCGGCGTGCTCTCGAGGTAGGTGAAGCCGACCCTGAGTTCCTTCCCCCAGCTCGCCGTCGGCGGCTGCACGCCCAGGCCGAGGAACGACACGCCGCTCTCGGCGAGGATGGCGATGCCGATGGTGATGGTGACGGCGACGATGATCGGCGCCAGGGTGTTGGGCAGGACATGCGCGAACATGATGCGCGCCGGCGACAGGCCCGAGGCGCGGGCGGCCTCGATGAAGGGTAGCTCGCGCACCAGCAGCACCTGGCCGCGGATGATGCGGGCGAAGCCGGTCCAGCCGAACAGGGCGAAGGACAGGATGACGTTGTGCAGGCCCGGCCCCAGGGCGGCCGCCATGGCGAGGATGAAGATCAGCGGCGGGAAGCACAGGAAGGCGTCGGTGATGCGCATGATCACCGCGTCGACGATCCCGCCGCGGAAACCGGCGATCAGGCCGATGACGATGCCCAGGCCGGCCGACAGCGCCGTGCTGCCGATGCCGAAGAGCAGCGAGACGCGCGCGCCGTAGACCACGCGCGCCAGCAGGTCGCGGCCGAGATTGTCGGTGCCCAGCCAGTGCGAGGCCGACGGACCCGACAACACGGCGTAGAGATCCTGCTCGTACGGACCGTGCGGGATGACCAGCGGCCCGAAGGCGGCCATGAGGCAGAAGAAGACGATGATCACCAGGCCCACCGTCGCCAGCCGGTGGCTGGTCACGGCGCGCAGCAGGGCGAGCGCCGCGTTCTTCGACGAAGCGGGCGGGGCGTAGACGGCGGGGGCTGCTTCGGTCATCGCCGTACCCGGATGCGCGGGTCGAGGTAGCCGTAGAGGATGTCGACCAGCAGATTGACCAGCAGGACGTTGAGCGTGACGGCGATCAGGGTCGCCTGCATCACGGGGAAGTCCTTCTGGAAGATGGCGTCGACGCTCATGCGGCCCAGCCCTGGGATGGCGAAGATCACTTCGACGAAGAAGGCACCGCCCAGCATGTGCGCCCAGGCCAGGCCGATGACGGTGACGACCGGGATCATCGCCGGCTTCAGCGCGTGCAGCACGATGACGGCGCGCTCGGAGAAGCCCTTGGCGCGCGCCGTGCGGATATAGTCCTGGCCCAGCACCTCGAGCAGGCTGGAGCGGACATAGCGCGCCAGCAGGCCGGCGGAATGCGTGCCGAGCACGAAGGTCGGCAGCAGCATCGACTTGATGTTGAGCCAGGGATCCTCGAAGAACGGCACGTAGCCCGAGGGCGGCAGGATCGGGAAGATCACGGCGAGGAGGTAGATCAGCATGATCGCCTCCCAGAACGCCGGAATCGACACGCCGATCATGGTGCCGGTGGTCAGCGCGACGTCGACCGCCGAGTTGCGCTTGAGCGCGCCGATGATGCCGGCTGGGATGCCGATGCCGATCGACCAGATGGTGGCGCCGAGGAACAGTTCGAGCGTCGGCGACAGGCGACGCATGAACATGTCGTAGACCTTCTCGCCGCCGCCGATCGAGGTGCCCCAGTCGCCGGTGACGAAACGCGCCAGCCAGTCGCCGAACTGCACCAGGATCGGCTGGTCGAGTCCGTACTGCTTGCGCACACGCTCGACGGCGCTGGCGTCGCTCATGTCGATGCTGCCGGCCATCGCCGCCAGCACGCCATCGCCCGGCATCAGCTGGGCGATGATGAAAACGAGCACGGTGACCAGCGCCAGGATCACCAGCGCATGCAGCAGGCGGACGCCGATGAAACGGCCCATCTAGGATGCCGCCGGATCTATTGCTTGCCGTCCTTGAACCACAACGGATGAGCCCAGAACCACGCGTCGCGATACTTCATGAAGCCTTCGTTTTTCCAGCCCTGCACCTGCTTGCGATAGGCGACCACGGTTTCATCCCACCACAGCCAGGCGTCCTCGTAGGCGTCGTAGAGCACCTTCTCCATCTGCCAGTAGATCTGCTTGCGCTTCTCGAGGTCGATCTCCTGGCGGCCGGCCTCGACCAGGGCGATGACCTGATCGTTCTTGCTGCGGCCGAAATTGAAGCCGCCGCCGGGATGGTACAGCCCCGTGGCGGTCGGGTCGGGATCGAAGACCCAGGTCCAGCCGCCGGTGGCGAGATCGTAGTCCGCCTCCCGCATGCGCGTCGCCGATTGGGCCGGCGCCAGCAGATCGACCTGCCAGGTGATGCCGACCTTGCCCAGCATGTTGCGCACCGCCTCGGCGACGGTCTGGCCGATCGCGGTGTTGGGGTAGTAGCCCTTGACGGTGAGGCCGTTGGCGTGGCCGGCCTCGGCCAGCAGCTTCTTCGACAGGTCGGGGTCGAAGGCCACCGGCTTGAGCTCGGGATTGTGGCACCAGTGGTCGCCCGGGAAGATGCAGCTGGCGATGCGCGCCAGGCCGAACTGCGTGCCGGCGATCAGCGCGCGGCGGTCGATAGCGTGGCTCACCGCCTTGCGCAGGCGGATATCCTGGAACACGCCCTTGGTGGTGTTGAAGCGCAGGCCGGCGGTATGATTGCCGGGAAAACGGTAGATGTTGAGATTGGGGTCGTTGCGCACCGCGGCGTATTGCGACTTCTCGAGCGTCAGCGCGTCGATCTTGCCGGCGCGCAGATTGGCCAGGCGCACCGCCGGATCGGGAATCACCGAGACGTGGATGCCGTCGAAATACGGCATATCGGGATGCCCGCTCGCCTTGGCGAACCACCAATTGGGGTTGCGCTTGAGCTTCAGGTAGTTGCCGGGGCTGGCCTCCTCGAGGAGATAGGGGCCGGTGCCCTTGGGGTCGATATCGTACTTGTCACCGTCGGCCTGCAGCGCCTTGGCCGACAGCGCGTAGCCCGGCACGTTGGTCATGACGCCGTTGAAGGCGGCCCAGGGCTGCTTGAACTTCCAGCGCAAGGTGAGCGGGTCGACGATCTCGATGCTCTCCAGCGGCGCCATCATGCCCAGCGTCCAGGCCTGGTTCTTGGCGTCCTTGATCCACTCCATCTGGTACTTGATCGAGGCGGCGTCGAAGGCCGAGCCGTCGTGGAAGGTGACTCCTTCGCGCAGGCGCATGAGCACGGTCTTCGGATCCTCGAACTTCACCGATTCGGCGAGCCAGGGCACGGTCGGCTTGTACTGGCCGTCGTTGAACATCAGGCGTTCGTGGAAATAGCCCATCGAGACCCAGTCGTTCACGGGCCAGTGGTTGGGGTTCATCTTGCCGATGTACTGCTCGGCGGCGACGCGGAAATAGCCGCCGCGCACCGGCTTGTCGTTCTTGTCCCACACCGCCCAAGGCTGGTCCTTGATCGCGCCGCCGGCGGCCTCGGCCGCGCCGGGCCGCAGGGCAGCGGCAAACGTCGCCGCCACGAAGCCCAGAACAAACGCACGCCGATCCGTATCGCCGCTCATGGTGTCCTCCCGAATGCCGCGTTGTGGTGCGGCTTGGGGCGACGATAGCGCTTTTGCAGGCGGGGCCAATAGCCCGATGCCTGTCGGCGTTATGCGCCGCCGGCGGTCTTCATCCCGCCGGCCACCGCCGCGGCGCCGAGTTGGCCGTACTGGCGGGGCTGTGACAGTATCCGGTACGCCGGAGTCTCGTACACAAGGACAGAGTCGCGATGCGCAAGCCGATGATGCACCTGGCGCAGTTCCTTGTGCACGGACCGACCTATCACAGCCTCGCCATGTGGCGGCATCCGCGCACCGCGCAAGCGGGCTACGACTGGACGCAGCCCGAGCTCTACCAGCACATCGCCCGCGTTTGCGAGAGAGCCAAGTTCGACATGGTTTTCTTCGCCGACCTCAACTACATCTCCGACACGTTTCGCGGCTCGCTGGCACCGGCGTTGCGCAACGCGACACAGGCGCCCGAGCACGATCCTCTCCCGCTGCTGTCCTTCATGGCGGCCGTGACGAGCCGCATCGGGCTGGGGGCGACGTACTCGGTCAGCCACCAGCATCCCTTCCATGCCGCCCGGCTATGGGCGACGCTCGATCACCTGACCCGCGGGCGGGCGGGCTGGAACGTCGTGACGACGCTCAACCACAATCAATCGGCCAATTTCGGCGAGGAGCTCAAGCCGACCGACGAGCGCTACGACCGCGCCCACGAGTTCATGGAGGTCTGCCTCAAGCTGTGGGCGAGCTGGGACGCGGACGCCGTGGTGATGGATCGCGCCGCCGGCGTCTTCGCCGATCCCGC
>VGCZ01000072.1 GCA_016869975.1 Alphaproteobacteria bacterium
CATAAACATTCCGAAAAATATATATATGAATTCCACGGAATGTTTATGGAGGCGAAAGTGGCCATGACCAAGCGCGGTTTCATTCGGATCCTGGGTGGCGGGGCGGTTCTGGCGGCGGGCGGCGCCTGGGCGGTGCCCCGGCTCGACGCCATGCCCGAGGTGGCGGTCGCCGGCTGGACGGGGCCGTCGAACGAGGAGCGCGACGTGCGCCGTCGGGCGCTCGGCTGGGCGATGCTGGCGCCGAACCCGCACAACATGCAGCCCTGGCTGGTCGATCTCAGCGAGCCCGACGTGGCGGTCCTGCATCTCGATCGCACGCGGCTGTTGCCGCAAACCGATCCGTTCGCGCGGCAGATCACCATCGGCCACGGCGCCTTCCTCGAGCTGCTGTCGATCGCGGCGTCGGCCGAGGGTTATCGCGCCGAGATCGCGCCATATCCTGCCGGCGTGGAGGACGGCAAGCCGGTGGCCCGCATCCGCTTCACGCGCGACGCGGCGCTGAAAGCCGATCCGTTGTTCGCGCAGATTCCGAAGCGTCGCACGACCAAGATCGCCTTCGATGGCCGGCCGCCGTCGGCCGAGCACCTGCAGGCGCTCGGCGCAGCCTGCGACATGCCGGTCGCCTTCGCGGTCGAGCCGGCGCGCGTCGAGGCGCTGCGCAAGCTGGCGATATCCGGCAGCGAGCTCGAGATGTCGATCCCGCGCACGCACAAGGAGAGCATCGACGTGGTGCGGGTGGGCTCAGCCGAGATCGCTCGCCACCGTGACGGCATCTCGCTCACCGGCCCGATGATGTGGGCGCTGCGCCGGCTCGGCGTGATGACCCCCGAAAACGCGATGACGCCGGGCACGATGGCGTTCAACGGCGGGCGCGACTACGCGCTCAAGGGCTACGCCTCGGCCGCCGGCTTCGGCTGGTTCTCGACCGAGGGCAATACGCGGCCGACGCAGATCGCGGCCGGCCGGGCCTATGCCCGGCTCAACCTCAAGGCCACCGAGCTCGGCGTGGCGATGCAGCCGCACAGCCAGACCTTGCAGGAGTATCCCGAGATGGCCGCGCTGTTCGCCGACATGCGGCGGCAAACCGCGACCGGCGAGGGACGTACGCTGCAGATGTTCTTCCGGCTGGGCTATGCTGGGCGTACCGGGCCGTCGCCGCGACGGCCGCTCGACGCCATCGTGATGAAGGCCTGATGTCCGATCCCGCGCTGCCGTTTCGTATCGTCAACTGGATCGGCATCATCGACCAGCTCGCCGGCAGCGCGGCCAACCGCCTGCTGGCGCCGCTCGATCTGCCGATGCCGCAGTTCATCCTGCTCAATCACTTCAGCAATCGAGCGGGGACCGAGGCCGGCGGCCGCACGGTCATGGAGCTGGCGGCCGCCCTGCAGCAGCCGCAGCCCGGCATCACCAAGACCGTGCAGAAGCTGCTCGACAAGGGCTTCCTCGCCGAGCGCGCTCATCCACAGGACGGCCGTTCCAAGCTGCTGCGCATGACGCCCAAGGGCGTCGCGGCGCACCAGGCCGCGATCACCGCCCTGATGCCCGAGCTGGCGCGCGCCTTCGCGGGCTGGTCGGACAAGGAGAAGCGGCGGCTGTTCGCCGACCTCGACCGGCTGAAGGTCTGGCTCGACGCCGATCGCGACGCGCGGGGCTGACGCGCGAGATCGTCGACGCGTCACATCACGCGCTGGCTGTGCGAGTACGCCATGTACAGCTCGTGCGCCTGACGGGACACCGGGCCGGGCTGCAGGTCGCGGCTCTCGTAGCGGCCGACCGGCTGCACCTTGCCGGCGTTGCCTGTCGTGAACAGCTCGTCGGCGTCGTCGAGCTCGGCCGGTGTGACGGTGCGCTCGACCACGGCGCGGCCGGCCTCGCGCAGCAGGGCGATCACGCGGTTGCGCGTGATGCCGGCGAGGAACGAGCCGTTGGGCACCGGCGTGATCACGACGCCGTCCTTGACCAGGAACAGATTGGAGCTGCAGGTCTCCGCCACGTTGCCCAGCGCGTCGAGCACGACGCCGTTGGTGAAGCCGCGCGCCTGGACCTCGCGCACGCCGCGCGAGGAGTTGGGGTAGAGCGCCGAGGCCTTGGCGGCAGTGGGCGCGCTCTCCGGCGTCGGGCGGCGGATGGTGCGGCACAGCCCGAGGCTGAGCGGTGTGCCGGCGCGCATCGGCGAGGTGTAGATGCACAGGCAGAACTTCGTGCTGTCGGGGTCGATCGAGATCGGGCCCGGCCCGCCCTTGGTCGCCCAGAACATCGGTCGCACGTAGAGCTCGGCCTTGAGGCCGAAGAGGCGCACGCCCTCCTTCGACAGCGCCAGGATCTCCGCGGCGGTCTTCGTCGGATTGAGGCCCATGGTGATGGCCGAGCGTACGACGCGCTCGGAATGCTGGTCGAGGTCGGGGCCGCAACCGTCGAAGGCGCGCCCGCCGTCGAAGACGATCGAGCCCAGCCAGAACGCATGGTCGCGCGGCCCCATCAGATTGGGGCTGCCCTCATGCCAGGCGCCATCCCAGAAGGTCAGCGTGTCCATCGTCGTATCCCTCCGACTTTGGGACGCTGATATAGCAGGAACACTGACCTATCGGGCCGGAATCTTGTCTCGATGTCGCGAAAACTAGGGACAAGCCGCCGCCTTCAGCCGCGGCATCACCAGCCGGCCGAAGCGCTCCGCCTCCTCGTCATGCAGGTAGCCCGACAGGCAGAAGGAGTGGCAGCCGACATCGATGAATTGGCGCAAGGTGTCGGCGACCTGGTCGGGATCGCCGACCACGGCGACGCCGGCGCCGGGCCGCGCCAGGGTGAGCCCGGTCCACAGATGCGGGCCGATCTTCATGCCCTCGGTCTTGGCCAACTCCTTCATGCGGCGGTTGGCTTCGGAGGCGTTGAACATGTTGGCGATGCGCGCCTTGTGGCGCTCGCCGAGATCGGCGATCAGCTTTTCGGCTGCGGCCCACGCGTCTTGCTCGCGCTCGCGCACGATGACCTGCAGGCGCATGCCGAAGCCGATCGTGTCGTGGCGATCGTGCTTGCGCGCCATCTCGCGGATCTCGGCGATCTGCTGGGCGATGCGCTGCGGCGTGTCGCCCCAGAACAGATGCACGTCGGCGTGCTTGGCCGAGATCTCCCAGGCCTGCTTTGAGCCGCCGCCGAGATAGAAAGGCGGCCACGGCTTCTGCAAGGTCTTGGGCACGATCAGCGCGCCCTTGAGCGTGTGGAAGACGCCCTCGAAATCGACGCGGCCTGTGGCGCTCCACAAAGTCTTGAGCAGCGTGACCTCCTCGTCCATGAGGTCGTAGCGCCGCTCCTTGGGCAGGGCGATGCCGTCGGCGGCGGCTTCCTCGTCGCTGGCGCCGGCGATCAGGTTGATGCAGACGCGCCCGCCCGAGAGCTGGTCGAAGGCCGCGATCATCTTGGCCAGCAATGCGGGGTTGATGTAGCCGGGCCGCGCCGCGACCAGCGGCTTGATCGACTGCGTGCGCACCACCAGCATCGCCGAGGTGATCCACGCCTCCCAGCAGGCGGTCTGCACCGGGATCAGAATGTACTCGAAGCCCGCCGCCTCGGCCGCCCGCGTCACGCGCTCGAACAGTTCCATCGAGGGCGGCACGAAGGCCTCGGCGTGACCATAGGCGTCGGTATCGCCCGACGTCGGCACGAACCAGCCGAACTCCAGCCTGCGCATGCTCACCCCTTCCTTGCTCGCCCGGCGATCTGACGCTCCACCGTAGCGCAGATCGCGGTCAGCGGTCGCACTGCGTGATCCAGAAACGTGCGCACGCGCGGCGGCACGTGCTCGGCGCTCGGGATCACCAGCTGCACCGGCAGCGGCGGCGGCTCGTAGTCCAACAGGACGCGCACCAGCCGGCCCTCGGCGATGTCGTCGGCGACCTGGTAGGACAGCGCCCGGCCGATGCCGTGGCCGGCGCGCACCACGTCCAGCATGGCGTTGTTGTCGTTGACGGCGAGGCGCGGCGCCAGACGCACCAGAGTCGGGCGCCTGGCGCCGCCGGCGTGGAAGCGCCACTCCATCAAGCCGTCGCGGCCCGGCACGAACACGATGTCGTGCGCGGCGAGATCGACCGGCCGTCGCGGCCGGCCGCGGCGGCTCAGATAGCCGGGACTGGCGATGGTCACCCGGCGCATCACGCCGACCTGCCGGCGCACCAGAGAGGAGTCGTCGAGCGCGCCGATGCGCACCGCGACGTCGATGCCGTCCTCGAGCAGGTCGACGGTGCGGTCGTTGAGCTCCAGCTCGATGCGCAGGCCGGGATGCGCGGCGAGGAAGGCGCTGGCCAAGGGCGTGACATGACGACGGCCGAACAGCCGCGGCGCGGCGATGCGCAGCGTGCCGCCCAACGCCTGGTCGCGCGCCCGCGCCTGGCCGATGGCCGCCTCGTACTCCGCCAGCACGCGCCTGGCCTGCTCGGCCAATGCGCGACCGGCGGCAGTCGGTGAGAGGCGTCGGGTCGTGCGCTCGATCAGCCGCGCGCCGACGCGCGCCTCCAGCGCCGCCAGCATGCGGCTGACCATCGGCGGCGAGCGGCGCAATCGGCGCGCTGCCGCCGCCATGGTTCCGGCATCGAGCACGGCGGCCAGAACCGCCAGCTCCTCCAGGCGGTCCAATGGCTGGTCCTTTCACGACTAGAAAGACTGACTTTCAAACTACGCGATATCGGCCGTTTCCGGAAAGAGTAGTGTGGCCGCCATGACGACCGACACACCATCACCCTTCCACCTCGGCGAGCGCACGGCGCAGCGACTGGCCGGCCTGTCCACACCGCCCATGGCGCCCATCCGTGCGTTCATGCCGGACCAGCACCGCGCGTTCTTCGAGCTGTTGCCTTACGTGCTGATCGCCGCGCGCGACGAGCGTGGTTGGCCGGTGCCGACCATGCTGGCGGGCCTGCCGGGCTTCATCTCCAGCCCTGATCCGACGACCCTGCGCGTGACGACGACGGATCCGCACGATCCCGTGCGCGCGCTGCTCAAGCCGGGCGCGGCGTTCGGGCTGCTCGGCATCGATCTGTCGAACCGTCGGCGCAATCGCGCCAACGGTCGTGTCGCCGCGGCGGATGACCAAACGCTGACCTTGGCGATCGAGCAGAGCTTCGGCAACTGCCCGAAGTACATCAACCTGCGTGACGCGACGTGGCACGAAGCGGTCGCACCCGCGCCGTCAGAATCCTTTGTCGGCCTCGATCGAGAGGCGCGCGCCTTGATCGGTTGCGCCGATACGTTCTTCATCGCCTCGGGGTCGGAGAACGGCCTCGACATGTCGCATCGCGGTGGTGCGCCGGGCTTCGTGCGCATCGAGGGCGAGAGCCTCGTCGTCCCCGACTATCGTGGCAACCGCTTCTTCAACACCTTCGGCAATCTGGTGCTCGACTCGCGCGCCTCGCTGCTGTTCGTCGACTTCGAGCGGGGCGATACGACGGTCGTGCGCGGACGGGTCGAGATCGATTGGGCCGCCGGACCAGCCTTGCCGGATGCCGAGCGCGTCTGGCGCCTGAAGGTCGAGGACGGCTGGCGGCGGCGGGGCGCGCTGCCGCTGCGCTGGAGAGAGAGGGCGGCATGATCGGCGGAAGCTGCCTGTGCGACCAGGTGCGCTACGAGGTCGATGGCGAGCTGGGCGGCTTCGTCCACTGCCATTGCCGGACTTGCCGCAAGGCGCATGGCTCTGCGTTCTCGACGGTCGCAGCCGTACCCAGGGCTTCGTTCCGCTGGGTCGCGGGCGAGGCGTTGTTGAGATCCTACGAATCCTCGCCGGGCAAGTTCCGCCGGTTCTGCAGCCATTGCGGCTCGCACATCGTGGCCGACCGCCCGGCACAGCCGACAATCCTGCTGCGGCTGGGCTGTCTCGACACGCCGGCGCAAGGCCAGCCCAAATGCCATATCTGGCGATCCGATGGCGCGTCCTGGTACGACCCGGACCTCAGCCTGACGCAAAGGCCCGAAGGACTCTAGGCGAGAAGATCGCGGTACTCGGGGTGGCGGCGGATGACGTTGGCGTAGAAGCCGCAGAGCGGCCGCACCTTGCGACCCGAGGCGCGGATCAGGTCGAGCGAGCCCAGCACCAGCTCGGTGCCGACGCCGCGGCCTTCGAGCGCGCGCGGCACCTCGGTGTGCGGCACGACCAGCACGTCGCCCATCGCGCGGTAGTCGACGAAGGCGATGCTGCCGTCGACATCCATCTCGAAACGGTTGCGCGCGGGATTGTCGACGACGCGGGACATCTAGACCGTCGTCTCGAGAATCTCGCAGTTGGCGAATTTGTGGTTGGTCATGTGGAAGAAGAAGGCGCTGTGGCCGACCACGGCGATGCGCGTCTCGCGGCGCGCGCGCAGCCAGTCACGGAATTGCGCGATGCGCTCGTGCACGATGTCGAGCGGTTCCTGCGGGATGCCGTTGGCGTCGACGTCCTCGCAATGCCACCACGGATCGCCGATATGGTCGAAGCTCAGGTCGGGGAAGTCGCCGGCGAGCAGCCTGGGCGAGCGGCCGATATCGCAGCTCGCCGTGACGCGCTCGCGATGCAGCGGCTCGATCACCAGCGGATGGGACTCACCGAACAGGCCCCGCGCAGTCTGCAGGGCGCGGGTGAAAGGGGTGCTGACCACCAGCTCGGCATTCAGGGCCCGTGCGTGCGCGCGCGCCTGGACGACCTGGGTTTCGCCGGTGGGGGATAGGGGGGCGTCGATCAGGCCGGGATCGACCAGGGTCTTGGCGTAGATCGCGTTAAAGGTCGATTCGCCGTGACGAATGAGGAAGACAGACTTCATGACGTGGGGGGAGATAGGCTCATCGCGATTTGGGATCAAGTGCGTCACGAAGTCCGTCGCCCAGCAGGTTGAACGACAGCACCGCGAGGAAGATCGCCACGCCGGGCCAGATCGCCATCCACGGCGCATTGGTGAGGAATCGCTGTGCGGTATTGAGCATCGAGCCCCAGGACGGCGCAGGCGGCTGCTGGCCCAGGCCGAGGAAGGAGAGCGCCGCCTCGGCGATGATGGCGGTGGCGATGGCCAGCGTCGCCTGCACCAGCAAGGCGGGCAGGATGTTGGGCAGGATGTGCCTGGCTGCAATGCGCCAGCGCGGATTGCCCACGGCGGCGGCGGCCTCGATGTAGTCCTCGACCTTCACCGCCATCACCTGTCCGCGGGTCAGCCGGATGAAGATCGGCGTCGCGGTGATGCCGATGGCGATCATGGCGTTGCCCAACGACGGCCCGAGGAATGCCGCCAGCGCGATCGCCAGGATCAGGAACGGCGTGGCCAGCATCGCATCGGTGATGCGGCTGATCAGGGCGTCTATCCAGCCGCCGAGATAACCGGCGGCGACGCCCAGCGGCACGCCGATGCCCAGCGCGATGCTGACCGAGATCAGGCCGGCGGAGAGCGAGGCGCGCGCGCCGAAGATGATGCGGCTCAGCACATCGCGGCCGACCTCGTCGGTGCCCAGCCAATAGAGCTCCGATGGCGGCTTGCGCACCGCCGACCAGCTTTGCTTGATCGGATCGTAAGGTGCGATCCACGGCGCCAGGATCGCCACCGCGACCATGATGGAGACGACACCCAGGCCGAGCATCGCGCCCTTGCGTTTCCTCAGCCGCCGCCAGGCGCGCCGGCCCGGACTCTCGATGGTCTCGGGCCGGGTCTCAGCGGTATCGCTTGCGGCGACGGCGGCCATCAGCCAGTTCCTCCCTCTCCCCGCAAGCGGGGCGAGGGAATGTCGGGCACGCCCATGTGGAGACGGAACGTCGACATCGCGCTAGCCCCTCAGCCGCGGGTTGGCCAGCACGTAACAGATGTCGGCCAGCAGGTTGAGCGCGATGTAGGTGGTGGCGGTGACCAGCACGACACCTTGCACCACCGCGTAGTCGCGGTTGAACACGGCGTCGACGATCAGCTTGCCGAAGCCGGGGATGGTGAAGATCTGCTCGGTCAGCACCGCGCCCGACAGCAGGGTGCCCAGCTCCAGCGCGCCGAGCGTGATGATTGGCGTGAGCGCGTTGCGCATGGCGTGCTTGATCACGACCACGCGCTCGACCAGGCCCTTGGCGCGCGCCGTGCGCACGTAGTCGCTGGTCAGCACCTGCAGCATGGCGCCACGGGTGTGGCGCATCAGGATCGCGGCGATGGCGTTGCCCAGCACGAAAGCCGGCATGATGGTGGTGGCGAGGCTTTGTCGCCAGTCCTCGGCCAGGCTCACGTAACCCGAGGCGGGCAGCCAGCCGAGCTGCACCGAGAACAGGAAGATCAGCAGGATACCCAGCCAGAAATTCGGCGTGCTGATGCCCCACAGCGCGAAGATATTGGCGGCGTAGTCGAGCCAGGTGTCCTTCTTCACCGCCGAGATCACGCCGGCGCCGATGCCGATGGTGAGCGCGATGACGATGGCCATCGAGGCGAGCTGCAAGGTGACCGGCAGCTTCTCCAGCACCAGCTCGGCGACCGGCTTCTTGATGCGCATCGACTCGCCGAGGTCGCCCGCCAGCACGCCTTTGATCCAGTAGAAGTACTGCACGGGGATCGGCTGATCGAGGCGGTATTGCTTGCGGATCTGCTCGAGCACCTCGGGGTCGCGTTCCTCGCCGGCCATGATCAGCGCCGGATCGCCCGGCAGCAGCTGCTGCAGACCGAAGATGATCACCGACACGAAGAACAAGGTCGGGATCAGCTGCAGCAGCCGGTGGCCGAGGAAGCTCAACATGGGTCGTTACTCTCTCTCCCCGCATGCGGGGAGAGGGTCGGGATGAGGGGGCGACTCAGGTTGCGCAGGGCGGTCGTGCGCCACTCGGCGCAGCCCCTCACCCCGACCCTCTCCTCGCACGCGGGGAGAGGGGGTGAAGAGACAGCTCAAGCGCATGTTCACTTCAGCTTCAGTCCTACGACGCGCACGAGGCCGTCGGGCATCTGGGTGAAGCCGTCGAGGCGCTCCTGGTGCGCGATCAGTACGCGGGCGTGATAGAGATAGATCACGTGGCCCTCGTTGGCGCCGATCATGCGCTGCGCCACGGCCTCGTAGATCTTCTTGCGCTCGGACAGATCGCCGATCTCGCGCGCGCGGTTGAGATCGGCGTCCGTCTTGGGGTCGCAGTACTTGGAGTTGTTCTGCGGCGCGTTGCAGGTGGCGAAGACGTAGATATTGCCGTCAGGGTCGGTGCGGCCCGACCAGCCGATGAGGAAGGCCTGGAAGTTGCCGTCCTCGGCCTGCTTCAGCGAGGTCGCGAACTCGGTGACGCGGATCTTCATGTCGAAGCCGACCTCGCCGACCATCGACTGGATCAGCTCGGCGACCTGACGCGCTTCGGGGCTGTTGGGCACCATGAAGTCGACGGTGATCTTGTCGGTGACGCCGGCTTCCTTGAGCAGCGCCTTGGCCTTTGCCACGTCGCGCTTCGGGATCGGCACGCTCTGCTGGTAGTAGGGATGCTGCGGGCTGACCCACTGGTTGCCCGCGACGAATTCGCCGTTGAACGCCACCTGGTTGATCGCGTCGCGGTCGAGCGCCAGCTCGAAGGCCTTGCGCACCCTCGGGTCCTTGGCCAGCGGCGTGCTGGCGGCCGGCCCGTTGGCGAGATTGATGCTGATGCCGAGATAGCCGATCGTCACCGCGGTCACGAGCTTGACCCTGGGGATCGCGCGGATGGTCTTGATGTCGGTGGCCAGCGGCCGCTCGATCAGCTCCAGCGCGCCCGATCGCAGATTGGCCAGGCGCACCGTGGCATCGACGATCGGCAGGTAGGTGATCTTGTCGATGTGCACGTTGTCCTTGTTCCAGTAGCCGGCGAACTTCTCGACGACGATGCGATCCTGCTGCACGCGCTCGACGAACCGGTAAGGCCCGGCGCAGACCGGCTTGTTGCCGAACTTGTCGCCAGCTTCTTTCGCGGCCTTGGGTGAAACCATCATGCCGGCGCGGTCGGTGAGCTGGGCGATCAGCGGCGAGAACGGCGCCTTGAGGTTCAGCTTGATGGTCAGCGGATCGACCACTTCGACGCTCGCCACCTGCGCCAGTTCGGGCCGGCGGAACGAGCCCTGCATGGTCATGTGCCGCTCGAGGCTGTACTTCGCCGCCTCGGCGTCGAATTTCTCGCCATCGTGGAACACGACGTTGGGACGCAGCTTGATGGTGACCGTCTTGCCGTCGGCCGACGTCTCGTAGCCCAGCGCCAGCTGCGGCACCGCCTTGAGGTTGGCGTCAATGTCGAACAGCTTGTCGCAGATCGAGGAGAAGACGATGCGCCCGACATAGGTGCGCGCCAAGGTCGGATCGAGCACGTCGGGGTCCTCGGCCAGGCCGATGCGCAAATGGGTCTGCGCCTGGGCCGCGCCGGCGATACCCAAGGCGATCGCCGCGATGGCGATGGTGTTGCGAAGTCTCATGACACCCCTCCCTGTCGTTTCCGTCCTCGATATGGCGGGTCGGCGGCGATGATGCGCCCGATCGGCCGCAGCTCGCCACGCAAGAAACACGCCGTCAGATCACTTCTTCCGTCCGTCGTACGAAAGCCGCCTGCAGCTTCTCCAGCGTCGGGTTGGGCGCCAATTCTCTGGGCAGCGCCTCGCCGGCTGGCGGCAGTTGCCGCCACAGATGGCAGGCCACGCCGTGACCGTCGCCCAGGTCGAGCGGCGGTCGCTCGACACGGCAGCGATCGACCGCGTGCGGGCAACGCGTATGCAGGTGGCAGCCGGGCGGCGGCGCGATCGGACTGGGCACGTCGCCCTGCAGGATGCGCCGGTCCTGCCGCGCGCCGGGCGCCGGCACCGGGATCGCCGAGAGCAGCGCGCGCGTGTAGGGATGACGCGGCTCGGCGAAGACCTGTCCGGCGTCGCCCATCTCGACGATGCGGCCGAGATACATCACGGCGACGCGCGTGGCGATGTGCTTCACCACGGCGAGGTCGTGCGAGATGAAGAGATAGGCCAGCCCCAGGCGTTGCTGTAGATCGCGCAGCAGGTTCAGCACCTGGGCGCGGATCGACACGTCCAGCGCCGAGACAGGCTCGTCGCAGACGATCAGCTTGGGCTCGACAGCGAGCGCGCGGGCGATGGCGATGCGCTGGCGCTGGCCGCCGGAGAATTCGTGCGGATAGCGACGGTGATAGTCGGGGCGCAGACCGACGGTGGTCAGCAGCTCGGCCACGCGTTCGCGTCGGCGATCGGGCGGCACGACGTCGTGCAGCAGCAGCGGCTCGCCGAGGATGTCGCCCACGGTCATGCGCGGGTTCAGCGAGGCGTAGGGGTCCTGGAAGATCAGCTGCACGTCGCGACGCAGGCGGCGCGCGCCTGAATTGCCGGTCGACAGCACGTCCTGGCCGTCGAAACGGATCGCGCCGCCGCTGGGCTCGATCAGGCGCAGCAGCAGGCGGCCGACGGTGGACTTGCCGCAGCCGGATTCGCCCACCAGCGCCAGCGTTTCGCCCGCCGCGAGGTCAAACGACACACCATCGACGGCCTTCACCGTCGCCGTCGGCCGCCCGATCACATCGCGCCGCGCGACGAAGAGCTTGGACAGGTCGGCGACCTGCAGGAGGGGAGTCATGATTCTTCAATTCTCCCTCTCCCCGCGAGCGGGGAGAGGGTTGGGGTGAGGGGCTGAGGCAAGTGGCGCACCAATGTCGTGCGCAACCTCGGA
>VGCZ01000073.1 GCA_016869975.1 Alphaproteobacteria bacterium
CGAGCTTCGCCTGCGCGCTCTGGCCCTCCTGCGACAGCAGCGCGGCCTGCGTCGCGGTGAGGAAGCCGGTGGCCGGCTCATTGCGGCTCTTCCGCCAGTTGGTGATCATCAGCCGCGTGCGCGGGCCGATGTCACCCGAGAAAAACAAAGGCCCGAGGATCGCCCCGGGCCTTCGCCGTTCGCGCCGTGCCGCCGCGCTCAACCCTCTTCGTGGAAAGCCTCCTCGCGCTTCTTGCGGAAGTTGGGCAGCACCATCAGCAGCAGCAGCAGCGCCGTGACGATCAGCAGGCCGGCGCTGATCGGCCGCGTCAGGAACACCGTGGCGTCGCCGCGCGAGAGCAGCATGGCGCGGCGGAAATACTCCTCCATCTGCGGGCCGAGCACGAGGCCCAGGAGGAACGGCGCGCCCTCGCAGCCGAGCTTGAGGAAGATGTAGCCGATGACCCCGAAGATCGCGACCATCATGACGTGGAAGTCGCTGTTCTGCAGCGAGTAGGCGCCGATGCAGCAGAACAGCAGGATGGCCGGGTAGAGGAAGCGGTAGGGCACCGTCAGCAGGCGCACCCACATGCCGATCAGCGGCAGGTTGATGATCACCAGCATGGCGTTGCCGATCCACATCGAGGCGATCATGCCCCAGAAGAGATCGGGCTTCTTGGTCATCACCTCGGGGCCGGGCTGGATGCCCTGGATGATCATGGCGCCGACCATCAGCGCCATGACGGCGTTGGACGGGATGCCCAGGGTCAGCATGGGGATGAACGAGGTCTGCGCCGCGGCGTTGTTGGCCGCCTCCGGCGCCGCCACGCCCTGCACCGCGCCCTTGCCGAACTCCTGCGGCGTCTTGGAGAGCTTCTTCTCCAGGGTGTAGGAGGAGAAGGCGGCGAGGGTCGGACCGCCGCCGGGCAACACGCCGAGCAGCGAGCCCAGGGTCGTGCCGCGCACGATCGCCGGCGCTGCCAGGCGCGCCTCCTCGCGGGTCGGCCACAGGCTCGAGATCTTCGCCGCCACGACGTGGCGCCCACCGACGCGTTTCTCGAGATTGCCGATGATCTCGGCGATGCCGAAGAGGCCCATGGCGATCGGCGCGAAGTCGATGCCGTCACTGAGCTCGGGGATGTTGAAGGTGTAGCGCTGCGCGCCGGTGTTCACGTCGGTGCCGATCAGGCCGATCAGCAGGCCGAGGAACACCATGGCGATCGCCTTGATCACCGAGCCGCTGGCCAGCACCACGGCGGCGACCAGGCCCAGCGCCATCAGCGAGCAGTACTCCGCCGGGCCGAACTTCTGCGCCATGGCGGTGAGCATCGGGGCGAACAGCACGATCAGGACGGTGCCGAAGGTGCCGGCGAAGAACGAACCCACCGCCGAGATCGACAGCGCCGCGCCGGCCCTGCCTTTCTGCGCCATCTTGTAGCCGTCGAGCGTGGTGACCACCGACGACGCCTCGCCCGGCAGGTTGACCAGGATCGCCGTGGTCGAGCCGCCATAGGACGCGCCGTAGTAGATGCCGGCGAGCATGATCAGCGCCGAGGTCGGCGGCAGCTTGAAGGTCAGCGGCAGCAGCATGGCGATGGTCGCCACCGGGCCGATGCCGGGCAGCACGCCGATCAGGGTGCCGACCATGCAGCCGATCAGGCAGTACAGCAGGTTCTGGAAGCTCAGCGCGACGCCGAAGCCCTGGATGACATGGTTCAGCAGATCCATGTCACCACACTCCCCGGATGATGCTGATGTTCATGCTCAAGCCGAGCTTGAAGATGACGACGCACAGCGCCGTCAGCACGATGCAGGCGAGGATGGTTTCGACCAACTTGAACTCCTGCCCGCCCAGCGCGGCGAGAAAGATCAGGCAGACCAGCGCCGGCGCCAGGCCGGCGCGTTCGAACAGCAGGGCGAAGACGACCACGCCGATGGTGATCATGGTGACCGGCTTCCAGCGCAGCCGCTCGATCGTCTCGCCGGGCGATATAAGCGAGCGCGCGACGATGGCGAGGCCCAGGCCGATCAGGATGTAGCTCAGCATGCGCGGCACGTAGCCGGGCCCCATGCGGATCGCCGTGCCGACCGCGAGGTTGCTGCCCATGACGAGGGCCAGCACGCCGAAGCCGGCGAACATCAGCCCGGACCACAAGTCCTTACTGAAAAGGCGATTCACCCGATTCCTCCCCGAAGCCACCCTGCGTCGCTGCCGGCTTGTACGGGCACGCACCGCCCACCGCTGGCCTACGACCTATTTCGATCGCCTCGACTCTTTGCACAATTCGCCGGGCGCCCCAAGCAAATTGCGCGGCGTCGCGTCTGTCACCTCGTCACAGATTGATCATCGGACATTCGCAGGCGTTCCTAGCGTCCCTGGCCAAGCGTCCCTGGCTTCCGCGATGCGGATCGCTTCACCCGACTCTGCCGACGCGCGGACCTGCCGCTGGGCGGAAACGGGTCCGGCGTGGCGTTGCGCTTGCGGCGTCGATCGACGCACACTCCAGGCGTCGGATTTCGGACGAGGATCGTCATGGCGGCGCGCGGCGCGGAGTTCATCGGCACGATGGCGGTGCAGGACAAGCACCGCTTCGATGTGGCTTCGCTCGAGCGCTTCATGGCCACCAAGGTCGAGGGCTTCCGCGCGCCGCTCACCGTCGAGCAGTTCCGCGGCGGGCAGAGCAATCCGACCTATCGCCTGAGCGACGGCGGCGGCCGGCGCTATGTGTTGCGGCGCAAGCCGCCGGGCAAGCTCTTGCCCTCGGCGCACGCCGTCGATCGCGAGTTCCGCGTCATCGCCGCGCTCAACAAGACCGACGTGCCGACGCCGCGCGCCTATGCGCTGTGCGAGGACGATCAGGTCATCGGCACCGCCTTCTACATCATGGAGTTCTGCGACGGCCGCGTGCTGTGGGATCCGATGCTGCCGGACCAGACGCCCGCCATGCGCCACGCCATCTACGAGGCCAAGGTCGATACCTTGGCGCGCCTGCACAAGGTCGACTACCAGGCCGTGGGTCTGGGCGATTTCGGTCGCCCCGGCAGCTATGTCGCGCGCCAGATCAAGCGCTGGGGCGGGCAGTACAAAGCCTCGGAGACCGATAAGATCGAGGCGATGGACAAGCTCCTGGAGTGGCTGCCCGCCAATGCGCCGGCGGCCGATAGCACGACCATCGTCCATGGCGATTATCGACTCGACAACATGATCTATCACCCGAGCGAGCCGCGCGTGCTGGCGGTGATCGACTGGGAGATATCGACCCTGGGCGATCCGCTCGCCGAGCTCAGCTATCTCTGCATGATGTACCGCATTCCGCAGGATCAGGGCGGCATGCAGGGCGTCGACATCCAGGCGTTGGGTATCCCCGGCGAGGCCGAGATGGTGCGGATGTACGGCGCGCGCACCGGGCAGTCTTCGCTGCCGCATTGGGAATTCTACATGGCCTATAATCTTTTCCGCATCGCCTGCATCCGGCAGGGTGTTTACGCGCGCGGACTCGACGGCACGGCGTCGAACCTCAGGGCGCTGGAATCGGGCAAGCTGGTGCGGCCCAACGCCGAGCTGGCGTGGAGCCTGGCCCAGGGCCTGGGTGCGCGCTGATTTGCCCCGACCCCAGGGATCGCCCCGGTTGGACGCGGGGTTGGCGCTTCGTTACAGTGCGATGCTCGCGAGGCGGGACCAACAACCGCGCCCGAACGACAAGACAAGGGAGGTCGCCCATCGTGGCGCGACGCACCGCTAGACCAGCCGCCGCACCGGGCGCCCTCGCCACGCCGCCCTCCGAGGCGATCGAGGCGGCGGCCTTTGACCTGTTCGCCCGCCGCGGCTTCCAGATCACCACCGTGCGCGACGTGATGCGCGCCTGCGGGTTGACCCAGGGCGCGCTCTACAACCATTTCTCGTCCAAGGACGACCTGCTCGCCACCATCATCCGCTCGACCCAGGGCGTGCTGGAGAAGGAGTGCGGCGAGGCGCTGGCCAAGGCCGGCGCCGATCCGGTCGCGCGTCTGCGCGCCTTCGCCCATGTCTACACCCTGCGCCACGCGCGCCGGCGCGTCGAGGCGGTGGTCGCCAACCGCGAGTTCGAGTGGCTCGACAACACCCGCCTGCAGGAGATCCGCGCCAGCCGCCGGCGTATCCGCGACATGCTGGTGCGCGTGCTCGACGATGGCGCACGCAGTGGCGCCTTCCGCAGCCTGCGCCGGGGCGGCAAGGACGACCTGAAGATCGTCGCCATGGCGATCCTCAACCAGTGCACCTATGTCGCCTATTGGTACCGCGCCGGCGGCGACTGGACCGACGAGCAGGTCGCCGAGCTGCACGCCGACCTGTCGCTGCGCATCGTCGGCGCGCCGGTGCGCGAAAGCGCCCGCGACGGCGCGATCGCCGCCGACTGACGACACGTCCCTGCGCGCCGCGCTCGTACCTCCCAAGACCAATGGCAATCTTCGCTGTGTCCGCAGGATGCAGCGGTGCCCCCGTGCAATTACCCCGGCAGCGCGCGAGAAGCTTGCGTCCGTCGATCACTGAGCGGGTACAATAATTTCTTCTTCAGTGAAAATGTAAGAAATAGCACGAAATTCCAGTATCTTAGCACAAGTCACCCGGAGCGCTCGGTAACTGCGCCGGCCAGTTTCGCGATTTTTCGCACCTGTTTGATGAAGAACGGACCCTAAAGACTAGATTTTACTTCTTTCTTTTGCACAGCAAGGATAATAATCACCGCATATATAGCGTTCGTTTTTTACCAAAAATCATTGTTAGCTTGGGGGTTTCCGATGCCATTTGCATCGACTCGCAGGGCGGGGTCCTCCCGCCCGGTCATCATGTTGCTTGCCGCGACGGTACTGCTCTCATCGCTCAGCGCCTGCGTCACATCGCAGGGCCACCGTCAGAGCGACCTCGCCTGGCGTGCGCCGACGGAGAGCCGCCAGCTCGCCAGCCTCGACAGCTTCGTTGTTGAACCCCGATCGTCCAGCCGCGACCACCGCGTGGCTGCCGCGGTCAGCCCGACGTCGAGCACCGAGCTCGAGCCCGGGCAATGGAAGGTCGTCCTGGTTTCCGGCTCGCGCGCCATTCCGGCACATGACGCGGCTGTCCTCGACCTCGGTCAGCGGCTGCGCGGGCGCGGCGTCACGCAAGTGGCGATGGCGCTGACCGGCGGCCCGGGCGACGTCGACGCCAGCCGCGCGGGTATCCGCCAGGCGTTAGAGGGGCTCGGCGACCAGCAGGGCGCCTGCCTGTTCTTCGCCACCGGACACGGCAACGTCGCCGGCTTGCGCCTCGACGCCGATCGCGGCAATCGCACGCTGACGCCAGGCGAGCTCGACCGCCTGCTCGACAAACACTGCGGCGATCGTCCGACCGTGGCGATCATCTCGGACTGCGACGCCGGCGTGTTCCTCGATTCGCGCATGCGCCAGCCCAACCGGATTCTCATCGCCGCCTCGGCCAAGGGCCGCAACTCCTACGGCGCCAAAATGAACGAGCGTCACGTGAACTTCGATCGCTGCCTGATGGGCGCGATCGACGCCGGCGCTTCGACCTGGCGCGAGGCCTTCGAGCGCTCGCTGCCCTGTGTGCGCGAGCGCGAGGCGTGGTTGGGCGTGCGCCCCTCCGAGCCGCAGGCGTATTTCGGCGCCGCGGTGGCGGACCTTGCGATCCCCGGCGCGACGCGGCTGACGGCGCAGATGCGGTGACGTGAGAAGCGTCACCTCGATTGCCTTGTCGGCAACTGGGCCTCGCTCTAGGGCTTGCGGGGCGGGGCCCCTTCTTGCGGAAACGCCGGCGGCTCCTGTGACGCCGGCCTCGGGGCCGCGCCGCGCCGTCCGCGGCCGGCGATAGCGCCGCATAGCGTCGTCCTCGATCCGACCTGCCCGTCGCGCATCTTCTGGTAGAGCGCTCGTCTCGGCTTCTCGATCACCGAAGAGCCGAAAAAGACTCAATTCATGGTCGTGAATATAGGGTCTAATGCATCTTTTCGAGTCGCTTCTTTGCGCCGCGGGGATTATGCTCGTTTCGTAAACACTAATCATAGTTGCTGAATGTCGGACGTTCGCTTGGGGTTTCCGATGCCATTTGCATCGCTGCGCGGAGTTGAATCCATCCGCCCGGTCACCGTGTTTGTCATGTCGCTCATACTGCTCGCGTCGCTCGGCGCCTGTGTCGCGACGCAGCCCAGCCATCAGAGCGGTCTGGCTTGGCACGGACCGGCGGAGGCCGGCCCGCTCGCCAGCCTCGAGCATCTCCTCGTCGATGCCCGACCGGTCCCTCGCGACCGCCGCGTGGCCGTGCCGCCCACCCCCGCGTCGACCGCCGAACTCGAGCCCCGGCAATGGAAGGCCGTGCTGGTCTCAGGCTCGCGCGCCTCTTCGGCTTATGACGCGGCGGCCTTCGACCTTGGTTCGCGTTTTCGCGAGCGCGGGGTGGCGCGCGTCGCGACGGCGCTGTCCGGCGGCGGCGGCGAATTCGTCGCCAGCCCCGCCGGTATCCGCCACGCGATGGAGTGGCTTGGCGACGGTGAAGGCGCCTGCCTGTTCTTCGCCACCGGGCACGGCGACGTCACCGGCTTTCGTCTCGACAATGCCCGCGGAGATCGCACGCTGACTCCCGGCAAGCTCGACCGCCTGCTCGACAGGTACTGCGGCGACCGGCCGACGGTGGCAATTATCTCGGGCTGTGCCGCCGGCGTGTTCCTCGATTCGCGCATGCGCCGGCCCAACCGCGTTCTGATCGCCGCCTCGGCCGCGGGACGCGACTCCTACGGCGCCAGGATGGACGACCGCCATGTGAACTTCGACCGCTGCCTGATCGGCGCGATCGACGCCGGCGCTTCGACCTGGCGCGAAGCCTTCGAACGCACGCTGCCCTGTGTGCGCGAGCGCGAGGTGTGGCTGGGTGTGCCCTTCTCCGAGCCGCCGGCGTATTTCGGCGCCGCCGTCGCCGACCTGGCGATACCCGGCACGGCGCGGTTCATGGCGCAGATGCGATGATCTGAGGTCGCCGATCGATGGCGCTTCGCGGGATGCCGGCGATCGCCAACGCCGTCAGTCGCCGCGCAACCGCTCCTCGGCGATCTGGCGCAGCTTGTTGCGCTGGATCTTCGGGCCGTTGGCGCTGGGCGTCGTCGGGAAGGCCTCGACGCTGAAGACGCGGGCCGGCGTTTTGTAGTTCGCCAGGCCGGCGCGGGCATGGGCGATCACCGCCCGCTCGTCGAAGCCGCTGTCGCCGGCCGGCACCACGAAGGCTACGGCGCGCACGCCCTCGCGCGTCGCCGCCGCCACGACCTGCACGTCGCCGACCATCGGATGCGCCATCAGGTGCTGCTCGATCTCCAGCGGGTTGACCAGGAAGCCGCCCAGGCGCAGCGCGTCGCCCATGCGGCTGAGATAGGTGAAGCCGCCATCGGCGTGGGCGATGCCGAGATCGCCGGTCCTCAGATAGCGGTCCTCGGTGAAGGCCGCGTCGGTGGCCTCGGGGTTGCCGAAATAGCCGACCATCATCGACGGGCCGATCAGCTCCAGCTCGCCGGCCATGCCGGCCGGCAGCACCTCGCCGGTTTCCGGATCGCGCGTGCGCGCGCCAGCCAGCGGCGAGACCGGATGGCCGCCGCCCCGGGCGCGCGACTCGATGTCGGAATCGGCGCGCCAGGCGGCGAACAGCGCCTGCACCTCGCTCATGCCGTAGAGGCCGACCATCTTCAGGCCCCGCTTGTCGGCACGCCGCGGCAGGTCGGCCAGCGCCGTGTTGAAATTGGCGTAGCCGGCCCAGCGCACCGACGGAAAGGGAATCTCCGCGTCGCGCGTCGCCAGCAGCCGCTCGTAGATCTCGTCGAAGCCGAACAACAGGTCGGGCTGGTGGTGGTCGACCAGTCGGGCGGCGCGCTCGGGCTCGAAGGCGTCCATCAGCACGATGGGCCGGCCGGCGGCTAGGGTCATGAGCGCGACGTTGAAGCCGTAGACGCCGCACAGCGGCAGCCAGCCCATGCCGGGCGCCGTGGTCTTGAAGGCGCGCGCCACGCGCAGGCAATGCGCGGCGATCGCGCCCTGGCGATGCAGCACGAATTTCGGCGCCTTGGTGGTGCCCGAGGTGGTGAAGATGTTGCAGCCCGAATCGGCGGCGCCATGAATCACGTCCATCGCCGGGCGCTCGATCAGATCGTCGAAGCCGACGCGCCTGAGGCGCTCGAGCGCCGGCGGCACCAGGGCCGGTTCCTCGCCCACGATCACGACGCCGGCGAGGCCGGCGAGGGCCTCGGCCGGGATGTCGGCGAGGATGCCGAGGAAGTCGATGCCGCGGAAACCCGGCGCGCAGGCCAGCACCTTGGCGCCGGAGCGGCCGACGATGTCCGTCACCTCGACGGCGCGGAAGCGCGTGTTGACGGCCACCGCGATGGCGCCCAGCCGGCAGCAGGCGAAGTAGAGCGCCAGCCAGGCCGGCACGTTGGGCAGCCACAGCGCCACGCGATCGCCTGGTCCGACGCCGAGATCGGCCAGGCCCTGCGCGGCGCGGCGCGACAGGTCCTCCAGCTTCGCCCAGCTCACGCGCTCCTCGCCCGCGATGATCGCCGTGCCGGCGGGTTCGCGCGCGGCGTGGCCGGCGAGAAGCGCGGTCAGGTCGTTGGCGATCAGCAGGCGGGGGCGGGCTTCGGTCATGGCCATCCCGCCTACGACAGCGCCCGCGCCCAGTCCAGCCCCGCATCCGCGCCCTTCGGCAACCGTCCTATCCGCGAAAGACATGGAGGGCCGCGACGCGATCGCCCCGCCTGTTGCGAGGCTGGCGCGACGACACACACGACACAATTCGGCTCTTTCCAAGACACGGCCATGGCATCGGACGCTGGCATGGTCGTCTCAGCCCAAGACGAGGAGAGCCCCATGGCCATCGATAGCGTTCTCGACTCCCTGCCGACCAAGCTCGGCGTCGTGCCCTCGGCCCAGGCCCTGGTGCCGATCATCGAGCAGCTCGCCGCCTCCGCCGCCGACTCCGGCCTGCGCGGCCGTATCGCCGCCATGGCCGCCGCCACGAACCGCAGCGAGATGGACGACCGGGTGCTGAATGTCATCGCCGCCGGCGCGCTGGGTGTGTTGCCGGGCGGCGCCAGCCTGAAGCCCGTGATCGAGCCGACCTATGGCTGGCGGGTGAATTCCTTCCTCTCGGCGCTGCGCCACGCCATGGTCAGCAGCAAGGCGCTCAAGGCGACGATGAAGAAGCGCTCCGGCCAGTTCATCTTCTATCCTGAGTTTTACCATGAGTTCCCCGACTCGGTGGACCAGCGCATCGCCGCCCTGGCGCGCGCCCATGCCGGCCTGGGGCCCACCAGCCCCGACCTGCCGGCGCTCTACACCCTGGGCGGCCTGTTCGACGGCGCCGAGGCGCTGACGCAGCTCAAGGATATGGGCAAGGGCGGCCGCGGCACGACCTGCGTGATGACGGCGCGCGGCATCTACCATGCCGCCGGTTGCGACATGATCGACGGCAGCCCGCTCACTGTGAATACGCCCAGCGGCCCGGTGGCCGATCTCGGCACGCCGACGCGCAAGACGGACCAAACGACAAAGAAGACCTATCTGCAAGCCCGGCGTATCCGCGCCGACATCGCCGACGATGGCAAGGCTTTCCAGGACAACAACGAGGCGATCCGCCCGCAGTTGACCATCGGCGACATCTACTATGTCAACGGCACCGGTGATCACCTCTACCTGGCCCGCGGCGGCGGGGCCGAGGCCGTGCATGTCGGCATCATCGTCGGCCACGCCGGTGACACGTACTACACCGTCGATGGCGGCGGCGGCCGGGGCGCCGATGTCACCCTGAGCCCGATGCGCAAGATGATGTTCAAGAAGGGCGCCGGCTGGAGCTTCGCCGAGCTGAACAGGGCGAAACAGTGGACGCACGAAGGCGGCACCAGGAGCTACAGCAACGCCGAGGTCGCAGTCATCGACAAGGCAGGCGCTGATCTCGACGGGGATGTCGCCATCCGCGCGCGCCTCAACAGCGACCGGCTTTTCGCCGGGCACAAGCTGAACTACGAAAAAGCATATAGCGCCTGGGCCGCCGCCATTGGGACGCCCAGCGAAAAGGTCTGCAGGCACAATCTCGACGTGCAGATCGGGAACGTGAAGCTCCTGGCGCGCAGCATCGCTGGCGGCAGGGTCGGCGAGGTCCGCACCATCCACGGCTGGTGGGAGTCGGAATCCTACAACCAGCTCGCCTGGGCCGGCCCCAAGCAGATCGCCGAGCTGGCGCGCTGAGGCCGCGACATTTCGGGCGGCGGGCCGATTGATCGGCCCGCCGCCCCCGGTTGACAGGGCGGGGGTCGATCCGTATGGTCCGCGCCGCTTCGAATTTCCCCCGGTCGCCCGGGGGTTTGTTTTTGGGATTGCGACCATGAAGATCCGTTCGTCCCTGAAGACGATCAAGACCCGCCACAAGGCCTGCCGCATCGTACGGCGCAAGGGCCGGGTCTACGTCATCAACAAGACCAACCCGCGCTTCAAGGCGCGCGCCGGCTGATCTCAGCCGGGTCGGGGCTTTTCGGGCGGCGGGAGCGCAAGCTTCCGCCGCCCTTCGTTTTGGGGGATGCTTGCGGCGTCGGGTTCGTATTCGGGGGACGGACCGGGAGGCCAGCATGTCGACATCGGTGATCGTGCGGACGCTCTGCGCCGGCGTGGCCTTGGCCATCGTCGCATCCGCGGCGATCGCCCGCGCGGAGACCAAGGCGACGGCCGGGCCGTCGCCCAAGGCCTCCAAATCGGAAGGCCCGGACCTCGACGCCAGCAAGACCCGCACCCCGGCGAAGGGCAAGACCTGGTACTCGGTGCCCGAGAAGGACGACGAGGTGCTGGTGCGTAGCCGGCGCAAGGGCGCCAAATAGGCGCGCCTGCGGGCGTTCCATGGAGGTGCTGCTGACGGGCGGTGGGGATGTTCCGCCGTTTGCGTGCGTAGGTTGGGTGCGTCCGATTTCCGGCGCGCCGGGCGATCTGCGGTGGCGCCCGTCAACCGCAGGTCGTCTGCGATCATGGCGTTGGGCGCATCGGCGAAGGAGGGGAAGATGCGAATGGCGAAATCCGCGGCGATTGCCTGGGCGACGGCCGCATCGATGGCCGCCGTCATCGGCCTGGGTGGCCCGGTATGGGCGGAGGAGAAGAACCGGAAACCGCCGACTCAGCAGCAGGGGCCGGCGAAGCCGGGTCAACCCAAGGGTATTATCGAGTATCAAGACGGCAACGACCTAGTATTGTTAAAGGGCGCCAAGGGTGGCCAGAAGCCGCCGGCGGCGGGCAAGGCGACCAAGTAGCCACCATCCCGCGCACCGGATCGCATCCGGTGCGGCAATGATCTTGCGCCGAGACGGCGCCTTCCGTGGCGGCGGGTTTTGCGGTCTAGTGGCGGCACCATGCAGATGCCGCCGCTCGATCCCGGGATTCTCGCGCGCCGTTCGCAGATC
>VGCZ01000074.1 GCA_016869975.1 Alphaproteobacteria bacterium
TCGCAACTGGAAGGCCGAGCTCGACGCGCAGTACAAGCGCGGCCGCCACTTCGCGATGGTGCTGCACCCGCACGGCATCGGCTGGCCCAGCCGCCTGCCGGTGCTGGAGCGCTTCCTCGATCACGCGCGCGGCCTGCCCGATCTGTGGAACGCCACCAGCGCGCAATGCGCGCGGCACTGGCTGGCCAGCTATCCGGCGGCGACGCATCTGAAGCTCGAGCCGTCGATCTGGCGCGACTATCCGGGCAGCCTGAGCTGAGTCGAAGCTCTTCCCGAATCCCGTCCGCCGTGCTAGGTTACATGTAACCAAATCGGAGGTGTCATGGCGGTCTCTGGCGGAGCCCGGTCGTCGCGGCTGAAGGTACGCGAGCACCGCGTGCGCTTGCGCGAGCAGGGATTGCGTCCCATCCAGATCTGGGTGCCGGACGTCCGCACCCGATCGTTCAGGCTCAAGGCGCACCGTCAGTCGCTCGCCGTCGCGACCAGCGCGCATGCCCAGGAGGACCAGGCCTTCATCGACGCGATCTCGGATCTCGTCGCGGAATGAAGCGGGGTGAGATCTGGACGGTCGCCGGTGGCGGCGACTATGCCGGCAAGCCGCGGCCCGTCGTGATCATCCAGGACGACAGCTTCGACGCGACGGGCTCGGTCACCGTCTGCGCCTTCACCACCGACCCGACCAACGCGCCCCTGTTCCGGCTGCCCGTCGCGCCCAACCCGCGCAACGGCCTGCGCGCGCCGTGCCGACTGATGGTGGACAAGATCACGACCGTGTCGAAGTCGAAGGTCGGCTCGCATGTCGGCCGCCTCGACGACGAGGATTTGGTGCGACTCAATCAGGCCATGATGGTGTTCCTCGGCCTCGCGGCGTCGCCCCGCACCGCCCGCGAGCGGTAACTATCCCGGCGGCTCGAGCCGGCTTCTCGGCGCGGCGATCCCTGCGGCCCCTGTCACCGACCCTGCGCGGCGCGCTCCTGATTCAAGGCGAACAGCTTGGCGAGTATTTCCTCCTCGGCCGCCTTGCGGTCGGCCGTATCGGGGTTTTCCGGCTGCGCCCGATCGGCCAGCGTTTCGTCCCAGCCGTAGGCGGCGGCGATAGCGCGGTCCAGATCGCGATGGGCTAGTGCGAGCCATGTGGGGCGCTCGTTGTACAGCCGGGTGAGTGTACGTTCCTTGAGGGATGCTTCGGCGCGCGCGTTCGCGGGAATCAATCTGTCCGGATAGCTAGGGATTACCTCAGGCACGCGTCTCACAAGCTCGGGCGGGTTGAGCCACGATTCGCGACGCTCGTCCAGTATGTGGGCGGCTTTGGCAATACGTCGAGCGTGAGGAGTCTGTTCGTACTTCTTCGCTGGGATGTTAGGGGTAAGACCCTCAGGAAATGGAAAAGTCTCTAGGGTCATACCGATATTGTATCGCCTCTCGTTGCCGACACCCAATCGATTGCCCTGATCCGCAGCCCACCGACCATGGATGCCGGATTGGAGTATACCCATTGAAGTATCGTCGTCTCGAGCGATGGCGAAAAGGCTCCCGGATGGTAGAGCCGAACTCTCGACCCATCGGAAAAGAAGGTACTTGGATGTCTCAGGTACGATTAGGTATCGGCGTAGAGACTGCACGGCCCTTCGAAAACCAGGACGTGCTTCGCCGTGAATCCACCACCTATCCCTATGGTTTGCGCGTCGAGCCGAGTCTCGATGCGGTTTAACTGTTCGTTCCACAATTCGAAACGGCGCTTCGAACAGCGAGGCATCTTCGATGGACATCTCCACACCGAAATCGATAATCCAGCCATCGGACGGCCGGCTTACAACGTCATCTACATCGAAGTATTGCCGGATAACGGCTGCGTTGCTCTTTTGATGGGGGTTGCCTTGGGCCACCAGTAGCGCGCGAGCAGCACCGCCCTTCATGTCAAAATCCCCAACAGCCTTGATGCCTTGAAACGCCACTCTTCGGTTCTCGGACAGACGCTTTGACTTTGTTAGGTCAAATCCCCGGTCTCCGGATGACAGGTCGGCAAAGATCGAAGCAACCTTGTGGCCGTCCAAGCGCACGTTCTTTGGATCGACTCTCGATCTGCGCATCACGCAGAACATTGAAACACGTACTTGCGCTCCGCCTAGAGTCCACGGTTCATTGCGCCATGCATCCGTCACAATGAGATTGGGGCTCTCGACCACACGGTCTAACGGGACGCGACTGCTTCCCTTTGCAACAGATTTGGTGGTCACAAAACCAAAGCCATCGATCGCACCAGAGGAGCACAACTCGTAAGCCTTTTGGACCCAGTACACGACCAAGTCGGCCGTGCCCGGAAGGCGGTCGCCATATATGCTGCGAATGGACTCTGAATATGACTCGCCGAGCCGCCGCAACCATAGCTTGTTACCGAGGAATGGTGGATTGCCCACGATTACATCGGCGCGAGGCCACCTCGCCTCCCGGCCGGACTTCGCATCAACCAAGGCATCCCGATTCTCGATGCCATCAAGCGCTCCAAGGATAGGACGCCGATTGATGTTGGCCCGAAGTCGCATTTGCCACTGCAATTCTCCAATCCATATTGTGACTCGGGCAAGTTCAGCTGCGTAGGGGTTTACTTCGATGCCAAGAACCGTGGCGGGGGTAATCCGCTCGCCTTTGGGGTCCAAGGTAAGGCCGAGCTCGCGCGCATCGTGCTCAACACGTTGGTCGAAATCTTTGAGGTGCCGGAGAGCGAGATATAGGAAGTTGCCGGAGCCGCAGGCAGGGTCGAGGACGCGAAATGCGCCAAGGCGTTCCCGGAATTTGAGGTACCGTTGATCTTTTGCGGCCTTGGTCTTGAGTTGCGCGATCGCGGCTACAACTGCCTCCCACTCACGAGCCAGAGGGCGCAATACGACAGGCTCGACGATCTTCATGATCATCGATGATTCGGTATAGTGGATGCCAACGCCTTTGCCGAGGGAGCGTTGCGCTGGGTTGGCACCTCCGCGCAAAGGCAACGTATTGGCGAAGTCCGCCGTGCTTTGATTTGCGGTACCCCGCCGCGATACCTTAGACGCGGCGGCGTCGAAGAGATTGGCCATCTCCTTGCGCTTGGCCGGGTCGAGGCCGCGTTCGAAGAGCGTGCCGAAGATGGTGGGGTCGATGCTGGCCCAGTCGAGCCGGGCGGCGTCGCCCAGCAGCCGCACCTCGGAGAATTGCAGGTCGAGCACGTCGTCGTCGTCGAACAGCCCGCCGTTGAACCACGGAATCTGCACCGTGCCGAAGCGACGCTTGCCGTGGCGCATGCCGTCGAACAGGTCGGCCAGCATGGTGGTCAGGCCGGCGTGGTCGCGCTGCGCTTCCTCGATGATCGCCGAGAAGACGCCGCCGGGCAGCAGGCCGGAATCCTCGGCGAACAGGCAGAACACGATCTTGTTGAGGAAATGCGCGACGCGCCGCGGGTCGTGCGCCTGGCCGATGCGGTCGCGCCGCTCGCGCAGGGTCTGCGCCAGGCTGGCGAGCTTGGTGGCGGCTTGCTCGGTGACGGCCTGCGGCGTGATCTCGGGCCGCAGCGAGGCGGGATCGGTGAAGCAACGGCGCAGCAGGTCGCGCTGCGCGGAGTCGTTGAGGTCGATCAGCTTGATCGTGTGCGTCACCGATACGCTGCCGGTGAACAAGGTGCGCACGACGATCTGGTCGATGTCGCAGGCGATCACCAGCGGCGGGTTTTCCAGCAGGGCGGCGTAGTCGCGCGCCTGCGCTAGCGCCGCCGCGATGGTCCGGTATTCCGGCTTGCCCTTTTCCTCGGCGGCTTCCCGCGGTTTCTTGCGCCGCTTGTATTCCCAGACGAAGCAGTCCTTGCGCCAGACATCGGCGAAGCCGCCACCGCCGCCCTTGCCGCCGCCCGGCACTGGCTTCTCGAAGGTGAACCACACGCCCAGCGAGTCGGCGTCGGTCGGCTTCTTGACGTCCAGCAGCGCGCACAGCTCGTTGAAGTGGTCCTGCGAGGCGGCCCGCTCGGACAGCTCGACGCCGCGCCACTTGGCGATGAAGGCTTCGGGGGTCATGGGCTCGGGGATAGTGCCATCAGGAGGTAGGTCGCCGGGCGATCCTACGCGATTGGAATCAGGGGCGTATGGCGTATTTCGGCGGCCCCTTGAAATTGCGATGATATCTACGATATGATATACATATGAAACAGGATATCATGAAGCGGACCACGCAGGTCTCCAAGTGGGGCAACAGCCTCGCCGTGCGGCTGCCCAAGAAGCTGGTCGACGAGATGGGGTTGGCGCCCGGCGACGAGCTGCGGATCGTCGAGGCCCGCAAGGGCGAGATCGTGGTCGAGAAGGTCGACCGGCGCGCCGAGTTCCTCAAGGCGATCGAACAGTTCCGCTTTCCGCTACCCGATGACTACAAGTTCGATCGCGACGAGGCGAACGAGCGGTGACGGCGTTCCTCGACAGCAACATCCTGGTCTACGCCTACTCGACCCACGTCAAGCGCGCGCGGGCGATGTCGCTGGTCGCCGATGGTGGGGTGATCAGCGCGCAGGTTCTCAACGAGTTCACCAACGTGCTGCGCAACAAGCAGAAGCAGGAGTGGCCGGTCATCGAGCGCGCGCTCGCATCCGTGCGGCTGCGCTTCCCTGATATCCTGCCCCTGACGGCCGACACGCACGCCGCCGCGCTCGCGCTCGCCCGCGACCATAGTTTCTCCTTCTACGACGCACTGATCGTCGCCGCGGCGATCGAGGCCGGCTGCGACACGCTGTGGAGCGAGGACATGCAATATGGCCGCGTCATCGGCGGCTTGACGATCCGCGATCCCTTCGCCGCGTAGGGCGCACGAGCGGCCCGACGCGGTCGCTTGCGCGCGGTCTCTCGAACACGATGGCTGATGGTCTGGGTGGACGGATTTGAACCGCCGACCTCCGCATTCCAAGTGCGGCGCTCTGCGCAGACTGAGCTACACCCAGCGATCAGCCAGGGTTGTTGTGGTGCTCAGGGTCGCGGTCGGCGGAACATAGCGGCGCGGCCTTTACGCCCTGCCGGTGCGCGACACAAGCGCGAAGTGGCGCAATTTGAAGACTGTCTGAATCCCTCGCCGCGCTCGCGATGACGGGCGTGTCTGTCATGTCGAGCCAAGCGAGGCATCCAGGTCAACGTCGATCCTAGGACGACGACGGTTTCGTCTTGCTGAACAAGCCCCGGTGACGCACCAGCGCGTCGAGCGCGCGGTCCTTGCGGGCGAGCTTGAGTCGCCAGGACAGCGTGACAGGTGGGCCGCCATCGGCGCGCTCGATGTGCTGCTTGACGACAAGCTCGCGCAGCGCGGCCAGGTCCTCGGGCTGGGCGTCGTGCAGCGCCAGCCGCGTGACGCCGTCGCGGCTGTCGAGGCAGTGGGTGACGTCGGCGAAGGCGATGCGGGCGTATTCCTCGATCACGCGCCGATCGCTGATCGCGTGGCGCCGCGCCATGCGCAGCCGTCCGGCCTCGATCGCCGCGCGGATCGCGGGATCGGCGCTCAGCTTCCAGGCGTTGCGGCCGGCCGACGCGGTGTTCTTGAAGCCGGCGGCGATATAGGCGCGCGTGGCGTCGCCGTGGCGCAGGAACTCGGCGACGAAGCGCGCGCGACGCGCCGCCGTCGGGCCGGCGCCGGCGAAGAGCGGCGGCGGCGACTCCTGTTCGGTGCCGGTCTCGGGCGCCGGCGCGGGAAAGACGCGCAGCTCCGCCGGCCGGTGGCGGAAATGGTCTTCGTTGCGCGCCACGAACAGGCCGAGAAGGCGCGCCAGGGCATCGAGCGCCACCAGCTTGTCGACCAACCGGATGCGGATGCGACGGATGCGCCCGCCGCCGGCTTTCTTCGACACGGGCCGCTCGCGCACGTCGAACGCCTCGAGCGCGCCCATGCGCTCGGCGTCGACGGCGGCGGGGTCGGCCTCGATCGTGCCGTCGGGCGCGATGACGATGTAGTCGGCGACGCTGGCGAAGGCGATGGCGGCGTAACGCGCGACGACGTGGCTGGCGTCGCTCACGGCGTCGCGCACCGCGTCGCGCTCGGCGCGTTCGATCGCCGCGCGCACCACGGGCGAATCGCCGGCCGCCGCGGCCTTGGCGCTGGCGCGCCGTCCGGTGTAGCCGGCGCGGCGATAGGCGGCGGCCGCGTTGCGATCCCGGGCGAATTCCTCGACGAAGCGGCGCTGCCTGGGGGTGAGGGCTTTGGGGTTCATCGCCGCAGTGTGCCGATGGCGAGGCAGGGTTGTCGATTTCCGCCCCTACGGCTGCGCTATGGAGGGCAGAAAGCGCTGCGGCACAGGCACTTCCCTTGCCCCTACGGTGGGCGTAGGGCCACCTCTCGGCGCGCTTTGCCAAGAGACCATGTTGCGACAGACATCAACGCCGAAACCCCGCGCAGAACGCCCGACATGCTGGTCGTTCCGCGCGGCGACACAGGCACCGGTCGGGAAGCCGGCCCTCGGCCGGTTCTCGGCAGACATGCTGGCGGGCACTCCGGCATCGAGCACGTGTCGACTGGAATGCCTCAGCTTCTCATCAGGCTTGGAAGCACCGTGATGATGCCGGGGAAGATCATGCAGAGCACGAGACCCAGTATCATGAGCAGGACGAATGGCGTTTGCGACTTGTAGATGTCCATCATCGTGATACCCGGTGGTACGACCGCCTTCATGTAGAACAGATTGAATCCAAAAGGTGGCGTGAGATAGGCCAGCTCCATGTTGATCACGAACAGAATCGCGAACCACAGCGGGTCGAAGCCGAGCGAAACCACGATCGGGAAGAATATAGGCGCGGTGAGCAGCACGATACCCGTCGGATCGAAGAACATGCCCAGCACGAACAGGATGAGCTGCATGGTTATGATCACCATCCAGGGATCGCCCACGCCCTTGACCAGGGAGCCGACGAGCGAGGCGGCACCGGTCACCGCATAGAGAGCGGTGAATGCCGAGGCGGCGAACACGATCCAGATCACCATCGCGCTCAACCGCAGCGTGATGAATAGCGCCGAGGTAAAGCTCTCCCAATTGAAAGTCTTCTTGAGCATCGCGCTGACAATCGCACCAAGCGCGCCGATCGCCGAAGCCTCGCTCGGCGTCGCTATGCCGAAGAACATCGAGCCCATGACAGCCAGGATGAGCCCGATTGGCAGCACCAGTGCCCCCGCCAGCCTGACCCTCTCGCGAGGCGGAAGCCTCTCCGCCTCGGGCACGCTCGGGCCTATATCCTTTTGGAAATAGCAGCGGATCAGGATGTAGGTGACGAACAACCCGCTGAGCAGCAGTCCCGGCAAGATGCCGGCTATGAACATCTCGCCGACCGAGACCCGCGAGGTGAGTGCAAGGATGATCATCAGTACGCTCGGTGGGATGAGGATTCCAAGCGAACCGCCCGCCGAAATGCAACCAACGGCAATATGCTTATGGTAGCCGCGCTTGAGCATGGACGGCAGCGCGATAAGGCCCATCGACGTGGTGGCGGCGCCGCTGATGCCGACCATCGCCGCGAACATCGTGCAGATGAGCACCGTGCCGGCGGCGAGCCCGCCGCGAAGGCCCCCCATCCAGTGGTACATCAGCTCGTACATATCCTCGGCGATGCCACATCGCTGCAACATGGCGCCCATGAATATGAACATGGGCACTGCCACGAGCAGGAACATGTCCATGGCCATGTATGTACGATTGGCGAGGACCGGGAGCGCGTGCGGTCCCCACAGCAGGATGATGAACAGCGTGGCGACGCCGCCGATCGCAAAGACCAGCGGCAAACCCAGAAGCAGAAGAAAGACAAGGCTGCCAAACAGTATGATCGTCAGCCATTCCGGACCAAGGGCGAGCATGAATGACTCCTGAAGGGGATTCGCGTCGTCGCGCGGCGTTCGGCGCGTGGCTCGAGGCTAGAGGTTCGAGCTGGAAGCCGTGCCCATTCCGGGGATCGGTACCCGAACGGGGAAGACCTCCTCGCCCTTGACGACGATCGCCACGTCTCGGATCAGCTTGGCCACGGTCTGCATCAGGAACAGGAAGCACCCCACCGGCAGCGTCGTGCGCAGCGGGTAATAGATGGGCTTCCAATGCGACATCGTCGTCTCGCCGATCTGCCACGAGTTGATCGTGATCTTCAGCGAGACCCAGAACAGCACGCCGAGGAAGAGAAAGGAGAACACGCTGGTGAGGACGTCGAGCATCGCCCGCCCGCGCAGCGACAGGCGGCCCCAGAGGATATCGACATTGACATGCGCGCCGGCCAGATGCGTATAGGCGCCGCCCAGGACGATGAAGGCGCCAAACGTAAACAGCGAAATTTCATAGGCCCAGTGCGAGGGCGAGTTGAAAACGTACCGCATCATGATCTCCCAGATCATGATGAAAAGCATCGGGCAGATCAGAAACGCGACAATCCAGGCGAACTTGGCATTCAGCCAGTCCGTGAAGCGCAGATAAGCTTCTATCGCTTTCACCGTTGGCCCCTTGTTTTAGCCCGCTGACCCGGCGCACGAGCACAGGCGCGACCGTCGATGATCGCGATTTCGCTCGACCCCGGAGAATTGCGGGACGATTGGAATCCCTGCGAGCGGCGCTCGCGTCGATGCCGTGGCGACATCCACTGTTCTCTCAGACTTCGCGCCCCGGCCAGAGCACGACGCGCCGCGCGCGGCGCGTCGTGCGGTTCGGTACCCGGCGGCGTTCCGGAAACTGTCCAGCGGGATGACCTGCCGGCCTCAGACCGGGAGGCGCTTTGGCCCGTAGTAGTCTTTGTGCAGCTGCCTCGCCTGCGTGTAGATCTCGATCACCTTGTCGATGAACTTGTCCTTGCCCTTCACGCCGATGAACCGGTTCCAGCACCAGTCGGCGGCCTTGGTCAGCTCATCGTCGGGGATCATGAGCGTTTGCATCCCGCCGTTGGCAAGCACCTTGCGGCCACGGGCGTCGGTCGAAATGGTCATCGCCGCGAGCTCGGCGTTCATCACGCGCGCCGCGGAGACCATCACCTCCTGCAGATCCGGCGGCATCTCGTTGAGGGTCTTCAAGTTCATGATGACCTCCACGATGTCGTAGGGGCACACCGAGGGGTTGATGTAGTACTTGCAAACCTCGTGCATCTTCATGCCCGCCCAGGCGTCCGGCGAGCCGAAGGCCGCTGCGTCGAGGATCTTGGTCTGGATGGCCGTGTAGACCTCGCCGCCAGGCACCGTGACGATCGAGGCGCCGTTGTGCGCGAGCCAATCGGCCCAGATGCCGAACGCGCGGACTTTCATGCCTTTGAAGTCGGCGTATTTCGCGACCGGGCGGGTCGACACCATGGCGCCCCACTCGTCCGAAATCATGTAGGTCAGGTGCGCGACGTTGTGCGGCTTGTAGGCCTCCTGCCAAAGCTCCTTGATCCCCATGAACTGGTAGATGTTCTCGTAGAACTCGAGGGTCGTTACGGGGAAGAACGGCACCGCCCAAAGGTATTCGCCGACGGGCACGATGCCCCGGTGGTAGATGGAGGAGGTGACCGCGAGGTCCGCCACACCGGAGCCGACGCCGCGGAAGGTCTCACCGATACCGAGCAGAACCTCCGCATTGAAGTTCGTGACCTCGATGCGGCCGCCGGACAGTTTCTTGACGCGATCGACGAAGAGCTTCGCCGCGCGGTCCTGCGACTCGATGCCGATGCCGGTCCAGTTGCTCTGGAGCTTCAGCTTCCACGTCCTGTTCTGCGCCCTGGCGACCGTCGGCATCCCGAGCGCGACGGCGCCCGCGCCCGCGGCGCCGGCTACCGCCGTCCTCAGATAGTCGCGCCGGTTCACCGCCTGCTTCGAGCCGGTGGCCTCCTCTATAGAGGGCGATCCAGCGGCGTCGCTCCTGATTTTCTTCCCGGACATTGCGTTCCTCCTAGAGCTTGCATCTGCTTGGACCCGAACGGTCGACTCTTGAATAGTGGCACAGTGACCCCCACGACGACAATGGAGGGGTGGGGACGGGCGTCTTGGCCGACATTCCCCGGATGAACCCCTGGAACGGTGCAGAACCCTGGGCGTCATCCAGAGGCATCCCTCGCTACGCTCGCGATAACGGGGTGTCCGAGAGGCATGCTAGCGTGCCCGCCGACGAAGGGGAGATCCGTCCGATGGCGTTGCCGGTGTTGCATCATGCCTGGCGGTCGAGCGCGTCGCGGCGCGTGCGGCTGTGCCTGGCGGAGAAGGGCGTGGCCTTCGAGAGCGTGCTGGTCGACCTCGCCAAGGGCGAGCAGCAC
This sequence comes from Alphaproteobacteria bacterium, assembly GCA_016869975.1. Classification (GTDB taxonomy): domain Bacteria; phylum Pseudomonadota; class Alphaproteobacteria; order Reyranellales; family Reyranellaceae; genus JAFAZJ01. Next base: position 10,239 of record VGCZ01000074.1, read on the forward strand.
ACGCCGCAATACCTGGCGAAGAATCCGCTGGGCGTGATCCCGCTGCTGGTGCTGGAGGATGGCCGCTCGCTGTACGAGAGCGGCACGATCTGCGAGTACCTCGACGAGACGATTCCCGATCCGCCGCTCAGGCCCGATAGCGCCTACGACCGCGCGACCCTGCGCAACTGGATCCGCCATGTCGACGGGCTGATCGGCAACCTGATCATCTTCAACTGGAAGCACAGCATCGCCAAGGTCGCCGCCCGACTGAGCGACGCGGAGCTGGCGGAGAAGCTCCGCAGCATTCCCAGCAAGGAGCGCCAGGAGGCGTGGCTGCGCGCGGCGCGCAAGCC
>VGCZ01000075.1 GCA_016869975.1 Alphaproteobacteria bacterium
CGACGCGGAAATTGTCGAAGGATTGCTGGCCCCAGCGCAGGAAGCGGTAGCGCTCGCCGTTGCGCTCGTACTCGAGCTTGACGTTCTCGCCGAAGGCTTTGGTGTTGCCGAAATTGTCCACGATGACCGAGTGGTCGATGACCAGGTCGACCGGCACCAGCGGGTTGATCTTCTTGGGATCGCCGCCGAGCTTGGCCATGCCGTCGCGCATCGCCGCGAGGTCGACGACGGCGGGCACGCCGGTGAAGTCCTGCATCAACACGCGCGCCGGGCGGAAGTTGATCTCGTGCGCCGACTTGCCGGCCTTGAGCCAGCCCGCGAAGGCCTCGATGTCGGCGGCGCGCACCGAGCTGCCATCCTCGTGGCGCAGCAGGTTTTCCATCAGGACCTTGAGCGAGTAGGGCAGGCGGCTCAGATCGCCCACCTTCTTCTCCGCCGCAGCCAGACTGAAATATGTGTAGCTCTTGCTGCCGACCTTGAGGGTCCTGCGGGCCTTGAAGCTGTTGGGATGAGCGGCCATGTCGAGATGCTCCGGCGTGCGCGCGGGAGGCGCGGGAAAGGTCGGCCGGAACATAGGCCGCGACCCGTGCGAAGGCAACGCGAGGGGAGGCCGCGCCGCCTTCCAAATCGTGATCGGGGCGCGATAAGGTGCGCCCGCGCCGCCCGAGGCGAGGGGCGGACCGGAGAGATGTCGATGCGATCTGTCTTCGCGGCTCTGCTGGCGGCGCTGGTGCTGTCCGCCGAAACGGCCTCCGCCCAGGCGGTGAGCGACAGTTTTGACTGGGACCCGGCACGGCGCGACTTCAACCGGCCCGGCGGCACGCCGCCGGCGGCCAACGCCGGGTCGGGCGCGATGGCCGGGCTCGACAAGGAGCTGGCCCGGACCGACCTGACGCCGCAGAAGCGCGCCGACCTGCTGGTGCTGCGATCGATGCTGTTCCGCTCGATGGGCCGCGAGTCCGAATCGCGCCGCGATTTCCAGGAGGCGTTGCGGATCTGGCCCGACACCCGTTTCGAAATCCTGGCAGCCGCGGCGATGGCCGACGCCAGCGCCGGACGGACCCAGCCGGCGCTCGATACGCTGGACAATGCGCTGCGCGAGCGGCCCGGGCAGCCGACTCTGCTGACCGCGCGCGGTCAGGTGCGGCTGATGCTGGGCGACAACGATCTGGCAATCGCCGATCTGTCGCCGCTGGTCGACAGCAGCCCGCGCGCGCGGTGGCTGCGGGCGCAGGCCTACTACAACAAGGGCAGCCATCGCGAATCCGTCGACGACGTGGACGCGTTGATGCGCGGCTGGAGCGGCGCGGCGCCGTTCCTGCCCATGCTGTGGCGTTACGCTAACAATGTGAAGCTCCGGCGCGACGCGCGCGGCGCGCTGGCGGCCGATTTCCGCACCCATGGAGAGCCCACGGAGTGGCCGGCGCCGATCGTGCGCCATCTGCTGGGCCGCATGACGGCAGGCGATCTCGACATCGCGGCCGAGACCGACGCCGGCGCCAAGCGCAGCAACGGCCGATGCTTGACGGCGCTGTTCCAGGGCCTCGACGCGCTGCGGGGCGGCAACCGCAACCGCGCGCGCGAGCTGTTCCAGCTCAGCCAGGCACGCTGCGGCCCCAACACCTTCGCCAACCTCGCCGCCTCGGCGGAATTGCGGCGGATGTGATCTTCCTCGCCGCGCGTGCGGAGAAGGTCGGGATGAGGGGTTCGGCGGCCTTCTATGCGCCGTGATGCGCCGGTCCCGACGCGAAGCGGTTGTCGCCGCGCGTCACGCGGCCGACTCCGTCGGAATATCCGTTCCCTTTTCCTTCCTTTCCCGTCGCATCCGTTCCTTTCCTTTCCTTTCCTCACAGTCCTGACACCGTGCCGGCACAGGACTTGTCCTGGTCTGATCCGAGCGGCGCTGCGCCACTCGAGACGGCCGTTGGGAGAGCGAGCTACTCGTCCCCCAACGTCGCGAACGGGCCGATGAAGCGGGCGATTTCCGCCAGTGTGCGCTGGGGCTGCTGGAGATGGGGGGAATGCCCGCAGGCCGGGATCAGCCGGGTCTCGCTGTAGCCCGCGACCTTGCCGGCGATCAGCCCGAGCTGCAGCTCGCTGCCGTATTCGTCGTCCTCGCCCTGGATCGCCTGCACCGGCACCTGCACGCCGGGCAGCCGGTCCTCGATCGACCAGTCCATGAAGGCGGGATCGAGCCAGGCGTCGGCCCACAGGTTGAAAGCGCCGTCGACGTCGCGGTGATACTTCGCCAGCCGCGCGCGCAGCTCGCCGCCATCGAACGCCACGCGCGCCCTGCGGATCGAGGCGACGCCGTCCGCTTCGCAGACCACATGCGCGGCCAACGTCACCACGGCCTGGAGTGTTTCGGGATCATGACCGGCGCTGATCAGCGCGACGCTGCCACCATCGCTGTGGCCGATCAGGATGTGCTCGCCGATGCCGGCCGCCTCCAGCACGCGCGGTAGCACCTCCTCGGCCTCGACATGCATGTAGGCGGTACCCGGTGGCTTCGGCCATGGCGAAGATCGACCGTAGCCTGTGCGATCGTAGGCGAAGCCGGCGAAGCCCGTCGCGGCGCAGAGCGCGGCCGGGAAGTCGCGCCACATCTCGACGCAGCCCAGGCCTTCGTGCAGGAACACCAGCGTCGGTCGCGCATAGCCATCGTCGCGACCGGCGCGCGCGATCCAGCGCCCGCGGATGCGGCGGTCCGTCAGATCGAGAAGGAGATCATCGGCGTCCATCGCGCCGATGTAGCGTCTCCCTCCACCGACCGCCAGCGTGCCGGCCGGCGATCTGTCGCTGGATCTTCGGGGATCATGGCGCTTGTCCGGAGGCGCGGCGAACCACGGTGCCGGCACACCTCGACCGAGCGGCTAGCGGATGGGAAAGTAGATCTCCATCCGATCGTCGGCGACGTAGACTTCCCACGGCGCGCCGGCCGGTTGCTTGCCGTTGGCCGCCATCCACGCGTGGAGGGCCTCGTAGGCCTTCTCGCTCGAGGCCTGGTCGCCGACATGGACGGTCGTCGCGACGGTGGCTTTCGGGAGCTCCGTCGCGACGAACTTGCCCTGTGACTTCACCGGCTGCGCGAGCGGAAAACCCGACTCGCAATCGAGAACGCCGTCGGCGAACTGATAGGTCCGCGTGAAGGGCGCGCCGGCCGGCGGTACGCCGGCCTTCTCCAGATAGCCGCCGACGGCGCCGATGTTGCCGCCGATGGCGTCTCCCGCTTGTTCGATCTTGATCTTGCCCTTGATGACAAGCGCTGGCCGGGCGGCGTGCTCCTGGACCTTGATGTCGTACTTCACGAAGTCGTTTCCTGTCGCGAACGTGGGTCGCCCGACCCTACGCAACGCACCTACGGCGCGATTGTAAAATTCCGACCTCGGCCCCTACCTGTCCGCCGGACGCGGTGGATCGGTCGGCGTGATGAGGTGGTCCGACATCACGTGATTGCCGCTCAGGTACTTCATCGGGCTCACGCCCGAGAACTTCGTGAAGTCCCGGATGAAGTGCGATTGATCGTAGTAGCCGCAAGCGGCCGCCGCGTCGGCGAGGGTCAGCGTGTTGGCTTCCTTGGTCATCGCCAGGAACTTCTGGAAGCGCGCGATGCGCGACAGGATCTTCGGCGCGATGCCCACCTGCTTCTTGAACTTGCGCTCGAGCTGACGCTCGCTGTAGCCGATGAGCTTGACGAGCTCTTGCGCCGAGTAGGCGCCCTCAGACCGGGCGATGTACTGGCACGCCTGACGAACGAAGATGTCTTCCCGCGACTCCTGCGTCAGGCGTTCCTCGAGCATGGCGGTCATCGCCGTCAGGCGTTCGTCATGGGACGCGCAACGCGCGATCCGGTCATGGATCGCAGCCGAGAATGCGGGCTCGAAATCGCCGAAGTCGACCACCCGGTCGACGAGCGCATCGTAGGGGACGTCGAAGAAGCGCGCCGCGCCCGCCGCCTTGAACCGGACGGACACGACGCCGATCTCGCCGGTCGGCTTGAGCATGATGCGCTCGGTGAGCTGGCCCGACATCAGGACCCGAGCCTGGCGTTCGTACGAGCGGCCTTCCAGTTTCAGGAACGCGTCGCCGAAATGAACGATCAACTCCGTCTTGCCATCGGGCAACACGATCTCGGGTTCCGGATCGTCACCGCCCTTGGGCGCGGCCAGGAGCCAGACGCAGTCGACAAACGGTTCAAGATGGGCGGGCGGCGGCAGAGTCCTGTAGAGCATCCAGCGGCTTCTTCCGGTCTATACCGGCCGCTCGCCCTTCACCGTGACCCGGTTGCCGCTGCGCGTGTGCGGCCAGTAATCCCACATCGCGCGGTGCTGGACGCAACGATTGTCCCAGAAGGCGATGGAGTTGGCGCGCCAGCGGAAGCGACACTGGAAGAGCGGGTTCTCCATGTGCTCGTAGAGATAGCGCAGGATGCCGTCGCCCTCGTCGCGCGGCACGCCCACGAGGCCGCGGGTGAAGCCGCGATTGACGTAGAGCGCCTTCTTGCCGGTGACGGGATGCGTGCGGATCACGGGGTGCTCGGCGCGCGGGTACTCTGCCTTGTCCTGGACGCCGAAATTCTTGTAGAGGCCGCGATAGACCGACTCGCCGTCGTGGACCGCGGTCATGCCCTCCAGATACCGCTTCATCCGATCGCTGAGCGCCTCGTACGCGGCGTACATGCTGGCGAACAGTGTGTCGCCGCCCTTGGGCGGGCAGGCCTTGATGTAGAGGATGCTGCCCATCGGCGGCTCGATGTCGCACGACACATCGGTGTGCCAGCCCTCGCCGTTGGCGCGCGGGCTGTCCTTGTCGGCGTGGATGATCATCAGCTCGGGCTTGCCGGGTTCGTGCGGCGCGGCCGGATGGACGTGCAGGTCGCCCCACAGCCGGCCGAAGGCGAGGTGCTGGTCGGGCGTGATGGTCTGGTCGCGGAAGAAGATCACGCTGTTCTCGGCCAGCGCCCGGTGTAGCTCGTCGATGGTCTGGTTGCTGAGCGGCCGGCTCAGATCGACGCCGCCGACCTCGGCGCCGATGATCGGCGTCACCTTGTCGACGGTGATGCTCTCGTATGGCCGCTCCTCGCCCGCGACGTGCTTGTAGCGGGGGCCGGCATTGCCTCGCATTTGCGTGCTTTGCATGGGGATCTCCTCCGTATTCGACAGCCTAGGGCCAAGCCGCCCGCCTGCCAACCCGTCGCGGCTCGCGCGGCTTGACCGGTCATGGCCTTGTCGCTACCTACCGCCCGTTCCGTGGCAAAGGCTGCCGAGAAGACCGGCTGCGGGCAGGGAGGAGTTCAGGGATGCCGCAGGCCGCCGCGACGAGCGACGACACGTTTCCGAGATTGCTGGCCCGCAACGCCCGCGAGCGGGGGGGCAAGCCCGCCTATCGCGAGAAGGAATACGGCATCTGGCAGACCCATAGCTGGGCGGATAGCGACGCCCAGGCGCGCGATTTCGCGGCCGGCCTGGCCGCCTTGGGCTTCAAGCGCGGTGACAAGCTGATCATCGTCGGCGACAACCGCCCGCGGCTGTACTGGGCGATCTGCGCGGCGCAGATGCTGGGCGGCATTCCGGTGCCGGTCTACCAGGACGCGGTGGCGTCGGAGATGGCCTACGTGGTCGAGAACGCCGAGGCGCGGTTCGCGCTGGGCGAGGACCAGGAACAGGTCGACAAGCTCCTGGAGATCCGCGCCACGGTGCCGGCGCTGCAGACCATCATCTACGACGATCCGCGTGGCCTGCGCGAGTACACCGACCTCGTCTCCTACGCCGACGCCCAGGCCAAGGGCCGCGCGCTGCGGCAGGAGAAGCCGGGTTTCCTCGACGCCGAGATCGCGCAAGGCAAGGGCGCGGATCCCTCGATCATGCTCTATACCTCGGGCACCACGGGGCGGCCCAAGGGCGTGGTGCTGAGCTACGACAATCTGCGAGTCACGGCGCAGAACGCCGCCGATTTCGACGGGCTGGTCGAGGGCGACGAGATCCTGAGCTACCTGCCGATGGCCTGGGTCGGCGACCATATCTTCAGCTACGCCCAGGGCCTGTCGGTCGGGCTGACGGTGAATTGCCCGGAATCGGCGGCCACCGTCATGACCGATCTGCGCGAGATCGGCCCGACCTACTACTTCGCGCCGCCGCGCATCCTCGAGAATCTCATCACCACGGTGATGATCCGCATGGAGGACGCGGGGCGCTTGAAGCGCTCGATGTTCCGCTACTTCATGGCCCTGTCGCAGCGCATCGGCGGCGCCCTGCTCGATGGCAAGGCGGTGGGCATCGGCGAGCGGCTGATGTATCGGCTCGGCGAGTTGCTGGTGATCGGGCCGCTGCGGAACACGCTCGGGCTCTCGCGCGTGCGCGTGGCCTACACGGCGGGCGAGGCGGTGGGGCCCGACATCTTCAATTTCTACCGCTCCCTCGGCATCAACATGAAGCAGCTCTACGGCCAGACCGAGGCCAGCGTCTTCGTGACCATGCATCCCAACGGCGACGTGCGTCTGGAGACCGTGGGCAAGCCGGCGCCGCAGGTCGAGATCAAGGTCAACGACAACGGCGAGATCATGTTTCGCAGCCCCGGCGTGTTCCTGGAGTACTTCAAGAACCCGGCCGCGACGGCGGAGACCAAGACCCCCGACGGCTGGGTGCATTCCGGCGACGCGGGCTATCTCGACGAAGCCGGCCACCTGCGCATCATCGATCGCGCCAAGGATGTCGGGAAGTTGCGCGACGGCACGCTGTTCGCGCCGAAGTTCATCGAGAACAAGCTGAAGTTCTTCCCGCACATCAACGAAGCGGTGGCCTTCGGTGACAATCGCGGCTTCGTCTCGGCCTTCATCAACATCGACCTGGTGGCCGTGGGCAATTGGGCGGAGAAGCAGGACATCGCCTATGCCAGCTATCAGGAGCTGGCCAGCCACCCCAAGGTGCACGGGCTGATCGCCGAGGAGGTGGCGCAGGTCAATCGCGACCTCGCCGCCGACCCGAAGATGGCCGGCGCGCAGATCAAGCGCTTCCTGGTGCTGCCCAAGCTGCTCGACGCCGACGACGGCGAGCTCACCCGTACACGCAAGGTACGCCGCGGCTTCATCGCCGAGCGCTATGGCGCGTTGCTCAAGGCGCTCTACGACGGCTCGAAAGCCGCCCACATTCGCACCGAGGTGACCTTCGAGGATGGCCGGAAGGGCGTCGTCGAGGGCGACGTGGCGATCCTCGACGTGCCGGCGGCCGAGCCGCTGCGCAAGGCGGGCTGAGCCGCATGCGCAACAGGCAATTCACCGAGACCTTGCTGACGGTCGAGAACATCTCGCTGAGCTTCGGCGGCGTGCGCGCGCTTTCCGACATCAGCTTCGACATCCTGAAGGGCGAGGTGCGGGCCATCATCGGCCCCAACGGCGCCGGCAAGTCCTCGATGCTCAACTGCATCAACGGCTTCTACCATCCGCAGCAGGGTGCCATCACCTACAAGGGCGTGCGGCGCGAGCAGATGCGCCCGCATGAGGCGGCCGAGCAGGGCATCGCGCGCACCTTCCAGAACATCGCGCTGTTCAAGGGCATGTCGACCCTCGACAACATCATGACCGGGCGGAACCTCAAGATGCGCAGCGGCATCTTCGCCCAGGCGCTGCGCTGGGGGCCGGCGCTGCGCGAGGAGATCGCCCATCGCGAGTACGTCGAGCGGGTGATCGATTTCCTCGAGATCCAGCACGTGCGCAAGGTGCCCGTCGGACAGCTGCCTTATGGCTTGCAGAAGCGCGTCGAGCTGGGCCGGGCGCTCGCCGCCGAGCCCGAGCTGCTGCTGCTCGACGAGCCGATGGCCGGCATGAACATCGAGGAGAAGCAGGACATGTGCCGCTTCGTGCTCGAGGTCAACGAGGAGTTCGGCACGACGATCTGCCTGATCGAGCACGACATGGGCGTGGTCATGGACATCTCCGACCGCGTCGTGGTGCTCGACTACGGCCGCAAGATCGGCGACGGCACGCCCGAGGAGGTGAAGGCGAACCCCGAGGTGATCGCCGCCTATCTCGGCACGGCGCATTAGGAGGGCGGAAGCGATGGCGCATCACATCCCCTGTCATCCTGAGCGCGGCGAAGGATTTCTTTGGGCGCGCCGGCGGGACGCCGGCGCTCCGGGCCGAGCCGGAGTCTGACGATGGCGTTCTTCCTCGAGGTGCTGATCGGCGGCCTGCTGGTGGGCGTACTCTATTCGCTGGTGGCGCTGGGCTTCGTGCTGATCTTCAAGGCGTCGGGCGTGTTCAACTTCGCCCAGGGCGCGATGGTGCTGATGGCCGGCCTGGTGCTGGTGCAGCTGCTGAACCCGACCTACATCGGCAAGTGGCATTTCGCCGGCGTCGCCGCGCTGGTCGCGGGCACGATCGGCGTGCTGGCGTTGCGCGCGCTGAAGCCCGCCGCCATCGCGGCCGGGGGCGGTACGGCGACGCGGCGGCTGCCGCTGCTGGTCGGCGCCGGCACCGGCGTGCTGGGCGGGATCCTGGCGCTGAGCGCCGGCGGCAAGGGCTGGCCGGTGTGGCTGGCCGTGCCGGCCTCGGCCATCGTCATGGTGGCGATCGCCTACGCCATCGAGCGCATCGTGCTACGCCGTCTCGTGAACCAGGAAGGCATCATCCTGTTCATGGCGACGCTCGGCATCACCTTCTTCATCGACGGCTTCGGCCAGACGATCTTCGGTTCCAACGTCTACAAGCTCGATCCCAAGGTCTATTTCGGCATCCCCAACGATCCGGTATTCCTGCTCGAGGGCGTGTTCCAGGGCGGCATCCTGGTCAACAACCTCGACATCTGGGGCGGGATCGTGGCGGCCTTGCTGGTTGGCGCGCTGGCCCTGTTCTTCCAGTACACGCGCACCGGCCGCGCGCTGCGCGCCGTCGCCGACGACCACGCCGCCGCGCAGTCCGTCGGCATCCCGCTGAACTGGATCTGGTTCATCGTTTGGTCGGTGGCCGGCATCGTGGCGCTGGTCGCGGCGATGGTCTGGGGCTCCAAGCTCGGCATCCAGTTCTCGATCACCTTCCTGGCGCTCAAGGCGCTGCCGGTGCTGATCCTCGGCGGCTTCACATCGGTGCCCGGCGCGATTGTCGGCGGGCTGGTGATCGGCGCCGGCGAGAAGCTGGCCGAGGTCTACCTGCCACAGCTCGCCAAGAATCTGCTCGGCATACCGATGTCGGGTGGTATCGAATACTGGTTCGCCTATGTGCTGGCGCTCGCCTTCCTGCTGTTCCGGCCGCAGGGCCTGTTCGGCGAGCGCATCATCGAGCGGGTCTGAGGAGGGCGCCGACGATGTTCTACCGCGAGGCCGGCCAGTACAAGACGAGCTACCGCGCCGATATGGCGGTGTTCCCGATCGCGCAGGACCGGCTGGCGATCGGCGCCATCCTGGTGATCGCCTTCGTCGTGCTGCCGTCCATCGGCACCGAGTACTTCTTCAGCTCGATCATGGTGCCGACCCTGATCCTGGCGCTGGCGGCGATCGGGTTGAACATTCTCGTCGGCTATTGCGGGCAGGTGTCGCTGGGTTCCGGCGCCTTCATGGCGATCGGCGCCTACGCCGCCTACAACTTCGCGATCCGGGTGCCGGAACTGCCGCTGCTGCTGGTCATGCTGCTGGGTGGCGGCGTGTCGGCGCTGGTCGGCATCGTCTTCGGCGTTCCGTCGCTGCGCATCAAGGGTTTCTACCTCGCGGTCGCGACCTTGGCGGCGCAGTTCTTCTTCGACTGGCTGTTCGCGCGCGTCGGCTGGTTCACCAACTACACACCGTCCGGCGCCGTCTTCGCGCCCAAGCTCGATGTCTTCGGCTGGACGGCCGACAAGCCGGTCGAGCGTTACCTCTTCGTGCTCGCCGTGGTCGTGCTGTTCGCGCTGCTGGCCAAGAACCTCGTGCGCGGCCATGTCGGCCGGCAGTGGATGGCGATCCGCGACATGGACATCGCCGCCGAGATTATCGGCATCCGGCCGATGTACGCCAAGCTGACGGCCTTCGCCGTGTCCTCCTTCATCATCGGTGTCGCCGGCGTGCTGTGGGCCTTCGTCCATCTCGGCTCGTGGGAGCCGCTGGCCTTCAACATCGACCGCAGCTTCCAGCTGCTGTTCGCCATCATCATCGGCGGGCTGGGTTCGATCGCCGGCTGCTTCCTCGGCGC
>VGCZ01000076.1 GCA_016869975.1 Alphaproteobacteria bacterium
CGAGACGATCTCTTCAGGCTTGTGCCTCTTCTTCGGCATTGCAGTCCTCCTTCATGTCAAAAGACACAGTTCAGGGCGGACCACTTTTCAGGGGGAGGACCAGGTCAACGCCCCAGCGCCTCGCAGACGCGGCGGATCGCACCGTCCCAATCGCCTGGCGTCGTCTGCCGGAACAGGCGCGCGCTGGGATACCACGGGCTGTCTTCGCGGCCGGTCAGCCAGCGCCAATCGGGGCTGAAGGGCAGCAGGATCCACACCGGCTTGCCCAGCGCGCCGGCGAGATGCGCCACGCTGGTGTCGACCGTGATCACCAGGTCGAGCGCCTCGATCAGGGCGGCGGTGTCGGTGAAGTCGCGCAGCTCGTCGCTGACGCGCATCAGCTTCAGGCGCTCGATGGTCGCGGTGTCGCGTTCGGGCACGTCCTTCTGCAGCGAGACCCAATGCGCGTCGATGTCGAGCAGCGGCTCCAGCGTGGCCAGCGGCAGCGATCGATTGCGGTCGTTGCGATGGTTTGGATTGCCGCTCCACACCAGCCCGATACGCCGCCTGGAGTCCGACGGAAGGCATACGCGCCACGCGGCCACGCGGTCATCTTCAGCGGCGAGATAGCGTGCTGGCGCAGGAATCGTGTCGAGCGTCGTGCCAAGGACCAGCGGCAGGCTCAGCAGCGGACAGCCCGGATCGGTGGCGCCGGCCGGCGCGGCGGTCACCTCGACGCCGTGTGCCAGCGTCGACAGCAGCCGACGCAGCGGCGGCTGCACCGCCAAGGTCACGCGCGCGCCTTGCGCCTGCAGCAGGGGCGCGTAGCGCGCGAACTGGATGGTGTCGCCCAGGCCTTGCTCGGCGCGCAGAAGAATATGGCGGCCCTTGACCGGCTGCCCGCCGAACCTTCGATCCGCTTCGCCCGCCGGACGCGAACGCCAGCGCCATTCATAGGCCGGCCATCCCCGCTCGAAATCGCCCGACAGCAGCAGCGCGTTGGCGCGGTTCCATTGGGCGCCAGTGTGGTCGGGGTTGAGCGCGATGGCGCGATCATAGCTCGCGATCGACTCTTCGAGCCGCAGCATGCCTTGCAGCAGGATACCGCGATTGCTCCAGGTATCGGCATCACGCGGCGCCAGCTCGAGCGCGCGGTCGTAGCTGCGCAGTGCCTCGTCGAGCCGCCCGAGATCGCGCAGCACCGTGCCGCGTCCGGCGGATGCCCGGGCATGGTCGGGCTTCAGCGCCAGCGCGCGGTCATAGCTCTGAAGCGCCTCGTCGAGTCGGCCGAGCGCGACCAGCGTGTTGCCGCGGTTGCAATGCGCGTCGACGCCGGCGGGCTTCAGCGCGATGGCGCTGTCATGGCCCTGTAGCGCCTCGTCGAGCCGGCCGAGCTGCTGCAACGCGTTGCCGCGGCTGCTCAACGCTTCGGCGTGATCGTCCTTCAGCGCCAGCACCGCGTCGTAGCGCGCGACGGCCTCGGCGAAGCGACCCAGCGCTTGCAGCGCGTTGCCCTGACCGTAGATCGCGTCGACATCGCCCGGGCGCAACGCTGCCGCCTTGTCGTGGCTGGCCAGCGCGTCCTTCGCGCGGCCGAGCGCCTGCAGTGCGTTGCCCCGGTTGTACCAGGCCGCGGCGTTGTCCGCGCCGAGTGCCAGCAGGCGGTCATAGGCCGCCACCGCCTCATCGAGCCGGCCCAGCATGTGCAGTGCCGCGGCGCGCGCGCCCAACGCGCCTGGGTTCTCGGGCCGCTGTGCGATCAGCGCATCGATGGAGGCGAGCGCTTCGCCAGCGTGGCCCATGCGCAGCAGCAGATTGCCGAGATTGCCGTGCGCGCCGGCATGGTCGGGCTTGATGGCGAGGGCGCGGCGCATGAGCGACACGGCTTCCTGGTCGCGACCCTGCTGGGCGGCGATCACGCCCTTCAGATGCAGCGCATCGAAGAAATCCGGGGCTACCGCGAGGATCGCGTCGTAACCCGCCAGCGCCTGGGCGAGATCGCCCTGGCGGTGATGCGCGACAGCATCCTTCAGCCGACTCGCGAGGGTGTCGTGATCCACGCTCACATTGTCACCGCGGACGCCGCGCAGGCCCACCTACTCGCAACTCGCCTCCAAACGCCATTCCGACTTCCCCGTGCGAACGACCGTCGAGCGCGAGTAAAGACCCTGGTGACGGTCCGTTCAATGCGCATCGGCCGCCGTGCTACAATTGCACCCGAGCTTCGGAGGCACGCATGAGCGCCCACGATATCAACGCCAGTCTGGTCGACCTGGCCGAGCTGAAGGTCAGCGCCACGACAACGGGCGAGGAAGCCATGGCGGCGATACGCCAGCTCGCCACGTTCAACCAGTGCATGGTCGGCGTCGTGCGCTTCACCGGCCTGACGCCGTGGGAGCGCCATCCCGACGACGAGCTGCTGTACGTCGTCGAAGGCGCGGTCGAGGTCACCATTCTCGACAGGCAGGGCGCGGCAGCGGTGAGCACGGTTCGGGCCGGCTCGATCTGCGTTGTGCCGGCCGGATGCTGGCACCGGCAGAACCCCAAGCCGTCGGTCGCGCTGCTGTTCCTGACCTCGCAGCAGGGCAACGACGCCTCGTGGGACGAGATGCCCGACGTCGCCGCCTGATGATCCTGATCACCGGCAGCATCGTCGCTTCGGCCGCGACCCTCGAGGCGGTGCGCACGCCCAGCCTCGCGCATATACGCCGCTCGCGCACGGAGGACGGCTGCCTGCACCACGCCGTGCACGTCGACGCTGAGAATCCGCTGCGCCTTGTCTTCGTCGAGCACTTGCGCGACAAAGCCGCGGTCCTGAAACACTTCCCCGACGCTGGCGCCCGCGGCTTCATCGGCGCCGTACGCAAGCTCGGCGCGGCGACAACCATCGAGATTTTCGAGTCCAGCGAGATCGGCGTGAGCGGGCTTTCATCATGAGCGAGCATGTCGACGTCCTGATCATCGGCGCTGGTCTGTCCGGCATCGGCGCGGCGGTGCACCTCCAGCGCGATTGCCCGGATCGTAGCTACGCGATTCTCGAAAGCCGCGCGACGAGCGGCGGGACGTGGGATCTGTTCCGCTATCCCGGCATCCGCTCGGACTCCGACATGTACACCTTGGGCTACGCCTTCAAGCCGTGGCGCGAGGCCAAGGCGATCGCCGACGGGCCCTCGATCCTGAAGTACATCCGGGAGACCGCGGCGGAATACGGCGTCGAGAAGCACATCCGCTATCACCACCGCGTGCTCGATGCGTCGTGGTCGAGCGCCGAGACGCGCTGGACGGTGCGGGTCGAGCACGGCGAGGCGCGCGAGGTGGTGAGCATCACCTGCAACTTCCTGTTCGCCTGCACCGGCTACTACAACTACGCGCGCGGCTACGTGCCGGAATTCGAGGGCGTCGGCGATTACAAGGGGCGCATCGTCTATCCGCAGTTCTGGCCCGAGGATCTCGACTATTCGGGCAAGCGCGTGGTGGTGATCGGCAGCGGCGCCACCGCCGTGACCATCGTGCCGGAGATGGCGCGCACGGCGGCGCATGTGACCATGCTGCAGCGCTCGCCGACCTACATCGTGGCGCGTCCGTCGCGCGACGCGATCGCGGACTGGCTGCGCAAGCGGCTGCCGGCGAAGCTAGCCTACGGCATGACGCGGTGGAAGAACGTGCTGCTGGGTATGTATTTCTACCGCCTGTGCAAGCGCAAGCCGCAGCGGGTGAAGAAGCTGATCGCCGACGGCGTAAAGCAGATGATGGGCAAGGATTATGACGCGACCACCGAAGCGGCCTTCACGCCGCGCTACAATCCGTGGGACCAGCGTCTGTGCCTGGTGCCCGACGCCGATCTGTTCCGCGCGCTGCGCAAGAAGCAGGCCTCGATCGTCACCGACACCATCGAGCGCTTCACCGCCGACGGGTTGACGCTGAGATCCGGCGCGTCGCTCGATGCCGACATCGTCGTCATGGCGACCGGGCTCGACCTCTTGCCGCTGGGCGGCATGTCGGTCGCGGTCGACGGCCGCGCCGTGAAGTTCAACGAGACCTTGAGCTACAAGGGCATGATGTTCAGCGACGTGCCCAACTTCGCGGCCGTGTCGGGCTACACCAACGCCTCGTGGACCCTGAAGGCCGACCTGATCGCTGCCTATGTCTGCCGCCTGCTCAACCACATGAAGCGCGAGGGCATGCGCCAGTGCGTGCCACGCAACACCGATGCCGCGATGTCGACGGAGCCGTGGATCGATTTCTCATCCGGCTACATCCAGCGCGCGCTTCACATGTTCCCCAGGCAGGGATCACGCAAGCCGTGGAAGCTGCACCAGAACTACGCGCGCGATCTGCTGAGCCTGAGATTCGGCTCGGTGCGCGACGAGGCGATGGTGTTCTCCAAGTAGCCCGTCGCCCGTCGCTCGTCACCCGTCGCTGCGCTCAGGACGGCGAGGATGTCTTGTCGAACCGCATGGTCTTGATGCGGGCGGTCGAGACGGTCAGGCCGGACGGCTTGCCCGACGTATCGCGGTCCAACCGCGCGAGCTGAGTGACGGTGACCCAGCCATAGGACATTTCGATCTCGACAACGTCGCCGGCAACGCCCTTCAGCGACCACGGCATGGTGCCGATGGCGTACGGGCCGCTGACATGGATGCGCTCGCCGTCGATGCGCCAGGTCGCGCCGGTGTCGGCGGAGTGATAGGTGCCGGCGATATCGGCGGGCACGGGCCCGCGCGGGTCGAGCTTGCGGAAAGGGAAGACGCGGCCGGCGCCGAGGTCGACATCGATCGGCTGCCCTGGCGCTGCCGGCAGACGCAGCGCGAACTCGAAGACGCCGCGGTCGGCCTCGAGCCAGCCGTCGCCGCGCGCGATCATCTCCATCGGCACGCCGCCCTGGGTGAGCATCGCCTCGCTGTTCTTCACCGCGAGATCGAACAGTGTCAGCTCGGCCTCGTTGACGTAGGTGCCGGCGCAGCGCGCGACGTCGGCAAGATCGATCGGGTAGGCGGGTTGGAGGCGCGCGTCGCCGCTCAGCGTCGCGACCGCCGCCGCGCGGGCGAGGCGATGCGGGTCGAGCGAGGCGAGGTTGGCGATCACCACGACGTCGAGATCGACATCGGGCAGGCGCAGGAACTCGGTGCGATATCCCGGCCACAGCCCGCCATGGCCGATCGTCGCCAGGCCGCGCAAGGTGCCTCGGGCGAGGCCGCGGCAGTAGGGGTTGAGCACGCCGCCGCTCAGCGGCCGCTGGTCGGCGAGGTCGGCCCACAGGTCGGTCGGCGGCAGCACCGGGTGGCGATAATGCTGCGCCCAGATCAGCAGGTCCTCGACGGTCGAGGTCATGCCGCCTTCGCCGGCGACCGGGTAGCCCTGGCGCGCGCGGCGGAAGCCGCCCTCGGTGGTCTCGAGATAGGCGGTGGCGAGGCCGGGCACCACGGTGTCGGGATCGATGGTCAGCGCCGTGCTCGTCATGCCCAGGGGCGCGAAGATGCGTTCCTTCAGGAATTCGGGTAGCGGCTTGCCGCTCACCTTCTCAGCGATCAATCCCAGCAGCAGGAAGTTGGTATTGCTGTAGAGGAAGCGGCTGCCGGGCTCGAAGTTGAGGTGCTTGTTCCTGTTGATCGCGCCCAGCAGCTCCTCCATGCGGCCGGGCCGGTCGAGGTTGGAGCCACCCAGCCGCAGCAGCTCGAGAAAGTCGGGCCAGCCGCTGTTGTTGCGCATCATCTGGTCGATGGTGACCGGACGCGGCAGATCGGGCAGATCGGGCAGGTACTTCTGGGGCTGGTCGTCGAGCCCGAGCTTGCCTTCGCGCGCTAGCATTAGCACGGATGCGACGGTGAACTGCTTGGTCACCGAGGCGATGCGGAAGACGGTGCGTGGCGTGATCGGCACACCATGCTCGACGCTGGCCTCGCCGTAGCCCTTGGCGAGGATCACCTGGCCATCGCGCATGATGCCCACGGCCGCGCCCGGCGAGCCGGCGCGGGCGTACTTGGCGAACAGGGCGTCGACGCGCTTCTGAAGCGCGAGGGAGTCGATCGAGGACATGGGCGCTCCGTGGCGGCTATTTCTTCGAGCCGCCGATCCTGGGTTCGGTCCCAGCCCGCAGGCGGCTGATGTTCTCGTGATGCATGGCGATCACCAGGGCGACGATCAGGGTGACCGCGATCGCGAAGGACGCGGCGGAGAAGAAGCGGCCGAGCAGGCCGAATTCGATTGCCGCTTCGATCCAGGCCAGCAGCGCCGTGGCCGCCAGCGCCAGCAGGGCCGAGAGCGAGGAGATGCGGAACAGCACGGCGAAGAGCAGCCACAGCACGCAGGCGGCGACGCCGAAAGGCCACGACAAGGCGAGCATGCCGCCGAGCGTCGTGGCTACGCCCTTGCCGCCCTTGAACTTCAGCCACACCGGGAAGCAATGGCCCAGCACCGCGCCCAGCGCGGCGGCGAGCGGCGCGATCGGGCCGAAGAGCATGGCGGAGATGATCACCGCCGCGGCGCCCTTGAGCGCGTCGAGCAGCAAGGTGGCGGCGGCGACGGCCTTGTTGCCGGTGCGCAGCACGTTGGTGGCGCCGATATTGCCCGAGCCGACCTGGCGGATGTCGCCCAGCCCCGCCGCGCGCGTCAGCAGCAGGCCGAAGGGGATCGAACCCAGCAGGTAGCCGAGGACAAGCGCGAGCAGGGTGTCGATGGAGGGGATCAGGCTGATCATGTGGGCGAGTCGTATCGTACTGGCCGCCGGCTTGTCACGGTGTGTTGCCGCGCCGGCGTTCAGGCGGGCCGGGCGGCGAGCATGCGCTTGAGGATCTCGAGCTGCTCCTCCTGCTGCACCATCAGCTTCGCCAGGCGCTTCTCGCGCAGGTCGTCGAGCTTGTCGTGCAGCGCCATCAGGTCGAGCTCGGCCTTGAGGTTGACCTCGTAGTCGTGGCGCGCGGCGGCGCGATCTTTGATCGCCTGTCGGTTCTGCGACATCATGATGATCGGCGCCTGCAACGCCGCCAGCATCGACAGCATCAGGTTGAGGAAGATGTAGGGGTAGGGATCGAAGGCGGTGGCGCGGCTCAGCAGAAGTGTGTTGAGGGCGCACCACGCGAGCAGGAAGCCGAGGAAAAGCAGGATGAAGGTCCACGAGCCGCCGAAGGTGGCGACCTTGTCGGCGATGCGTTCGCCGGTCGTTGGCCGTCGCGTCGGATCGTCCTCGTCGTTGGGATCGCGGCTGATGTGGGCGTCCTGCATGATGTGGGTCAGGACGCGCTTCTCCAGCTCGTCGAGATCCTCGACCCGCCGCCGCATCAGTTGCTGGGCGATGGCGCTGAGTTTCTCGTCGGTCATGTCGCGTCCTCCGGGTGGCCTGCCCGGAGCATACAACTACTCGGGTCGACGCGACGCGTTACGCAGGCGATCGAGGGCGCTTTGCAGGATCCAGGCGGCGGCGGCGGCATCGATGCGCTCGGCGCGGCGCGCGCGGCTCATGTCGTAGTCGTCGACCATGGTGCGCTCGACCGCCGCGGTCGACAGCCGCTCGTCCTGCAGCAGCACCGGCAGATCGGCGAAGCGCACGCCGGCTTGCGGCGCCAGGCCCGCGAGGTTGGCGACGAACTGGCGCGTCGACTGGCAGCGCGGACCTTCCGTGCCGTCCATGTTCAGCGGCAGGCCGATCACCAGGCCGACGACGGCTTCCTTGCGGATGATCTCGGCCAGCTTGACCGCGTCCTTGGTGAACTTGGTGCGCGCGATGGTCGACAGCGGCGTGGCCATGCCACGCAGCGCGTCGGAGGTCGCCAGCCCGATCGTCTTCGTGCCGACATCGAGACCCAGCAGCCGCCCCTCGCGCGGCAGCGCGGCGATGAAGGTGGCAAGGGGATCGGTGGTCATATCAACACTCACCGTCGTCCTGGGCGCAGCGACGGACCTCGCGGTGGTGCGAACGGACAAGGCGCCGGCGCGTGACCGCGATACCGCGGGGTCCTTCGCTGCGCTCAGGACGAGTCGGTGGGGTCAACGCTTGATCATCGACGCGCGCCAGGCGCGGCGGCGGTCGAGGTCGTTGAGCTCGACCTCCGGCGGCCTCACGGCGCGGTCGATCCAGTCCTCGACCATGCCCGCGACGTCGGCCCAGCCGGGCTGGCCGAGCATCCAATGGCCCTGGTTGGGGAACTCGTGGTGCTCCGCGACATGCGCGTAGCGGCGGGCCACGACGCGGGCGATGACCGGCGGCAGGAAGCGATCGCGCCCGGCACCGATCACCAGCATCGGCGTGGTGATGTCGCCAGGATCGACATGGGCGGCGCGACCGGCCTTGTCGAGGAAGGGATAGGCGACTTCGAACAGCGCGCGGCCGGAGTCGTGGACCAGGCGCGCGAACTCGCGGCCGGCCTCCAGCTTGTCGGCGTAGGTGTTGAAGAAGCCATGCATCGCCGTGGCGAAGGCCGGCCTGTGCGGCGAGCGCCACCAGCCCCAGCGCATCTGGCTGCGGATCAGCGGTCGCCAGGCGCTGGGCCGGCGCAGGCCGAGCGCGGCGGGCGGCGTCGGGCAGAGCAGCACGCTGGCCGAGGCGAGCCCGCGCGCCGCCAGGATCTGCGCCAGCAGCCCGCCCATGCCGTGGCCGACGATCACCGGTGGCGCCGGCAAATGCCGCAGGCGCGCCTCGAGGTCGGCGGCGTAGTCGAGCAGCGAGGTGGTGCCCAGGCCCTGGGCGGGCTCGAGCGGCGCGTTCTCGTGGTGGCGCAGCGGCGGCGCCACGACGTGCCAGCCACGCGCCTCGAAATAGCCCCGCCAGTGGCGCCACGCATGTGGCGTGGCCCACATGCCGTGGATCAGGAACAGCAGCCGGCTCATGGAGGCTATATGTTACTTGAACAGCTCGAATCCATCCGGCACGGCGATAAAGAAATCGGTGCGTTTTTCATTCTTGCCGGCTTTGCAGTCGCCGTCCTCGTGCTCGACGGAAATGCCATAGGGGCCGTTCTCGCCGAGATCGACCAGGGTCGCCTCGGACGAGATCCAGATGCGCTCCAGCCCCATGGCGCGCCCCGTGACGCAGCCCAGACCGGTAGGCTCCATCGGCAGGGAGAAGAAGGTCTGCGCCTTTCCGGTGGCGATATCCACGGCGTGGTAGCCCTTGTAGGCCAGGCCGCTCTTGACCGTCGTCTCGCCAAACACCAGCGACATGCCGCCGCCCGGTCGGATGATCACCACCGGCCCCTCGATCAGGTTGCGGCGCAGCAGGCGCGCCGGCGGCGGATCGAGCGCCAGGTCGAGCATGTGCACCGAGTGCTTGGCCGGGCCTTCCTCGTCGCCATCCGCCGAGGCCGAGGTGCGGACCAGCCCGACGATCAGCCGGCTGCGGTCGAGCTTGCAGGAGAACTGGACCTTGACCTGATCGACCGGGCCCTGGCTGCGTAGCCAGAACTGGAAGGACTCGGTCTGCGCGGCATCGACGCCGGCCAGGCGCTTGGCACAACCGATCGGTGGCGGGGTCGGGCCGTGCTTGGGCTTGGGCGGCGGCGGCGCCGGGGCGGGGTGG
>VGCZ01000077.1 GCA_016869975.1 Alphaproteobacteria bacterium
ATCAGATCAGGGCCGAACATAAGGCTCTTGCATCCGAAGCCGCCACGGAGTTCAAATTGGCAGCGTAACCGGCGCAGCGAACTGTCTCATAACCGTGCCCCGGTACAAAAGGCAGGTCGAGCCAGGAGCCGACGACCTGGCACAGACCGCCGCCCAGCGAATGGCCGACGAGCGACACTGCCGCGCCGGGCTGTACCTCGCGCCACTGCCCGACATAGGTCATGGCCGAATCGGCCTGGGTCGGGATGTTCCCGGTGGCGATGCGCAAGTCGGCCATCAAGTCGCTCGCCATACTCGGCACGGTACCTTTGAAGCCGATGACGAGCTTGTTGGTTTCGCGCTTGTAGAAGCTGCCGCCCTGGAAGCCGTCGGACAGCATACTGCCGCCTTTGAAGAACGGCTTGTCCATCTTGAACCGCTGGCACACCCAGCCGGCCAGCACGAAGGCGCTTTGGTCGTTGTAGACCTGGTCCGCAATCTGCGCGTATTCGTACAATGTAACGCCGGCCATCGACCACCCCCAACAGTGGCTCATACTTTTTTCAGCCGAGTGACTTCATATTCCAGTTCTTTGATGCGAGCAACAAGTTGCTCGATCCCCGGCGCGATATCTTCCTCGCTGTAGCGCGCGGTGATGTGCTGCTGGCAATTGGCGTCCCAGGCGGTGAGCTCGAACAGGATCGCGCGCTCGATGCGCGCCGTGTAGCCGGGCATCGCCAACAGCGTCAGCAGCGCTTCGTTGCCCTCGACGATACGCGCGCGGCCCCACAGCTTCACGCGCTGCTTCGTCGGGTGGTGCAACAGGAAGATATGCGCGCGATCGTTTTCGGCGAGGTTGCCGACTGTCACGTACTGCTTGTTGCCGCCGAAATCGGCGAAGCCCAGCGTCTTCTCGTCGAGCGGCTTGAGGAAGCCGGGCGGCCCGCCGCGATGCTGGATGTAGGGCTGGCCGTCGGCCGTCGCCGTGGCGAGGAAGAAGCTGTCGATATGCTCAAGGAACCGCGCGAGGTCTTCGGTCACCACCGTGCGCCAGGGCCGCTCACGCTCGGCCCTCGCCATCAGCGGCCGCGAACCGAGCCGGGTCTGCGCGGCCTTGACCGATGGCGTGAAGGCGACGTCGCTGGGATGGTCTGGAGGTTCGGCGTCGTTCATGCGCCGCAGTACCAGACGTGGCGCGGCGTCACCATCGGAGCGCGTTCACTTCAGCGTGCGCGGCAGGTCGGCGGCGCCCGGCACGGCGGAGTCCTTGAGCAGGATCCAGGTCTGCGCCGCCTTGGCGCAGAGCGTGCCTGACTCTGTGTAGAGCGCGGTGCCGGAATAGAGCTTGCGGCCGTCCTCGCCGATGCGCCAGCCGACGACAATGCAGCGCTCGCCGGCGCGCGGTCGCTCGAGGATGCTCACGGTCAGCCGACCGGTGAGCGCCGGCCGCCAATCGCCGGGATCCTGCGCCGCCCACGCGCCCGGGCAGTCGAGCGTGCCCCAGACGAATTCAGGCGCGATGCGGCCCTCGGCGTCGGCGTGGCCGGCATGCGCGTGATAGAGCGACCATGACAGGCCGCCGCCATTCACTGGCCCGCCCCAGACGCGCAGGCCATCGCCTTCGGCGCGGCCGCGACCGCAGACGATGCAGTCGTAGAAGCTGCTGCCCTCGGGGCTGCCACCGTCGCGCCAGATCGCTTCGGCCCGCGTCCAGTCCACGGTGAAGGGTGGCGGATCGATGTCGAGCGGCGCGCGACGCGCCTCGCAGATCAGCGTCACGCCGTGCCTCAAGGTCAGGCGGTCCTCGCCCTGGCGCTCGATGTCGAGCGGTACCTCCAGCGGCGCCGGCGCACGATACGTGATCTCGACCGGATCGCGCTCGTTCTTCGCGAGCCGCGCCGCGAGCACGCCGCCGACGTAACCGCCATTGCCCGTCAGACGCGGTCCCGAATAGCGCCGGTCGATCGTCAGCGTTTCGCCCATCCCCAACTCCCTTTCGCGCGGCGAACCTGCCGCGCGGTTCGCTCGGACGCAACCCTTCGGTTTGCGCCATGGTCTTCATCCTCCTCTCCTCGCGCGCGGGGAGAGGGAGGAAGAGTGGAGTGGATGAAGTCACCCAATCGATGGCTACCGCTGGGGCTCGTGGCGCTGTGCTTCACGCTGGGCGTCGCGACCCGCGCCTTCAACGATTCCTTCGCGGTCTTCGTGCCGCGGCTCGAGCGTGCCTTCGAGGCGCCGCGCGCGTCGATCACCGGTATCTACAGCGTGGCCATGATCGCCATCGGCTTGTGCGGGCCGTTCGCCGGGCTCATCGTCGATCGGCTGGGCCCGCTGCGGCTCGCGCTGCTCGGCCTCGTCGCGGCGGGCGGCGGCGGCGTGCTCGCTTCGCAGGCCGGCGCGCTGTGGCAGCTCTATCTCGCGCTGGGCGTCGCCATCGGCGTATCGGGCGCCGCGATCGGCGGCGTCTTCCACGCTGCGGTGCTAGGGCGCTGGTTCTCGGCTCGGCTGGGCACAGCGCTGGCGGTGGCGTGGTCGGCGTCCGGCATCGGCCAGATGATCCTGGCGCCACTCGCCCAGGCGCTGATCGAGGCACATGACTGGCGCTTCGCCTATCTCGTGCTGGGCTGCGGTGTGCTGGCGATCATCGTGCCGGTCGTGCTCCTGCCATGGAAGCGCGTCGACGCGGGCGACTCCGCCGTGATGGTGCTGCGCCGACCGCCGGGCACCAGCGGGCCGAGCTTGGGCCGGGCGCTCGGCGAGCTGCCGTTTTGGGCGCTTTCGCTGTCGTACAGCATGACGGCGGTGGCGATCTTCTGCTTGGCGCCGCAGGTTGTCGCCTATCTCGCAAGCCGCGGGCTCACGCTGACGCACGCGGCCCATGTCTGGGCGATCACCGGCCTGATGATGCCGCTGGGCATGATCGGCTTCAATTGGCTGGCCGATCGCGGCGGGCGCGTGCTCGGCGCCGCTTCGGCCTACGCCTGCTCGGCGCTGGGCGTAGTGGCGCTGTGGCTGGTGGACGGACCGGACGACTGGCCGCTGCTGGCGGCCTTCGCCGTGCTCTTCGGCAGCACGTCGGGCTCGCGCGGGCCGATGATCACGACCTTGGCTACACTGCGCTACAGCGGCGCGCATCTGGGCCGCATTCTCGGCTGCATGACCATCGGCATGGGCATCGGCGCCGGGCTGGGTGCCTGGATCGGCGGCCTGCTGCTGGACGTCACCGGCGGCTACGGCGCGGTGATGGTGTTGTCGCTGGTCTCGCTGGCGATCGCCGCCGCCGGGCTGATCTTCGAGGCCAGCAACCGCGAACGGATGCGCTGACCATGCTGTCATCCCGAGCGAAAGCGAGTGATCCAGAATGAGCTTGGATTCCTCGCTGCGCTTGGAATGACAGGAGATTTCAGAGAATCGCGGCGTGGACGAAATTGGCCACGAGGTCCAGGCGCCTGGTGTGCCAGGGATCGGGGATGCGGTTGTTGGTGATGTAGGCGAAGGACACACCCGAGTCCGGATCGGCCCAGCAATACGACGTGCCGACGCCGCCATGGCCGAAGGTGCGCGGCGAGGCGAAGGAGCCGAGGCCGCGGATGGTCTCGGTGTCACCGCGCACATGCGGGCCGATGCCGCGATGCATGGGCATGCCCATGTACTCATCGACGCGATCACCGGTCCAGTTGCGGATGGCGTATTGCAGTGTGCGCGGCGAGACGATGCGCGCACCGCCCAACGTGCCGCCGGCCAGCATCATCTGGTAGAGCGCGACCATGCCGCGCGCCGTGCCATAGGCGCCGCCGCCGGGCACGCCAGCGCGCCGCCACTCCGGCGTGTTGGCCTCGGCGTCCTTCTGTGCGACGCCGCCCGCCGGTGGCGGCACGTGCATGTCGGAGATCCTGGCCAGCTCCGATGGCCGGCTGACCCCCATGAACAGATCGTTGCCCAGGCCGATCGGCTCGATGACATTCTCGCGGATGAAGTCGCGGAAGTCCTGGCCGGTGACGGCCTCGATCACCACGCCGGCGGTCCAGTGCGCCGACAGGCCGTGATAATGGACCTTCGATCCCGGCGTCCATTCCAGGCTGAAGTCGCAGACGACCCGCTTCAGCTTGTCGTGGTCGTCCCACGCCTCCTTCGGCACCACGGCGTTGGGAAAGCCGCCCTGATGCGTCATGACTTGCAGCAGGGTGACGTCGCGCTTGCCGTTGCGGCGGAAGTCCGGAACGTGGTCGCTGATCTTGTCGGCGAAGCGCAGCGCGCCGCGCTCGGCCAGCACCCACAACGCCGCGGCGCAGATCACCTTGGTGTTGGAATAGAGCAGCCACAGGGTCGAGTCGTTGGCCTCGCGCGGCGCCGGATCGGTGATCGCGTTGCCGAAGCTGCGCACCAGCGCCAGCTTCCCGTGCCGCGCCAGCGCGATCTGGCAGCCCGGGTAGTAGCCGTCGCCAATCTGCTTGTCGATGAAGGCGATCAGCGCCTCGATCTGTTCCATGCGGAAGCCGAGCGTCGCCGGATCGGCCGGCTGCAGCGGATAGGTCATCGCGTTTTTCTCTCCCCTTGTCGATTTCATTGATCCTTCTCCCCGCCTTCGCGGGGAGAAGGCCAAGTCAACTCGTCGCCAAGCCGCTGAGCGCCATGCCGATCACTTCGTCGGCGCGTGACCACACCATCTCGGCCCACTTGGCGTCGGCGGGATAGAAGCGTTCGCGCATATAGGCCTTGAAGTCGCGGCCTTGCGCCGAGTTCAGGTCGCCATGAATGTGCAGCCAGTTGTCGCGCCGTACAGCCTCCATCACTTCGTCGACTGGATAGGTGCCGTACTCCAGCGCGATGCCACAGAAGGCAGCGTCGGGCGCTTCCTGTGGGAAGGCGTCGAGCACCGCGCCGGTGACCACGGCCGAGGTCGAACTGCCCTGCTCGGGCGATGTCATCTCGTCGCCATACCATCGCTTGGCGCGCGCGAATGCGGCGCTGCCTGGTGGCGATACGTTGATCATCTCGCCGTGGCCGAACGGGCCCAGCCCGGTGTGGAAGTCGATGCAGCCTATAAGCCTGGCGTGACCGAGTTCCTCGCGGATCACGCGGCGGATGGCGCGGTTGGTCCAGGTCGGCTTGTTGCCGCCGAAAAACAGGCCCTGTGGATGCGTGTATTGCCCGGCGCTGACCGCCGACTGGAATCCGAAAGCACCGTGTTGCTGGGTGAAGGCGGCGAACACCCGTCTGCTCTCGGCCAGGCTGGCCTCGTCATAGGTCGCGGGCTTCAGCGCGTCGGCGAGCTCGACATAACCTGAGTTAGCCGGATAGGCCTTGCCGTGGTCGACGAAGTTGCGATTGACGTCGACATTGTCCTCGTTGACGCGGCGGATCCAGGCGAAGCCATGCGGATTGACGCCATGGATCAGGAGCGCGCCGGTATCGGAGGGCAGGGCGGCGGCGCGGCCGGCGCGCAACCAGTTGATCATCGCGCCGCTGCCGCAATAGCCCTCGACGCCATGCGTCGCGGCCATCAGCACCAGCATCCTGGGCGCGTCGTCGGCGCCGAAGCGGGCGACATCCATGAACAGCCGCTCGCCGTCGGGGCCGAGCGTGGGATTGCGCAGCGAGCGCAAACCACCGCCGCTCTCCGCGACTGAAGCGCAGAACTTCTCTCGCGCCTCGGCGTAGCTCTGGGAAAAGTGGTTGGCGACGGCACTCATGAGGGGCGACCTGGCGATGCTATGGTGCTCCATCGTAGCGGGGAGAGGGGGAGCGCGCACCATGGCCTTGACATCGGGGGCCTTCATTTCGATCGACGAAGCGCAGGCAATGGTGTCGCCCGGCGGACACTTCTCGCCGTGGATCGCTGATCTCGGCCTGCGCATCGAGCGCATCGACAAGACGGGCGTACGCGCCCGCCTGCCGCGCTCGCCGCGCATCCAGCGGCCCGGCGGCGTGGTGATAGGCCAGGCGCTGATGGCTGCCGCCGATACGCTGCTGGTACTGGCCTTCAGCGAGGCGCTGGGGCGCAAGCCCAGCATGGCCACGGTGTCGCTGACCACCAACTTCATGCGCGCCGCCGTCGACTGCGACGTCATCGCCGAGGCGCGGCCGCTGAAGCTCGGCCGAACGACGGTGTTCGGCGAGGTGGTGTTCTACGCCGACGGCGAAGCCCAGCCCGTCGGGCAGGCGACGGCCGTCTTCGCCGTCCTGCCCGACGCTGCCGCCGCGAAGTTCACCGCCGTCGGTACGCTGGCCGGCGGCTAAATCGACTCGTTGTCACCCCGAGCGCAGCGAGGGGCCTAGTGGCCGCCTAGATCCCTCGCTGCGCTCGGGATGACAGCGAGCAGCGACGATCATGGGTTCTAAACCCCCAAATCGCCGCCAGCGGCCGCGGCCGTCGTGCCGTCGCGGCGGAAAGCCTTGATGACGTTGCGGCCGACCTTCCACTTGTGGACCTCGTCCGGCCCGTCGACCAGGCGCTGCGAGCGGATCTGCGTGTACCACTTGGCCAGGATGGTGTCCTGGCTGTAGCCCAGCGCGCCGTGCAGCTGGATCGCCGTGTCGACCACCTTGTGCACCATGTGCGCGAGGAAGACCTTGGCGATCGAGTTCTCCTGCGCGAGATCCATGCCCTTCTCGGCCTTGTAGGCGATGTGCAGCAGCATCAGGCGGGCCATGTAGAGCTCGCTGGCGCATTCGGCGAGCATGAACTGCACCGCCTGGCGGTCGGCCAGCAGCACGCCGAAGGTCGAGCGCTCGGTGACGCGCTTGGTCGCCATGTCGAGCGCGCGCTGCGCCTTGGCGATGTTGTGCATGCCGTGGCGCAGGCGGCCATAGGCGAGGCGATGCTGGCCCATGTTGAAGCCGTTGCCTTCGCCGCCCAGCAGGTTCTCGGCCGGGATCCTGAGATCCTTGATCTCGATCTCCGAGTGGCCGCCGGAGAGCTGGTCGTAGTGCGGCCCGGTGATCGCCATGTTGGGCACGTTGCGCTTGATCTTGTAGCCGGGGTTGGGCAGCTCGACGAGGAAGGCCGAATGCTGCTTGTGGCGCGGCGCGTCGGGATCGGTGCGGGCGATCACGAAGGCGATATCGGCGACGCTGGCCGAAGAGGAGAACCACTTCTCGCCGTTGAGAACGTAATTGGCGTTGCCGTCCTTGACCGCCGTGGTGCGCATGCCGGTGGCGTCGGCGCCGGCGGCCTTCTCGGTCATCGAGAAGCACACGCGTTTCTCGCCGTTGAGGATCGGCTTGAGAAACTTCTCCTTCTGATACTCGCTGCCATACGCCAGCAGGGTCATCATCGAGGCGTCGTCCGGGCCCTGCGTGTTCATCGACAGCGCGCCCAGGGCGCTCTCGCCCAGCTCCATCTGCACCAGCGCGTTGGCCAGCGGGCCCAGGCCCATGCCGCCATATTCCTTGGGGATGAACGGGCACCACAGGCCCTGGGCGCGCGCCTTCTTGCGCAGCGGCTCGAGCACCTCTTTCAGCGGCTTGTGGTCGAGCTCCTTCTCGGCCGGGATGCACTCGTCCTGCACCCACTGACGCACGCGCTTGCGGATGGCCTGGGCTTCGGCCGGGATCTCGAAATCGATCGACATGGCGTTTCCTCTCTTTTGGATGCCCGACTATCGCACGAAAAAGCCGGCCCCGAAGGGCCGGCTCGATCGCCGTTTCATTGGTCGGAGTGAGAGGATTCGAACCTCCGGCCCCTAGCTTCCGAAGCATCTGTTCGGCCGGTGTTTCCTGCAGCGATTTCAACGCCGTGCCTTCTTGGTCTGTACCGGCTGTGCCACTGGTGTGCCAGCGCTCGGCCGCCAATGATCGCCCTCGCCGACGTGTGGCTCGCAGATCGTGCCAAAGGAAATCGGTGATCCCGGCGCGCCCAGCGCGGTCGAGAACACCTTGCGCATCTTAGCGACCGCCCGGCCGCGATAGGTGAACGCGGAGCCAGTGTCGACCAGGCCGAGGGGCGCGAGGTCGGCGAGCAGCGGCATGGCGATCGGCACTGTCAGCACCTTGCCGCCGGGTTTCCACAACCTTACGCGCACGGTGATCGTCCGGGCCCGAAGGTTGATGTCGGACCAGTCGAGCGCCACCACGTTGGCAAGCCGCAAGCCGGTGTAGAGCGCCGTGATGATGGCAGGGCGGAGATGCGCGGCGACGATACTAATCAGTCGGTCGGCTTCCTCGACGCTGAGGTGGCGGTCCGATGGTCGGCTTCCTGATGGCATCACGCAGCAGGCCGATCTCGCAACTGAC
>VGCZ01000078.1 GCA_016869975.1 Alphaproteobacteria bacterium
AGAAGCGGCCGGGCTTGTAGCCGCGCGTCGTCGACTCCGGCAGTTGCGCGAACCAGTCGCGAATCGGCGAGAAGGCGCCGGTATAGGTCGCGGGGTTGCTGCGCGGCGTGCGGCCGATCGGCGACTGATCGATATCGACGATCTTGTCGAGATGCTCGACGCCTTCGATGCGCTCGTGCGCACCGGGCTGCTCGCGCGCCCCGTTCAGCCGCTTGGCCAGCGCCTTGTACAATGTCTCGATGATCAGCGTGGATTTGCCGCTTCCGGATACGCCGGTGACGCAGGTGAAGGTGCCCAGCGGGATCGAGGCACTGACGTTCTGGAGGTTGTTTTCCTTGGCGCCCTTCACCGTGAGCTGGCGCTTGCGATCGATCGGCCGGCGCTTCGCTGGCACCTCGATCTGGCGGAAGCCGGAGAGATACTGGCCGGTGACGCTGTTGGGATTGCGCATCACCTGCTCTGGCGTGCCCTCGGCGACGATCTGCCCGCCATGTGCGCCGGCCGCCGGACCCATGTCCACCAGATGATCGGCCGAGCGGATCGCGTCCTCGTCGTGCTCGACGACGATCACCGTGTTGCCCAGGTCGCGCAACCTCGTCAGCGTGCGCAAGAGGCGGTCGTTGTCGCGCTGGTGCAGGCCGATCGAGGGCTCGTCGAGCACATAGAGCACGCCGGTGAGGCCCGAGCCGATCTGCGAGGCGAGCCGGATGCGCTGGCTTTCGCCGCCGGACAGCGTGCCGGAGGAGCGGTTGAGGTTGAGGTAGCTGAGGCCGACATTGTTGAGGAAGCCCAGCCGCTCGTTGATCTCCTTGAGGATGCGGGCGGCGATCTCGCGCTGCTTGGCGCTGAGCTTGGCCGGCAAGCCCGCGAACCACTCCACCGCCTCGCCGATGCCGAAGCGCGTGACCTCGCTGATATTCAGGCCACCGATCTTCACCGCCAGCGCCTCGGGCTTCAGGCGGTCGCCCTTGCACACTTCGCAGGCATGCTCATTCTGGAAGCGCTCCATCTCCTCGCGCACCCACGAGGAGTCGGTTTCTTTCCAGCGCCGGTTCATATTCGGGATCACGCCCTCGAACGGCTTGGTCGTCTGGTACTGACGGATGCCGTCGTCGTAGCGCATGGCGATCGGCTCGTTGCCGCTGCCCTTGAGGATCGCGTCGCGCATCTTGGCCGGCAGCTCGCGCCACGGCGTGGTCATCTTCTGCTTGAAGTGCTTGGCGATGCTCTCGAGCGTCTGGCCGTAATACTGGGACGAGGAATCCGCCCACGGCGCCACCGCGCCTTCCGACAGCGACAGCCGGTCGTCGGGCACGACGAGATCGGGATCGAAGAACATCTTCACGCCCAGCCCGTCGCAGGCCGGGCAGGCGCCCTGCGGCGCGTTGAAGGAGAACAGGCGCGGCTCGATCTCCTCGATGGTGAAGCCTGAGACCGGGCAGGCGAACCTGGCGGAGAAGATCGTGCGCTCGCCGCCATCGGCGTTCTCGGCCACGGCGATGCCCTCGGCCAGCTCCAGCGCCGTCTCCAGCGAATCAGCGATGCGGTTGCCGAGATCGGCGCGAACGACGATGCGGTCGACCACGACGTCGATGTCGTGCTTGTACTTCTTGTCGAGGCTGGGCGCGTCGTCGATCTCGTAGAGCTTGCCGTCGACCTTGACGCGCTGGAAGCCGCGCTTGCGCCACTCCGCCAGCTCCTTGCGGTACTCGCCCTTGCGGCCGCGCACCACCGGCGCCATCAGGTAGAGCCGCGTGCCCTCGGGCATCGCCTTGATGCGGTCGACCATCTGCGAGACGGTCTGGCTCTCGATCGGCAGGCCGGTGGCCGGCGAGTAGGGGATGCCGACGCGCGCGTAGAGCAGGCGCAGATAGTCGTAGATCTCAGTGACCGTGCCCACGGTCGAGCGCGGGTTGCGCGAGGTCGTCTTCTGCTCGATCGAGATCGCTGGCGAGAGGCCCTCGATCGAATCGACGTCGGGCTTCTGCATCAGCTCGAGGAACTGCCGCGCATAGGCCGAAAGGCTCTCGACATAGCGTCGCTGGCCTTCGGCGTAGATCGTGTCGAAGGCGAGCGAGGACTTGCCCGAGCCGCTGAGACCAGTGATCACGATCAGCCGGTCGCGCGGCAAGTCGACGTCGATGTTCTTGAGGTTATGCTCGCGTGCGCCACGCACGCTGATGAAGCGGCTGGGCTCGGCGAGGCTGCGGAAAGCGGGCTGGTTCTTGCTCATTGGACACTGAACGCGCGAGGGGTGATCGAACCGGAGGCGCATTATCCGTGCCACCGCCGTTCGCGCCATGTTCTTGTTGTCGGGGTTGTCCACAGAGGGTGGACGATCGACCTTCCGCCAAGTGCCCGTGAAATCCCACGGCGGCGGGCTTCCCGGGCAGCGGCGCTATTTGTCAGCCAATGCGCGGAGCGCGTTGCGGTACTTCCGCGCCCCTCTGCGGGACACAGCCATTATCTCTTCGAATTCGCCTTCATAGATAAGCGCGTAGCCGTTCGGCGTCTCGGTCAGCGTGAGTGTGTCGCCGCTGGCGATCTTGAGGCGAGCGATCAACTGCTCCGGCAGGACAATTCCGACGGAGTCACTGACTGTGACGACCTTGACCTTCAACGGGCCGTTCACGCCAACAGCCTAAACCACTGGCAGTAGCTTCGCTACGCCGCCGCGCCCTGCGCCGCCACGCGCGCCGTCGGTTTGTCGTTCATCAGCAACTGCGCCGTCCCCGCGATGAGCCCGATCAGCACGCCGATCTTCCACGCCGTGTCGTAATTGCCCATCAGGTCGTAGAGGTAGCCGCCGCCCCAGGCACCGAGGAAGGAGCCGGCCTGGTGGCTGAGGAAGGCGAAGCCGGTGATGGTCGAGAGGTAGCGCAAGCCGAAGATCTGCACGACTAGGCCGTTGACCAGCGGGATCACGCCCAGCCAGAGGATGCCCATGACGGCGGCGAAGATCAGCGTCGTGGCCGGTGTCGGCGGGATCATGAAGTAGAGCGCCAGCACGGCCGAGCGCGACAGGTACAGGCCGCCCAGCAGGTAGCGCTTGGGGAAGCGGTCGCCCAGCCAGCCGGCGCCCCACGAGCTCAGGATGTTGAAGCCGCCGATCAGCATCAGCGCCAGCGCGCCGTAATAGGCGCCGTCCATGCCGCAGCTCGCGAGATAGGTCGGCAGATGCGTGGTGAGGAAGACGAGCTGCAGCCCGCAGACGAAATAGGCGCAGGCCATGATGACAAAGCCGCCATGGCTGCGCGCCTCGGTGAGCGCGCCGCCGATGGTCAGGTTGCGATCGGCCGGCGTGCCGTTGGGCAGGCGGTCGGCGCCGCCGCCGATGAAGGCGGCGGGCAGCATTGCGAGGCCGAGGATAGCGAAGGCCCATAGCCCCGCGCGCCAACCCTCGGTCGAGAGCATGTACTGCGCCAATGGCGCGGTGAGCAGGCTGCCGACCGAGCCGGCGGCGCCGACGATGCCGAACGCCAAGGTGCGGCGCTGCGGCCTGACCACGCGCGCGGCGATATTGGCGGTGATGCTCGAGCTGGTGCAGGAGAGCGCGGTGCCGATCAGCACGCCGACGCCGAGGGTGATGTGTAGCGCGCTGGTCGCGGTGGCCGCCAGATAGAGGCCGAGGATGAACATCACGCTGCCGGCGATCGCGACCCAGCGCGTGCCGAAGCGGTCGGCCAGCATGCCGGCAAAAGGTTGCGTCACGCCCCAGGCGACCTGCTGCACGGCGACGGCGAAGGCGAAATCGGCGACGGCGATGCCCAACCCGTCGGCCGCTGGCTTCTGGAACAGCCCAAGATTCTGACGCATGCCCATGGCGATGGTCATCATCAACGCGGCGCTGCCGAGCAGGGCATAGGCCTGCCGGCGCGAGACAAGCTCGCTGTGGAACTGGTTCGACATGGCGCGAAGTGTAGGGCGACGCGGAGTCGCGTGACCACCCCGCGTCACCGCAATTGCGGAATGTTGAATTGGTGGTCGAAACGGCTCGTGGATGCGCCCTCAGACCGGCTGCGCCGCCATGCGCGCCGTCGGCTTCTCGTCCATCAGCAGCTGCATCGTGCCGGCGATCAGGCCGATGACGACGCCGATCTTCCAGGCGAGGTCGTAATTGCCGCCCCAGTCGTAGAGCAGGCCGCCGCCCCAGGCGCCGAGGAACGAGCCGAGCTGGTGGCTGAAGAAGGTGATGCCGTAGAGCGTCGCCATGAAGCGCAGGCCGAAGATCTGCGCGATCAGGCCGTTGACCAGTGGCACCACGCCCAGCCAGGTCAGCCCCATCGCGGCGGCGAACAGCAGGGTGGAGAGCGGCGTCGGCGGCAGCGCGAAGTACACGCCGAACACCGCCGTGCGCACGAGATAGATGATCGCCAGCAGCAGGCGCTTGGAATAGCGGTCCGACAGCCAGCCGAACAGGAACGAGCCGGCGACGTTGAAGGCGCCGATCAAGGCCAGCGCCTGCGCGCCGATCATCGAATCGATGCCGCAGATGGCGAGATAGGTCGGCAGGCGCGTGGTGATGAACACCAGCTGCAGGCCGCAGACGAAGAAGGCGATGGTCATCACCACGTAGCCGCGATGGCCGCCGGCCTCGACCAGCGCTTCGCGCAGGCTGAGCGCGCGGTCGGTGGGCGCGGCGACGGGCACGCGATCGGCGATGCCGGTGGCGAAGGCCGCCGGCAGGATGGCGATGGCCAGCGCCAGGAAGCCCAGCAGCGCCATCCGCCAGTCGAAGGCCTGCATCATCGCCTGCGCGAAGGGCGCGCAGAGCAAAGTGCCGAAGGAGCCGGCGGCGGAGACGATACCAACCGCCAGCCCACGCCGCGCCGGCGAGACGCTGCGCGTGGTGGCGTTGAGCGCGGTGGCGAAGGCGGTGCAGGACAGCGCGATGCCGATGCCCACGCCCGCGCCGAGGATCAGGGTGAGTAGCGAGCCGCCCCAGATCATCAGCGCCAGCGAGCCGACATAGATCGCGCCGCCGATCACCGCGATCCAGCGGACGCCGTAGCGATCGACCCAGGGGCCGATCATCGGCTGGGTGACGCCCCACACCGCGTTCTGCACCGCCAGCGCCAGGGTGAAATCGGCGGCCGAGAGTTGCAGGTCGCTCACCATCGGCGGCATGAACAGGCCCAGACTCTGGCGCATGCCCATGCTCAAGGTCAGCATCGTGGCGGCGCCGATCAACACGGCGATGGTCTGGGCACGGGGAAGCGGCGCGGTACTACTGGTCATGGGCCGCGTCTGTGGCCGCTCCCGGCCGCCGCGACAACCGCGGAAATCGCACCTGTGGGTGATGGGAAATCATGCGAGACGCGATTGGGTTATGCACCGTGACTCGCGCTTGAGGATCGGCGAGGGTGCATCCGCGCGGTCCGGGGCCGCGTCAGGAAACTTGTGGTTTACCCACAGGAGTTCGCGCTATGTTCTGGCGCGTGAGGTAGGAGCGGTCCCCGCCGTTCCGGGAAAGCCGAAAGGAGGCCGTCATGGCCGGCAGTGTGAACAAGGTGATTCTGATCGGGAACCTCGGCCGCGACCCCGAGGTCCGCAATATGCCCAGCGGCGGCATGGTGGTGAACATGTCGGTCGCGACGTCGGAGAACTGGCGCGACAAGGCCTCGGGCGAGCGCAAGGAGCGCACCGAGTGGCACCGCGTGGTGATCTTCAACGACAAGCTGGGCGAGGTCGCGCAGAAGTACCTGCGCAAGGGCTCCAAGGTCTATCTTGAGGGCCAGCTCGCCACCCGCAAATGGACCGACAAGGACAACCAGGAGCGCTACTCGACCGAGGTCGTGGTGCCGCGCTTCGGCGGCGCCCTGACCCTGCTCGACAGCCGCGGCGGCGGCATGGGCGAGGGTGCCGCCGACGATGGTGGCGTCTATGACGGCGGCAACGGCAGCGGTGCACGCGCCGCCTCGGCCCGCCCCGCCGCGCGTGGCGGCAAGGATCTCGACGACGACATTCCGTTTTGATCCGCCCTACCTTCTCCCCTCCGGAGGAAGGTAAGGGCTAGGCCGGTAGACCCATCGCCCGCAGCTCGGCGATGGTCTCGTCGGGCGTGCGGTGGTGGATGGCGCGCAGGCCGAAGGTGCGCGCGCCCTCGACGTTCTTCAGCGAATCGTCGACGAACACGCCGTCCGCGGGCGTGAAGCCGCCGCGTTGGCACACCAGGTCGAAGATGCGCGGGTCGGGCTTCACGATGCCCTCCTCGCCGGACACGGTGATGTGGCCCATCAGTTCGAGCACCGGCAGTCGGGCGCGCGTTGCGGCGAAGGTGTCGGCCGCCCAGTTGGTCAGGCCGTGCATCGGCACGCCCGCCTTGTGCAGGCGGCGCATCAGGTCGCCCATCGGCGCGATCTCGCCGCGCACCGTCTCGGCGAAGCGCTCGACATAGGTCGCGAGGTGATGCGCGTGGGCGGGGAAGCGCGCCATATGGGGTTTGGCCGCTTCGCGCGAGTCCTTGGCGAGGTCGAGCGCGAGGAAGAACTCGCTGTTGCAGACATTGGCCAGGAACCAGTCGAGCGCGCGCGGCTCGGTGATGATCGAGCTGAACAGATGACGCGGGTTCCAGTCGGCGATTACGCCGCCCAGATCGAACACGACGACCGAGGGCGGGGCGGCTGCGGTGGGGCTCAACGGGACCTCGTGGACAGGGGCGCCGGACCCTAGCTTGCGCAGCGATTTTCGGCGACCAGATTCGCCATTTCGGCCGCGTCCCCATGTCGCCTTCGCAAACGCAAAAATGACGTTATTTTATCCAATGATATCAGATGTTTATGGCCCGTTTTGAGGCGTCGATTTCGATTGCCTCCAAGGCCCTGTCTGATAGTGTGCACCAACGCGGTTTCGAGTTCCGAAAACCAGCAAGACAGCGACCGAAATCCCGCTTTGAGCGACATCGACGAACCGCCTCCGCCGTCCCCGCCGACGCCTCCGATTCCGCCCATCGGCGGCGGCGACGTCGCCCCGGTGACGATCGAAGAGGAGATGCGACGCAGCTACCTCGATTACGCCATGAGCGTGATCGTGGCGCGCGCGTTGCCCGACGCGCGCGACGGCCTCAAGCCGGTGCAGCGCCGTATCCTCTTCTCGATGCGCGAGCTGGGCTACGATTCGTCGAAGCCCTACCGCAAATCGGCGCGCATCGTCGGCGACGTGATGGGCAAGTACCACCCGCACGGCGACAAGGCGATCTACGACGCCATGGTGCGCATGGCGCAGGATTTCTCCATGCGCCTGCCGCTGATCGACGGGCAGGGCAATTTCGGCTCGATGGACGACGACCCGCCGGCGGCCATGCGCTACACCGAGGCGCGGCTGGCCAAGGCGGCGGAGACCTTGCTCGACGACATCGACAAGGACACGGTCGACTTCCAGGCCAACTACGATGATTCGGCGCGTGAGCCCACCGTGCTGCCGGCGCGCTTCCCCAACCTGCTGATCAACGGCGCCGGCGGCATCGCCGTCGGCATGGCGACCAACATCCCGCCGCACAATCTCGGCGAGGTGATTGACGCCTGCTGCGCGCTGATCGACGATCCGGCGACCACGGCGCTGCGCATCAACGAGATCGTGCCCGGCCCGGATTTCCCGACCGGCGCGCTGATCGTCGGCCGCAACCAGGTCCGTCTCGCCTACGAGACAGGCCGCGGCTCGATCGTCATGCAGGCGAAGAGCTCGGTCGAGGAACTGCGCGGCGGCCGCCTGGCGATTATCGTCACCGAGGTGCCGTTCCAGGAGAACAAGGCCAAGCTGGTCGAGCGCATCGCCGAGGTGGTGCGCGAAAAGAAGGTCGAGGGCGTCTCCGACCTGCGCGACGAGAGCGACCGCGACGGCGTGCGCATCGTCATCGAGCTCAAGCGCGACGCTACCCCTGAAGTGGTGCTGGCCCAGCTCTACAAGTTCACCGCGCTGCGCACGACCTTCCCGGCCAACATGCTGGCGCTCGACGGCGGGCGCCCTCGTCTGATGGGCCTGAAGGAGCTGCTGCAGGCCTTCATCCGTTTCCGCGAAGACGTCATCACCCGGCGCACGCGCTTCGAGCTCAACGCCGCGCGCGATCGCGCGCATGTGCTGGTCGGCCTGGCCATCGCCGTCGCCAATATCGACGAGGTGATCGAGCTGATCCGCCGCGCGCCCGATCCGCCGACGGCGCGCGAGCGCCTGATGGAACGGGCGTGGCCGGCGCAGGACGTCAAGCC
>VGCZ01000079.1 GCA_016869975.1 Alphaproteobacteria bacterium
CACTATGACGACCGACGACACGCGCTTTCGTGCGATCCGCTGCCGCGCCGGGCGACGTTCGGGTTCGTGACTTTTGGTGTCGAAGAGTAACAGCGAGCGACCTCGGTTGCGGCGCGTCCGCCCGATTGTCGATGGTGCCGCCAAGGAGCGTCGCGCCGCGCGACGCCGACTGGGCGGAGAGAACCATGCATCGACCGATATCAGGCTTGGCGATGGCGGCGGCGTTGTGCGGGCTTCTGCCGTCATGCGCGGGGATCGGCTTGCTCGCCGGCCGCGATCGGTCCGACAAGCCCACGACGGTCGCGATCGAATCGGATCCGCCTGGCGCCACGTGCGAGATCAAGCGCGAGGGCGCGCTCGTCGCGCGGGTCGCGGCGACGCCGGCGTCGACCGAGATCCCGAAGGGTACCGCGCCCCTGGAGGTGCGCTGCGAACGTGACGAATACATGCCGACGACGGAACGCGTCGAGGCGCGGGTGACCTGGTCGTCGGTCGGCCGCGCCGCCGGCGGCGGCCCGATCGGCGCGATCCGGGCGGTCGCCGATGGCCGACACGAAGGCTATCCGGCGCGGATCGCGATCCTGCTCGAACCGTCGGCGCAGGCCGCGCCGGCGACGCGCGCGGCCTACTTCGCGCGGCTGCGCGAGGCCGTGGACCGCGGCGCGGACGAGGAGATCGGCTATCTGCGCGATCTGTGCTCGCGGCCGCGCGAGTTCTGCGACGACGACATCGCGCGCGCCGAGGCTCGGCGCGCGGCGGCGCTGTCGGCGATCGAGGCGCGCCGTCAGTCCGCCGAGGTCGCGCCGGCGCGCTGAGCGCCGGCTTTACCGCCGCGTCTTGGGATCGGCGTCGGCGGTCGCGCCATCGTCGGCCGCGGTGTCGAGATCGCGCGCCACGTCGGGCGAATGCAGAATCTCGTTGATGCGGCCGGCGTAGTCGAACGACTCGTCGATGCGGAACTGAAGCTCCGGCGCGTGGCGCAGCTCGATCGCGCGCGCCAGTTGGGAGCGGAAATAGGGCGCGGCGCGGCGCATCGCCGCCAGGAGCCGCTCGCGATCGACGCCGCCCAGCGGCATCACGTAGGCGACCGCGTTGCGCAGGTCGGGGCTGCAATCGACCTGGGTGACGGTCACCGAGGCGCCGCGAAGCTCCGGATCGCGCATGTCGCCGCGCTCGAAGAGCCGCGCCAGGGCATGGCGTAGCTCCTCGCCGACCCGTAGCTGGCGGGGCGATTTGGGGCGGCCGGCGGAATCACTCCCACCGGCGGCATGGGCGGCTTTGCGGTTGCGGGCCATGACTGTTGTTCCGCGCCGACCGTGGCGGCGCCGTCCGGCGCCTACAGCGTCGGACGGACCTCCTCGACCTCGAAGCACTCGATCTGGTCGCCGGGGCGGATGTCCTCGTAGTTCTCGAAGGCCATGCCGCACTCGAAGCCGTTGTTGACCTCGCGCACCTCGTCCTTGAAGCGCTTGAGGGTCTTGAGCGTGCCTTCGTGGATCACGGTGTTGTCGCGCAGCAGGCGGACCTTGGCGCCGCGCTTGACCACGCCCTCGGTGATCATGCAGCCCGCGACATTGCCGACCTTGGTGATCTTGAAGACCTGGCGGATCTCGGCGTAACCGAGGAAGTTCTCCTTGTAGGTCGGATCGAGAAGGCCGGTCATCAGCGCCTTCACGTCGTCGACGACGTTGTAGATGATCGAGTAGTAGCGGATCTCGATCTTGTCGCGCTTGGCGACCTCGCGCGCCTGCGGATTGGCGCGCACGTTGAAGCCGATGATCACCGCGTTGGAGGCGCGCGCCAGCGTGACGTCGGACTCGTTGATGCCGCCGACGCCGCTGTACAGCACGCGCACCGCGACCTTCTCGGTGCTGAGCTTCTGCAGCGAGGCGGCGATCGCCTCGACCGAGCCCTGCACGTCGGCCTTGATGACCACCGGCAGATCCTTGGCCGTGCCCTCGCGGATGCCCTTGAGCATCTCCTCCAGGCTGCCGCGGCCGCCGGCCTCGCGGGCGAGCTGCGCCTGGCGGTCGCGCCGGGCGCGGAACTCGGCGATCTCGCGGGCCCGCGCCTCGCTGTCGACGACGTGGAACTCGTCGCCGGCCTCGGGCGTGCCGTTGAGACCCAGCACCTCGACCGGATAGGCCGGCGGCGCCGCGTCGACCTGCTGGCCACGATCGTCGACGAGGCGACGCACGCGACCCCACACGGCGCCGGCGACGAAGACGTCGCCGCCGTGCAGGGTGCCGCGCTGCACCAGCACGGTGGCCACCGAGCCGCGGCCCGGATCGAGCTTGGCCTCGACGATGGTGCCCTCGGCCAGGCGGTCGGGATTGGCCTTCAGGTCGAGCACCTCGGCCTGCAGCAGGATGGCCTCCTGCAGCTTGTCGAGATTGATCTTTTTCGTCGCCGAGACCTCGACCGACTGCACGTCGCCGCCGAACTCCTCGACCTGCACCTCGTGCTGCAGCAGGGCCTGACGCACCCGCGCCGGATCGGCGCCGCCCTTGTCGATCTTGTTGATGGCGACGATCATCGGCACCTTCGCCGCCTTGGCGTGGGCGATGGCCTCGATGGTCTGCGGCATGATGCCGTCATCGGCGGCGACCACCAGCACGACGATGTCGGTCACCTTGGCGCCGCGCGAGCGCATGGCGGTGAACGCCTCGTGACCCGGCGTGTCGAGGAAGGTGATCTTCTGGCCGCCTTCCAGCGTGACCTGGTAGGCGCCGATATGCTGGGTAATGCCGCCGGCCTCGTGCGCGGCGACGTCGGTCGAGCGCAGCGCGTCGAGCAGCGACGTCTTGCCGTGATCGACATGGCCCATGATGGTGACCACGGGCGGGCGCGGCAGCAGCGCCT
This sequence comes from Alphaproteobacteria bacterium, assembly GCA_016869975.1. GTDB lineage: Bacteria > Pseudomonadota > Alphaproteobacteria > Reyranellales > Reyranellaceae > JAFAZJ01. The sequence continues at coordinate 2,863 of VGCZ01000079.1, forward strand.
CGTCGGCGTCGACCACCGTGCCCAGGCCGACCTCGATGTCGGCCTCGGTCACGCGCTTGGCGGTGTGGCCCATCTCGGACACCACCAGCTCGGCGGTGTCGGCGTCGATGACCTGGTTGATGGTCACCAGCTGGCCCATCTTCATCAGGATGCGGATCACGTCGACGCCGCGCTCGCTCATGCGCGCGGCGAGCTCCTGCACGGTGATCGTCTCGGGGATCGTCACCTCGCGGTAGAGCTTTTGGGTTTGCGTCTGGCCGGTCTGCTGCTTGCGCCGTTCCTTTTCGGTCGCGCGCTTGAGGGCCGCGACCGAGCGGCCGCGGATCGTGTCCTCGTCGTTCAGCGCGGCGTTGACGTCGACCTTGCCGGTGCGCCGCTTGGGATCCTCGCGTCGGCCGGGCGTCGTCGGCCGCTTCGGCGCCGGCATCGCCGGACGCCGCAAGCCCGCGCCCGCGCCACCACCCGGGCCGGGGCCCATCGGACGTGACATGGGCGGGCGGCGCGGCGCCGGCGCGGAATCGTCGGCGCCGATCTCGGCGAGCTGCTGGGCGCGCCGCGCCGCGACGGGCGAATTGTCGGCCTTGGCCTGGGCGTCGCGCAGGTGCTTCTGCGCCTGTCCTTCGGCGCGCTGGCGTGCCTCCTCGTCCCGCTTCTTGCGCGCCTCTTCCTCCTGCGCGCGGCGCTCGGCCTCCTCGCGCTGTCGGCGCTGACGCTCTTCGTCTTCCGCGCGCAGCCTGACGGCCTCCTCGCGCTGCCGGCGACGCTCCTCGTCGTCGCGCACCGATCCGACCAGCGCCTTGGCGCGCGCTTCGCGCTCCTCGGCTGTCAGCGTTTTCAACACGACGCCGCGGCCCTGCGGCTTGGCCGCGGCCGCGGCGGGGCGGACGATCTTGGCTGGAGTCGTCGGCGCGTTGCTGGCGCGCGCGGTGGCGCCGGCTGCCGGCCTGAGCCCGGCGGCTGGTGCCGGGCGATTGGCGGCGATTGGCGCCGCCGCTTGGGTCGCCGGGCGGGCAGGCGGCGGCGTCGGGACGGGCGCGGGCTTCGCCGCGACCGGCTCCGCCGCGGCGGTCACCGCGGGCGGCGGCGGCGGGGGAGGCGCCGCCTCGACGATTGCCGGCGCCGGCTTCGCCTCGACAACGGGCTTGGCCTCATCCACCGGCTTGGCGGCGACCGGCTTCGGCTCGATGGGCTTGGCCTCGAGGGGCTTTGCCTCGACAGGGCGCGGTGGCAGCGCGCGCGCGGTCGATGGCGCCGTCGCGGGCGCCGTGGTCGGGGTCGTCGCGGGATGCGCGGCTGGCGTCGGGCCGACGACGCGCTTCTTCTTGACCTCGACGGTCACCGACTTGGTGCGCCCGTGCGAGAATTTCTGGCGCACCTGCCCCGCCTCGACCTTTGGTTTCAGATCAAGGCGGCCGGCGCTGCTGCCCAGCGTCAGCGGCTTGCTCTGCTTGGTCTCGGTGCTATCCGTCATGTTCAGCCACTCTCCTCGTGCGCCGCTCTTCACGACGCCTGGGTGTCATCGCCTTCGCCGGCGCGCCCGCGCCCGCGAAAATCCAGCAAACGATCGATCGCCGCAGCGACCGAAACGGCGGCGCCACGTGCGACGCCGACATAGGTCGCGTCCTCGCGACCAAAAATCCGGCCGAGCGTGGCGGCGTCGCAGAACGCGACATCGCGCACGCCCCAACCGGCGAGCTTGCCGCGGCCGTCGCTGTCGGCCGCGTCGGTCGCGATCACGATCAGCGCGAGCTTGCGACCGCGTAGGCGCTCCTCGACCTTGGCGAAGCCCGACACGGCGTGTCCGCCGCGGCGCGCGAAGCCCAGCGCGCCGATCGCGCGTTCCAGCAGCTGGCGCTCGACCAGATCGGGCAGGCCGGAATCGACCACGACCTGGCGCCGCGCGCCGCGCGCGAAAGCCTTGCGCGCGATCGCCGTCTGAAGGGCGGCGCGCGTCGGCGTCAACCACAGCCCGCGGCCGGGCAACTTGCCGGCGATGTCGGGCACGATATGGCCGTCGGGGCCGACGACGAAGCGCATCAGCCGCTCGCGCGGCAGCGTCTCGCCGGAGGCCAGGCAGGTGCGCAGCGGTCCGCGCTCGTCGTCGCCCGAAGCGACCACGAGCGGTTCGACCGCCATGTCCGTACCCGCCATGCCCAACATGCCCTTCTCGTCGCTCCCTTACTGCGCCGCCGCGTCCTGTTGGTCCTCGCCCTCGAACCAGTGGGCGCGCGCCTTCATGATGATGGCGTTGGCCGTGTCGAGATCGAGGTCGAAGGCGCGCAGGATGCCGTCCTTGGGGTCGACCAGCTCGTCGCCCGCAAGGTCGGCGAGATCGTCGAGGCTCTTGATGCCGGCCTCGCCGAGGCCCACCAGCATCGCCGGCGTCAACCCCTCGATGTCGCGCACCTCGTCGGCGACGCCAAGCTCCTTGCGCTTCTCCTCGAACTCGCCGTCGCGCTTCTCGATAAACTCGACGGCGCGGCGCTGCAGCTCCTGCGCCAGGCCCTCGTCGAAGCCCTCGATCGACGTCAACTCGCCGACATCGACATAGGCGACCTCCTCGACGCGCGAGAAGCCCTCGGCGACCAGCAGATGGGCGATGACCTCGTCGACGTCGAGCGAGGCGATGAAAGAGTCGACGCGATCGCGCGTCTCCTTCTGGCGACGCTCCGACTCCTCGGACTCGGGCAGGATGTCGATGTCCCAGCCGGTGAGCTGCGAGGCCAGGCGCACGTTCTGGCCGCGCCGGCCGATGGCCAGCGACAGCATGTCGTCGGGCACCACGACCTCGAGCTTGCCGTTGTCCTCGTCCATCACGACCTTGCTGACCTCGGCCGGGGCGAGCGCGTTGACGACGAAGTTGGCCGGCTCGGGCGACCACGGGATGATGTCGATCTTCTCGCCCTGCAGCTCCTGCACCACGGCCTGCACGCGCGCGCCGCGCATGCCGACACAGGCGCCGATCGGATCGATGCTGGGATCATGGCTCAGCACGGCGATCTTGGCGCGGCTGCCGGGATCGCGCGCCACCGCCTTGATCTCGATGATGCCGTCGTAGATCTCCGGCACTTCCTGCTTGAACAGCGCCGCCATGAACTGCGGATGGGTGCGCGACAACAGGATCTGCGGGCCACGCGGCTCCTCGCGCACGTCGTAGATATAGGCGCGCACGCGGTCGCTGGGGCGCAGCGCCTCGCGCGGAATGCTCTCGTCGCGGCGGATGATCGCCTCGGCGCGGCCGCCCAGGTCGACGATGACGTTGCCGAAATCGACGCGCTTGACCGCACCCGAGACGATCTCGCCGACGCGGTCCTTGAACTCCTCGTACTGCCGCTTGCGCTCGGCCTCGCGCATGCGCTGCGTGATCACCTGCTTGGCGGTCTGCGCGGCGATGCGGCCGAAATCGATCGGCGGCAGCTCGTCAGTGAGAAAGTCGCCGACCTGCGCCTCGGGGTTGCGGCGCTGCGCCTCGGGCAGCGCGATCTGCGTCGCCTCGTTCTCGACCAGGTCGACGACCTGCATGAAGCGCAGCAGGCGGATCTCGCCGTTGCGGCGGTCGATCTCGGCGCGGATGTCGTGCTCCAGGCCGTACTTGGAGCGACCGGCTTTCTGGATCGCCTGCTCCATCGCCTCGAGCACCTCCTCGCGGTCGATGCTCTTCTCGCGCGCCACCGCGTCCGCGACCTGGAGCATCTCCAGGCGGGGGATGTCTGCGGTCGTCACCATCTTATCGCTCCATCCGTTCAGTGTGCCGACGCCGCGGCGCTCGGCGCCGCGCTTGAATTGTCGGACTTCGAACTCTCCTCGATCAACGCGTCGGTCAGCACCAGCTTGGCGCGGTGCACCGCGGCCAGCGGGATGGCGATCTCCGCGCCCTCGTCGAGCCGCAGACGGGCGGTTTCGCCCTCGAGGCCCAGGATCACGCCCTTGACCCGGCGACGGCCCTCGATCGCTTCGCCGAGCTCGACGCGCGCAACATGGCCGGCCCAGCGCGTCCAGTCCTTGCGCCGCGTCAGCGGCCGGTCGATGCCCGGCGAGCTGACCTCCAGCTCGTAGGCGTGCGGGATCGGATCCTCGACGTCGAGCACGGCCGACACCGACCGGCTGATCGCCGCGCAGTCCTCGACCGACATCGCCGTACCGTCCAGCCGCTCGGCCATGATCTGCAGCCGGCCATCGCGACCACCCGCCATCAGGACGCGCACGAGCTCGTAGCCCAGCCCCTCGATGGTCGGGGTCACCAGGGCCGCGATGCGCCGTTCCAGATCCGTTAGTCGTCCGTTGTCCACTGGCCTTCCGATGTCGCCCGGCGGCCCGCGATCCCGGTGCTTCAAACGACAAGAGCGGGCTTTCGCCCGCTCTTTGTTGTTAGGTCCGGTATCGGACCGCCGATAATGTGCCGCTGCATATAAGGAAACGACCCCAGGGAGTCCAGCGGAATCGGCCCGAAACGAGCCTTTCCGGGACCACGCTTGCGCCCGCTTGGGGCATGCTGATACCACCCCTTGGGGGCCCGTAGCTCAGTTGGTCAGAGCGAGCCGCTCATAACGGTTTGGTCGCAGGTTCAAGTCCTGCCGGGCCTACCATTTTTGCCCCGGGCCGCCTCAGCCGCGCGCCAGCCAGACGATGGCGGCGCCGGCGCACATGCCCAGCGCCAGCTTGCCCGACAGCTCGGCGTAGCGGATGTAGGTCTTGCGCATGACCTCCAGCAGCTGGGCCGGCGGGTAGTGCGGCGGCAGGTCCTCGCCCTTGCCCAGCAACGCCCAAAGCTCGGTCGAGCGATGGTTCAGGCGGGGCGCGCGATAGGCGAAGACCCCGAGGGTCGAGCCGTGCAGCGCCATCAGGATGGCGCCGGTCTTGAGGCACAGCAGCAGGTCGTAGGACAGGCCCCACATCACGGTGAAAACGGCGAGCAGGGCGAAGCCGCAGCCGCGGCGCACCACCGAGTCCGCCAAGTGGTCGATCCGGTCCATGATCGCCTCCGCTTGGAAGGCTAGGCCGCGGCACCGGTGATGAGCAAGAGGCGGACGAGAGCGGGCAGGCTGAGGAGCAACGCGACGATCGCCCAGACCAGCGCCGGTCCGGGCGCCTCGCGCGATTGTGGGCGCAGGCGCTCGATCACTGCCGCCGGGATGCCCGACAGCAGCAGGGTCGAGGTCGCCACGATCAGGCTCGACACTGATCGGCCCCCACCGAGTGGTCCAGATGGAATGTTAGTTCAGAGTTGGCCTTTTCGCTAGTTGGAGCGCGGATAGCGAAGCCG
>VGCZ01000080.1 GCA_016869975.1 Alphaproteobacteria bacterium
CCGCCGTGCCATTCGGCGACGGCTGCTTCATCGGTCTCATCCTCGTCCCTCTCAACGGTGACGATGAGCCGAAAGCACTCCGCTACGCAAACACCTCAATCTGTCCTATGAGCCCTGACGGGGAACAGATCTATACGGGGCCCCTAGCATCAGTGGCCTGTAGGCCTTTCTGCGCACGCCGGGATATTTGCGATCCGTGATGATTTGGAACGAAAGAGCCGTATCGGAGATCCCATAACCGCGGCGACGTCAACACGGCCCTTCGATCCCATTCCTCTCGCGGCCCGAGAGAGATTCGAAATGCTCGAAATTCCCGAGTCTAATAACGCCGGAAAACCAGACGCTTAAAAATCCGTACTGTTTTGCCGAAGTCAGGAGGTTTGGAGAATCCGGGCCGGAGAGAGACGAATTCGGCCTCCGTCGCGGTTCACTCGGTCAAGAGCTTTGATGCGTGAACCGCGCGGATACTGGGGTTTTCGTCGGTGCCGCCCGGCGGCGGAGAGCGTTGTCGCCGGTAGAATTGGCGGAGAGGGTGTCTGCCATAGTGTCGTCTCGCATCATCCGCGAGCATCTGAAAAATCATTGCAGCACAAACACTTTTCACGCCGCATCGTCCGCAGCCGTCTTGCATCGGCCAGCATTATCCCACATATTATGTGGGATGGAATGTGGGACGGGGAACGGACATGAAGCCGAGCGGCGCGCACCCTGAGAAGGCACTTTCGGCCGCTGCCGTGCGCGGTGCCGCCAAGCCTGGCCGCTACGCCGATGGCAACGGCCTGTACCTGGTCGTTGACCCGTCTGGCGCGAAGCGATGGGTGCTGCGGGTCGTCGCCCAAGGCCGCCGCCGGGATATCGGGCTGGGCGGCGTCAAGGTCGTGTCGCTGGCCGATGCGCGAGAGCTGGCCACCGGCTACCGGCGTATCGCGCGCGACGGCGGCGATCCGCTGGCCGCCCGCCGCCGCGCACAGGCCACCGTGCCGACCTTCGAGGCCGCCGCGACCGCCGTACACAGCGAACAGGCGGCCGGCTGGCGCAACGCCAAGCATGCCGCCCAGTGGCTTTCCACGTTGCGCGAGTATGCGTTCCCGGTGATCGGCCAGCGTCGCGTTGACCAGATCGACACGCCCGATTTGCTCAAGGTTCTGTCGCCGGTCTGGCTGACCAAGCCGGAAACCGCCCGCCGCGTGAAACAGCGTCTCTCGACCGTCTTCGATTGGGCGAAGGCCGCCGGCCACCGCAGCGGAGAAAATCCGGTCGATGGCGTCGCCAAGGGCTTGCCCAAGCAATACGACCGTGCGGCGCACATGACCGCCCTGCCCTATGCGGACGTGCCAGCGTTCGTGGCGCGCCTGCGCGGCGGTGACAGTGGTGAGCTGGTCAGGCTGGCCTTTGAGTTCCTGATCCTGACCGTCACGCGGACGGGCGAATTGCTGGGCGCGCGGTGGCCTGAAATCAGCCTCGACGCCGCCGTGTGGACGATCCCCGCCGACCGCATGAAGGCCACACGCGAGCATCGTGTCCCGCTGGCGCCGCGCTGCCTCGATGTCCTGCGGCGCGTACGCGAGCTGGCGCCCGATAGCGAGTTGGTGTTCCCCGGCCGCGACATGAGCAAGCAGCTGTCCAACATGGTGTTCCTAATGACGCTGCGGCGGATGGGAGTCGATTGCACCGCGCACGGCTTCCGTTCGTCGTTCCGCGACTGGGCGTCGGAACGCACCAACTTCCCGAACGAGGTGTGCGAGATGGCACTGGCGCACACGATCAAGAGCAAGGTCGAGGCCGCTTATCGGCGCGGCGACCTTTTTGAGAAGCGCCGGCAGCTCATGGTGAGCTGGGCGGACTTCCTGACGCCGGCAGCGTCTAACGTGGTGTCATTGCGGGCCTGACGCCTCCGCCAAGGCGTCACGGTATCGTTGATCATAGGACACTTGGCCGGCGCATGGCGTAAGCTTGCGCCATGGTCCGTCGTTTCAAGCATCCGACAACGAAGCAACTTGCCAAGCGCGCATCGTAGGCCCCTATGGGGGACGACGCGCCGCGCTGGCTGACGTACAGGCACGCCGCCGACGCCCTCGGGATAACTCCCGAGGCGATCGCCGCCCGCGCCCGCCGGCGTCGCTGGCCGAAGCGCACCAGGAACGATAGCGGCGAGGTAGAAATCGCCGTTCCGGCTGACCAGTTTCCCAGCAGCGACACCAAGCCGCCTAGGCTCGCCCAGGACGCGCCGCCGACACCGGAGGCCCCTACGCCCCCTACACCGTCGCCCGACGCCCTGGCGGCGATCGTAGGCCCCCTGACGGGCCTGCTCGAGCGGGAGCGCGCCGACCGGCTGACGCTACAGGGCCAGGCCGACGCCCTGCGGGAGGATCTGCATAGCGCCCGGCTCGAGGCCGCGAAGGCGACCGGCGAGGCCGCCCTCGAGCGCCTGCGGCGGGAGGCCGCCGAAAAGCGCGCGGCCGATCTCGAGCGGCAGCTGGCCGAAGCTCGCACACGGCGCCGGTGGTGGTGGCTATGGCGGCGATAGCCGGCCCCCTATCTCGTGCCCCACCGCCGGGCAGCGCGAAAAGCGCGGAGGTCGACATGAGCGCCCCATACCAGTGCCTCGCCGGCGACCCCTTCTTTCGCTACTGGCGAACCCTAGGCTTGTCGCCCCCGACGCGTAGGGGCATCGTAGGCCCCTATGGGGGACGACGCGCCGCGCTGGCTGACGTACAGGCACGCCGCCGACGCCCTCGGGATAACTCCCGAGGCGATCGCCGCCCGCGCCCGCCGGCGTCGCTGGCCGAAGCGCACCAGGAACGATAGCGGCGAGGTAGAAATCGCCGTTCCGGCTGACCAGTTTCCCAGCAGCGACAGCGCCCCATACCAGTGCCTCGCCGGCGACCCCTGGAATACCGAAGGTTCGTGGCTGCTCGTCGTCACAAGCGCCGGCGGGGAACCGGCCGCGCTCGACCACGTGGCGTTCAGCCGTCGTTTCGACGCCGACCGGCTCGACGCCACGATGTCCGAGCTCGGCAACGCCTGGAGGTGGTCCCAGGCGCTCTTTCAGCTGGTGTGCGTGCGCCTCGTCGTGCGGGGCGGGGCGCGCACCGAGCTGCCCGCCCCACGCGCCCGGATCACGCCCGAGGCGCTGTTCGGCGCCTGTCCCCTGTGGAGTCACGGGGCGGAGGCGGTGCGGGACCGCTGGCTGTGCTTCGACCGCCTCGACGACCACGCCCTGCGAACGAGCGGACGCCTGCCGATATTCCCGAACGAACGCGCGCTGCTCACCGCGGCGCATGGGCCCGACGCCCTCGGCGGCGAGGTGGTGGCGTCGCTGTTCTGGCACATCCACATGTAACCATGACCAGCTGGTCATGATTACGCCCGGCGGCCACCTACCTCGCGCGCGCCATGGCGAGCAACACATCAACGCCACCGACTTCGACCGTCGCGACGATCCTGCCATAGTTATCGCACTCAATGGGCTGCACAGTCACCGGCCGGCCGTGCACCAAGTCGGATATCGCCACGCGGGCTTGCATACCGGCGGGCGACTCCAACTTGGCAGCGTCGCGCAACTCGGGTGCGTCAACGCCCCATAGCCGAATATTGGGCGTTCGCCGACCGTCAACGATCAAGGCAAGCGTGTCGCCATCTATCGCCCCAGCTCGACCGACAAGCGAAGCAAGATCGCCTGGCGTGCATTTGGGCTGCGCGGCAGCCGCGAGAACGGGAGTGCAAAGCAGAGCGAGTGCGGCAAGGATCAGGCGCATTATCCCGATACGCAGCGAGATGGCGGAGTATCCCCAATCTTTGTCGAGCGGCATGAATAGCGCACTGGTGGCTAAAGCCTTTGCACAGCGCGCAAGGATTATGGGCTATCGCGCCCGCTGTTGTCCCCAGTCGTCCCGTGCAATCCTGTTTGCCTTGGCGACGAGTTGCGCGAGGCAACAGGGGGGCGTGGTGAGCGACCATCAAGGTGAAGCCCCTCCGGCTGGAGCGGGATTCGAGTTCCCAGAGTATGAGCACCCTTTGACGGTGCTAGTGCCTACCGCCGTCGCGCCCTACTGCTATCTTTACGAGGCGCTGCTGTGGGTAGCGGTTCAACGTTTGCCGTTTGGTGAGCCGGGCGAGCATGGCGATCGCCGCGTCGAAACCGACCAGTTTGAGGGCGTTGATCCGCCGTTGGCCTTCCTGCCAATTGATGACGAAGAGTCCGAGCGATGTGGTCTGCCGCCGAACCCGGAATACTCGGCAGGCATTGATGATGATCTTTACTACGGTATGACCGAAGTCTGGGAGCGATTCGACGCGAGCGATCCTGAAGTCGCAAGCCGATTGGCGAAGGGACGCGAGTTTGAAGCGAAGGTAGACGCTTGGGAAGATGCGTTTGATGACTTCCTCGACTTGCCCAGTAGCCGGCTGTTCATAGCGCTTCGTGAGGGAAAGATCGACGCAGTGGGCAAGCCGCTGCCACCGGACGCAGATGACGACTTTCCCGCATCTTATGACGACGAAGGGTGGCGCGATTGGGTCGCGCGACCTTGGCTGTGATTCGGCGTGGAAAATTGACCCCCTGAGGCGGGGGATCGGCGTCCAAAATTGACCCCCCCCCTTGAGGTGATGGCGTAGCAGGCTGCCCGCTTTACGCAGGAGCGGGTGGTGGGGGGATGTTGGTAGTGGAGACGATCGGGCGTATCCGCCGCGAGCACTTCATCAAGGGCAAGTCGATCAAGGAGATCGCGCGCGATCTCGGGGTGTCGCGCAATACGGTGCGCAAGGTCCTGCGGTCGGGAGAGACTCGGTTCGAGTACGAGCGTGAAGTCCAGCCGAGACCGAAGCTGGGTCGCTGGACGGACGAGCTCGACAAGCTGCTGGCAGACAACGAGACCAAGGCGGCGCGCGAGCGGCTGACCCTGATCCGGCTGTTCGAGGAGCTGCGCGGGCGCGGCTATGACGGTGGCTACGACGCGGTGCGCCGCTACGCCCGGAACTGGGCCAAGGATCGCGGCCACTCGGCGGCGGCTTATGTGCCGCTGAGCTTTGCGCCAGGGGAGGCCTACCAGTTCGACTGGAGCCACGAGATCGTCCTGCTGGGCGGGGTGACGGTGACCGTGAAGGTGGCGCACGTGCGGCTCTGCCACAGCCGCATGCTGTTCGCGCGGGCCTATCCGCGCGAGACACAGGAGATGGTGTTCGACGCCCACGACCGGGCCTTCGCGCTGTTCAAGGGTGCCTGTGGGCGCGGCATCTACGACAACATGAAGACGGCGGTGGAGACGATCTTCGTTGGCCAGGAGCGCCTCTACAATCGCCGCTTCCTGCAGATGTGCAGCCACTATCTGGTCGACCCGGTGGCCTGCACGCCGGCCTCGGGCTGGGAGAAGGGGCAGGTCGAGAACCAGGTCGGTCTGGTGCGTGAACGCTTCTTCACGCCACGGCTGCGGTTCAAGACGCTCGACGAGCTGAATGCCTGGCTGCTCGACAAGTGCATCGCTTACGCCAAGGCGCATCGCCATCCCGAACTGACCGACCAGACGATCTGGCAGGTGTTCGAGGCCGAGCGGTCCAAGCTCGTTCCCTATGCCGGCCGGTTCGACGGCTTCCACGCCGTGCCGGCGGCGGTCTCCAAGACCTGCCTGGTGCGCTTCGACAACAACAAGTACTCGGTGGCAGCCAGCGCGGTGGGGCGGCCGGTCGAGATCCATGCCTATGCCGACCGCATCGTGATCCGCCAGGATGGCCGGGTCGTCGGCGAGCATCGCCGTTCGTTCGGCCGTGGCATGACGATCTACGACCCCTGGCATTACGTGCCGGTGCTGGCGCGTAAGCCCGGCGCGCTGCGCAATGGAGCGCCCTTCAAGGACTGGGTGCTGCCGGCCGCCCTGGAGCGCGTGCGGCGCAAGCTTGCCGGCGCCGACGATGGCAACCGGCAAATGGTCGATATCCTCGCCGCGGTGCTGAGCGATGGGCTGACCGCGGTCGAGGCCGCCTGCGCCGAGGCGCTGAGCCACGGCGTCCACTCCGCCGATGTCATTCTCAACATCCTGGCCCGCCAGCGCGACCCCACCCCGCCCGCCACCATCCTCACGCCCGCGGCGCTGACCCTGCACCACGCACCGCTCGCCGATTGTGCCCGTTACGACAACCTCAGGAGAACCGTCTGATGGAACGTACGCACCTGTTCGACCTCATGGGCGAGCTCAAGCTTCATGGCATGAAGGCCGCCTTCGACGAGATCATGGCCACCGCCGTCAAGCGCCAGCACGAGCCGCAGCGCGTCGTTGGCGATCTGCTCACCGCCGAGGTCAGCGAGAAGCAGGCGCGTTCGATCCGATACCAGCTCACAATCGCCAAGCTGCCTCTGGCAAAGGATCTCGACGACTTCCAGTTCGCCGGCACCCCGATCAACGAGACGCTGGTGCGTGATCTTGCCGGCGCGGCCTTCCTCGCCCAGCAGCGCAACGCCGTGCTGATCGGCGGGACCGGCACCGGCAAGACACACCTCGCCATCGCCATTGCCCGAAGCTGCATCCGCGGCGGCGCCCGAGGCCGCTTCTACAACGTCGTCGATCTCGTCAATCGCCTCGAGACCGAGGCCCGCAGCGGCCGCCAGGGCCGGCTGGCCGATCATCTGACCCGCATGGACTTCATCGTGCTGGACGAACTCGGCTACCTGCCGTTCGCCCAAGCCGGCGGCCAGCTCCTGTTCCACCTCGTCAGCAGGCTCTACGAACGGACCTCGATCATCGTCACCACCAACCTCGCTTTCGGCGAATGGCCGACCGTCTTCGGTGACGCCAAGATGACCACCGCGCTGCTCGATCGCCTGACCCATCACTGCGACATCGTCGAGACCGGCAACGACAGCTGGCGCTTCAAAAGCCGAGATGATGACCTCCCGGAAAGCCGCGCTCGCGCCGCCGCCGCAACCCCAACCGGCTCCGGCGGCGCGCGCGCTACCGCCAAACCCCGCCGACCAAGGGGGTCAATTTTGGACGCCGATCCGGGGTCAAAGTTGAACGCCGATTGACAGTCACCCACTACCGGGCCATTCACCGGCACCTGTTCGGCGACGTGTACGCTTGGGCCGGCCAGCTTCGCACCGTCCGTATCGCGAAAGGCGGCAACGCCTTCTGCTACCCCGAGAACATCGCCGCCGAGCTGCGCCGGCTGTTCGGCTGGCTTCGCAGCGAACGCTACCTCCGCGACCTGCCGCCGGCCGAGTTCGCCACGAAGGCGGCGCACTTCCTGGCCGAGCTCAACGCCGTTCACCCCTTCAGGGAGGGCAACGGCCGCGCGCAGTCGGCATTGCTGGCGGTGCTAGCCGCCAAGGCCGGGCACAAGCTGGCCTTCGAGCGGCTCGACCCGGCCGCGATGCTCGCCGCGATGATCCGGAGCTTCCAGGGCGACGAAAAGCCGCTTGCCCGCCAGATTGCCGCACTCATGCGCGGGCGGCGCCGTTGACCGTGCCTGGGCCAAGCCGGAACACCGCGCCGGCCGGTGGTATGTTGCCCGTGTTCCACATGCCGGCGCGGCACGGGTAACAGGCGAAAGCCTATATTCTCCAACGCTGTTACCCATGTTCCATGCCGTTACCCATGCAAGATGGCGAGGTTGCGCGCGCGCGGCCG
>VGCZ01000081.1 GCA_016869975.1 Alphaproteobacteria bacterium
GGAGGCTTTCCACGAAGAGGGTTGAGCGCGGCGGCACGGCGCGAACGGCGAAGGCCCGGGGCGATCCTCGGGCCTTTGTTTTTCTCGGGTGACATCGGCCCGCGCTTCCGGGATGCTCGGTGGTGAAATACGGGAGGGAACCAACGATGAGATTCACCGCGGCAATCCTCGCCGTCGGCGCCCTGGGCGCCGCCACGGCTTCGGCGCAAGAGCCGATCCGCATCGGCGCCATGTATCCGCTCACCGGCGGCGGCGCCGTCTACGGCGTGCCGGCCATGGCCGGCCACCAGCTCGCCATCGAGGAGATCAACGCCAGAGGCGGCGTCATGGGCCGCAAGCTCGTGTCGGTCGAACGCGACGACAAGATGAACCCGGCTGCGGCGTCCTCGACGATGAAGGAGCTGATCACCAAGGACAAGGTGCACATCGTCGTCGGCGGCCTGGCCTCTTCGGTCGGGCTGGCGATGTCGGAAGTCGCCAAGCAGGAGAAGGTCGTCTACATCGCGACCATCCCCAAGACCATCCAGATGACGACCGACAAGCTGCACCGGCACGTCTTCCGCACCGCCTCGCACACCGATTTCGAAGGCGACACGATGGCCATGCTGGTCGGCAAGCACAAGCTGACCAAGCTCTGCCAGCTGCAGCTCGACTACGCTTACGGCAACGACCTCGAGGCCGGCGTCCTGAAGGCGCTGCCGAAATACGCGCCCAATGCCAAGGTGGCGCTGACACTCAAACCCAAGCTGGGCGCCACCGACTTCAACCCGTTCATCCCGCAGGTCATGGCCGCCGGCTGCGACGGCGTGGTCTCGGGCCTGTGGGGTCCGCACTTCGTGTCGTGGGTCAAGCAGGCCAAACCGCTCGGCTTCTTCGACAAGATCAAGTGGATCTCCGGCGGCGAGATCGCCAGCCACGAGATCGCGGGCGAGCTCAAGGACGACTACCCGGACAACGTGATCTCCAACACCTACGAGCTGTGGTACCACGCGCAGGACGCCTCCCATAAGGCGTTCCAGGAGGCGCTCGCCAAGAAGCTCGGCACGCCCGAGACACCACAATGGGCGCTGCTCGGCTATATCGGCGTGCACTACGCCGTCGCGGCCATGGAGAAGGCCAAGTCGACCGACTCCGATGCCATCGCCGGCGCGCTCGAGGGCCTGACGATCAAGTCTCCGGTCGGCACGCTGACCATCGATCCCAAGACGCATCAGGCGAACATCGGCCAGTTCTGGGGCCCGATGGTCAAGAAGCCCGGCCGCGCCTATCGCATGATGGACCCGATCGAGTACATCCAGCCGAAGTGACGGCGAAGCCGCGCGAAGCGGCGTAGTCGTCATCCCGAGCGAAGCCGAGGGATCTTCTCTCGCTCCGCTCGGGATGACAGGGGAGACGTTTGCCCGATGACCACCACGATGTTCACGTTGAACGCGTTCTATGGCCTGGCCCTGGCCATGAACATGTTCATCATCGCCTCCGGCCTGAACCTGATCTTCGGCGTGCTGCGGGTGATCAATTTCGCGCACGGCATGTTCTACATGTTCGGCGCCTACATCATCTTCACGGTCACGAAATCCTGGGGCGCGCCCTTCTTCGTCGGCGTGCTGGCCTCGGCCGCCGGACTGGCGGTGATCGCCTTGGTCATCGAGCGCCTGCTGCTCAGGCATCTGTACGGCAAGGAACACCTGATGCAGCTGCTGTTTACCTTCGCGGTGGTGCTGCTGATGAGCGACGCGGCGAAGATGATCTGGGGCACCGACCAGTACTCCGTCGGCTATCCCGCCGGGCTGGGCGGCGCGGTCAATCTCGGCTTCGTTGTCCTGCCGCAATACCAACTCTTCCTCTGCGTCGTCGGACCGCTGATCGCGATCGCCATGTGGCTGCTGGTCGACAAGACGCGCGCCGGCCGTATCGTGCGCGCCGCGACTCAGGACCGCGAGATGCTGGCGGCGCTCGGCGTCAACGTGCCGATGGTCTACGCTGCGGTCTTCACCATCGGTTCGGCGCTCGCCGGCGTGGGCGGCGCGCTCGCGGCACCACGCGTCGCGCTGGTGCCGGGCATGGACGCGACCATCATCAACGAGTGCTTCATCATCGTCATCATCGGCGGGCTCGGCCACATGTGGGGCAGCTTCGTCGGCGCGCTCGCCTTCGGCTTCGTCGTGCAGTTCGGCACCGTCTGGGCGCCCAACTGGCAGGACGTGCTGCCCTACCTGCTGATGCTGGCGGTGCTGATCGTCCGACCCTGGGGCCTGTTCGGCCAGCCGGAATCGGGTCGCTGAGCATGCCGCGGCGCAGTTACCTGATCGCCTCGGCGGTCGTCGTCCTGCTGCTGGCGCTGCTGCCGCTGGCCGGTAGCCGCCACGCCGTCGACCTCACCACCGAGGTGATGATCTACGCCCTCTTCGCGCTCAGCCTCAACGTGCTGGTCGGCTACACCGGCAACGTCTCGTTCGGCCACGCCGCCTACTTCGCCATCGGCGGCTATACCTGCGCCATCCTGCTGACGACCCATGGCTGGCCCCTGGTGCTAGCCATGCCGGCGGCGGTGCTGCTGGCCGGCCTCGTCGCTGGCGTGGTCGGCTTCTTCTGCGTGCGCCTGACGCAGATCTATTTCGCCATGCTGACCCTGGCGTTCGCGATGCTGGTCTGGGGCGTCGCCTTCAAGTGGAAGGAGGTCACCGGCGGCGACGACGGGCTCACCGGTGTCAAGCTGCCGGCGATGCTGGCCAACCACGTCAACTATTTCTATTTCACCCTCGTGTCCGTGGCGATCGCCATCGCGGCGCTGTGGGTCATCTGCCACTCCGCCTTCGGGCTGACCCTCGTGGCGGTGCGCGAGAACAACGTGCGCGCCGGCTTCATCGGCGTCGACACGCGCCGCATGCGCTGGGCGGCCTTCACCGTGGCCGGCGCCTTCGGCGGCCTCGCCGGCGCGCTGTTCGGCATGTACCACCGCGGCATGTACATCGAGAACGCGTTCTGGACCGAGTCGGCGCAGGTGCTGATCATGGTGCTGCTGGGCGGCCTCTATTCCTTCGTCGGCCCGATCATCGGCGCCGCCGTGCTGCATCTGCTGCAGGTCTTCACCAACCAGTACACGCCGTACTGGCCGACCGTGCTCGGCCTGATCCTGCTGGTGATCGTGCTGGTGTTGCCGGACGGCCTGGTCGGCCTGGTCAACCGCTTCAAGGGCCGTGGGCGCCGCTCATGAGCGCGATGCTGTCGATCCAGGGCCTGTGGAAGTCGTTCGCCGGCTTCGTCGCCACGCGCGACGTGTCGTTCGAGCTGAAGGCCGGCGAGACGCACGCCATCATCGGCCCCAACGGCGCCGGCAAGACCACGTTCTTCAATCTCATCACCGGTCACCTCAAGCCCGACAAGGGTGCGGTGTCGTTCGAGGGCCGCACCCTGATCGGCATGCCGCCGCACAAGATCGTGCGGCTGGGCATCGCGCGCTCGTTCCAGCGCATCAACATCTATCCCCGGCTCAGCGTCTTCGAGAACGTCCAGGTGGCGCTGATCGCGCACGAGGGCCAGCAATGGAACCTGTTGCGCGTCGGCCGCTCGCTGCACCGCGACGCCACGCGCGATCTGCTCGAGCTGGTCGGGCTGGCGGCCGAGGCGTCGGAGATCGGCGGCGAGCTGAGCTACGGCAAGCAGAAGCAGCTCGAGCTGGCGATCGCGCTGGCCTCGAAGCCGCGCCTGCTGCTGCTCGACGAGCCGACCGCCGGCATGTCGCCGCAGGAGACCGGCGAGACCATCGCGCTGGTGCGCGACATCGTCAAAGCGCGCGGGCTCACCCTGCTGTTCACCGAGCACGACATGTCGGTGGTGTTCGGCATGGCCGAGCGCATCTCGGTGCTGCATCACGGCGAGATCATCGCATCGGGCGAACCCGACGCGGTGCGCAACGACCCCGAGGTCAGGCGGGTCTATCTCGGGGAACAAGGCCATGGCTGACCTGCTGGTCGAGGACATCCACACGGCCTATGGCCTGAGCCAGGTGCTGTTCGGCGTCTCGCTCGAGGTGCGCGCCGGCGAATGCGTGGCCCTGATCGGCCGCAACGGCGTCGGCAAGACCACGACCATGCGCTCGATCATGGGCCTGACGCCGCCCAAGCGCGGGCGCGTCACCTGGAAAGGCCAGGACATCAGCCGGCTCGGGCCGCACCGCATCTGCCGCCTGGGCATCGGCTTCGTGCCGGAGGAGCGGCGCATCTTTCCCGAGCTGTCGGTGTGGGAGAACCTCGACATCGCGCGTCGGTCGGGCGCCGGTGGCAAGACCACCTGGCGCGAGGAGCAGGTCTTCGCCCTGTTCCCCGATCTCGCCGGCATTCGCGAGCGCAAGGGCGGCGTGCTGTCGGGCGGCCAGCAGCAGATGCTGACCATCGCGCGCACCCTGATGGGCAATCCCGAGCTGTTGCTGCTCGACGAGCCCTCCGAGGGGCTGGCGCCGCTGATCGTCGAGCTGTTGCGCATGCGCGTGGCCGAGCTCAAGGCGACCGGTCTGTCGATCGTGCTGGCCGAGCAGAACCTGGAATTCGTGATGGCGCTGGCCGATCGCGTCTACATCCTGGAAAAGGGCGAGGTACGCTTCACCGGCACGCCCGCCGATCTGCGCGCCGACAAGAGCATCGTGCAGCAATACCTCACGGTGTGATCGCCGCGCAGGACATGTGCGCGTGCGCCGGTCCTGTGGTATCTTGATCCCGGGTATTCTGGGGGCGGCTTGGTGATCCTGCGTGACGATCCGGTACCCGCGGCCGCGGTGCTGGTTCACGACAATCGAGCCGATGAAGTCGTGCCGACAGTCGCAGTCATATCTCCGAAGTTCGGATCCGCAGTGTTCGCGCTCTACCTCGCGGCGCTCACCTCCACTGCGCATGCCCAGGCACCGGTGGCGCTGGTCGAGGAGGTCACCGGCACGCTACCCGGCGTCGAGTTCATGGACTACGTCGCGCCCGGCAAGGTCATCGCGCTGGGGCCGCGTGACGCCATCGTGCTGGGCTACATCCGCTCATGCTGGCGAGAGACCATCCGCGGCGGCACCGTCACGGTCGGTCAGGACCAGAGCGACGTGTCCGGCGGCACCGTCGAGCGGGTGAAGGTGCGCTGCGACGGCGGCCGCATGGAGCTCGCGGCCGAGCAGTCCCGGCAAGGCGCGACGTCGGTGATGCGCGATCCCGCCGCCGGACGCCCGCGCCGCGCGGCCCTGCCCAAGCCGCAATTCATCCTGCATGGCCGCTCACCCGTCATCGAGCTCAAGGGCGGCGGCACGGTCTCCATCGAACGGCTCGACGCCGCGGGCGAGACCTTCACCCACGAGCTGCCGCGCGCGAAGCTGCGGCGCGACGCCTTCGCCGACCTCGCCGATTTCGGTGTCTCGCTGTCGCCCGGCGGCCTCTATGTGGCACGCGTCGGCGAACAGCAGATCGTCTTCCAGGTCGACGGCGAGGCGGCGACGGGCAAGGCGCCGCTCGCCGGAAGGCTGCTGCGCTTCCGCCCGCCGGGCTGAATCGCGCGCAAAACTGTGTGTTGACCGTCAGCGGTGCCACGGTACGGTTCTCGCGGCTTCTGGGGAGTTCCTGAAATGGCGCGCCTCGCTTTCTTGCTCATCGCGCTGATCGGCCTGTGCGCCACCACGGCAGGGGCGCAGACGGAGACGCGCGTCGCGCTGGTGATCGGCAATGGCGCCTACCAGCACACCGACCCGCTGCGCAACCCGGTCAACGACGCGCGCGCCATGGCCAAGGCGCTGCGTGAGGCCGGCTTCGAGGTGATCGCGCGCGAGAACCTCACGCGCCGCGCCTTCGTCGAAGCGCTGCACGAGTTCTCCGGCAAGGTGCCGCCCGGCGGTGTCGGTCTCTTCTACTACGCCGGCCACGGCATCCAGGTGCGCGGCGTCAACCATCTCGTGCCGGTCGACGCCACGCTCGCGAACGAACGCGACGTCAAGTACGAGACGGTCGATCTCAACGACGTCCTGAACGGCCTGGACGAGGCGCGCGCGCGGCTGAGCCTGGTGATCCTCGACGCCTGCCGCGACAATCCCTTCGGCCGCCGCTTCCGCTCCACCAGCCGCGGTCTCGCCCAGACCGACGCGCCGCGCGGCACGGTGATCGCATACGCCACCGCGCCGGGCGATACCGCGTCGGACGGCGATGGCGTGAACGGGCTCTACACGACGGAGCTGCTCAAGGCGATGGCGGAGCCGGGGCTGAAGCTGGAGGAGGTCTTCAAGCGCACCATCGACGGCGTGGCGCGCGCCTCGGGCAACAAGCAGACACCGTGGGTCAGCTCCTCCTTCCGCGGCGACTTCTTCTTCAATACCGCCGCCGCCCCGCCCCCCGCGGCCGCCATGCCGGCGCCGCCCGGTGTCGACGCGGTCGAGCAGACGGCGTGGACGACGATCGCGAACAGCACCAATCCGGCGATGTTCGAGCTGTTCCTCCAGCGCTTCCCCAACGGCGCCTATGCCGATTTCGCGCGCGCGCGGCTGGAGGAGTTGAAGGCGGCGGCGGCGCGCGAAGACAAGCGCCGCGCGGTCGACGCCGGCCCGGCAATTCGCGCCGCGGACGATGAGAAGAAGTCCGCCGACGCGATCGAGGCGGCGCTGAAGCTGGCCGACATCGACCGCAAGCGCATCCAGGTTGCGCTGACCGCCCGGGGCTTCGACACGCTGGGCACCGACGGCGCCTTTGGCCCGCGCACGCGGCTGATGATCACCAACTGGCGGAAGAGCCGCAATGAGCCGGCCACCGGCTTCCTCACCGCGACGCAGGCCGCGCTGCTGTCGCAGGAGGGCCAGAGCGCGCAGGCGAAGCTCG
>VGCZ01000082.1 GCA_016869975.1 Alphaproteobacteria bacterium
CAGGCCATGCGCGCAGCCCTCGGGCACCAGCTTCTAGGCGTCCTCGTCGGCCGACAAGGTATGCGCGAACCAGCGCAGGAAGGTCGGCGAGCCGCGCCGCAGGTCGACGACGACGTCGAAGACGGCGCCCTGCACGCAGGTCACCAGCTTCATCTCGGCGGCGGGCGGACGCTGGAAATGCATGCCGCGCACCACGCCGACCTGGGCGGTCAAGGTGCGGTTGATCTGTGCCACCGGCTTCGTCCAGCCGGCCGCGCGCAGCTCCTCGCCGCAGAACAGCCGCTCGAGAAAGCCGCGCGCGTCGCCCAGCCGCTTGCGGCGGATCAGCTTCACGCCCGAAATCGGCGTGTCCTCGATCGTGAAGCGGCCGCTCATCGCGCGGCACCGAACGCGGCGATGTCGGCGTGGCACAGCGCCAGCGCCTGCTCGCCGCGCGCCAGCCCCTGGTACCAAGCCATCGTGCGGCCCACCGATTCCTCGATGCCCCAGCGCGGCGCGAAGCCCAGCCGTTCGCGCGCCTTCGCCGACTCGACCATCAGCTTGCCGGCCTCGTGCATCTCCGGTGACGCCTTGGCGACGGCGATCTCGCCGCCGCCATAGGCCTTGCGCGCCAGCTCGAGCACGTCGCCGACCTTGGTGGTCTCGTGCGTCGCCGGCCCGAAATTCCACGGCCCGGCCAATGCCGGATCGCGCCACAGCGCCTCGGTCAGCAGCATGTAGCCGTGCAGCGCGTCGAGCACGTGCTGCCAGGGCCGATGCGCGCCGGGGTGGCGCACGCCGAGCGGCACGCCCGACTGCCAGGCGCGGATCGCGTCGGGCAGCAGGCGGTCCTTCGACCAGTCGCCGCCGCCGATGACGTTGCCGGCGCGCGCCGTCGCCACGGCCGTCTTCGAGCCCTGGAAGAACGAGTGCCAGTATGCTGACGTGACGATCTCGGCCGCCGCCTTGCTGGCGCTGTAGGGGTCGCGGCCGCCCAGCGGATCGTCCTCGCGATAGGGATAGACCCACTCGGCATTGCGATAGACCTTGTCGCTGGTGACGACGACGGCGACACGCGCGTTGGGCAGCGTGCGCAGGCTCTCCAGCAGGTTGACCGTGCCCATCACGTTGGTGCCGAAGGTCTCGACCGGCGCCTCGTAGCTCGCACGCACCAGCGGCTGCGCGGCGAGGTGCAGGACGATCTCGGGATCGAAGCCCCGCGCGAGCCGATCGAGCGCCGAAGCGTCGCGGATATCGCAGATGTGGCTGTCGATCAGCCCGCCGATTCCGGCGCGCTCGAAGATGCTGGGCTCGGTCGGCGGCGGCAGGCTGATGCCGCCGACCGTGGCGCCGAGCCGGTGCAGCCAGATCGCCAGCCACGCGCCCTTGAAGCCGGTGTGCCCGGTGAGCAGCACACGCTTGCCGCGGAAGAACGTGTCGAGCGGCACGGCAGCCGGCGCGACGCTCACGACCAGCGTTTCCACGGTGCGCGGCCGGACTGCCAGAGATCCTCCAGCAGATTGCGCTCGCGCAGCGTGTCCATCGGCTGCCAGAAGCCGGCGTGCTCGAAAGCCTGCAGCTCGCCATCGGCCGCGATCCTGGACAGCGGCTCGACTTCCCACGACGTACTGTCGTCCTTGATGTAGTCGATGACCTTGGGCGAGAGCACGAAGAAGCCGCCGTTGATCCAGCCGCCCTCGTCGCGATGCTTCTCGAGGAAGCCCGAGACCTTCGCGCCGTCGCGGCTGAGCGCGCCGAAGCGCGCCGGCGAGCGCACCGCGGTGACGGTGGCGAGCTTGCCGTGCCCCTGATGGAAGGCGATCAGCTTGGCGATATCGAGATCGGCCAGGCCGTCGCCGTAAGTCATGCAGAACGCGGTCTCACCCTCGAGATGATGCGCCACGCGCTTGATGCGGCCGCCGGTCATGGTCGCCAGACCGGTGTCGACCATGGTCACGCGCCAGTTCTCGGCGCGCGGCGCCAGGATGTCCATGCGGCCGGTGGCGAGATCGACGGTGACGTCGGAGCGATGCAGCAGGTAGTTGGCGAAATACTCCTTGATCATGTAGCCGCGATAGCCGCAGCAGATCACGAAGTCGGTGACGCCGAAGGCGGCGTAGCTCTTCATGATGTGCCAGAGGATCGGCTGGCCGCCGATCTCGACCATCGGCTTGGGCCGCAGGTTGGTCTCCTCGGAGATGCGCGTGCCGAGGCCGCCCGCCAGAATCACCGCTTTCATCAGAACGGCCACCAATCGTTGCGCTTCGACGTCCAGCCGCGCTGCTGCATGCACATGTCCATCAGCTTGTCGCTGCGCAGCGTGTCGCTGCGCTGCGCCATCTGCTGCGGCAGCCGCGGGCGGCCCAAGCGTGTGTCGGTCGCGCCGAGCGTCGCTTCGCGATCCATGTTGATGCCACGCTCCTTGGCCATCATCTCGCCGACGAACGAGTTGCAAGAGGCGATGTCGCGCTTGTACTGCTCGTCGGTCGCGTTCTCGCGCACGTAGTCGGGGCCGCAGGCGGACAGAACGCAGACGGCGAGCAGCGCCGCGCCGATCGAACGGGTCACGCCGGCACCTTGGCGCTGATCGCGGCCTCGACCGCCAGCAACGCGGCGTCGGCCTGCGCCGCGTCGGGGCCGCCGCCCTGCGCCATGTCGGGCCGTCCGCCGCCGCCCTTGCCACCCAGGGCGGTCACCGCGGCGCGTACAAGGTCGACCGCCGACAGCCGGGCGACGAGATCGTCGGTGACGCCGATCACCGCCGAGGCCTTGCCGTCCTCGACACCGACCAGCGCGACCACGCCGGATCCGACCTGTTTCTTGAAATCGTCGGCCATGCCTTTGAGATCCTTGCCCGGTACGCCATCGAGCCGCCGCGCGATCAGCTTCACGCCCCCGACATCCTTGGGCCCCGAATCGGCCGCCTTGCCCGCCCCGCTGCCAGCGAGCGCCAGCGCCCTGCGCGCATCGCCGAGCTCGCGGTCGAGCTTGCGCTGGGCGTCTATCATCGCCGTCAGGCGGGCCGCCAGCTCGTCCGGCCGCACGCGCAACGCGTTGGCCGCCTTGGCGAGCTGATCACCCTGCTCGCGAACATAGGCCTCGGCCGCCGCGCCGGCCATCGCCTCGATGCGCCGCACGCCGGCCGCCACCGCGCCCTCGCCAACGATCTTGAACAGGCCGATATCGCCGGTGCGCCGGGCATGTGTACCGCCACACAGCTCGACCGAGTATTTCTCGCCCTCGCCGCCCATCGACAGCACGCGTACTTCGTCGCCGTACTTCTCGCCGAACAACGCCATGGCGCCGGCGGCGATCGCCTCGTCGGGCGTCATCAGCCGCGTGTCGACCGGCGTGTTCAGGCGAATACGCGCGTTGACCTCGTCCTCGATGGCGCGCAGCTCGTCGACGGCGATCGCCTTGCCGTGGCTGATATCGAAGCGCAGGCGATCGGGCGCCACCAGCGAACCCTTCTGCGTGACGTGATCGCCGAGCTGGCGGCGCAGCGCCTCGTGCAGCAGATGCGTCGCCGAGTGATGTGCGCGCAGCGCCGAGCGCCGGCCGCCATCGACGCTCAGCACGACGTCGTCGCCGACCTTCAGCGATCCCTTCTCGACCTTCACGGTGTGCACGTGCAGGTCGCCCAGCTTCTTCAGCGTGTCGGTGACCGCGACATCGCCGCCCGACGCCGTGGCGATCCGGCCGGTATCGCCCATCTGGCCGCCGGACTCGCCGTAGAACGGCGTCTGGTTGACCACGACCTGGCCGCCCTGGCCTTGCGCCAGCGACGGGACTTCCTTGCCATCGGCCAGGATGGCGACGACCTTGCCCTCGGCCCGCTCGACCTCGTAGCCAAGGAACTCCGTGGCGCCGACCTTCTCGCGGATGTCGAACCACACCGTCTCGTTGGCCGCCTCGCCTGAGCCCGCCCAGGCAGCGCGCGCCTTGGCCTTCTGCTCGGCCATCGCCTTGTCGAATCCGGCGGTGTCGACGGCGATCTCGCGCACGCGCAGCACGTCCTGCGTCAGATCGAGCGGGAAGCCGTAGGTGTCGTAGAGCTTGAAAGCGACGTCGCCGCGCAGCGTGCCGCCCTTGGACATGCCCAAGGTCTCTTCCTCAAGCAGACGCAGGCCGGTGCCCAGGGTCTGCTTGAAGCGCGTCTCCTCGAGCCTGAGCGTCTCGGTGATCAGCGGCTGCGCGCGCACCAGCTCGGGATACGCGTCGCCCATCTGCTTCACCAGCTCGGGCACCAGCTTGTAGACCATGGGATCCCTGGCACCGAGCATGTGCGCATGGCGCATGGCGCGGCGCATGATACGGCGCAGCACGTAGCCGCGGCCTTCGTTGGAGGGCAGCACGCCGTCGGCGATCAGGAACGAGGTCGCGCGCAGATGGTCGGCGATCACCTTGTGCGAGGGCGCCTGCGGGCCGTCGGGGTCGACACCGGTCTCGTGCGCCGAGGCCTCGACCAGGGCGCGGATCATGTCGATGTCGTAGTTGTTGAACTTACCCTGCAGCACCGTGGCGAGGCGCTCCAGGCCCATGCCGGTGTCGATCGAGGGGCGCGGCAGGCTGATACGCTGCTCCTTCGTCACCTGCTCGAACTGCATGAAGACCAGGTTCCAGATCTCGATGAAGCGGTCGCCGTCCTGCTCGGCGCTGCCCGGCGGGCCGCCCCAGATCGACGGGCCATGGTCGAAGAAGATCTCGGAGCACGGGCCGCACGGGCCGGTGTCGCCCATCGCCCAGAAATTGTCCGAGGTCGGGATGCGGATGATCTTGTCGTCGGGCAGGCCGGCGATCTTCTTCCAGTGGCCGAAGGCCTCGTCGTCGTCGTGGTAGACGGTGACCAGCAGCCTGTCCTTCGGCAGGCCGTAGTCCTTCGTCAGGAGCGTCCACGCCAGCTCGATCGCGCGCTCCTTGAAGTAGTCGCCAAACGAGAAATTGCCGAGCATCTCGAAGAAGGTGTGGTGACGCGCGGTGTAGCCGACGTTCTCCAGGTCGTTGTGCTTGCCGCCGGCGCGCACGCATTTCTGCGAGGTCACGGCGGTACTGTAGGGTCGCTTCTCCAGGCCGGTGAAGACGTTCTTGAACTGCACCATCCCGGCGTTGGTGAACATCAGGGTGGGATCGTTGCGCGGCACGAGCGGGCTCGAGGCCACCACTTCGTGGCCTTCGCGCCGGAAGAACTCGAGGAACGTCCGCCTGATGTCGCTCGCGCTTGCCATCGTCCTGAACCGCTGCCGGGCGCCCCGGGTCGCCCGTCGCGTCGTATCAACGCGGCCGATCCCGTTGCAAAGTCAGCGCTTTTACAATGCACATCCGAGGGTGTCCATGCGATGCTGTCGTGTCACGCAATGAGCAACGAACCCACCCAGGCCGAGGGCCCGCCGGCAATTATCGAGCTGCCGGGCGGCGAATCGATCACTGTGCCCCTGCCACCGGGCGAGGTGCCGGCCTATGCCGTGCTGCCGGCGCTGCGCGCGCTGGTCGACGCCATGATGCAACGGGTCAAGAACGCCTCGGCGGAGCGAGGCGAAACCATCACATGTCGCGCCGGCTGCGGCGCCTGCTGCCGGCAATACGTGCCGGTCTCCGATATGGAAGCGCGGGCCCTTGCCGGCCTCGTGGAGCGCATGCCCGAGGACCGCCAGGCGCGAGTGCGGGCGCGCTTCGCCGAGGCCGAGGCACGGCTGCGCGAGGCCGGCATGTGGGAGCGCATGACGCGTGGCGGGCGTGTGCTCTCGAGCGAGCACATGGAGCTGGTGGTCAACTACTTCTTTCTCGGAATCCCCTGCCCCTTCCTCGAGGACGAGGCCTGCTCGATCCATCCCGACCGGCCGCTGATCTGCCGCGAGTATCTGGTGGTCTCGTCGGCGACCCACTGCGCCAAGCTCGACCGCACCAAGATCAAGCGGCTGGCGGCGCCGCAGACCTCGACCGCCCTGCATGTCATGGACGCTGCGCACAGTCCGGACAACTACAACGTCTTCCCGCTGGTCGCCGCGCTCGACTGGCTACGGGGTCATCCCGACGAGCCGGAACGGCGCACGGCCGAGGCCTGGATCAATCACTTCGGCCGCGCCATGCAGGCGCGCTTCGGCGATTCGGTCGAGATGGTGACCAGTCCGCCACCCGGCGCGAGCGAGGAATGACAGAAAGCCACGCCGTGTAGCCCGGAGTTCGATCAGCATGCCGCCCGCCAAGCCCGGTTCCGATCTCATATCCGCCAATCTCCGGATGATGGTCGGCCCCCTGCGC
>VGCZ01000083.1 GCA_016869975.1 Alphaproteobacteria bacterium
GCCAAGACCCGGGCCGAACGGCACCGTCGCGAACACCGCGAAGGCGATGTCCTTGCCGGTCCAGAACCCAGGCGTCGCCCACGCGGCGTCGAGCGCGCCCGTCGACACCGCGTCGAACGCCTGACCCGGCGGCACCAAGGCGCCCGGCTCGAAGAACTTGATATCGACGGAGCCATTCGACAATCGTCGAATCTGCTCGACGGTGAAGTTCGCGTTCGGTCCCAACAGCGCGAGCGACGACGCGAAGTTCGACTGCATCTGCATGCGCACGCGCTTGTCCTGCGCGGACGCCGGCGCCACAGCCACGGCGAGCGCCGCCACGGCGAGCGCAGCAATCCCCAACAACTTCCTCATGTCCAGAGCCTCCCTGATCGAAGCCAATCACTTCGCAGGCAGACGCTTCACCCCGACAGGTCCCGTCTCGAAATCGACGAACGCAACTAAGCCACAACGCCACTGTATCGATCCGATAGGCAGATGCCGGCGCGAATAGTCCCCCCTGCGTGCCGCCTTTGTTGAACGGCTTGTCCGCGGCGTCATTTCTCGACGCCGTGAGTTTGTGATCTCACGCATCCTGTCCGACGGTTCGCGCGAAGTCAAACTCCGTGCGTCGTCGCGGGCGCTAGGCGACCGGCCCGCCTATCGTCGATACTGCGACGATGTCCGGCCCCGCGCTCGATTTCGCTCATCTGCACACCGCCGTCGCCGATCTTGCGCACGTCGGCGCCATTGACGGCGGCGGCTGTGCACGCCTGGCACTCACCGACGAGGACAAGGCCGGTCGCGATCTCGTCGTGTCCTGGATGCGGGCGCAGGGTTTGACCGTGCACGTCGACGCCATCGGCAACGTCTTCGCCATGCGGCCAGGGCGCGAGGAAGGCCCGCCTGTCATGACCGGCTCGCATATCGACACGGTGCGCACCGGAGGCCGCTTCGACGGCAATCTCGGCGTGCTCGCCGGCCTCGAGGTCTGCCGCGCGCTCGACGCCGCGGGCATCACGACACGCCGGCCGCTCTGCGTCGCCTTTTTCACCAACGAGGAGGGCGCGCGCTTCCAGCCCGACATGATGGGTAGCCTCGTTCACGCTGGCGGCCTGACCTTGCAGGAGGCATGGGCGGCGACCGACGGCGAGGGCAAGCGCGTCGGCGACGAGCTGAAGCGCATCGGCTATCGCGGCTCGATGACGCCCGGCACGATCCGGCCGCACGCCTATGTCGAGCTGCATATCGAGCAGGGGCCCGTGCTCGAGGAGGCCGGCATCACCATCGGCGCGGTCACCGGCGTGCAGGGCATCTCGTGGACGGAAGTCACCGTATCCGGCACTTCCGCGCATGCCGGCACCACGCCGATGCGGCTGCGCCACGACGCCGGCTATGTCGCCGGCCTCTGCAGCACTTTCGCGCGCCGGCTCACCCAGGACATGGGCGGCGCGCAGGTCGCCACGGTCGGCGCCAACGAGCTGCGGCCCAACCTGATCAACGTCATCGCCAACCGGGCGCGCTTCACGCTCGATCTGCGCAACACCGACGAGGCGCTGCTGAAGGAGGCCGAGCGGCGCGCCTTCGCCTTCATCGACGACGCCGCGCGCGCCGAGGGTTGCACCGTCGAGCGCCGAACGCTCGCGCGCTTCGAGCCGGTCGAGTTCGCGCCTGATATGATCGACCGCGTCGAGCACTTGGCGCGCGCGCATGGCCGCAGCGTGATGCGCCTGCCGTCCGGCGCCGGCCACGACGCGCAGATGATGGCGCGGCTGTGCCCGACTGGCATGATCTTTGTACCGAGCGTGAAGGGGCTCAGCCACAACGTGGCGGAGTTCACTCATCCTGGCGACATCGAGGCCGGTGCCGCCATTCTGCTCGACCTGATGCTCGAACTGGCCCAGAGCTAGAGGAACTCCATGCCCCGTCATCTCACTGTCGGCGCCGCCCAGATGGGGCCGATCCAGAAGAGCCACTCCCGACGCGACGTGGTCGAGCGGCTGATCGCGCATCTGCGCGAAGCCAGGCGCATGGGCTGCGAGCTGGTGGTGTTTCCCGAGCTGACCCTGACCACGTTCTTCCCGCGGTGGTGGATGACGGATCAGGCCGAGATCGATGCCTATTTCGAGCGCGAGATGCCCAGCAACGAGACGGCGCCGCTGTTCACCGAGGCCAAGGCGATGGGCATCGGCTTCAGCCTGGGCTACGCCGAGCTCACCGAGCAGGATGGCCGTATCAGGCGCTTCAATACCCAGATCCTCGTCGAGCGCGACGGGCGCGTCGTCGGCAAGTACCGCAAGGTGCATCTGCCGGGCCACGCCGAGCACGAGCCGCAACGCCAGTTCCAGCATCTGGAGAAGCGCTATTTCGAGGTCGGCGATCTCGGCTTTCCGGTCAGCCGCGCCTTCGGCGGCATCATGGGCATGTGCATCTGCAACGACCGGCGCTGGCCCGAGACCTATCGCGTCATGGGCCTGCAGGGCGTCGAGATGGTGATGCTGGGCTACAATACGCCGATCCACAACCCGCCCGCGCCGGACCACGACGAGCACGCCTGGTTCCACAACCAGCTCTCGATGCAGGCCGGCGCCTACCAGAACGGCACCTGGGTGGTGGGCGTCGCCAAGGGTGGCACCGAGGAGGGTGTGCCCAGCGTCGCCGACAGCATGATCATCGCGCCCAGCGGCAAGGTCGTGGCGCGCGCCAACGGCGAGGGCGATGAGCTGATCGTGCATCGCTGCGATCTCGACGCCGGCAAGAGCTACACGTCGACGACATTCAACTTCGCGCGCCATCGCCGGCCCGAAGCCTACAAGCTCATCACGGAACGCGTCGGCGCGATCGAGCCGCCTCCGGCCACCGTCGCCTTCGAGCGCAGCCACGACATCCTGATCGACGCGCCGCCCAAGGCGGTGATGGACTACGTGTCCAACCCCAACTCGTGGCCGGAATGGCTGGCGGCCTCGCATCGCATCGATGCCGCCGATCGCCCGCTGGTGGCCGGCGAGACCTTCCACGAGCGCTGGCGCACGCGCACCGGCGAGGTCCAGCTCGACTGGCGCGTGACGCGGTCCGAGCAGGGCAAGCTATGGATGGCCGAGACCGACACCAGCTTCATCGGCCGCATCGTCGCGCGCTATAGCTTCGAGCCGGTGGGCGATGGCACGCGCTACACGCGCACGGTGATCAACCCGGCGCGTCCCAAGGCGCCGACCGACGACATGATCCGGCGCATCGACGAGGAGGCCGCGATCGGCCTGGCCAACATCAAGGCCAATGTCGAGCGTCGCCATCGCGGCGGCTGATCAGGCGTCGTCGTCTTCCACTTTCTCGACCGCGATGCCCGGCAGCGACGTCAACGCCGCCGCGGCCGCGGCGATGCCCGTCGTGCCGTAGGGCATGACGATGGACAGGCGATCGACCGACAAGCCGCTGTGGCCGCCGCCCTTCGCCGGCCTGATCTCGGCCCACGATACGCGCGAGCCTGGCCGCAGGACGACCGTGTCCCACCTCGTGGAGAGAGCCCAAAGACCGTCGGGCGCCGACCGCCACAGCGCGAACGACGCGGCCGACAGGCGCTCGCCGATTGAGGCCGGCGTGGCGAGAAGCGTGCGGCTGTTCAGGGCGCGCCAATCCTCGAACGAGGCCGGGTGGGGATCGATCGGATCGCCGGCGGGCGCCATTTCTCGCGGCATGTCGAAGCGGTGAAACGCCGCGAGCGACGCCGCCGACCGCATCACTTCAGCCGCCGCCGCGCGCCACTGGGCGACGTAGGGAGCCGCGGCCGCCGCCGCGTCGTGCCACTGGATGCGGAGCAGCCCGGCCGACCGACCGAACGCCGCCGCCCGGACACCGTCATAGATCGACAGACCGATATCGATCGTCGGTCGGCTCCAGGCCGCTATGTAGGTGATGCCAAGACCGCCCGGCCGATCCCGCTCCGCCCGCGGGTCAGGCGGGCCGAACCGTTCGAGCAAGCGGTCCATCCAGTATGCCGGCTCGCCGCTCCCGGCTGGCGCCGGCGCCAAGGCGTAGGACACGTTCATCACCGGCCGGTCCGACGCCGGCGCCGACAACGTCACGCCGGCGGTCGGCAATCCCATGACAGTTCGGCAGGCCACGTCGACGTGGAGGTACGCGCTCGAAACCGGGCGTGGGCGATCGAGCGGGATGTCGCCGGGCGTGGTGCCCCAACGATACGCGACGTCATCGATCGCGAAGCCCCGCTCCGGCTCGATCATGGACCGGTGAAGTTACCGTGGCTGCGATCGGGCGTGCCGCGGAACAACGACATGTGGGTGTGCGTCGCCACCCAGGGATCGCCGACCCTGGATCGCGCGAACGTCACGGTGGCTCGGCCGCGGCGATCGAATGTCGTGCCATCGGGCAGGAAGCCGTCGGAATCGAAGATCGCCATGCCGATGCCGGTCAGCCGATCGGCCGAGACGATGCCGTGCACGCCCTCGAGCCGCCAGCGGAAGCGGCGGATGGTGCCCCAGACGTTGCGCCACTGCTCGCGCTCGGCCTTGTCCTGGCCGATCATGAAATCGGTGAAGGTGCCGAAGGCGATCATGTCGTCGGCGAAGATCGGCCGCGCGCCCTCGTAGTCGACCGCCTGGACGTGATCGGACAGCCGCTTGAACCACCGCCGGATCGCCTCGAGATCCTCGGGTACGGGTTCGCTGCGCAGGTTCATCGTCTCGCACTCCTCAATCGACCACGCCGGCGCGCGCCAGGACGGCGTGCAGCAGGACGTTGGCGCCGGCCGCGAGGTCGTCCCGCGTGCTCGACTCCTTCTCGTTGTGGCTGATGCCGCCGGCGCGGCTGGCCACGAAGACCATGCCCGAAGGGCAGATCGTGTTGAGCGGCACCGCGTCGTGGCCGGCGACGGTGAGGATGTCGCGATGGCGGTATCCCAGCTCGGCGGTCGTGCGACGCAACAGCGCGACCATGTCGGGGTGGAAATGGATCGGCCCGAACTCGTAGTAGCGCTCGAGCTCGATCGTGGCGCGGCTCTCGCGCGCGACGATGGCGGCGCAGGCGCGCAGTTCCTCCTCCATGCGCTGCAGCTGGCGCGCGTCGCTGTGGCGGACATCGCAGGACAGCTTGACCACGCCGGGGATCACGCCGCGCACGTTGGGGAAGAGCTCGATATGCGGCGCGTTGGAGCGGCCGTCGGCGCCATAGGCACGGCCGATGCGATCGATCTCCAGCACCAGCCTTGACGTGATAACCAGCGCGTCGCGCCGTCCGGCCATCGGCGTGGGGCCGACATGCGCCTGCTCGCCGGTGATCGTCGCGACGAAGTAGCGCGACTGGAACGAGCCGGTGACGATGCCGACCTGCAGATCCTCGTCGGCCATGTGCGGGCCCTGCTCGATGTGCATCTCGAGGTAACAGGCCGGGCGCCGGCCGCCGACCGGTGCGTCGCCCTGGTAGCCGATGGCGCCTAGCGCCTCGCCGACAGTCGGACCATGCAGCGGATCGGTGATGTCGCGCGCGGCATGCGCGTCCTTCAGCTCGAGCTGTCCGGCGAAGACCGAGGAGCCCATCGTGAAGGGCGAGAAGCGCGAGCCTTCCTCGTTGGTCCAGGCGACGATCTCGACCGGCGCCTTGGTGCGCACGCCGTGGTCGTTGAGCGCGCGCACCAGCTCGACGCCGGCCATGACGCCGGCCGGCCCGTCGAACTTGCCGCCCATCGGCACGGTGTCGAGATGGCTGCCGACCATGACCGGCGGCAGCGACGGATCGGCGCCCTCGCGGCGGGCGAAGATATTGCCGATGGCGTCGACGGTGACGACGCACCCGGCCGCGCGCATCCAGTCTCCGAACAGATCGCGCGCGCGGCGATCTTCATCGGTCAACGCCAGACGGTGGCAGCCGCCCTTGGCCGTGGCACCGATCTCGCCCATTTGCATGGTCGCGGCCCACAGCCGGTCGGCGTCGACTCCGATGTTGCGCATGTCATCCCCCGCGAACCGGTGCGCGACTATAAACGCAAAAGCCCGCCTCGAGAGGCGGGCTTTGAAATTGCGGGAACTGGTTGCGGGAGCAGGATTTGAACCTGCGACCTTCAGGTTATGAGTGTGTGACGTTTCTATATTAATCAATATGTTATTGACTAGTCTACCATTCTTGTCTATCACTTCTGTTTAGCTGCGTATCGCGGAACAGGAGAGCAAGTATGAAAAAAGCCGCTATCTACGCCCG
>VGCZ01000084.1 GCA_016869975.1 Alphaproteobacteria bacterium
GGCCATCAGCATGTAGGGCACGGTGCCGGCCTGCGCCGTCGAGCACGACACGACCTTGACGCCCTGCAACGGACCATGCGGCATGGAACTCGCTCCCCTTCTTCGTGGGACCGCCGGCGTCCCGCCGGCTCATGAGGCCGGCGAGACGCCGGCGGTCCCAATCAAAACAAATGACAGGCCACGGCATGGCCCGGCGTGACGTCGCGCAGCGGCGGCTCTTCCTGCGAGCAGCGCGGCATCACGTACGGGCAGCGCGTGTGGAAGCGGCAGCCGGATGGCGGATTGAGCGGCGACGGCACCTCGCCCTTGAGCTCGATCTCCTCGTCCTGCTGGCCGGGCCGCGCCATCAGCACCGCGGAGAACAGCGCCTTGGTGTAAGGATGGCGTACGTCGTCGAACAGCGCCTGGGTCGGCGCCTTCTCGACGATCTTGCCCAGGTACATCACGACGGTGTGGTCGGACATATGCCGGACCGTGGCCAGATCGTGCGCCACCAGCAGATAGGCGACGTTGCCTTCGGCCTGGATGTCCTTGAGCAGGTTCATCATCTGCGCGCGAATCGACACGTCGAGCGCCGAGACCGGCTCGTCGAGCACGATCAGCTTGGGCGAGGACGCCAGCGCCGCCGCCAGCGCCACGCGCTGGCGCTGGCCGCCGCTGAACTCGTGCGGGTATTGCTGCGCCTGGTCGGGCCGCAGGCCGACCTGCTTCAAGAGCTCGCTCACGCGCGCGGCGATCTTCTCCTTGTCGCCCCACTTCGTGACGATCAGCGACTCGGCGATGATGCGGCCCGCCGTCATGCGCGGATTGAGCGAGGACCAGGGATCCTGGAACACCGCCTGCACCTTGGTGCGATAGGCCTTCAGCGCCTCGCCTTCGAGGCCGTGGATCGGCTCGCCGTCGAGCAGGATGCGGCCCTCCGTCGGCTCCTCCAGATTGAGGATCATGCGCGAGGTCGTGGTCTTGCCGCAGCCGGACTCGCCGACAAGACCCAACGTCTCGCCGGCCCTGATCTCGAAGGAGATGTCGTCGACCGCCTTCACGTAGCCCAAGGTCTTGGAGAACAGGATGCCCTTGGTGAAAGCGAAGTGCTTGCGCACACTCTCGACGCGCAACAGTGGTTCGCTACTCATGACAGCCTTCGCCCTATCGCACGCCCGTCAGCACGGAATCCGGTAGCCAGGTGACGAACTTCGGGTACCAGACCAGCAGGCCGACGACCAGCAACTGCAGGCCGATGAACGGCCAGATGCCGGTGTACATGTGACGCAGCGTGATTTCCGGCGGGGCGATACCTCGTA
Source organism: Alphaproteobacteria bacterium (assembly GCA_016869975.1). Lineage (GTDB taxonomy): Bacteria > Pseudomonadota > Alphaproteobacteria > Reyranellales > Reyranellaceae > JAFAZJ01. The sequence goes on from VGCZ01000084.1 coordinate 1,302, forward strand.
GGTAGAAGATCGACGGCGCCATCGGCGGCGTGAGGTAGCCGGTCTGCAGCATCACCAGGAACAGCACGCAGAACCAGACCTTGTCGAAGCCCGCCGCCTCGATCAGCGGCGCGGTGATCGGCACCACCATCAGGATGATCACCAGCGGCTCGAGCATGAAGCCGGCGATGAACACGATGAACATCACCAGGAACAGCAGGCCCCACTTGCCGACGGCGAACTCGCGCAGGAAATCCTGCAGGGTCATCAGCCCGCCCGAGCCGACGAAGACGGCGGCGAACATCTGGCCGCAGACCACGATGGTCAGGATCATCGCCGTGATGCGCACCGTGCGCATGGTCGAGTCGACCAGCACCGACCATTTCAGCCGCCCATAGGCCAGCGCCAGCAGCACCGTGCCCAGCGCGCCGGTTGCAGAAGCCTCGGTCGGCGTGGCGATGCCGGCCATCATCGAGCCGAGCACGGCGACGATCACCACCACGGGCGGCACCAGCACCTTGCCGGTGAGCAGCAGCTTGGCGCCCAGCGACGGCTCGTCGGCCGATCTCGGCACGCGCGGGCCGTACTCGGGCTTCACCGTGCACAGGATGACAATGTAGATGATGTAGGCCAGCGCCAGCATGAGGCCGGGGATGAACATGCCGAGCAGGATGTTGCCGACCGAGGCGTTGGCGACCGGGCCGATGACCACCGCCAGCACCGAGGGCGGGATGATCGTGCCGAGCGAGCCGCCGGCGCAGATCGTGCCGGAGATCAGGCTCTTGGAATAGCCGTAGCGCAGCATCGCCGGGATCGCCAGCAGGCCGACCACGGTCTCAGTGGCACCGACCACGCCCGACGTGGCGGCGAAGATCACGCACATCAGCACGGTGCCCACGGCCATGCCGCCGGGGATGCGCCGCGTCCACAGGTGGATGGCGTCGAACAGGCGCGAGGCGATGCCCGAGGCCTCGAACATGGCGCCCATGAAGATGAACAGCGGCACGGCGGCCAGCACCTGGGCGGTGGCCGTCTCCTCGATCTTCTGGATGAACTGGTACTGCAGGCCTTCAAAGCCGAAGGAGTGCAGGCCGAAGATCACCGCCAGCGCCATCATGGCCAGTGCCACCGGGAAGCCGGTGAGGATGCAGGCGATCAGCGCCGGGAACATCCACAGCGAACTCATGGCGCTTTCTCTCGCGGTCGTGCGTCAGGTGCCATGCGCATCGCTGGCCTCCTCGGGCGGCTCGAACGGCCTGCCGGCGAGCGAGGCGATGCGCTTGATGATCTCGGCGACGATCTGCAGGGTGAAGATCGCGAAGCCCACGAACATCACCAGCTTGAACGGCCAGGTGATCGGATTCCAGCCGCCGGTGCCGGAGCGTTCGCCGCTCTTGAAGGCTGTCACGAAGTGGTCGTAGAGGCCCCAGGTGAGAAAGGCCACCGTCGGCAACACGATCAGTGCCAATCCGACCAGGTCGAAGTATCGGATGCGCGGGCGCGTGCGGCGGTCGTACAGCAGGTCGACGCGCACGTGGCTGTCGGTCGACATGGCGTAGGCGATCGACAGCACGAACGAGGCGCCCATCAGCCAGGTGTTGAGGTCGTTGCCCCAGATCGTCGGGCTGCCGAAGACGTAGCGCAGCACCACGTCGTAGAGCATCAGCACGACCAGCACGATGACGAGCACCGCCGCCGCCGCGCCGAAGAAGCGGCTCAGGCCGTCGATCGTCCGCACCAACGCGCGCATGTCAGATCGTCCTCTCCGTCCTTCTCCCCGCGCAGGCGGGGAGAAGGTGCCGAGCGCCAGCGAGGCGGATGAGGGGCTGCCTCGCTCGACGACAAACGACGATGTAGTGGAAACTCCGCAAAGCCCCTCATCCGCCCTTCGGGCACCTTCTCCCCGCCTGCGCGGGGAGAAGGGTCTCAACTACCGGAACTCCGACCGGTACTGGGTGGCGCCCTTCCACCGCGCCATGAAGGCGCGCTGGTGCTCGACGACCTTCTTGAACCAGCCGCCGTCGGAGGCGATGTACTTGTCCTCCCACTCGCGCGTCGCCTTGGCGACGCCGTCGATATAGGCCTGATCGACGCGGATGATCTCGACGCCCTCGGCCTTGTACTTCTCGAGCGCGTCGGTATCCATCATGTTGATGGCCATCCACGACTCGATCGTCGAGACCTTGGCCGCGGCTTCGATCTGCCGCCGGGTGTTGGCGTCGAAGCCATCCCACAGCGCCTTGTCGAAAACGCACTCCAGCACCGCGCCAGGCTGATGCACGCCGGGCAGGATGATGTACTTGGCGACCTTGTGGAAGCCGAGGCTGTGGTTGATGCCCGGCGTCGCCCATTCGATGGCGTCGACGACACCGCGCTCGAGCGCCGGATAGACCTCGCCGCCCGGCAGGATCACGGTCGAGGCGCCCAGCGTGGTGGCGATCTCCGCCCACGCCCCCGATGTGCGCAGCTTCAGGCCCTTGAGATCCTCCAGCGTGCGCACCGGCTTGCGCGAATGCATGTGGATCTCGTCGGAGTGCGAGCCGCAGGGGATGCCGACGACGCCGAACTTCTCCATGCGCCACTGCTTCCACAGGTCGATGCCGCCGCCGGCGTAGATCCAGTGCAGCAGCGCCTCGGCGGGCGGCGAGCCGACATAGCCACCGAAGATCGCCGCGGCCTTGTCGACGCCCCAGTCGTAGCCGGGCCAGGTATGGCCGGCGGGCGCCACCTTCTTCTGCACCGACTCGGTGATCTTCAGCGGGCTGCCGATGGTGCCGGCGGGGAAGATCTGGAACTTGACCTTGCCGGCGGTCAGCGCGTCCGCCTGCTTGGCGAATCCATGCGCGAACTGCTCGAGATGCGGCCCGCCCGGCCACGATGTCGCGGTACGGACGTTTTGCTGGGCGACGGCCGCGCCCATGCCCAGTGCCATCGTCGCGATGGCGACGGCGGTCAGTTTCGCTGCCCTCATACGTTCCTCCCTAGGTCATTGTCGTTGCTACGCCGGAACCGGACGCACACGCGAAACAATCAAGATGGCAGTCTGCTATCAGCGCTCCGCCTTGGCAAGGATGGCGCCTTCTTCCTCCCTCTCCCCGCAAGCGGGGAGAGGGAACGAAGATGAAACTCCACTCATATCGAGCCAGTCTTCCAGCAATCGGCGGTGTGATCGGCGCCGATTTGTGTGGTGCCCGGATACGCCTCCAGGCAGCGCTGCTCGACATGGGCGCAGCGCGAGGCGAAGCGGCAGCCCACCGGCAGGTCCATCAGCGAGGGCGGCTGGCCGTCGATCGCCGTGAGCCTGCCGCGCGCACCGCTCATCTTGGGCACCGAGGCGATCAGCGCGCGGGTATAGGGGTGCGAGGGCGCCTCGAAGATCTGCTTCACCGGGCCGCACTCGACGATACGTCCCGCGTACATCACCGCCACGCGATCGCACATGCGCGCCACCACGCCGAAATCGTGGGTGATGAACAGGATCGCCATGCCGTTCTCGCGCTGCAGGCGCTTGAGCAGCTTGAGGTACTGAAGCTGGATGGTGACATCGAGCGCCGTGGTCGGCTCGTCGGCGATCAGCACCTCGGGCTCGCCCGATATGGCGATGGCGCCGACCACGCGCTGCTTCATGCCGCCCGACATCTGGTGCGGGTATTGGCCGATGCGCTGCTCGGGCGCGGCGATGTCGACGCGGCGCAGGGCGGCCACCGCCTGCTTCATGATCTCCTTCAGCTTTGCCGGACCACGGCGCAGCAGCGCCTCGCGCAGCTGGTCGCCGATGGAGAAGACCGGGTTGAGCGAGGTCTGCGGGTCCTGCAGCACCATCGAGATCTTCCTGCCGCGAATCTCCCGCATCTGCGCCGGCGTGCGCTTCAGAATGTTCTCCCCGTCGAGGACGATCTCGCCCTGCACGGTGCGCGCCGCGCCCTTGGGCAGCAGGCGCATCACCGACAGCGCGGTCAGGCTCTTGCCGCACCCCGACTCGCCCACCAGGCCGAGCACTTCGCCCTTGCGCAGGGTGAAGCTCACGCCGTCGACCGCCTTCACCACGCCCCGGCGGAGGAAGAAATGCGTATGCAGGTCGCGGACGTCGAGGATGGTCTGCGCGCTGGAACTCATAGCTGACGCAGCCTCGGATCCAGCCTGTCGCGCAGCCAGTCGCCGAAGAGGTTGACCGACAGCACCAGGAGCGTGATGGCGATGCCGGGGATCAGCGCCACCCACCACGCTTCGGCGATCCTTCCGCGTCCCTCCGAGATCATCAGGCCCCAGGTCGGCGTCGGCGGCGGGATGCCGGCGCCGAGGAACGACAGCGAGGCCTCGGCGATGATCACCACGCCGAT
>VGCZ01000085.1 GCA_016869975.1 Alphaproteobacteria bacterium
GAACGGATTCGACGGGCAGATGACGATAGCGCTGGCGTTGCGCAGCGCCTGGGTCACGCCTGGCGCCGGCCGCGCCGCCGGCGCGCCATCGAAGCTCAGCGCGCGCACAACCGGCCGGCATTGCTGGCGCACGAAATAGTCCTGGAAGTCGATCCAGCCACCGTCGCTCAACACGCGGGTCCGCACCGGCTCGTCGCTCATCGGCAGGATGCGCGCCCCGATGCCCAGCCTGGCGGCGAAGTCCGAGGTGATCTGCGACAGCGCCTCGCCCGAGCGCAGACGCCGCGTGCGCTCGACATGGACCGCGAGATCGCGATCGCCCAGCCGGAACCAATCCTCGCCGCCCAGCGCCTTGAGGCTGTCCATGAACGACCAGGTCTCGTCGCGCCGGCCCCAGCCCTGGACCTGGTTGTCGAGGCCGGCGAGCGCGTAGGTCAGCGTGTCGATGTCGGGACAGATGCTAAGGCCCAGATGCTCGAAGTCATCGCCCGTGTTGGCGATCACCGTCAGCTCGCTGGCCGGCAGCACACGACTCAACCCCAGCGCCAGCTTGGCGCCGCCGACGCCACCGGACAGCGCGACGATCATGAGTGGGAGCGCCGGTGTCTCGCCGGCTCATGAATGCCGGCGGAACGCCGGCGCTCCCGGCAAGGGCATCTCATCGGAACATGTCCTCGGCGGCGGGGCGCACCAGCTCGTGGGCGTTGTTGTCGGGGCCGCTCCAGCTCAAGCCGCGCACCAGCACGATGGGCTGGCCCTCGGCGCCCTGCCCCTGCACCAGCGAGGCGGCGGCGGCGACTTCGTCGGCGTGGCCGGTGATGCTGACCTGCAGCACGCGGCCGAACAGATCAGGGTTGCCGCGCAGGTCCATCAGTGAGGGCAGGCCCGCCGCGCCGACCGCGACACCGCAGGTGCCACGACGCCAGGCACGGCCGAAGCTGTCGTTGATGATCACCGCGAGCTTGGCGCCGAAGCGTCGCGACAGCGCGACACGGAGCTTTTCCGCGCTGCCGTCGGGGTCGACTGGCAGCAGCAGCGCCATCTGCGGGCCGTCGGGATCGGCGACGTTGGATTGATCGATGCCGGCATTGGCCATGACGAAGCCGAGCTTGTGCTCGACGATCAGCACGTTGGGTCGCGCGCGTACGACTCGCACCGACTCCGACAGGATCAAGTGGACCAGCCGCGGATCCTTCTGAATCTCCGCCGCCAGCTTGATCGCCTCGGCTGACGGCGTGACGGTCGCGAGATCGACGCTACGGCCCTCGGCCTTGGACACCACCTTCTGCGCGATCACCAGAACGTCGCCGTCGCGCGGCACGAGGTCGGCGCGCGCGATGCCAGCGGCGATGATCGACACGAGGTCGTCGCCCGCGCGCACCATCGGGATGTCCTGAAGCGCGCGGATCTCGATGCTGCTGGTGGCCATCAGCCAAATTTCTTGCGCAGGCGGGGCAGCACGTTCTCGCCATAGAGCTTGATGAAGCGCGCCTGGTCGGGGCCGGGCGCGTGGAACACGAGGTGACGGAAGCCCAGGCCGACATAGTAGCCGACACGCTCGACATGCTCGTCGGGATCGTTCGACACGATCCAACGGCTGGCGGCGCGCTCCAGTGGCAGCGCGTCGGCCAGGCGCTGCATCTCTACCGGATCCTCGACCGACATCTTCTCCTCCGAGGTCAGCGCGAGCGCCGCCCAATGCCGGGTATCATGCAGCGCCCGCTCGGTGTCGGTGTCGAAAGAGACCTTGACCTCGATCATGTGGTCGTACGGCTTCTTGCTGTCGCTCGCCGCGGCAAGGCCGGCCGCGACGTTGGGCAACAGGGTCTCGGTATAGAGCTCACGCTTCTTGCCTGACGTGCAGATGAAGCCATCGCCCGAACGTCCGGCGTACTTCGCCACCAGCGCGCCGGCGGCCGCGACATAGATCGGCACGGGCGTGTCCGGCCGGTCGTAGATCGTGGCGCTCTCGGTCTTGTAGTACTGGCCCTCGAAGGTCACCCGCTCCTGGCTCCACAGGGTGCGAATCAGCGTCACCGATTCGCGCAGCCGGGCGAAGCGCTCCTTGAACTCGGGCCAGGGCTGGCCGGTCGAAGGCACCTCGTTGAGCGATTCGCCGGTGCCGATGCCCAGGATCACGCGGCCGGGGAACATCGCGCCCATGGTGCCGAAGGCCTGGGCGATGATCGAGGGGTGATAGCGGAAGGTCGGCGTCAGCACCGACGTGCCCATCGTCACCTTCGAGGTCCGTGCCCCCAAGGCGCCCAGCCAGGTCAGCGAGAACGGCGCGTGGCCGTCGACGTGCTTCCACGGCTGGAAATGGTCGCTGATGAAGACGGATTCGAAGCCAAGCTCCTCGGCCAGCACGGAGAAGTCGAGAAGCTGACGCGGGGCGAACTGTTCCGCCGACGCCTTGTATCCGAGCTTGAGCATCACGCCGCCCTCTCCGCTTTGGTCTAGCGCCGAAATCTATAGACTGGCGGCAGCGCAGCAACCAGACAAAGTCGGGGCCCCTCCGTGCAACTCGGTCTTGCCCTTCCGTTCGGCGATATCGGCTGGCGATATCTCAAGGCCGTGACCGACCTGCACTGATCGGGAGCGACGGGATCCCGCCGGCCCACCTCATGATACCGGCGGGACGCTCAGGTATCCGCCAACGCCTTCAACATCCGGTCACGGGCGGCGACATCCCCTTCATCATGGACGGGCTGCACGCAGACATGCGTCGCGCCCGCCGTGAAGTGGGCGCGCAGCCCGCGCTTCACCGTGTCGGCGTCGCCCCACAGGCACATGGCGTCGATGAAGCGATCGCTGCCACCATTGGCGAGATCGGCGTCCGTGAAGCCCTCGCGCAGCCAGTTGTTGCGGTAGTTGGGCAGCACCATGTAGCGCGCCAGCTCCTTGCGGCCGAGCGCGCGGGCCTTCGCGGGGTCGGTTTCGATGGTGACCTTCTGCTCGACGGCGAGGATCTTCGAGGGGCCGAGGATCTTGGCGGCCTGCGCGGTGTGCTTGGGCGTGACGTTGTAGGGCACGGCACCCATCGACAGCTCGCCACTCAACGCCAGCATCTTCGGCCCGAGCGCGGCGACGACGACCGGCTGTCCCTCGCCCTGCTTGTTGATGCTCTGGAGATAGGCGCGCATGGCGCCCAGCGGTTTGTCGTAACGATGGCCGCGCACGCCCTCGACCATCGGGATGTGGCTGACGCCCAGGCCGAGGATGAAGCGGCCACCGTGCAGCACGTTCATCGACGCCGTGGCGCGATGCGCGGTGAAAGGGTCGCGGGCGTAGATGTTGGCGATCGAGCTGCCGATCACCAGTTTCTCGCTGGCGCCCAGCAGGAAGTCGGCCAGCGACATCGACTCGTAGCCGCGTGACTCCGGGTACCAGAAGGCGGAATAGCCGAGCCCCTCGACCGTGCGCATCAACGCGCGCAGGCCCGGCCCGTCGAGTCGATCCGTCGGATACCACACCCCCAAACGCCCGAGCTTCATCACGCGGCCCTCCCGAGGATCGTGCGTCGTACACGGTCCTGACTTTGTCCCTGAATGTCCTGCGCCAGGCCGCGCAGGATATCCTTGTCCTTCGCCGTCTTCACCGCGATCGAGAATTCGCAATGCGTGACGACGTCGCCATAGCGCTCGGTGAGCTTCTTGGCGATCTGGTCGTAGGTGGCGATGGTGACGAAGCGATGCAGCACGTCGTCGTCGATGTGCTGCGGCATCTCCTCCCAGCGCTGCGCGCGGGAGAGCAGCTTGAGCTTGTCGGCGAGATCGCCCAGCCCGAGGTGATCAAAGGCGGCGCGGTATTGCGGCGTCGAAGCATAGAAAGAGATGCGGGCGCGCGCGTCGCGCACCTTAGGCACCAGCTCCGCCTCGTTGGCCGCCGCCGCTACCAGAGGCTTCATGCAGACCTGGAACCGGTCGAGCGAGCGGCCGGCGCGCGACGCGCCCTCGCGGATCGCCGGCAGCATCACCTTCTCGATATAAGAAGGCGTGCACACCGGATGCGCGCGCACGCCGTCGGCGACCTCGCCCACGATGCGGCTCATGATTGGATTCACGGCGGCGATGTGGATCGGGATGTCGGGATGCTCGATCGGGCCGGGATTGAACAGCGGCACCATCAGGTTGATGGTGTAGTGCTCGCCCTGTACGTCGAGCCTGGTGCCGTTCTGCCAGTGATCCCATACGGCGCGCACCGCGCGAACGTACTCGCGGATCCACGGCCCGGCCGGCGAGGCCTTCATACCGAATCGCCGTTCGATATGGGCGCGCACCTGCGTGCCCAGCCCCAGCACATGGCGGCCGCGCGACAGCTTCTGCAGGGTCCAGGCGCTCATCGCCATCGACGTAGGACTGCGCGGGAAGGCGATCGCCACCGAGGTGCCGAGCTTCAGGTTGCGCGTCGACTGCGCCGCCAGCGTCAGCAGGATGAACGGATCGTCCTTGGTCTCCTCGACGACCAGCCCGTCATAGCCAAGCTCCTCGAGCAACGCGGCCTGCGAGGCGATGCTGTGCAGGTCGAGCGGGATCTCGGGCGCACGCAGGCCGGGGTCGACCTTGCCCAGCGGCAACAGTGTTTCGAGCAGCACGGGCTTACGCCGGCAAACGCGTGGATTGCCAGGTGGTCATCTGCCACTTGCCGCCGCGATTGGCGTAGACCAGCGTGAAGCGCACGCCGAAGGCGTTGGGCGTGCCGTTCGAGGTGACCTTGATCTGCGCCTCGCCGGTCAGCACCACGGCGCTCCCGAGATCCTGGGCCACGACCTTCGACGGCGTGACGCCAGTATAGACCGTGGCGCCGGCCTCCATGTTGCCGATCAGGCTCGCCTTGGTGTCCAGGCGCGCCGAGGAATGTGTGTAGATCAGGTCGTCGGCGATCAGCTCCTTGAGCGTCGCGATGTCCTTGTTCGCCATCGCCGCCATGCGCCTTGCGTCGAGGTCG
>VGCZ01000086.1 GCA_016869975.1 Alphaproteobacteria bacterium
GGCAGGCGGCGCAGCCAGTCGATCGCGGCGATCACGTCGCCGACCTGCTTGCCGCCCTGGTCGTTGTCGCCATCCGAGCCCAGCCATCCCCGCAGCGACAGCGACAGCACCTTGTAGCCGGAGTTCGCCGCCAGCTCGGCGAGGTGCCGGTCTGTCCAGGCGTTGCGGCCGAAGCCGTGGAGGAGCACGAGCGCCGGATGCGGCGCCACGCCGGCCTCGGGCTTGTAGAGATAGCCGCCCAAGGTCACGCCGTTGCCCGGCAGACGCACATGCTCGACGCCTTCGATCTCGGGCAGATCCTCCCAGCGATAGGCGATTTCGAAGCGCGTGCCATCGGGGCAGCGGAAGGCGAAGCCGTAGTGGCCGGGCGCGGTATAGGGCTCCTCGGCCGGCGCCTGGGTGATCTCGGCGCCGATGCCCTGGAGATGGGCGTGCAGCGCGTCGACCTGGGCGCGATCCCTCGCGGCCAGGGCCAGGATCGCGCCACCCGTGGCGGCGTCGACCGCGGCCTCGCGCAGCATCAGATGCTGGTCGCGCCGTGCCCACAGCACCCGGTCGGCGTCGGCGCCAATGCGCGTGAAGCCGAGCAGCGGCAGCCAGCGGCGATGGAACGCCGTCGAGGCGACGAGATCGGCGACCTCGATGGTGGCGCCGATGAACGACGCCGGCGGCCGCGCGAAAGGAAGAGACGACGGATTGGCCATGTCAGCCCAGTCACCGGCGGGGGAACCGATGGCGGCCGGTTGGCCGCAGCTTTAGTGAATCACCCCCTGAAGATGGCGTCAAATCGGCGAGGTGCAAGGTCGTGGAGTGCCCTCACTTGTCGGCATGCACCAGGGCGGCTGTGTACTGGTACTTCTCGCCACACGAATACATCACGCGCTGCGGGTTGGGTTCGTGCTGACGGACGTCCAGCAGGGCGTTGCCGTCCATGTTCGCGACCACGATGTCCTCCGGCCCAAGATGCCGAGACACCAGGCATCGCAGCGTGGCGATGATCGCGGTGTCGGTGAACCGTTCCTGCTCGATGGCGCATTGGAAGATGATCTCGCTGTCCTCGTAGCCACTGATGAACCAGTACAGTTGCTTGTCCGCCATCGCTCACACCCGCACCAGCAGCTTGCCGCGGTTGCGGCCCTGGAAGAGCTCGGCCAGCGCCCGGGGCGCGTTCTCGAAGCCCTCGACGATATCCTCGGCCGCCTTGATCTTGCCCGCGGCCAGCCAGCCCGCGAGCTCGGCCACCGCCTTCGCCTGCTGGTCGGCGAAATCCATGACGATGAAGCCCTCCATGCGCAGGCGCTTCACGACCAGCAGGCCGGGCACGGCCGCCGGACCCGGCTCGGGTTTCTCGGCGTTGTATTGCGAGAGGTTGCCGCAGCAGACCACGCGGCCTTTCAGGTTCATCAGGAACAGCGCGACGTTCAGCACCTCGCCGCCGGTGTTGTCGAAATAGACATCGACGCCGTTGGGGCAGGCCTCGCGCAACGCGCGCCTGACATTGCCGGCCTTGTAGTCGACCGCCGCGTCGAAGCCGAGATCGCGCGTCAGCCAGGCGCATTTCTCCGGCCCGCCGGCGGTGCCAACCACGCGGCAGCCCTTGATCTTGGCGATCTGGCCGACGATCGAGCCCACCGCGCCGGCCGCCGCCGAGACCAGCACGGTCTCGCCGGCCTTGGGCATGCCGACATCGAGCAGGCCGTGATAGGCGGTCAGCCCGGTGACGCCCAGCACGCCCATCAGATGCTCCGGCCTGTGCCGGCGGTCGCGCTTGGTCAGGTCGCTCGCCTTCATCACCGCGTGGTCCTGCCAGCCGATCATGCCGTCGACGAGATCGCCTTTGGCGAAGCCTTCGGCCTTCGACTCGAGTACCTCGCCCATGGCGAAGCCGTGCATCATCTCGCCCGGCAGCACCGGCGCCTTGTAGGTCGGGCTCGGCGCCATCCAGGCGCGGTTGGCGGGATCGAGCGACAGCAAGGTCGTGCGCACCAGCACCTCGCCTGCGGCGGGCGTGCCGACCGGCGACGTGCGCAACTCGAAATGCTGCGGCCCGACCATGCCTGTCGGCCGTTCCTTCAGGATCCATTGGCGGTTCATCGTTGTCTCCTGTCGTCTTGGCCGCTCACGCCTCATCCCGTGCGATCTTGCCGACATACGCGAGCAGGCTGGTCGTTTCGACGAGGCGAAACGACCTCGCGATGACTTCCAACGTGTCGTCTTTCAGCATGAAGATAAGATGCCGATAGCCGTCGAAGAGGCCGCCGACATGGCGAGGATGCATGTTGCTTCGGGGGGCACTATTCTAGGAAGGGCAGTCTCATCAGCAGCGTGTAACCGTTGACCATCAGCAGCGCGCCGAGCGTACCCAGGCCGCCGCCCAGCAGGAGCAGCGGCACCGAGTGCGCGATGATGGCTACGGAGGCCAGCACAATGGCGATCTGCAACAGCGCCTCGGCATAGTCGAAATAGGGACCGCGCCGCGACGCCTGGTCGCGCGCCGCCTCGGCTTGGCGCGCGCGTTCCAGCAACTCCTTCTTGCCGTCGCGTTCCTTGGAATCGCTGTCGTAGCGCGCCATGGTGGCGCGGTACTCGGCGATGCGCTTCTGGATCGCCGCCCGCGCCTCGGCCGACAGACCGGCGTCGCGCGACAGCGTCAGTTCGAGGTCGTTGGCGGCCAGCTCGTAGGAGGTCTGGCGCGCGGTCTTGGCCTGGTAGAAGGCGTAGAGGTTCGAAGCCTCGATATTGCTGTTGATCATGTCCTGGCCGGCGTTGGAGCCGCCCAGGCTGGTGATCGCCAGCAGCATCGCCATGATCGCGATCATGATGGCGGCGCGCTTCTTGAAGCGGTCGTCGGCTTCCGGCGACATGAGATCGCCCGTGTCGGCGGCGTCCATCGCTCCTCCCGATCCGTTGGCCGCCGACCGAGGCGAGGCCTACGCCGCCTTCTGGTCGCCGGCGAGGTTGCGCAGCACGTAGTGCAGCACGCCGCCGTTCTTGAAGTACTCGATCTCCTCCAAGGTATCGATGCGGCAGGTGACGACGATCTGCTCGCTGCCGCCGTCGCGGCGACGGATGGTGACTGGGATGTCCATGCGCGGCTTCAGCCCGCCCTCGATGCCGCCGACATCGAAGGTCTCGCTGCCGTCGAGCTTCAGCGACTTGCGCGTCATGCCGTCCTTGAACTGCAGCGGCAGCACGCCCATGCCCACGAGGTTCGAGCGATGGATGCGTTCGAAGGTCTCGGAGATCACCGCCTTGACGCCCAGCAGGTTGACGCCCTTGGCCGCCCAGTCGCGCGACGAGCCGGTGCCGTACTCCTTGCCGGCGATCAGGATCTGCGGCGTGTTCTCGGCCTTGTAGCGCATGGCCACGTCATAGAGCGGCAGCGCTTCGTCCGACTGGTAGTGCTTGCTGAAGCCGCCCTCGACGCCCGGCACCATCTCGTTCTTCAGCCGGATGTTGGCGAAGGTGCCGCGCATCATCACCTCGTGATTGCCGCGGCGCGTGCCGTACTGATTGAAGTCGGCCGGCTTGACGCCGCGGTCGAGCAGATACTGGCCGGCCGGCGTCTCCTTCTTGATCGAACCCGCCGGCGAGATGTGGTCTGTCGTGATCGAGTCGGCGAACAGGCCGATCGGCCGCGCGCCCTTGATGTCGGAAAGCTTGCCCGGCGTCTTGCCCATGCCCTCGAAGTAGGGCGGGTTCTGCACGTAGGTCGAATCCTTGTCCCAGCCATAGGTCAGGCTGGGCTTGGTCTTGATCGAGCGCCAGTACTTGTCGCCGGCGAACACGTCAGCGTAGCGCTTCTTGAACGCCTTGGCCGTCACGCACTTGTCGACAGCTCGGGCCACTTCCAAGTTCGAGGGCCAGATATCCTTGAGGTAGACAGGCTTGCCCTTCTTGTCGTGGCCGATCGGATCCTTGGTGATGTCGATCTTCATCGAGCCGGCGAGCGCGTAGACCACGACCAGCATCGGCGAGGCGAGGTAGTTGGCGCGGGTCTGCGGATTGACGCGGCCCTCGAAGTTGCGGTTGCCCGACAGCACTGAGCAGACCACGAGGTCGGCGTCACTGATCGCCTTCGACACCGGCTCGGGCAGCGGGCCCGAATTGCCGATGCAGGTGGTGCAGCCGTAACCGACGAGATTGAAGCCGATCTTGTTGAGGTCCTTCTGCACACCGGCGGCTTCGAGGTACTCGGTGACGACCTGCGAGCCCGGCGCCAGCGAGGTCTTGACCCACGGCTTGACCTTCAGCCCGTGCTTCACCGCGTTGCGCGCCACCAGGCCGGCGCCCAGCATGACGTAGGGATTCGACGTATTGGTGCACGAGGTGATGGCGGCGATCACCACGTCGCCATGACCCAGCCCGTGATCGGCGCAGGCGGCGCGCTTGCCGTCGTCCTTGCGGCCGAACTCCTTCTCCATGTTGGCGATGAACTGCGCGGCGGCCTCGGCCAGCGGCACGCGGTCCTGCGGCCGCTTCGGGCCGGCGAGGCTCGGCTCGACGTTGGCGAGATCGAGCTCCAGCGTGTCGGTGAAGATCGGGTCCGGCGACTTCTTGGAACGCCACAGGCCCTGCTTCTTGGCGTAGGCCTCGACCAGTTTGGCGGCCTGGCCGCGATTGGTGATCCGGAGGTAGTTCAGCGTCTCCTCGTCGATCGGGAAGAAGCCGCAGGTCGCGCCGTACTCCGGCGCCATGTTGGCGATGGTCGCGCGGTTGGCCAGCGGCATCTCGTCGAGGCCCGGCCCGTAGAACTCGACGAACTTGTTGACCACGCCCTTCTTGCGCAGCATCTGCGTCACGGTCAGCACGA
>VGCZ01000087.1 GCA_016869975.1 Alphaproteobacteria bacterium
GTTCCGCGTTGATCGCCTGGAAATCGTCGGGATCGGCCTCGCAGATCACGACATGGGTCTTGCCCAGAACGTCACGCGCGCCACGCAGCGCCTGGACCTCGGCGCCCTGGATATCGAGCTTCAGCAGATAGGGTGGCTTCAGGTCGAGTTCGCGCGCGAGATCGTCGAGACGAATCGCCGGCACCGTCCGTTGGCCGCTCGTCATGCCGTTGAGTCGCTGCCAATATGGATCGCCGCTGCCGCGCAGCGAGCTCCAGTACGGGTGGGCCGCGAGGGTTATCGTCACCTCGCCCGGCTGGTCGGAGACGGCGGCGATTCGGTAGTGGCCACCCAGCGTCTCCTTGACCAGCTTCAGCGACGGCTCGTAAAGCGCGTTGGCGTCGATGTTGACGGGCACGCCGCCGGCGAACAATGGGCGGTGCTGCACGAAGAAGTGGCCGTCCGCGCAGCCCAGGTCGATGACGGTGGCGTATCGCACGCCCTTGCGGGCCAGCAGCGCCAATGTCGCGGAGAAGGTCGCTCTGTCCTGCGCCATCCGATTTTCTCGTGTCGCGTTTCGCCGGGCCATGATAGCAGGCTCGCCAAACCCGCCCAGAGCCCCATGTCCATCCGACCGTCCGGCCGCGCACCCGACCAATTGCGCACCATCGAGCTGATCCCTGGATTCTCGCGCCACGCCGAGGGTTCCTGCCTGGCCAAGTTCGGCGACACCCACGTGCTGTGCACCGCCTCGGTCGAGGAGCGCGTGCCGCCGTGGATGCGGGGCAGCGGCCGCGGCTGGGTGACGGCAGAGTACGGCATGCTGCCGCGCTCGACCCACACGCGTACCGACCGCGAGGCGGCGCGCGGCAAGCAGTCGGGCCGCACGCAGGAAATCCAGCGCCTGATCGGCCGCGCGCTGCGCGCCGTCGTCGACCTCGAGGCGATGGGCGAGATCCAGGTCAAGATCGACTGCGACGTTCTGCAGGCCGATGGCGGCACGCGCACCGCCAGCGTCACCGGTTCGTGGGTCGCGCTGGCGATCGCCATGAAGGGGCTGCAGAAGGCCGGCAAGCTGAAGAAGTCGCCGATCACCAGCCAGGTCGCGGCGATCTCCTGCGGCGTCTACAGCGGCACCCCGGTGCTCGATCTCGACTATCCCGAGGATTCGGCGGCGCAGGCCGACGCCAACTTCGTGCTGACCGCCGCCGGCGGCCTGGTCGAGGTGCAGGGCACGGCGGAGAAAGATCCCTTCAGCGAAGCCGAGTTCCTCGCTTTGCTGGCGCTGGCCAAGCGCGGCATCGCCGAGCTCTGCGTCCATCAGCGCGCCGCGCTGGAGCGCGGCTGAGGCCCGGCCAATGACGCCGCGCCGCTTCAGCGGACCGACGCTGGTGGTGGCCACGCACAACCGCGGCAAGGCGGCGGAGATCGGCACCATGCTGGCGCCCTTCGGCGTGCGGGTGCTCTCGCATGCCGAGCTTGGCCTGGCGGTGCCCGAGGAAACCGGCGCGACATTTCTGGAGAACGCCGAGCTGAAAGCGCGCGCGGCAGCGGCGGCCACCAACCTGCCGTCGCTCGGTGACGATTCGGGCCTGGCGGTGCACGCGCTGGACGGCGAGCCCGGGCTGCACACCGCCGACTGGGAAGGCCCGAATCGCGACGCGATGACCGGCATGGCGCGCATCCAGCGCGAGCTCGCCCAACGCGGCGTGCCCGATACCGCCGCGGCGCGCGCCGCCACGTTCAACTGCGCGCTGGCCCTGGCGTGGCCCGATGGCCATGTCGAGAGCGTGCTGGGACAGATGCGCGGTACAATCGTCTGGCCGCCGCGCGGCGAGAACGGCCACGGGTACGATCCGACTTTCCAGCCCGATGGCTGGACGATCACCTGCGGCGAGATGGATCCCGAGATGAAGAACCGCATCAGCCATCGCGCCGACGCTTTCGCCAGGCTCGTGGCGCGGTGCTTTCGATGAACGAGACGGGGCGCCAGTTCGGCGTTTACGTGCATTGGCCGTTCTGCGTCTCGAAGTGTCCCTATTGCGACTTCAACAGCCATGTTCGCGAAGGCGTCGACCAGGCGCGCTGGCGCGAGGCTTTGGTCGCCGAGCTCAGGCACTACGCGGCGAGTACGCCGGGCCGCGTTGTCGACAGCGTCTTCTTCGGTGGCGGCACACCCTCGCTGATGCCGCCCGCGACGATCGCCGCGGTGATCGGCGCGATCCGCGACCTGTGGCCCGTCGCCGACGATGTCGAGGTCACCATGGAGGCCAACCCGACCTCGGTCGAGGCAGCGCGCTTCCAGGCCGCGCGCGCGGCCGGCGTCAATCGCGTGTCGCTGGGCGTCCAGGCGCTCGACGCCGATGCGCTGCGCTTCCTCGGGCGCGCTCATTCGGTCGACGAGGCGCTGGCGGCGATCGACACGGCGCGCGTCACCTTCGCGCGCCATTCCTTCGACCTGATCTATGCGCGGCCGGGACAGACGCCGGCGGCGTGGCGTGCCGAGCTGGCGCGCGCGCTCGATCTGGCCGGCGAGCATCTCTCGCTCTATCAGCTCACTTTGGAGCGTGGCACGCGATTCTGGCAGGACCACGCGCGCGGTGGCTTCGTCATGCCCGATGAAGACACGGCCGCGACCTTGTACGAGGAGACCAACGCGCTGATGACAGCGCGCGGCCTGCCGGCTTACGAGATCTCGAACTACGCGCGCGCGGGCGCGGCCTGCCGCCACAACCTGATCTACTGGCGCTACGAGGACTACATCGGCGTCGGACCGGGCGCGCACGGCCGCTTCGCCGTCGACGGCGCCGCGCGCTTACGCGGCAAGCGCGCGACGCGGCAGGCGAGCGGGCCGGAGGCTTGGCTGGAGCAGGTCGAGTCGCGAGGTCACGCGACGGCCGAGGATCGTGTCATCGGCGCCGACGAGATGCCGGGCGAGGCTCTGATGATGGGGCTGCGCCTGGTCGAGGGTATCGATCGGCGACGCTTTCGCGCGCTCACCGGCCGCGATGCCGCCGATGTCGTCGATGCGCGGGCGCTCTCGGCGTTGATCCGGGGCGGATTTCTGACTCTCGACGATGATCGCCTGCGGGCGACCGAGGCCGGGCGCCAGCGCCTCGACGCCGTGCTGGCGCGTCTGCTGCGCTAGACCAAGATCCGGCCAGGTTGAGATTCCTGTCATCTCGAGCGCAGTGAGGGGTCCAGGCTGCTTGCGCAGATCCCTCGCTGCGCTCGGGATGACAGCGCAGACATCGCGCACAAAAAAAGAGAGCGGGCCGAAGCCCGCTCTCCGATATCCGTCTGGACGTCGCTGCGACTAGAAGCGCAGCTCGGTGCCGATCAGGAAGTTCCAGCTGTCGGTGCGCTCGGACTGGTTCTGGCCCGAGGCCGCTTCGTACTGGAAGCCGGCGATCAGCTTGATGCCCGGCCCGATGGCGTAGGTGCCGCCGAGCATGAACAGGTGAACCTGGTCGGTACCGGCCGCACCGCCCGTGCCCGCCAGCGCGTCTAGGCTCTCGCGACGGGTACCGCCGAAGTACGTGAAGCTCGCCGCCCACGGACCGGTCTCGTACATGATGCCGGCCGTCCAGAACAGGTTCTCGTTGCCGGCGATCAGGCCGTTGTTGTCCCAGCCGAAGCTGCCGCCGAGGGTGAACCCGGCATAGCTCAGCTGCAGACCGCCAGCCAGCGCGTGGTAGGCGCG
>VGCZ01000088.1 GCA_016869975.1 Alphaproteobacteria bacterium
TATCAGTTGCGCGAGGCGCGCGCGCTGGCGCCGCCGGTGGCGCCGGGCTTTACCCGCCGCGCCGCGCTGGCTGGCGGCGCCCTGTTCGGATTGTCCTCCTGGGCGCCGCTGGCATTGGCTGCGGAGCCCGATGCGGTGGCTATCGCCGCAGCGCGTCAGGCGATGGGCGACGTCGTCACCGCCGATCTGCATAGCCACGGTGGTGGGGTGATCCGGTTGCGCGAGCCGAACGCGCCGTTCGTGCCTCTGGCGGCGCCGATGCGCGAGGGCCGTATGGCGGTGGTCTGCCTCGCGATTGTCGCCGACGCGCCGGCCATCGCGCCGACGGACGACAGAACCCGCATTCGACCCTATCGCACGCCAGCGCCGGGCGAGCTCTACAGTTACGCGACGCTCGCCTTCACCCGCCTGCAGGAGCTGGTGCGCGAGCAGAAGCTCGGCGTGATCGCAGGCGCGGCGACCATGCGCGCAGCTCACCCCGATCGGCCGGCGGTCCTCGTCACCTCCGAGGGCGCCGACTTCCTCGAGGGACGCATCGAGCGCGTCGACGAGGCCTACGAGAAGTGGAGCCTGCGTCAGCTCCAACTCACGCACTACCGCGTCAACGAACTGGGCGACATCCAGACCGAGCCGACCGAGCACAACGGCCTCACCGCGTTCGGCGCCGACGTGATCCGTCGCTGCAACGCGCGCGGTATCATCGTCGACGTGGCGCACGGCACGACGTCCCTGGTACGCCGCGCGGCGGAGGTTACGACCAAGCCGCTCGTGCTCTCGCACACATCGTTCGCCACCATGCCGCGCGCCTTCAGTCGCTTGATCGGCGCCGAGCATGCGCGTCTGGTCGCGCATACCGGCGGCGTGATCGGAATCTGGCCACCGGCCGGCATATTTCCCGATGTCACCGCCTATGCCGCCGGCATGGCGCGTATGGCCGACGCGGTGGGCGTCGACCATGTCGGCATCGGCAGCGACATGATGGGCCTGCTCGGCGGCTCGGCCCTGCCCAGCTACACGCGCGTGCCGGCGCTGGCCGCGGCCTTGATGGCGCGCGGCTTCAATGCCCAGGACATGCGCAAGCTGCTGGGCGGTAACTACCTGCGCGTCGCGCTGGGCAATCTGACATAGAGGGGAGACAAACCATGGCGGGCATGCTCGAGGGCAAGACGGCCCTGATCACCGGCGCGGGACGCGGCATCGGCCGTGCCACGGCGCTGCTCTTTGCCGCCGAAGGCGCGCGCGTCGCGGTCGCCGATCAGATGGCCGAGGGCGCGGCCGAGACTGTGGCGTTGATCAACAAGGCCGGAGGGCAGGCGCTGGCGATCACTGCCGACGTCACCAAGCCGGGCGACGTGGCGAGCATGGTGTCTGCCGCTGTCTCGGCCTTCGGCCGGCTCGACTGCGCCTTCAACAACGCCGGCATCGCCGGCTACCAGGTCGGCGGCGCCGGCAAGAAGACGGCGGACTGGCCGGAGGACGCCTTCGATCGCATGATCGCGGTCAATCTCAAGGGCGTCTGGCTGTGCATGCGCGCCGAGCTCGAGCAGATGCAGAAGCAAGGCGGCGGTGCGATCGTCAACACCGCCTCGATCGCTGGCCTGTTCGGCATTCCCACGTCATCGGCCTATGTCGCCAGCAAGCACGGTGTCGTCGGCCTGACGCGCACGGCGGCGCTGGAATACGCCGAAAACGGTATCCGCGTGAACGCCGTGTGCCCGGGCTTCATCGAGACCGACATGACCAAGGACACGATGGCCCGGCGCGGTGCGCAGATCATGGCCGGCATCCCGGTCAAGCGCATGGGCATGCCCCAGCACATCGCCGAGATGGTGTGCTGGCTGTGTTCGGATCGCGCCGCCTACGTCACGGGCTCGACCCACACGGTCGACGGCGCCTATACGGCGGCCTGACCCTACGTTCGCCGCGGTGTGTTCAAGTTCACCGTGACGTTCTTGCGTTGGGTGAAGCTGTCGAGCATGCCCTCGAGCGAGAACTCGCGGCCGATGCCGCTTTGCTTGTAGCCGCCGTAGGAATGGCCGGGCGACTGGCCGAGCCCCTGGTTGACCTGCACCCAGCCGGATTCGATCGCATGCGCCGTGCGCAAGGCGCTGCCGATGTCGTGCGTCCAGACATAGGCGGCCAGGCCGTAATGGCTGTCATTGGCCATGCGGATCGCCTCGGCCTCGTCGGTCCAGCGGATCGCCACCAGCACCGGCCCGAAGATCTCCTCGCGCGCCAGGCGCCAGTCGTTGGATTGGTCGGCAAAGATCGTCGGGATGGCGAAATAGCCTTCGCTCAGCGGCCCGCTCTTGGGCGGCAGGCCGCCCATCACCAGCGTCGCGTCGGCGCGGCTCAGGCCTTCCTCGACATACTTGCAGACCTTGGTGAACTGCTTGTTGTTGATAATGGTGCCAATATCGCTCTGCTCGTCGAGCGGATCGCCCAGCTTCAACGCCGAGGTCTTGGCCTTCAGCTTGGCGAGGAACGAATCGAAGATGTCGGCGTGCAGGAAGAGGCGCGAGCCCGCGGTGCAGGACTGGCTCTGCCGGGTGAACCGCATCGCTGCGATGATGCCCTCGACCACCCAGTCCTCGTCGGCGTCGGGATAGACGATCGACGGGCTCTTGCCGCCCAGCTCCAGCGACACCGGCACGATGCGCTCGGCGGCGGCGCGCATGATCACCTTGCCGATTTCGGTCGAGCCGGTGAACGACAGCTTGCGGATCGCCGGATGGTTGGCGAGCGGCCCGCCGCATTCGACACCGAAGCCGGTCAGCACGTTGAGCACGCCCGGCGGCAGGAACTCCTGGCAGATCTCGGCCATCAGCAGCACGCCCAACGGCGCGTCCTCGGCGGCCTTCAGCACCAGCGCATTGCCAGCGCAGAGCGCAGGCGCGATCTTCAGCGCGCCCAGCAGCACCGGCGCGTTCCACGGGATGATCGCGCCCACGACGCCCAACGGCTCGCGCCGTGTGTAGGACAGTACGTGCTCGCCGAGCGGAATGGTCTCGCCCTTCAGCTCGCCGGCCAGCCCGCCGAAATAGCGGAAGATGTCGGCCGCGCCGCGCGCCTCGCCGCGCGCCTGGGTTCGCAGCGCGTTGCCGGTCTCCAGCGCGATGGTGCGCGCCATCTCCTCGACGCGCGCCTCGAAGGCCTCGGCAATCTTCAGCAGGAGCTTGCCGCGCTCGCGCGGCACGACCTTGGCCCAGGCCGGTTGCGCCTTCTGCGCCGCCGCGACGGCGCGATCGACATCGGCGGCGGCCGCGCGCGGCACATCGGCGATGAGCGTGCGCTTGGCCGGGTTCTCGACGCTGAAGCGCTGACCTGAGACGGCCTCGACCCATTGGCCGTCGATCAGCATGCCCTTGGGGCGGGGCGCGATGACGGCGTGCGGCTGCGATTGGGGGGCAATCGTCGACATGGGCGATCCTTTCCAATGGAAGAACGGTGTGGCGCGCAGATTGGTCCGCCGGTCGCGGCCCGACAAGACGTCAACTGCGCGCATCCCGGAGGGTGCCGCCGGCCAGG
>VGCZ01000089.1 GCA_016869975.1 Alphaproteobacteria bacterium
GTCCAGTCGCGGCTCGAGCACCGCATCCCGCCGATGCAGGGCGCGCGGCTGATCCACGCCTACACCGCGCTCTACGACGTGACGCCGGACTGGTATCCGTTCGTCGGCCCGCGCGCCGATCTGGCCGGTTATGCCGATTTCAACGGCGGCAGCGGCCATGGCTTCAAGATCGCGCCCGGCCTTGCCGAGGAGCTGGCGACCTGGCTGCTGACCGGCCATGTCGCCGAGGATTTCCGCCAGCTCTCGCATGACCGCATCGATGCCGGGCGGCTCTTCGTGCAGTCCTACGGCGGCAATCGCGGCTGAACGGCCACCCGGGCCCGGTGCCGCCGCGCGCGGCGGCACCGGGTCTCGTCGCGGATGCGGCGGTGGCGGGGCGGCGTGCGCCGGTCACTCCGCCGCGCAGGCAAAGGCGTCGATCGGCAGGGCGACGCCGTGGAGCCTGTGCTGGCCGAGCGGTTCGAGCGCGGCGTCGGTGAGCGCGGCGAAGGCGGCGGACATCTCCAGCGGCCGGTCGACGCGCTTGGCCAGCGCCTCGAGCCGCGCCACCAGATTGACCCCGCTGCCGATGGCGGTGAAATCGAGCCGGTCCTCGGCGCCGATATTGCCGTGGAACAACGCGCCGACATGCAGCGCCGCCACCGCGCGCAGCGGTGCGGCATCGGCAAAGCCCGGATCGCGGTCGAGCTGGCGGGTCCAGGCCAGCGTGTACGCGGCGGTGCAAAAGTCTGCCACAGGAGCGGCGCCGTATTGGTGCTGCGAGCGGCGTAAAACCCGTCCAGTGGTAGGGCGGGTCCCTTTGGGGATTGGCCAGGATGTTTGCCGTGGAAGTTTACGCCGCCGTTCGCCAGTTCGTATTTTTGGATGGTCATAGCCGGCGCGAGGCGGCGCGGGTCTTCGGGCTGAGCCGAGAGACGGTGTCGAAGATGTGCCGGTTTTCGTTGCCGCCTGGATATACGCGCACGAAGGCAGTGGCGAAGCCGAAGCTGGGGCCGCTTGTTCCGGTGATCGACACGATCTTGGAGGCGGACCGGACCGCACCGGTGAAGCAGCGCCACACGGCCAAGCGGATCTTCGAGCGTCTGCGCGACGAACACGGCTATGGCGGCGGCTATACGGTGGTGAAGGATCATGTGCGGCTTTCGCGCGTGCGCGGCAAAGAGACGTTCGTGCCGTTGTCGCATCCGCCGGGCCATGCGCAGGTGGACTTTGGCGAGGCGGTGGGCGTGATTGGCGGCGTTCGGTGCAAGATCCACTTCTTCTGCATGGATCTGCCGCAGTCGGACGCGTGCTTTGTGAAGGCGTATCCGGCAGAGACGACGGAAGCGTTCCTGGATGGGCATGTTGCGGCGTTCGAGTTCTTCGGCGGCGTACCGCTGTCGATCCTTTACGACAATCTGCGCATTGCGGTGGCGAAGATCTGCGGGGACGGCAGGCGGGAACGCACGCGTGCGTTCACGGAGTTGGTGAGCCACTACTTGTTCAAGGACCGCTTCGGGCGACCGGGCAAAGGCAACGACAAGGGCAAGGTGGAGGGTCTGGTGAAGTTCGCGCGCTCGAACTTCCTGACGCCGATCCCGATGGTGGCGAGCTTCGAAGCACTTAATGCGAGACTGGGCGAGCGCTGCCGGGGGCGGCAGTTGGAGCGCGCGGGTCGGCATGCCGAGACCATCGGTGCGCGCCTCGTGGCCGATCTTACGGCGTTCCGGGAACTGCCCGCCGTGCCGCTGGAGCCTTGCGAGAAGCGCGCGGCGCGTGTGTCGTCGACGGCGTTGGTGCGCTACCGGGGCAACGATTACTCGGTCCCGACCTCGTTCGGCTACCGGGAGGTGATGGTAATAGGGTTCGTCGAGGAGGTGGCGATCCTGTGCGGCGGGGAGGAGATCGCGCGACACCAGCGGTCCTACGGCCAGGGCGTGTTCGTGTTCGATCCGCTGCATTACCTGGCGTTGATCGAGACCAAGCCCAATGCGCTCGATCAGGCAGCTCCGTTGCAGGGCTGGGAACTGCCGGAGGCGTTCCAGCATCTGCGCCATCTTCTGGAGGCGCGGATGGGCAACCGAGGCAAGCGGGAGTTCATTCAGGTTCTGCGGCTGATGGAGGCGATCCCCAAGGAGATCGTGGCGGGAGCCGTCAGGGATGCGATCCGGCTGGGGGCGATCGGGTTCGATGCGGTGAAGCAGATCGTGCTGTCGCGTGTCGAGCGGCGGCCGGCACGGCTGGACCTGGCGGCGTATCCGTATCTGCCGCGTACCAGCGTCAAGACGACGACGGCGTCGGATTACGGCGTTCTGCTGTCGGAAGGTCTCTCGTGATGGCCGCCGGGAAGCCCGACAAGCAAACGGCGGTCGGCCCGATGGCGCCGGGCCAGATGCCAACAGGCCAGATGCCGGCAGGGACCACCAGCGGCACGCCGCAGGTGCTGTTGGCGCATCATCTCAAGCAGCTCAAGCTGCCGACGGTCTTGCGGGAATACGACAAGGTTGCGCGCGAGTGTGCGCGCGACGGGGTTGATCATCCGCGTTATCTGCTGCGACTGATCGAGCTCGAGCTTATCGATCGCGAGCGTCGGGTGGTGGAGCGGCGGATCCGGCAGGCACGCTTCCCGGCGGTGAAGAGCCTGGATACGTTCAAGTTCGAAGCGATCCCGAGCCTCAACAAGATGTTGGTGCTGGAACTGGCGCGCTGCGAATACATCCTGCGGCACGAGAACATCATCGCGCTGGGCAACTCGGGCACGGGCAAGACGCACGTCGCATTGAGCCTCGGGCTTGCAGCTTGCCAGAAGGGCTTCTCGGTCGCGTTCACGACGGCGGCGGGGCTGGTCAATCAACTGATGGAAGCGCGCGACGAGAAGCGGCTGCTGCGCCTGCAGCGCGAGTTGGCGGCCGTCCGATTGCTGATCGTCGACGAGCTTGGCTATGTGCCGCTGTCGCCGACGGGGGCCGAGCTGCTGTTCGAGGTGTTCAGCCAGCGCTATGAACGCGGCTCGACATTGGTGACCTCGAACCTGCCGTTCGAGGAATGGACGTCGGTGTTCGGTGCCGAGCGCCTGACGGGCGCGCTGTTGGATCGGCTGACGCACCACGTCCATATCCTATCGCTGAACGGCGAAAGTTATCGGCTGGCGCAATCCACCGGCCGCCGCCGGGGAGCCAGGGTCACCGAACCCGCCACAGATCCTGACGTCGCAATCGATCCCGAGACTGGGGAAATTACCTCGACATAGCAGGCTGGCCGCGCGCGCCGCCGGCATGGCAAGGGGCCCGATCGGGCCCCTTGCCATGCCGGCACATCGTTCATCCCTACTGGCCTGCTTTTACTCCGCCACGCTGGCCTGGAATCAGACCGCCGTTGACAGCA
>VGCZ01000090.1 GCA_016869975.1 Alphaproteobacteria bacterium
TGGTCGGCCTGGCCATCGCCGTCGCCAATATCGACGAGGTGATCGAGCTGATCCGCCGCGCGCCCGATCCGCCGACGGCGCGCGAGCGCCTGATGGAACGGGCGTGGCCGGCGCAGGACGTCAAGCCGCTGATCGAGCTGATCGACGAGCCCGGCCGCGGCGTCGCCGAGGACGGCACGTACCGGCTGTCCGAGGCCCAGGCGCGCGCCATCCTCGAGCTGCGCCTGCAGCGCCTGACCGGGCTGGAGCGCGACAAGATCGCCGAGGAGCTGGGCGAGGTCGCGACGCAGATCACCGGCTTCCTCGAGCTCCTGGCCTCGCGCCCCAAGCTCTACGCGCTGATGCGCCAGGAACTGGTCGCGGTGCGCGACGCCTACGCCACGCCGCGCCGTACCGAGATCGTCGAGATCGAAGACGAGGCCGACATCGAGGACCTGATCGAGCGCGAGGACATGGTCGTCACCGTGACGCAGGGCGGCTATGTCAAGCGCGTGCCGGTGGCAGCCTATCGCGCGCAGCGCCGCGGCGGGCGCGGGCGCGCCGGCATGGCGACCAAGGACGACGATGTCGTCTCCACCGTGTTCGTCGCCAATACCCATGTGCCGGTGCTGTTCTTCACCAGCCGCGGCCTGGTGCATCGCCTGAAGGTCTGGCGCCTGCCGCTGGGCGCGCCGCAGGCGCGCGGCAAGGCCTTCGTCAACCTGCTGCCGTTGCAGGAGGGCGAGACCATCACCGCCGTCATGCCGCTGCCCGAGGACGAATCGACGTGGGGCGGCCTGCAGGTGATGTTCGGCACGGCGCGCGGCTATATCCGCCGCAACCAGCTCTCCGACTTCGAGTCGATTCAGCGCGGTGGCAAGACCGCGATGAAGTTCGAGGGCGAGGACGAGGGCGATCGCCTGATCGCCGTGCAGATCTGCCGCGACGACCAGGACGTGCTGCTGGCCACGCGCAACGGCCGCGCCATTCGCTTCCCGGTCGACAAGGTGCGCGTCTTCGCCGGCCGCTCCTCCGTGGGCGTGCGCGGCGTACGCCTGCTGGGCGACGATGAGGTCATCTCGATGACCCTGATCGACTCGGGCAAGGACGTGACCTCGGCCGAGCGCGACGCCTATGTGCGTCAGATGCGCGCGCTGCGCGCCGCCGAGAACGGCGTGGTCGAGGAGGACGAAACGAACGGGTCCGAACCGCACGCTGAGGGCGAGAACGGCACCGAGCCGGCCGAGGCGACGCCGCAGGTGGTGGTGCTGTCCGACGAGCGCCTGCGCGAGCTGGAAGGCCGCGAGGAATTCATCCTGACGGCGACCTCCGATGGTTTCGGCAAGCGCACCTCGGCCTATGGCTTCCGCGTCACCGGCCGCGGCGGCCAGGGCGTGGCGCTGATCGCGCTGGCCGAGGGCGCCAAGGTCGTGGCGATGTTCCCGGTCAAGCCGCGCGACCAGATCATGCTGGCCAGCGACGGCGGCATGGTGGTGCGCATTCCGGTCGACGGCATCCGCATCATGGGCCGCACCGGCCGTGGCGTCCGCCTGGCCGATGTGCGCGAGGGCGAGCGGGTGGCCTCGGTGACGCGCATCGCCGACGACAGCGGCGATGAGACGACGAGTGAAGACGAGGGCGAGCCCGGCTGATTCCGCCGTGCTGTGTTGCAGCGCCGCAACAAGGTGGAAACGCGCCCGTAATCCAGCTAATAGGTCGTCCCGCAACGCACCATAAACGTCGATTCAGACGGCGGGGGGAACATGGCGAACGAGCGGATCGGTGTCTATCCGGGCACCTTCGACCCGATCACCAGCGGCCATACCGAGATCGTGCGGCGCTCGATGCGCCTGGTCGACAAGCTCGTGCTGGCGCCGGCGATGAACGTCGGCAAGGGCCCTCTGTTCTCGCTCGAGGAGCGCATCGAGATGCTGGGCGAGGTGATCGCCGAGCAGCCCGAGGAGATTCGCCCGCGCATCAGCATCGTGCCCTTCACCGGCCTGCTGGTGCATTTCGCCAAGTCGCAGAACGCCACCTGCATCATCCGCGGCCTGCGCGCGGTGTCGGATTTCGAATACGAGATCCAGATGGCCAACATGAACGCGCGCATGGAGTCCAGCATCGAGACCATCTTCCTGATGGCCTCCGACCGGCATCAGTTCATCGCCTCGAGCCTGGTCAAGGACATCGCGCGCCTGGGTGGCAACACCTCGTCGTTCGTGTCGCCCAAGGTCTTCGACCGCCTGAAAGCCAAGTTCGCCGGCGAGCGCGGCGTCAACTGACATGCGTTGACCGCGCCGACCCCGCCGCCTATACCGACGCCGCCGAGGGCGGGCGCGTAGCTCAGCGGCAGAGCATCTGACTTTTAATCAGAGGGTCGCGGGTTCGATCCCCGCCGCGCTCACCAAATCCCTCCGATACATCAATCGCTTAGGCTCAAAGAAGAATGCGCAATGGGCTAGCGATGCCGGAATAAGCAATGCGCTAAGCAATAAGCAATGCGGCCTTCAAGGCCGCATGAGCCGATTTCGACGGCTCGCACAGGGACGGCACTAGGATCACCCCAGATTGAGGCACCCCGCGGCCGGCTAGGGGATGGCTCCCGGCCCCTGAACGCACTGGGACGAGCGGAAATCCTCGTTGGCTGCGGCCTCGGGGCGGAGGGCTGGCCCCCAAGGGCCGCCCAAGGCACCGGGATCAGGCCACCAGCATCAGGGCGAGTGGAAATCCTCGCCCAAGACCAAGCGGGCGCGGTAGTGTCAGAGAAGGACAGGATCGCGGATTGCACAATGACAAATGCGCTCTACTACGGCGACAACCTCGCCGTGCTCCGCGAAAGCATCGCCAGCGAGAGCGTCGACCTCATCTACCTTGATCCACCTTTCAATTCGAACGCATCGTACAACGTGCTCTTTAAGGCACCATCTGGCAAAGGATCGGCAGCGCAAATCGAAGCCTTTGAGGATACGTGGCACTGGGGGCAGGAAGCCGAAAGCGCTTTCGACCAAGGATCGTGTCCCGAGCCGTGGTGTAGCTGACGGATGGTCAGTACGACGATTCCAGGCCAGTGCCGGATCGATCAGGCGGCCACGGCGGGCAGCCCGATGATGGGATCATCGCT
>VGCZ01000091.1 GCA_016869975.1 Alphaproteobacteria bacterium
TCTTCCTCGAGCCGATGGCCAAGGAGGGCGACGATCCGGTGGGCTCGATGGGCACCGACACGCCCATCGCCGTGCTCTCCAACAAGTCGAAGCTGCTCTGCAACTACTTCAAGCAGAACTTCGCGCAGGTCACCAACCCGCCGATCGACCCGATCCGCGAGGAGCTGGTGATGTCGCTGGTGTCGATGATCGGCCCCAGGCCCAATCTGCTGGGCCACCAGGCCGGCACGCATAAGCGGCTTGAGGTCTCGCAGCCGGTGCTGACGAATGCCGATCTTGAGAAGATCCGCTCGATCTCCGAGCTGCTCGATGGCGCCTTCCGCACCGCCACGATCGACACGACGTGGCCGGCCGCCGAGGGCGCCGAGGGCCTCGAGGAGGCGCTGGAGCGCATCTGCCACGAGGCGACCGACGCGGTGCTCGCCGACAACAACATCCTTATCCTGTCGGATCGCGAGGTCTCGGCCGATCGCGTTCCGATCCCCGCTTTGCTCGCCACGGCGGCCGTGCATCACCACCTGATCCGCCAGGGCCTGCGCATGCAGACTGGCCTCGTCGTCGAGACCGGCGAGGCGCGCGAGGTGCACCATTTCTGCGTGCTCGCGGGCTACGGCGCGGAGGCGATCAATCCCTATCTCGCTTTCGAGACGCTGGAGAAAATCCGCGTCGAGAACGGCCTGCCGTTCAAGGCCTACGAAGTGCAGAAGCACTTCATCAAGGCGATCGGCAAGGGCCTGCTGAAGGTGATGTCCAAGATGGGCATCTCGACGTACCAGTCCTATTGCGGCGCGCAGATCTTCGACGCGGTCGGCCTCTCGTCTACCCTGATCGAGAAGTACTTTACCGGCACCGCGACGACGATCGAGGGCGCCGGCCTGCTGGAGATCGCGCACGAGACCGTGCGCCGTCACCGCGACGCCTATGGCGACAGCCCGATCTACCGCAACATGCTCGATGTCGGCGGCGACTACGCCTTCCGCCTGCGCGGCGAGGACCACGCCTGGACGCCGGAGTCCGTCGGCAAGCTGCAGCACGCCGTGCGTGGCAACCTGCCCGACGAATACAAGGCCTTCGCGCGCACGATCAACGAGCAGACCGAGCGGCTGCTGACCATCCGCGGCCTGATGTCGTTCAAGTTCGCCGACACGCCGGTGCCGATCGAGGAGGTCGAGCCGGCCGCCAAGATCGTGCGGCGCTTCGCGACCGGCGCGATGAGCTTCGGCTCGATCAGCCGCGAGGCGCACACCACGCTCGCCATCGCCATGAACCGCATCGGCGGCAAGTCGAACACCGGCGAAGGCGGCGAGGAGACCGACCGCTTCAAGCCGCTGCCCAACGGCGATTCCATGCGTTCCGCCATCAAGCAGGTGGCCTCGGGCCGCTTCGGCGTGACGACCGAGTACCTGGTCAACGCCGACGATCTGCAGATCAAGATGGCGCAGGGTGCCAAGCCTGGCGAAGGCGGCCAGCTGCCCGGCCACAAGGTCGACAAGAACATCGCGCGCGTGCGCCACAGCACGCCGGGCGTCGGCCTGATCTCGCCGCCACCACATCACGACATCTACTCGATCGAGGATCTGGCGCAGCTGATCCACGACCTCAAGAACGCCAACCCGCGGGCGCGTGTGTCGGTGAAGCTGGTGTCGGAAGTCGGCGTCGGCACGGTCGCGGCGGGTGTCGCCAAGTGCAAGGCCGACCACGTCACGATCTCCGGCTTCGAGGGTGGCACCGGCGCCTCGCCGCTGACCTC
This sequence comes from Alphaproteobacteria bacterium, assembly GCA_016869975.1. GTDB lineage: Bacteria > Pseudomonadota > Alphaproteobacteria > Reyranellales > Reyranellaceae > JAFAZJ01. The sequence continues at coordinate 1,751 of VGCZ01000091.1, forward strand.
GCTGACCCATGCCGGCTCGCCGTGGGAGATCGGCCTGGCCGAGACCCAGCAGACCTTGGTGCTCAACGGTCTGCGCGGACGCATTGCGGTGCAGGTCGACGGCGGCCTGCGCACCGGCCGCGACGTCGCCATCGGCGCGCTGCTCGGCGCCGACGAGTTCGGCTTCGCCACCGCACCGCTGATCGCCGCCGGCTGCATCATGATGCGCAAGTGCCACCTCAACACCTGCCCGGTGGGCGTGGCGACGCAGGATCCGGTGCTGCGCAAGCGTTTCACCGGCCAGCCCGAGCACGTGATCAACTACTTCTTCTTCGTCGCCGAAGAGCTGCGGGAGATCATGGCGAAGCTGGGCTTCCGCACGCTCGACGAGATGATCGGCCGCGTCGATCGCCTCGACATGCGCCGCGCGCTCGATCACTGGAAGGCCAAGGGCGTCGATCTGACGAAGATCCTGTACCAGGTGCCGGCGCGCGAAGGCGTGGCGATCTGGAACAGCGAACGCCAGGACCACGGGCTGGAGCGCGCGCTCGATCACCAGCTGATCGCGGCGGCCCAGCCGGCGCTGGAGAAGCGTGAGCCGGTGCAGCTCGAACGGCCGGTGCGTAACGTCAACCGCACGGTGGGCGCCATGCTCTCCGGCGAGATCGCCAAGCGCTACGGCCATGCCGGGCTGCCCGAGGGCACGATCGCGGTGAAGCTCGCCGGCACCGCCGGCCAGAGCTTCGGCGCATTCCTCGCCCGCGGCGTGGCGCTGGAGCTGACCGGCGACGCCAACGACTATGTCGGCAAGGGCCTGTCGGGCGGCCGCATCGTCGTGAAGCAGCCGGCCGGCGTGCCGCGCACGCCGACCGAGAACATCATCGTCGGCAATACCGTCCTGTACGGCGCCATCGCCGGCGAAGCCTACTTTCAGGGCGTCGCGGGCGAGCGTTTCTCGGTGCGCAACTCGGGCGCGGTCTGCGTCGTCGAGGGCACCGGCGACCACGGTTGCGAGTACATGACCGGCGGCGTGGTGGCGGTGCTGGGCGACACCGGCCGCAACTTCGCGGCCGGCATGTCGGGCGGCGTGGCGTATGTCTACGACCCGGCCGACCGCTTCAAGGCGCTGTGCAACACGGCGATGGTCGATCTCGAGCCGGTGAGCGCGGGCGACGGCGGAATCGCCGCGGATGAGACCGACCGGCCGCGCCAGCGCTCGGTCAGCGCCTATGACAGCGGCATGGGCGACATGCTGCGCTTCGACGAGGAGCGCCTGCGCATCCTGGTCGAGCGCCACCTGCTGTACACCGGCAGCGAAC
>VGCZ01000092.1 GCA_016869975.1 Alphaproteobacteria bacterium
CGGGGTCCGGAAAGCAAAAAAGCCCAAGCGAAGACATTGGGTGTGTCCAGGAGGAAACGATGATTCGTGGTGTCGCCCGAATTGCGACTCTGGCGTTGGGCCTGCTTGTCGCCGCCGCCGTCGCGCCAACTACCGCCCAGGAGCAGAAAGGCACCTTGATCTTCGCCGTCGAGTCGCTCGGCGCGCAGACCCTTGACCCGATCCTCGAGGGTCGCCCAGGCAACGCCGTCTACCAGGCGGTGATGTACGACTCGCTGGTGGGGTTCAACTTCGAGAAGGGTGGCGTCGGGCCCGGCGTGGCGGAGCGTTGGGAACTGTCGCCCGACGGCCTGAGCTGGACCTTCTTCATCCGGCCCGGCCAGGTGTTCCACAACGGCGACAAGCTCACCGCGCACGACGTCAAGTTCAGCCTCGAGCGGCAGATGAGCCAGGGCTCGCTGGCCGCCGCCGCCGCCACCATGCGGCGCACGATCAAGAGCATCGAGGTCGTGAACGAGCTCACCGTGCAGGTAAACACCAACTCGCCGCAGATCGGCCTGCCGGCCGGCCTGTCGCGCGCCGTGGCGCCCGAGGGCGCGATCATGCCCAAGAACTATATCGAGAAGGTCGGCGACGAGGAGTATCGCAAGAACCCGATCGGCAGCGGGCCATGGAAGTTCAAGCGCAACGTCAAGGGCGATCGCATCGAGTTCGAGGCCGTGACCCACAACCACTGGCGTGGCCGGCCGCACTTCAAGGAACTGCACATCCTGCTGGTGCCCGAGGAGAGTACACGCGTGGCCATGGTGCGCACCGGCGAGGCGGCGATCGCCTCGATCGGGCCGGAGACCATGCTGAGCGCCGCGCGCGCCGGGCTGGAGGTGCTGTCGGTGCCTGGCACCATGCAGGCGATCTTCCAGTTCTACGGCGCCTACAAGCCGGAGAACAAGGATCTGCCGATCGCCAAGCCGCGGGTGCGCCAAGCGCTCTCGCTGGCGATCGACCGCAAGCAGATCATCGAGCACGTGATGAACGGCAAGGCGCGCATGCCGCATCCCTTCGCGACGTTCGCCTACACCGACTTCTTCAGCGCCGCGAAATGGGAGAAGTGGGCCAACGAGAACTACCGCTACGATCCGGCTCTCGCCAAGAAGATCCTCGCCGAGGAAGGCTATCCCAACGGCTTCGAGCTGAAATTCGCCAACACCGCTCTGCCCGGCACGCAGTTCATGGTCGATATCGGCACCGCGCTGGCCGACATGTGGACCAAGATCGGCGTGAAGGTCACGCTCAAGCACTACGAATGGGGCTCCTTCGCGCCGCTCGAGCGTGGCGATCAGGCGCAGCTGCTGGGCTGGGCCTCGATGTACCGCACGGCGGGCCGGCCCGACGCGCCGTGGCGCTACGACGGCGCCTTCTCGCCCGAGAGCACGCAGCGCCTGCTGGGCCACAAGGAGCACTGCGGCGATATCTGCCAGGAGTACGTCAAGACCTACCGCGCGTTGATCGCCGAGCTCGACCGCGAGAAACGCACGGCGCTCACCGACAAGATGGTCGAGATCGTCGCCAACTCCTGGACGGTGATCCCGATCATCGAGGGCATGGGCTACTACGCCATCAACACCAGGAAGGTCGGCCAGTTCGCGCCGATCGCCGGCCGGCATGAGCTGGGTGACGTCTTCGAGCGTGTCCCGCGACCGGAGCAGAAGGCTTGGCCGAAGAAGTGAGGTAGGGGCTCCAGGGAGAGCGGGGCGTCATGAAGCGCTACATCGCGCGACGGCTGATGCAGGGCGCCATCCTGCTGGTGATGGTCGCGATGATCGTCTTCTTCCTCGGTCGGCTGACCGGCAATCCGGTGGACCTGATGCTGCCGGAGGACGCCACGGCCGAGGACCGCGAGGCGATGATCAAGACGCTGGGCCTCGACGGCTCGGTGCTCGACCAGTTCGTGATCTTCGTCACCAACGCGGTGCAGGGCGATCTCGGCCGCTCGATCCGCATGAAGCAGCCGGCCGTCGAGGCCTTCTTCGACCGGCTGCCCAACACGCTGATCATCATCCCCTGGGCGCTGCTGCTGGGAATGGTGGCCGGCATCCCGCTGGGCGTGATGGCCGCGCTCAATCGCGGCGGCCTGCTCGACAGATTCGCCGGCACGGTGGCGGTGCTGGGCGTCGCCATGCCCAGCTTCTGGCTGGGCGTGCTGCTGATCTTCGTGTTCAGCGTCGAGCTGGGCTGGCTGCCGTCGAGCCGCATGGGCGGGCCGGAGCACTACGTGCTTCCGGTGATCACGCTCGGCACCTTCCTCGTCGCCGGCTTCATGCGCATCACCCGCTCGGCGATGCTCGAGGTCATGGAGAGCGAGTTCGTCAAGCTGGCGCGCATCAAGGGCCTGCCTGAGACGACGGTGATCTGGAAGCACTGCCTGCGCAACGCGCTGATCCCGGTGCTGACCCTCTGGGGCGTCTTTGTCGGCAACCTGATCACCGGCGCCATCGTCACCGAGACGGTGTTCGCCTGGCCAGGCATCGGAAGGTTGACCTATGAGGCCGTGATCTATCGCGACTTCCCGTTACTGCAGGCGGTAATCATCCTGAAATCGATCCTGATCCTCACCATCAATCTCGGCGTCGACATCCTCTACGCCTATGTCGACCCCAGGATCCGGCTGGCATGAGCGGTCTTCCCGGGACGGCCGGCGTCTGGCCGGCTCTTCTCACGATGGCGAGGGGCCACAGGCGGTCCCCAAAGGGCGCGCCATGGCTGTAGTCGATCGGCCACAGAGCGCGCTGCCCGCGGCCGCGGATGCACCTCGTCCATTCTGGCGCTCGCTGCTGACCCTGCGCGGTGGCGCGGGCGTGCGGCGCACGGCGCGGGTGCCGTGGATCCCGATCGTCATCATCTCGGTCATCGTCGTCATGGCGGTCTTCGCGCCGCTGCTGGCGCCGCATTCGCCGATCGACCAGACCTTGCGCG
>VGCZ01000093.1 GCA_016869975.1 Alphaproteobacteria bacterium
TCAACCTGGATCACCGCGGCGCCGTCGGCGCCGATCCGCTGGTCGGCGACGGCGCCGGCTGCATGATCCAGATGCCCGACAAGCTGCTGCGCACCTGGGCCGGCCGCCAGGGCCTCACCCTGCCGCCGCCGGGCGAGTACGCCGTGGCGATGTGCTTCCTGCCGCAAGACGAGAAGGCGCGCGCTTTCGCGGTCAAGCAGTTCGAGCACTTCATCAAGGTCGAGGGCCAGATCCTGATCGGCTGGCGCGACGTGCCGACCAATCTCGAGGGCCTGGGCACGCGTGTCGTCGAGACGATGCCTGTCATCAAGCAGTGCATTATCGGCCGCGGCCCGAACACGCGCGATCAGGACGCCTTCGAGCGCAAGATCCTGGTGATTCGCAAGCAGACCCAGAACCCGCTGGCCCAGCTCGAGAAGAAGCGCAAGCTGCCGGGCCTGACGCAGCTCTACATGCCCTCGGTGTCGACGCGCACCGTGGTCTACAAGGGCCTGCTGCTGGCGCATCAGGTCGAGAGCTTCTACGACGATCTGCGCGACCCGCTGACCGAGTCGGCGCTCTGTCTCGTGCACCAGCGCTTCTCGACCAACACCTTCCCGTCGTGGCGGCTGGCGCACCCCTACCGATTCATCGCCCATAACGGCGAGATCAACACCGTGCGCGGCAACGTCAACTGGATGTACGCGCGCCGCCGCACCTTGGAGTCGGAGCTGCTCGGCGCCGATCTCGACAAGATGTGGCCGCTGATCCCGCACGGCCAGTCCGACACGGCCTGCATCGACAACGCGCTCGAATTGCTGGTCGCCGGCGGCTATCCGCTGGCGCACGCGATGATGATGCTGATTCCCGAGGCGTGGGCCGGCAACCCGCTGATGGATCACAAGCGGCGGTCCTTCTACGAGTACCACGCCGCGCTGATGGAGCCGTGGGACGGCCCGGCCTCGATCGCCTTCACCGACGGCCGCCAGATCGGCGCGACTCTGGATCGCAACGGCCTGCGGCCGGCCCGTTACATCGTCACCGACGACGACCATGTGATCATGGCCTCGGAGTCCGGCGTGCTGCCGATCCCAGAAGAGAAGATCGTCAAGAAGTGGCGCCTGCAGCCGGGCAAGATGCTGCTGATCGACCTCGAGCAGGGCCGCATCATCGACGACGAGGAGATCAAGCGCACCTTGGCCGAGGCCGAGCCTTACGAGCAGTGGCTGAAGGACACGCAGTACAAGCTCGAGGAGCTGTCGGAACTGCCCGACCAGCCAACGCCGGCGCCCAGCAACGATCCGGCCACTCTGCTCGATCGCCAGCAGGCCTTCGGCTACACCCAGGAGGACATCCAGTTCTTCCTCGAGCCGATGGCCAAGGAGGGCGACGATCCGGTGGGCTCGATGGGCACCGACACGCCCATCGCCGTGCTCTCCAACAAGTCGAAGCTGCTCTACAACTACTTCAAGCAGAACTTCGCGCAGGTCACCAACCCGCCGATCGATCCGATCCGCGAGGAGCTGGTGATGTCGCTGGTGTCGATGATCGGCCCCAGGCCCAATCTGCTGGGCCACCAGGCCGGCACGCACAAGCGGCTCGAGGTTTCGCAGCCGGTGCTCACGAATGCCGATCTCGAGAAGATCCGCTCGATCTCCGAGCTGCTCGACGGCGCCTTCCGCACCGCCACGATCGACACGACGTGGCCGGCCGCCGAAGGCGCCGAGGGCCTCGAGGAGGCGCTGGAGCGGATCTGCCACGAAGCGACCGACGCGGTACTCGCCGACAACAACATCCTGATCCTGTCGGATCGCGAGGTGTCGGCTGATCGCATCCCGATCCCCGCTTTGCTCGCCACGGCGGCAGTGCACCACCACCTGATCCGCCAGGGTCTGCGTATGCAGACCGGCCTCGTCGTCGAGACCGGCGAGGCGCGCGAAGTGCACCATTTCTGCGTGCTTGCGGGCTACGGCGCCGAGGCGATCAATCCCTATCTCGCCTTCGAGACCCTGGAGAAGATCCGCGTCGAGAACGGCCTGCCGTTCAAGGCCTACGAGGTGCAGAAGCACTTCATCAAGGCGATCGGCAAGGGCCTGCTGAAGGTGATGTCCAAGATGGGCATCTCGACCTACCAGTCCTATTGCGGCGCGCAGATCTTCGACGCGGTCGGCCTCTCGTCCACCCTGATCGAGAAGTACTTTACAGGTACCGCAACGACGATCGAGGGCGCCGGTCTGCTGGAGATCGCGCACGAGACCGTGCGCCGTCACCGCGACGCCTATGGCGACAGCCCGATCTACCGCAACATGCTCGATGTCGGCGGCGATTACGCTTTCCGCCTGCGCGGCGAGGACCACGCCTGGACGCCGGAGTCCGTCGGCAAGCTGCAGCATGCCGTGCGTGGCAACCTGCCTGACGAATACAAGGCCTTCGCGCGCACGATCAACGAGCAGACCGAGCGGCTGCTGACCATCCGCGGCCTGA
>VGCZ01000094.1 GCA_016869975.1 Alphaproteobacteria bacterium
CGGAAGTCGGACTTCAGCGGCGGGTAGGGGGCCACGAAGTCGGCGCTGACCGCCATCAGCACGATCAGGGCGGCGACCACGCCCCAGAAGGCCGAGATCGGCGAGCGGCGCGCCAGAGTCAGCACGCCGCGAAGGATCGAGCGTCGGCGCGGCGCGGTCTGGGCGGGCGCGTTGGGATCGGCCGAGGTGACGGTCATCGGTAGCGAATCCTCGGATCGAGCAGGGCGATGGTGACGTCGACGGCGATGTTGATCACCACGAAGACCACGGCGTAGAGGAACACCAGGTTCTGCATGACAAAGACGTCGCGCTCGCTCACCGCCTGGAACATCGAGTAGCCCAGGCCCGGCGTGCCGAAGGCGCGCTCGACCGGGATCGAGCCGGCCAGCACCAGGCCCAGCAGCACGCCCGACAAGGTGATGACCGGCAGCAAGGCGTTGGGCAAAGCGTGTAGCGCGATCACCAGCCGGTTGTTGAGTCCCTTGGCGCGCGCCGTGCGCACGTAATCCTCGCGGATGACCTCGAGCAGGGCCGAGCGGCCCATGCGCGCGATATAGGCGGCCTGGCCCAGGCCGAGCACGACGGCGGGCCCGATCACGATCTGCAGGTTGGCGAGTGGATCGACGAACAGCGAGACGCCGACGAGCGGCGCCTTGTATCCGAACCAGAACAGCAGGGCGAGCACGATCAGCATGCCGACCCAGAAGCCGGGTACGGCGAGAAACAGGATGCTGAAGAAGCGCACGACGCCGTCGGCGACGCTGTTTGGCTTGAGCGCACTCAGGATCGCCACGGGGATGCCGACGATCCACGAGATCAGCACCGAGAGGATGGCGATCTCGGCGGTCAGCGGACCGCGCCGCATGATCATCTCGGCGACGCTTTCGGAGCGGAAGAAGGAGCGGCCGAAATCGCCGGCGATGATGGCCTTCACCCAGGCGAGATACTGCACCCACAGCGGGTCGCTGAGACCCAACTCGGCCATGTAGTGCGCGCGCTGCGCCTCGGTGAGCTTGCTCATGCCCTCGGGGCCGAAGATCGCCACCAGCGGATCGCCCGGCAGGATGCGCATGATCAGGAAGACCATGATCGACACGCCGAGCACGGTCAGCGCGCCGAAGGCCAGACGCCGCGCGATGTAGCTATACATCGCGCCCCCCAACTCGCCGGACCACTCGACCACGCATGACGTCGCCTCCCAGGGGCGTGCTTCTCATTCTTGGCGGCATCATGCCTGCCCTGTCGCGGAAGGCAAGCCGCGCCGATTGTCAGGCGCCGCCGCGCGGCCCTATCCTGCGATCAAAGTCGGAGGAAACGGAGGACGGCCATGAACACGCCCGCGCGAACGGTCACCGTCGACTACGGTCCCGAGGAAGCGGCCATGCGGGCCTATCTCGCAGCCGGCGAGAAACGTGCTTACGAACTGGGCAATCGCGGGCCGATCCGATTCACCTCGGACGGCAAGCTCGACCCCGCGATCCTCGACGCCTACTGGCGCTGTGGCTTCTACGTCTTCGAGGACGTGCTCAAGGCGGACGAACTCGCCGACATTGAGGCCGATCTCAAATCCATCCTCGATCGCCTGCCGCGCGAGAAGGGCTCGCCGGTCGACGCCAAGGGCCGGCCGGCGCTCAGCGTCGATTGCCAGGCCCCGAACCTCCTGTGGTCCAAGCCACTGGGCGATCCCTTCGGCGGCACCCAGCTCGCCAATGGCCGCCACCCGGCGAAGATGTACGAGCCCAAGGCGGCGTCGGACGCGCCCAAGGAGATCGTCTATCTCATCCTCGGCTCGCTGCAATTCTCCGAGGCGCATCTGCGGGTCTATGGCCATCCGCAGCTGCTGGCCGTCGCCGCGGCGATCAACGGCCCGGACTTCACGCCGTTCAACGAGGCGATCTTCATCAAGGAGCCGGGCCTGGGCGCCTCGGTCGCCTGGCATCGCGATGGCGTGACGCACTGGGATCATCCGGAGTGGGACGAGGGTACGCACGGCTTCAACACCATGGCGCAGCTCTACGGCTGCACGCCGGCCAACGGCGTGTGGGTGATCCCCGGCTCGCACAAGCTCAACAAGGTCGACATCAAGGCCATGGTCGCGGCCGCCGGCAGCGACCGCCTGCCCGACGCGGTGCCGATCGTCTGCAAGCCGGGCGACGTGGCGATCACCAACCGGCAGGCGGTGCACGGCTCCTTCGCCAACACCAGCAAGGACTGGCGGGTCACGCTGAACTTCGGCTTCCATCGGCGAAAGTCGGTGCTCGACGTGCAGGGCGGCGGCATCCACGCCAAGCCCAGGGTCTACGACGCCGAGCA
>VGCZ01000095.1 GCA_016869975.1 Alphaproteobacteria bacterium
CGCTTCGACGCTCGATACCTTGCGCGCGCGGATCGCCGCGGCGAGGTCGACTGCGTCCCAGCGCCAGAGATCGGTGTCGCTCATGTCTGCTCCCCAGGGCCGACGGGCCGAGGCGAGCCTAGCGCGGCGCACCGGCTCGACGCGAGCGCCGGACGTTGTGCGTCGCCGCACGGCTGGTAAGCTTTACGGGCGAAGAGGGAGGGAACGCCGTGACGACGTCGATCACACGCCGCGCCGGCATCGGCGGGGTGCTGTCGCTGCTGGCCGCGCCGGCCGTGCGCGCCAACACCTATCCCTCGCAGCAGGTCAGGCTGGTGGTTGGCTTTCCGCCCGGCGGTGGCACCGACGCGCTGGCGCGCGCCATTCTCGAGCGTTTCCGCGAGAAGCTCGGCGGTCCCGTGATCGTCGACAACAAGCCGGGCGCCGGCAGCAACCTGGCGCACGAATACGTCGCCAAGCTGGGCGGCGACGGCCACACGCTGCTGATCAGCAGCAATTCGCAGGCTTTGTTCCCGCTGCTGATCGCCAAGCTGGGCTACGATCCGGACAAGGATTTCGCGCCGGTCGGCTTCATCGCGCGCCAGGACTCGGTGCTGGTCGGCTCGGCGAACGCGCCGTGGCCGGATGCCAAAGCCATCGTCGTCGCCGCCAAGGCCGACCCGGGCAAGGTGCAGTTCGGCACCGCCGGCCTGACCACTCCCATGCATCTCGCCGGCGAGCAGTTCGGCATGCTCAACGGCGTGAAGCTCACGCACGTGCCGTTCCGCGGCACCGGCCCGCTGGTCACCGACCTGCTGGGCGGCCATGTGCAGTTGGGCGTGTCGAGCCTGACCAGCGTGCAACCGCATTTCGCCGGCGGCAAGATCAAGGCCTACGCGCTGGCGGCCGAGAAACGCTCAGAGCTGTCGCCCGAGATCCCGACCTTCCGCGAGCTCGGTCTCGGCCCGGTCGAGGGCACCATCGTCTACACGCTGATCGTGCCGGCGGCGACGCCGCGGGACATCGTGCGCAGGATCAACGGCGCGCTCAACGAGACGGTGCGCGCCCCTGACATGAGCGAGGACCTGCGCAAGCGCGGTTTCGTCGCCATGGGTGGCACGCCGGAGGAGTTGGGTGAGTGGCTGAAAAAGCAACGGCCCCTGTGGGGGCCGGTGCTCCAGGCGGCTGGCATCAAGCCGGAGTAGCGGACCTACTTGTCGAGCCAGACGTCGTCGAAACGCCAGCCGTTGTAGATCGCGTTGTGCTGCAGCACGAGGCCCTTGAGGTGGGGGTACATGCAGGTGTTGCCGACGCCCCACGAGATGATCGGCCGCGCCACCTCGTCCGCCAGCTTGCGCTCGACGGCCCACACCAGCCGCTTGCGCTTCTCGATATCAAGCTCGCGCGACTGGGCGTCGATCATGGCGTCGACTTCCTTGTTGCAATAGCCCGTGTAGTTGCGCTCGGAGCCGCAGGAGTAGTTCTCGTAGAACTGCACATCCGGATCGTCGACGCCGGCGCCGGTCAGGTTGAGACCGACCTGGTAGTCCTTCTTCGCCACCTTGGGATACCACACGGGCGTGTCGACCGGATCGAGCTCGCCCTCGATGAAAATCTGCTTGAGCTGATCGATCAGGATGACGGCGGGGTCGCGGTAGAGCGCGATGTTGCGCGTGGCGACCTTGATCTTCAGCGGCTTGGCGGCGCTGTAGCCCAGCTTGGTCATGATCTCGCGGGCTGCGGCGAGGTTCTTCTCGCGATCCGGGCCATAGCCCGGCAGTTTCGCGAGTTCCTCGGCCGGCATGCCCCAGACGCCGGCGGGCGGCGGCATCATGGCGGCACCGGTCAGGTCGTTGCCCTCGGAGAGGATCGTGCTGAACGCCTTGCGGTCGAGCGCCAGCATCATCGCCTTGCGGATGTCGGCGTTGTCGAACGGCGGCGACTGGTTGTTGACGATCAGGTTGGTACTGACGTTCGTCGCCCGTGCCTCGCAGATGGCCGTCGGCGCCTGGCTCTTGACGTCCTTCAGCATGGGGAACGTGACATCCGAATCGAAGGTGAGATCGCTGTTGCCGGCGACGAAGGACAGGATGCGCGTCGAGCGGTTGGCTACGATGGTCCACTCGATGGCGTCGAGATACGGGCGGTCCTTGCGCCAGTAGTTCGGATTCTTCACCAGCTTGATCG
>VGCZ01000096.1 GCA_016869975.1 Alphaproteobacteria bacterium
CCTGAGCATAGTAGCGCGCCTCGGCTTCAGCGGGCGGGATGTTTCCGATCGGCTCGAGCAGGCGGCGGTTGTTGAACCAGTCGACCCATTCGAGCGTCGCGAACTCGACGGCCTCCAGGTTGCGCCACGGCCCGCGGCGCCGGATCACCTCGGTCTTGTAGAGGCCGTTGATCGTCTCGGCCAAGGCGTTGTCGTAGCTGTCGCCGACGCTGCCGACCGACGGCTCGATGCCGGCCTCGGCGAGGCGCTCGGTGTACTTGATCGACACGTATTGCACCCCGCGGTCGCTGTGATGAACAAGGCCGTCGCCCCCGATCGGTCGGCGATCGTGAAGCGCCTGCTCCAGGGCATCGAGCACGAAGCTGGCATGGGCCGTGCGCGAGACCCGCCAGCCGACGATGCGCCTGGCGAAGGCATCGATCACGAAGGCGACGTAGACGAAGCCCTGCCAGGTCGCGACGTAGGTGAAGTCCGACAGCCACAGCGCGTTGGGTCGTGGCGCCTGGAACTGGCGGTTCACCCGGTCGGCCGGGCAAGGGGCGCCACGTTCGCTGATCGTCGTCCTGGCGGCTTTGCCTCGAACCACGCCCTGCAGGCCCATCTGGCGCATCAGCCGCGCGACCGTGAAGCGGGCGACAGTCACGTCCTCGCGGCCGAGTTGCCGCCAGACCTTGCGCACGCCGTAGACGGCGAAGTTCTCATCGAACACCCGCTGGATCTGCCGCCGAAGGGCGGCATCGCACCGTGCCCGCGCCGACGCCTTGGTCGGATCGGCACGCAACGCGACATGCGCGTGATACGTCGACGGGGCGATCGGCAGAACCCGGCAGATCGGCTCGACCCCGTAGGCATCGCGATGCGCGTCGATGAACGCGATCATGGCTTGAACCGGCGGTCGAGCTCCGCCTGGGCAAAATACGCCGATGCCTTGCGCAGGATCTCGTTCGCCTGGCGCAGTTCGCGGTTCTCGCGCTCGAGCGCCTTCACCCGTTCGCTCTCGGCGCTCGTCGGGCCGGCGCGGCCGCCGGCATCGCGCTCGGCTTGGCGGACCCAAAGGCGCAAGGCCTCGGGCGTGCAGCCGATCTTGCCCGCGATCGAGGCGATCGCCGCCCACTGCGAGGCGTGTTCGCCCTCGTGCTCGAAAACCATCCGTACCGCGCGCGCGCGGACTTCAGGCGAGTAGCTCTTCGATGTCTTCATTGCTCCATCCTCTCAAGGGTTGGAGCCTCCGGCAAACCCGGGGCGGTTCAAACCCAGGGCGATGCGCCGTCGGGGGAGATGACCTGCTTGCGGCCGCCCCGTTTGCGGATGGTGAACGGGACTTCGATGGTGACCGTCTGGACTGGGTCCATCACGCAGCCCTCCGGGGAGCGGCCGCAATCCCGGCCAGGTCCTGGACCATGCAGGCGAGACCCTGCACCCTCAGGCGGACCTTGAGCCCGGCAACGCCGACCTCGACGCGCTCGACCAGGAGCTGGACGATACGCGCCTGCTCGGCCGGGAACAGCTCGTCCCAAAGCGGGTCGAGGCCTTCCAAGGCTTCTCTGACTTCTGCCTCGGATAGCCCGTCGATCTCGGGCCGCGCCGACCGCCATGTGC